>CAZVYY010000059.1:0-2045 GCA_964630775.1 uncultured Pirellulales bacterium | reverse complement strand
ATGAAATCGCAACCTCGACCGGGTCAAAGAAAGAGCCCGGATTCAAGAGCAGCAAAGTCCATGCTGTCTCCCAGCTTCCGCTGAGCGATCACGAATTCAAAGACTTTAATGGATAATACTCTCCCTTTTTCAGAATATTTGGGCGACGCAGGCGTTCCTCCGTTTGCGTCGCTCAAAATTCAACAAAAGTCGTGTCCCTCAACGGACGATACACCGAAGGGTCGGAAAGGAATGATTTATGATAACTGAAGATACTGTAATTCAATGGATGCGCCGGCGGATGGCCGATGGCCAGGTCAACAGTGCGGCGGAACTGGCGGGTGAATTTCTCAACACCCACCAAATTCATGATGTCCATAGTCAGGATTTTGCTTCCGTGATCAATGCCGGCTTCAAACTGGCACCGGAAATAGCAAACTACAGAAATACGTAAGACAATATCAGAAACAGCGTCTTTTCGGAATATTCGGCATCGACACTACATCTCTGCAACACCTTCCCCAAGCAACGAGATTCCGTAAAAAATGCAAAAAAAGCACTATTGCCAATTTTTTACAGGAGAAACACAATGACCATCAAAGGACGAATTATTGCACTGGTCTCAATCCCCCTTGCGGGTCTGGCCCTGATTGCCGGAGGCAATGGATATATGATGCGTCATATATCCCATGTCGTCAACAGCACCACCACAGAAACACTGATGCCGATTGTCAACGACGACATTCCACGGATGAATAATTTCAGTGACAGTATTGGATGGATACTCAACGCCGACCGGGATGCCTATCAGGCGTATGCCGCCGAACTGCAGATGCTGTCAACTCCGGATGAGAGCAAAATTGCTCAACTGGCGGCCAGTCATGCCGAAGACCTTCAGCAGGTCGCCGATCGGCTCAAACTGGCTTCGGGTGTATTTGATGAGTCGCTTAAACAGGCTTATAATGAGTTTGAAAAATACTATACGACCTGGAAAACGGCAACCCAGTCCGTCACAAAGGTCTCGGATACCATGGCCCGTGAATCCAACCGTCGGCAGTCCATTTACCTCGAAAGCGTCAAGGCGTTCGATATCATGCGAAGTCAACTGGACACTATTGTGGGACTGATCGAAAAGGAAATCGCCGCGTCAGAGACAGCACAAAATCCGGCCCAGGCCGCCAAATGGCATACGAGTATCGAACTGCTGCTTAATGCCGACCGGGATGCCTACCAGGCCTTGGCGGCCCTGCTGAAATTCGTCCACGAGCCGGATTCGGCTCAATTCGAGGCTCTTGTCAAGGATTATCAGACCAATGTCCAGCAGACGGTAGATCGCACCCAGCAGGCAACCGCCGCATTCAATGAAGCGATGAATGCGGCTTATCAGGAATTCACCGCCTCTTTGAAGCAATGGGACAACCTCTGTCTGCAGGTCACCGATATCAGCAGGTCCAATCTGGCTCTATTCCAGTCGCGTCAGAACACCGCGGCTGAAAGTTTGAAGGCTTTCTCCGCGATGCGCAACACCATCAATACCATGACCGAACGCATGGAAGAACAAATCAACCAGCAGATGGAAACGATGGATAAGAAAGCCGATGTTGCCCAGACAGAAGTTACTTCATTGAATACCAGCATGAAACGTGCCAACACCATCAGCCTGGGATTGGCCGTGGTTCTGTTCATTGCCGCAGTCAGCCTCGGTTTGAGCATGAC
The DNA here is from genome assembly GCA_964630775.1 of uncultured Pirellulales bacterium. GTDB lineage: Bacteria > Planctomycetota > Phycisphaerae > Sedimentisphaerales > Anaerohalosphaeraceae > Anaeroglomus. The sequence continues at coordinate 350 of CAZVYY010000059.1, read as the reverse complement.
CGGTCGATTGGTTCGTGAATTAACCCACATCATTCAGCAGCTTTTGCACGGGTCTGAGCAGGTGGCCTCCGCTTCGACCCAGATATCGGCGGCCTCACAGTCGCTGGCACAGGGTGCCACTGAACAGGCTGCGGGTCTGGAAGAAACCTCCGCCAGTCTCGAAGAAATGTCCAGTATGACCAAACAGAACGCCGACAACGCCGTCCAGGCCAATACACTGGCATCTGAAGCACGTCAGTCGGCCCACCATGGTTCAGAGGCCATGAGCCGGATGAATGAAGCGATCCAGGATATCCAGAAATCCTCCGATGAAACCGCCAAGATTATCAAGGTCATCGATGAAATCGCGT
>CAZVYY010000058.1:0-2571 GCA_964630775.1 uncultured Pirellulales bacterium | reverse complement strand
CCACTGCTTTATCTAAAACATAGTCTCTTGTCAAGAAAGAAGCTTAGTAGTACAGTAAAGGCCTTCGAATATTTCCGGCAGGCTGCCGCAAAACCATATTGCTGGCTGGAAAGAATTTCATCCAATATCCCTCCCGTAATGGGAGACATTCTGTATCCCGAAATACCCACACATCGCAACTTGGTTGACGCCCTGATTTGGAGAGCCGGAATGAACGCCTCTGAAAATCAGGTTCAAAGGGCCTTTGACGACATACTTATTTGTTATCGCTCTGCGGGTCATCAATGCCGGGCCAACCTGCTTTTGATTGATCAATATTTGGGATTGAATATCAGGAATAAGGCTATTGAAAACGGCTTTATTCTGATAAACACATACCCCATTGAAAGCAATGTCTTACAATATTTTCAAGATGCTTTGGATGTTTTATCGAAAGACGATAGGTATGTGCCGGGTTTACAGGGAGAAAAGTTAATCACTCTGGATGCTGTTCAGCGGACATTTCTTGATAATGGTAAAGGAACGGGACGATTGGCATGGAGCAATGGCTGGCCGGTCTCGCCCTTATTAACAGACAAATCCACATTTCAGGTTGAATATGAAAATGTGAAGGAACGGCTCTACACCTGTCTGATTGGTCCAAGTCGAAATGAAATGGCAGCCAAAATTGAGGAAATTGTTTCGTTGACAGACCGGGCAATGACCAGAACGCCGTGGCAAATCCAGCAGGAGAGCATTGATTATTTTGAACAAATTAAAAGGATAAATAACAGCCATATTTTGTTTGCAATTTTGGGTTTGGATTCATCTGAAATATATCGCCAATATTATAGGAGAAAAGCACAAACTGATGCACTGATTACGGTTTTGGCGGTGCTGCGGTATAAGAATGATACCGGACAATTTCCGGACTCACTTAGTTCCCTTGTTGCTGCCGGCTATCTGCGTTCTGTTCCGAAGGATCCATATAGTGGAAATTCCCTAATGTATAAATTAACAGACGATGGTTTCAAGCTCTACAGTGTTGGCGAGGATTTTACAGACAATGGCGGATGTATAGACAAAAGCCAGATCGGGAGGAAAGAACTAAGTCTTCACCTTCATTCGCCGGATATTGTATATTGGCCTATCGAGATTATCGAAGGCGATACGCCTGATTTTGGGAAGGGAATGCCTATGGTTGGATTTTAGAGATGGTGCAATTCTGGTTTGGATACTGAGTGCTCCGCCGGATTTAAATATTGATGAATTTTGCTTTATCTAAATAAACAAAGAAAGATTTTCTGTCTCTATCAATATGGGACAAAAGAGATATATATTATATTTATACAATGTGTACTCTCAAACCCCTGAATATTTTATTCTTATTCTCCCGCGTTATCATACCCTTAATTTTCCCTGCGACAAAAAAGCGACACGGACTGTCCAGTATTTAGGGTGGGCTGATTTTTGTTGACAAGTTATATGATTGGTATAAACTATGCGGTCTTATTTTTGTGAAAGAAAGAACTATAATATAGGAACTATGGAGGCTGTACGTGGCATATAATTGCGTAGTACTGGTCAAACAGGTGCCTGATACCAAACGGATTACGGGTCAGGCGATGAACGAAGACGGCACGGTTAACCGCGCGGCGCTTCCGGCGATATTCAATCCGGAAGACCTCAATGCGCTGGAACTGGCACTGAACATCAAGGATCAATTTGGCGGCACAGTGACGGTGATGACGATGGGGCTGCCGGCTGCGGCGGAAGTGCTTCGGCAGGGTCTGTATCGCGGAGCCGACAGGGCGATTCTGATTACGGACCGTCGCTGTGCAGCGAGTGATACGCTGGCTACCAGCTATATTCTGTCCTGCGGCGTCAAGAAGCTCAATCCGGATATCGTGCTGTGCGGCCGGCAGGCGATTGATGGCGATACCGCCCAGGTTGGTCCGCAGTGTGCTGAAAAACTCGGCATTCCGCAGATTACCTATGTTGAGGAACTGATTAAGCTGGACGGCAAGACGATAGTGGTCAAACGCAATCTGGGCAACGGCTGGCAGGAAGTCAAGGGCAGGCTGCCCGTGCTGCTGACCGTGCTGGATACGGCCAATGAGCCTCGCGTCTGCTGTGCCAAGCGGCTGATGAAGTGCAAGACGGCGGCCTGCGGCTCGGAGGTCGAGGCCCAGATTCGCGCCGCCAACCCCGGTGCCTCGGATGAGCAGGTGAAGGCGATGGCCAAACAGCAGGGCGAACTGCTGAAGCAAAAAGGCCTCTTAATCGAACAATGGGATCTGGATATGCTCAATGCCGACCTGCAATGGTGTGGACGTGACGGTTCCCCGACCAAGGTGCATCGGATTCAAAGCGTGGTGCTGACCGCCAAGGAAAGCAAATCCATTGAACCGACGCAGGCGGGCGTGGATGCCATGATTCACGAACTGATTGTGGACCATACGCTCGGCTAAGACGAACTTGCCGGCCTGCCGCCAAAGGAAACAGGCCGGAGCAGTAAACAAAAAGACTAAAAAAGCCCACGGGTTATCTGAATATACCCAACGGGTATGATTATTCCGCGAGCAAAAGAAG
>CAZVYY010000057.1:0-6621 GCA_964630775.1 uncultured Pirellulales bacterium | reverse complement strand
TTCATCGGCAAACAGCTTCACATCTCTTGAGCAAATTTAGCGCTGTCATATTAAATAATAAGAAGTGCAGCAATTATTATCGTGAATGCAGTTTGTTATCATTGATTCCATTGACCGATCATCCGCAAAATGAGGGTAATTTCAGGATTCGGTACAAGAACAGGGATAGGAAAAGGCGGCACGATGGCGGGGTTCAAACGAGTTTGCAGCAGCAGGGCTTTGGAGAAAATACCGGTGTGTTTGTGGGGGTATGTTTCTTTAGGGCTTCATTAAAATGGAGACTTGGCGTGTCCTGATACGGGTCTAAGCGGGTGGTTATGAGAAATCGGGACGTGAAGGAATTTAAGGAAGAATGGGAGGTTACAATGGAACGACATGGGTGGGGTTTTGGGGCGTATGCAGTTGCAATCATCTTTTTATTTTCCACATTTGCAGGGGCATCGATAGGACTGGATCCGGTGGCAATGCCGGAGGTATCGGTCCCCGGGGGGACGTATCACGTTGAGCAGAATCCGGCATTGGCCTGTTCAACGCCGGGGGCGATCATTCGTTACACCCTCGATGGGACGGATCCGAACGATGGGTTGGTGTATGAACCCAACGCGCTGATCATTGACCGGAGTCTGACGCTCAAAGCCGTGGGACTCAAAGAGGGAATGGCACCCAGTCCGGGATTGACGGTTGACTACAGACTGGTCGTGGCGACACCGAAATTCAAGCCGGAGGAGGGGACTTATTTCACAGAACCCAATGAGATTGTTGTGACAATCAGTTGTGCGACACCGGGGGCGGTGATTCATTATACCACCGATGGAAACGATCCCTCCGAAAGCGATCCAGTGATTACTTCGGGGGACAGTCTCTACCTGGATTGCGGTACGACGCTAAAGGCGAGGGCGTGGAAAGAACCGATGGAACCCAGTGAGGTTAGAACTTCGGAATATGCGTTGTATGTTGCATATATCACGCCTTCACTGTCGCCGGTTCCGATCTATAACACCGAACAAACTGTAACACTGACCTGCTGGACGCCGGGAGCAATGATTCATTATACGACCAACGGGATGGATCCGACCGAAAGTGATCCGGCGATTGTTTCGGGGGAAAGCATTGATCTGGATCGCAGCCTGACACTGAAGGCCAGGGGATGGAAAGAGGGATATAATCCCAGCCAGATGCTGACCTTGTCGTATAAGCTGGTCGCTGCGACTCCGGAGTTTTCTGTTGCCGGCGGGACGTATAATACCGAACAGACGGTAACGATTACCTGTGCGACGCCGGAGGCGGTGATTCATTATACGACCAATGGTGTTGAGCCGACTCAAGCGGATCCGGTAATTGCTTCGGGCGACAGTCTATCTATTGATCGCAGTATGACGCTGAAGGCCCGGGCATGGAAGGGTGCTTTGACTCCCAGTGTGATCCGGTCCGAAAATTATAATATGATCGTGTCAGAGCCGGTCTTTACACCGGACGGCGGTCGATATGAGACCGAGCAGATGGTGACCATAACCTGTGCGACACCGGGAGCGGTGATTTATTATACGACCGACGGAACCGATCCGGCCCAGAACGGGATAGTTATCGAAAACGGCGGCACGGTAACAGTTGCGGTAATTCCCGCCACGACGCTAAAGGCAATCGTCTTGAAAGATAATCTGACACCCAGTACAAAGACCGCTGTCTATGCCCAGGCGTTTATTATTTATGTGAATGCCGCAGCGACAGGGGCCAATACCGGGGCAAGCTGGGCAGATGCATTTACGGATTTACAGTCAGCATTGGACGCGGCTATTGCCGGGGATGAAATCTGGGTGGCGGCGGGGACGTATAAACCGACGAAGATGGTGGGCGGCACGGGGGAGCGATTCAAGGCGTATCAATTGAAAAATGACGTTGGAGTTTACGGAGGATTCAGCGGTACCGAAACCGACAAGGCCCAGCGGAACTGGGATGCAAACCCGACGATTTTGTCTGGTGATTTGAACGGCGATGACAATGATATAGTACTGCCGACAGAGCCGACGCGGCAGGATAACTGCTATCATGTCTTCAATCACCTGGCCGGAACAAATCTGACGGCTTCGGCGGTGCTAGATGGATTTGTAATTACCGGCGGCAATGGGACAGACACCCAGGCCTTTGGCGGCGGCATGTTTAACGACGCCAGCAGCCCGACGATCAGCCATTGTACCTTCAGGGCCAACAGTGCTGCAGTAGTATCGGATTCCAGCTTCTCCTTGAGCGGCGGTGCGATCCTGAATTATCATTCGAGTTCTCCGGCGATTAGCTATTGTGTGTTTACTGAAAACTACGGTTGGTATGGAGGCGGGGTATGCAACCTATACAGTTCCAATCCGACAATCAGTGATTGTGCCTTCGATCATAATACGGCAGTCTGGGGTGGAGGGATATGTAATCCCCATGCTTTGGCATTATCCGGCTGCAAGCCCGTTATTAGCCATTGTACCTTTCAGGATAATATCGCGACTGTCGGTGGCGGTATCTTTAATGGCTATTACACTCAAATGGTGATTACCGGGTGTACGTTCAGCAGTAATTTGAGCGACTATTCCGGCGGCGGCATTCATAATGGGAACTATACGAGCCTGACGATGTCTAATTGTGTCTTTGACCATAATAGCGCTTCAGGTCAGGGGGGTGAGGGGGGGGGAATCTATAACAAATCTTCCAGCTTGTCTATGTCGAATTGTATTTTTACTGAAAATTCTGCCGCCTATTCCGGCGGAGGGTTGGCTATTACCATGTCAGAGAACTCCATAATCACCAATTCTACCTTCTATGGCAATTCATCCGGCAGTACTGGTGGGGGGATATCTATCGACGATGGATGTACGCTGAATCATTGTATCGTGTGGGGCAACACCGCCGGCACACCTTATTCAAAGCAGATTACTTTAGGTACGCTAACGTCGGTCAATTATTGTAATATTCAGGGCCAGGTGGCAATTGGGATGGGAAATATCAGCGCCGATCCGCTGTTTGTGGATGCAGCCAATGGGGATTTGCGGCTGCAGGCAGGCTCGCCGTGTATTGATAAGGGCAGCAATGCGGCAATCCCTGCGGGAGTTGTGGGGGATTTAGCCGGGACGCCGCGGATTGTGGATGGCAATTGCGATGGGAATGCCGTGGTGGATATGGGGGCCTACGAGTATTTCCTGCCCGGCGATTTGAATACCACATGCAGTGTGAACTTAGAAGATTTAATCCTGTTCAGCCCATATTGGCTGGCTGTGGAGTGCACCAGTCCGGATAATTGCGGTCAGGCCGATATCGACCGCAATGGCTTGGTCGATTTGTCGGACTTTGCAATTCTGGCAGGGCACTGGATGAAAGGCGTATAGGCAGAACCTCCGTAGTTCTCAAAAACTGATCTTTATTTCCTCATAAAGCTCGGGAAGGATTGAAGATGAAAGCATATATCTTCAAGGCCTTCCTGGGCTTTATGTTTTTTATCGGTTATATCAGCCAATGGAAGCCATGGGAACCAGGCTGTTACAAAGCTGCTCGAGGGTGTATCGCTGAGCGAGGTCGAAGACCAGCAGGCAGCCGAAGTTGTGTTCGGAGGCGATGATGAGGGTGTTGGTGCCCGCGATGCCCCAGCCGATTTCCTGCGGCTGATGACCCAGGACAAATAAATCCACGTCGAATTTCCGGGCAAGATGGTCCAGTGCCTTTTGCGAGTGACGCCGACCCCAGGTCAGCAGATACACGGGTTTGGGCCGCTGGATATCGTCCATTGTATAGGGGCGGTTGAAAATGGCGGTGTCAAAATCCTCCTCAAAGCCGTCAGCCGGCAGCGAATGCGATAACCAGATGCGGTTGGCACATTTGACGGCCAGCGGCTGGCTCATCATATAATCGGACATGGCCGCTTCGACGTCCTCGAATTTGGCCTTAAAGTGGCGCCGCATTGCGGTTTTCATCGCCAGGTTCATTTCCTTACCGGCCTTCAGGACGCTGGTGTTGCAGACGGCGGCGGTGTCGTGGTTGCCCAGGATGATGTGAACCTGTTCGGGGAAGCGAATTTTGTATTTGATGACCTCAAAGAGCAACTGGTACGACAGGCAGCCGCCGAAATCATCTTCCGGGCCGCCGTGAATGATTTCCTGAAAAATAACGTGCGTTTCGGGATTACTTTCCAGATTGGCATAATGGACGATGCGTTCGAAATTCCGGCGGTGGCCGTGCAGGTCGCCGGTGACGATAACTTTCCCATGGTCGGGCAGGTACACGATATTGCCGCGGCGCAGCGAACTGGTCGTGTTGAGTTTTGCCCCGTCGTTAAAGAGTTGAATTACCTGCTGGTGCATTCGTCGTCAGCCTCGATTGGAATATTTCACGAATCATCATATCCAGTTGTGCGATGATTTCCGACATATTGGATGGCCGATCCGCGGGTTTATCCTGGACACAGTGTGAGACCAGTTCCGACAGCTCGAGGGGGATCTTTTTGTAGATTTCGTGCGGGGCCTTGAATTCCGGCGGCTCCGCGACGGACAGGCCGAATTCATTGGTCCGCTGAATCAGGGTCGGGACGTGCCGGCCGGTCAAAGCCCAGTATAGTGTGGCGCCCAAGTTGAAAATATCGGTGCGGTGGCTCAGATGTTCCCGGCGGACCTGTTCCGGGGCGATGTACTCCGGCGTGCCCTGAATGCGTTTTTTGACATGGCCGATGCGGCAGCTCTGTCCGAAGTCAATAATCTTGATGGCCCCGGCCTTGTTGAACAGGATATTGTTGGGCTTGATGTCGCAGTGGACATAACCTTTCTGATGCATGGCGTTCAGCGCCGAAGCGACCATCCGAAAAACCAGCAGGACATCACCGAGGCTCAGCCGGCCAAGGTCTTCCAGTGACTGGCCGTCAAACAGCTCCATCGTCATGACCAGTTCCTGGGTCCGCATGAATTTTCGCTTACGGATCATCTTGTAGCATTTGCGGAGGTAAGGGTGGTCTAATTGGTTTGCAACCTGATATTCTACCTCCATTTGTTCAAATATACGCTGGTCCTCAGGGCTTTCGAACACGGCCCGTTTAAGAGCAACCGTCTGCCGGGTCTCTTCGTCCTGTGCCATGTAAATGACACTGCGAGCGCCGGTGCCGATGCGCTTGATAATGCTGAATCCATCTATGTCAATTGGCGTTTGAGCCATAGTCTCATCTGCTCCAGGTACAGGGTTCTCCTTCGCAGGCCCGATAATCCATTGTCGAGCCATCCTTAAACACTTACTGTACCTTATATTATCGGTTTTGTCCAGTGTGCATTTATTTTTTGATTTCTACGAATATTTTTCGTCCAAATCTCTTGACAAATTAGCATTTTTAAGGAAAATATCATCTTTCCTGTGTGGCTTTGTGCCGACAAAGGATAGGAGATGGGTCTGTATCAGGCCCGTACAATCCCCGATAGCTCAATAGGTAGAGCGAGCGGCTGTTAACCGCTAGGTCGTAGGTTCGAGCCCTACTCGGGGAGATAATGTAAAGCCTTGTAAGTTAACGACTTATGAGGCTTTTTTTGTGTCAGGAGTAAAATGAAGAGTAATATTACTCTTGACGAATACACTTTATATCCCCCATAATAACGCCATAAATCATTATTCAGATATTGAATGGTGCTACTTATGTCAGGCAGACACTTTAAGCCAATCAAAGATGAACACGGAAGAACCCTTGTTGCCCAAGTTGGCAACCATACCATACGAATCGGGAAAGATAAGACTAATAACAGGTATGTCCTGTTTAGGGATAAAAAAGCAATCCTACGCAGGCAGAAACTATCAGACATCTCAGCAGAATTCGAGAAAATTGTCGGTAAAGACAATTTGATATCTATCCCGTTAGAACAAATAAAACAAGAGGAATCAAACGAGGTTGTTTTTAGAGAGAAAATTCGGCTTGAGGATGGTTATTTTATCTATGAAAAGATATCGGACAAAGAACGTGAAGAGTTACATAAAAAATTTAAAAAAAATCCCCACGATACAATATTTCTGAATTATCAAATCGGGAGTAAACACGACACACAATTCAAATTACCCATAGAAGCAGTTATAAACCTTTTTCTTGAGATATTACACAAGGACAAATATAAAGTAGCAAGTATTGCTAAAATGCCAATATTTGCCAAACTTGATGAAATCGACCCAAGTATTTTTAAGAATAATATAACAATTACCTTAGAGGATATTCTAAATGCCTATAATAATCGGGTCAAAAAACCTCCATCTGAAAAGAGCAAAGAAGAAGCAGAAGATTGGCTGAATGAATTTATTGAAATTATACGCATCAAAACAGGGAAAAAGCCAAACCTTATATCTGATTTTACAAAGGAAAACGTTATTGCATACAGCAATGAAATTTATCAGGTTGCTACAATTAAGGACTACAAATACAAATGTAAATGGTTAAGTGTTACCCAAGTCAAATATTTAGAATTTTATAAAAAATACCCCAAAAAGAAATGGTATCGTGATAGGGTTACGAAGTTGCATACCTTGTTCACCAATTATCTTAAGGTTAATATGCTTTCGGATGAGCCTGAAGCATTGATATTGTCCCTATTTCCGTTGAAATTTCTTTTTTGCAGTCAAGGCAAGACG
>CAZVYY010000056.1:0-7104 GCA_964630775.1 uncultured Pirellulales bacterium | reverse complement strand
TGATGACCTCGCCGCTGAACATCGGCGCCGCCTTGGTCACATACGGCGTCAGAAAACGGCTCTGAATAACGCCGCGGGTCGGACAATCCGGTCCTTGCCAGGCTACAGCCAGGTGATCCTCGCCGGACGCTTCTTTTTGCAGGGCACGGATGTAATAGCGCTGACCGGCGGTCAGGCTCCGGGCCGCGGATTTCTGCGTGGAATACTTGGTCCACTGACGTGAGCTGGTGGAGGCGGTGGAGTAGGCAATCCGCGAACTATTGGCCGGGTTGTCTGAGGTGCTCAGCCACAATTCACAGGCATCATCAGCCGCAATCCAGAAGGTGTATGAGCCGCTGGTTTGCGGTGTCAGATACCCTTCCATGCGGATGCCGTAATTGTCCATCCAGTTCGTTGCAGATTCAAAGGTGTTTACAGTGTCATAGATATCCGGGCTGTTGGGATATTTGGATGCACTGGTCAGGTTGGAGATACTCGAACCGCTGATATCGGTATAGACTTGTCGTGTCAGTGAACCCGAGGTTGTGAAATTCCATACGGGGCCGGGGACTATAATGCCGTTATCCAGAATGGAGTCGACCCGCCAGTAATAAACGGTATGAGGATTCAGTGTTCCGGGATTGAACTGGCTGGATTGTCGATAACCGCAGAATTCCGGACTGGCCGGTGTTGCCGCGGCAAGGGCGGCAGCATCGGTTCCAAGATAGATTCCATACATCACCGCCGAGGTGGTTCCCTGCCAGCTTAGCAGGGGATATGTCGAAGCCAGGGGGGATTGGTCTTTGGGAGATGGGGCCATGGCCCAGGTGCCGTTCATCAGCGTTTGAATCTGCTGTTGAGTCAGTGCGGAATTGAAAATCTGGACTTCGTCCATAACTCCCTGATATAACTGGTCGGCGCTCCAGTTGCTTTTTCCGATATAGGAATTAATGCGAGCGATTTTCTTGAATACGCCCGTTGTGCCGGATTTAATCAGGGTGCCATTCTTGTAGAGTTTGGCATTGCCGGCAGAATCGAGCGTGGCGGCAAAATGCTGCCATTTATTCAGCTCAATGGCGCCGGTTGCCGTTATGCCTCCGCTGTCTGTCGTTCCATTATAGCATTTGAAAACCAGATCATTACTGCTGGAACTGCGTGCCAGCAGGATATTGTCCGATCCGGAGCCGTTGCCGAAATCAATAAAGCGTGCCCAGGTCTTGACCGCGGTCGGATACACCCACATGCTGACACTGAAGCCCGTGCCGGGAGTGGAAGTGCCGTTGGTAATCTGAATATAATCATCGGTCCCGTCAAACGAAAGCGCCTTGCCGCGAATTCCCGCGACGGCATTTTTTTCAAATGTCATTCCGCCGTTTAATGTGCCGCTGCTGGACATGGCGCTGTGGTCGGATGCGATCGTACCCGCAAGATCGTCGAGCTTCCAGTATCCGATGGTTCCGAATTGTTCCTGAAACGTCAGGCCCGGCATCGATTGAATCCGCAGATCGTTAAGGCTGGTGGAATAAATGGTCAGTTCATCCATTCGGCCCTGGAACGGCTGGCCGAAAGCGGCGGCATTGCTTTTGCCGATGGTCAGAACTCCGGAAGAGGCCGGCGTGTAGGGTATTTCAGTGGCTTCGGCGACGGCCTGCCCGTTAATGAAAATAATGGCTTTACCGCCGGTGAATGTACAGCCGATATGCCGCCACAGGCTCTGGACTGCCGCAGGCTGACCGGCGGCTAAATCCGTTGATGCTCCAACAGAGCCGATGGTAAAGTGCAGCCGGCCCGTACTGTCCAGCCAGATGCGCCAGCCGGTTCCGCTCGAATCGGAGGGGAATTTATCCAGCAGCACCATGTCGCCCGGGGTATCACACCGCAGCCAGAATGCCACACCGATTGACGTAGATGAATCGGCTACACTGGAGACCTGGGCATAATCATCAATGCCGTCAAAGGTCAGGCAGCGATCCAGATTGACCAGGCCGTCTTTCCATGTGTCCGAAGACCACGCGGGGCTGCCGAACAGGGTCAGTGTCTTACCGGCACCACTGCTGTCATTGCCGTTGCCGTCGAATTTCCAGTAACCTGCCGGGGCGCTGGCGCCGACGATAAAACTCATTTGCCCGGATACCGCACTGATTTGCGTCAGGCTTAATCCGGATGCAATGCCGCTCCACCATCGACTGTTGGGGGAGGTGTAGTCATCAAACAGGTCTTTATATCCGGCCCGAAACGAGTCGCCGCTGTCGCCGCTATTGCTGTTTTTTTCCAGATGAAACGCGCCATCGGCCTGTTCCAGAGAGACTTTATAATGTGACGCCGGAGTCATTTCCTGATTATTGTTGCTGCCGTCTTCATCCACGTGCCAGATCAGAAGCCCTTCGGCCGGAAGGACTTCGCTTCGGCCGGTTTTCAGCCGGCTTTCAATCATGAAGAATTCTTTGGAATTGTTCGGATTGGTGTATTTCAAGCTGACATTGGTGTTGGCCGTATGCTGCCGCAGTGTGCCGGCCGGATCATTAGTGATGTCAATGACGGTTTCCCAACCGGTGGTGGAACGCAGATAACCGCACGGCGGAACCGGTTTCTTGTCGTTGGGTCGTCCGCACATTAAACAGAAATTGCCGACCCCGCTTGATTCTCCGCCGTAATCATATAAATCGGGATACCCGCATACCATGTGTCCGTTCTCATGGCAGAAAACATAAATGGACGGGCTGCTGCCGATATTGCTCATCTGGTAATCACCAAAGGTTACCCCTTCATCCGTGGTGTATCCCGACCACCAGCTTTTATGAGGCCAAAGTCCTTTGCTCCAGCCGCAGGAAGGATTGCCGGCATAGAAAATATTTAATGCTCGTACGCGATTTCCATTCAGGCTTAGAATACGGAAATCAAAACCCTTGGCATCAAGGTCTCGGACTGCTTCATTGATGAGTTCACTGGATTTACCCCAACTGCTGCAATCCCCTTCGTAATAGGATTTCGGATTTTTGGCCCTGTAATACGCAGTGACATAATTGGTGTATTGGAGCTTGCCGTTGGATACATCATAAAAATAATCATAGACCGAGCCTGCATTGCTGAACCCGGTGTAGCCGGGCTGATTGCAGTACTTTTCAATCTCAGCCTGTGAGATGGTCGCCGGCTGATCGGAAAAATCAATCAGAATGGTCAATCCAATGACCGTTCCGGTGACTGGGGCCGCAGAAATATCCCCGGCAGGGCTGATATCCTGCGAAGCCTGTACTGAAGTATCCCCCGTCAGGGCGGCATATTTCCTCGGATCAATCAGCTTCATATTGTCCAGGGCTTTTCGCCTGGCGGCCTCTTTGCGAAGACGCTTCTTTTTCTCAATAAAAGGCCTATTATTATCCAGTTTGCCTTGTTTTCCTTTGGCCTCCGCCGCCTTCCGTGCGGAGGCTTCAAATACGGGATGATATGGGTCCGTATTTACTTTATCGTCGTAAACCACACCTGTTCCCACAAATTCGCTGTCATCCTCGTTGGCTTGAGCATACTCAATCCAGCCGCTCTGAGGATTTCGAATCACGGTGTAGCCGTCAAGTGTTTCGACATATTGGTAATATTCGTCGCCGTAAACTCTTACCTGAACAGTACTTCCATCAGGTTGAGCAAGCTCGTATAGCTCTCCCCCATGCGGTGCACAAAGTGCGATTGAAGCAAAAGTGACTGCCAAAATCCCGCAACAAGTTATAATTCTATTCATTAATCCTCCGGCTGATTTTTTATGAACACAGACTCATTTTGTGCTCTGTTTATCTTGTCCTGTGCAACCCCATTGAAGGTTTATAAACAACATGGAACACTACTTAATATACTCAATTCTGGTCTATTTTTTAGGCCCAAAATTGAAAATTTCTGAAAAGAAAACAAATATTATCGGGATTATTTGTATCCATTATGAATGCAATTCAGATGCATTTGTTTTCTTATACAAATAATAGTGGAGAGGGTATCGTTAATTATGGAGTAGATGCCAAAATGCGTATTGTTCTTTTTTGCACAAATTCGGTTTTTCCGGACATTACAGGGTATTTACGGGTTGACACATCCCTGAGAGTGGGCTATATTTTGCAATCTTTATATTGCATTTAGAAGATATTCTGCACCCCGGCGGTCGGGGTCTATACCAGGAACGCCATATAAAAATTAACAAATTTCAGATATAGGAGAAACAGAACATGGCAAAGGCGAAAGCTAAAGCTGCGGCCAAAAAAGCCTCCCCGGCCAAGGCCAAAAAGACAGTGTTTTTCTTCGGCAACGGCAAGGCCGAAGGGATGACTGTCGCCAAAACGGAAAGTGAACGGAAAATGATTCTTGGCGGCAAGGGCGCTGGTTTGGCAGATATGACTGCCGCCGGACTGCCGGTTCCTCCCGGATTCACCATTTCCATTCCCAACTGCGAAGAGTACTACAAAGTTGGCAGAAAGATTTCCAACGCATTGAAAGCTGAAGTGCGTGAAAACATGGCCAAGGTCGAAAAGGCTATGGGCAAGAAATTCGGCGATGTCAATGATCCGCTGCTGGTTTCGGTTCGTTCCGGCGCCGCCCGTTCGATGCCGGGTATGATGGAAACCATTCTGAATCTCGGTCTCAATGACCAGTCGGTTGAAGGTCTGGCCAAAAAGACCAATAATCCCCGTTTTGCATACGATGCATATCGCCGATTCATCCAGATGTACAGCACCACAGCCATGGGCTTGTCCAAAGAGCCGATGGAAGAAATGCTGCATCATGCCAAACAGAAGGCCGGCGTCAAGACCGACCCTGAATTAAGTGCAGAAGCCCTCAAGGAACTGTGCGATGAATTCAAGAAATTCTATTCCGATAACATGAAAGGCCAGGCATTCCCGCAGGATCCGTATGAACAGCTCTGGGGTGCGATTGGTGCCGTGTTCGGAAGCTGGGAAGCCGACAAGGCCGTAACCTATCGCCGCGTGGAAAAAATCAGCGACCTCAAAGGCACCGCGGTCAACGTTCAGACCATGGTGTTCGGCAATATGGGCGATCACAGCGGTACCGGCGTATGCTTTACCCGTGACCCCAATAGCGGTGAAAACGTATTCTACGGCGATTGCCTGATTAATGCCCAGGGTGAAGACGTGGTGGCCGGCATCCGGACCCCGTTGAAGCTCGCCGAGCTTGGCAAACTGCTGCCCAAGGCCTACAAACAGCTCTGCCAGGTTCGCCTGCAGCTTGAAAAGCATTACAAGGATATGCAGGACCTGGAATTTACCGTTCAGGAAGAAAAGCTCTACATGCTCCAGTGCCGCACCGGCAAACGCACCGCGGCTGCCGTGTTCAAGATTGCTGCCGACATGGTCAAAGAAAAACTGCTGACCAAGGAAGAAGCTGTTGCACGCATTACCCCTGAAGACATCGAACGGTTGTTCTATCCGCAGCTCGATGCCAAGGCAGCCAAGACTGCGACCAAGATTGCAACCGGTATTAATGCCGTTCCGGGTGCTGCTTGCGGTAAAGTGGTCTTCACCGCCGCAGAAGCCGAAGAAATGGCCGAACTGGGTGAAAAGCTGATTCTGGTCCGAAAAGAAACCAGTCCCGAAGACGTCGGCGGCATGCATGCCGCGGCTGGGATTTTGACGGCCACCGGCGGCAAGACCAGCCATGCTGCAGTGGTTGCCCGCGGCTGGGGCAAGTGCTGCGTGGTCGGCTGCGAAGCCCTGAATATCGATTATACCACCAAATCCATGAAGGTCGGCGACAAGGTCATCAAGCAGGGCGACTTCATCACAATCGACGGCAACACCGGCGATGTCTATATGGGCAAGCTGCCGCTGCAGTTGCCTGAGCAGCCCGCCGCCTATCAGACCATCATGAAATATGCCGATGAAATCAGAACCCTGAAGGTTCGCACCAATGCCGACACTCCGGCGGATGCCACCAATGCCATCAAGATGGGTGCCGAAGGCATCGGTCTTTGCAGAACCGAGCACATGTTCTTTGAAACCGAAGAACGCCGGCTTGCCATGCAGGAAATGATTGTGGCCGAATCCGTCGAAGCCCGCAAGGCTGCCCTGGCCAAACTGCTGCCGTTCCAGCAGGGCGACTTCGAAGGTATCTTCACCGCGATGAACAACAAGCCCGTGACCATTCGTCTGATTGATCCGCCGCTGCACGAATTTACCCCCAAGGATGAAGAAGGCTTCCGGAAGCTCAGCAATGTGACTGGTATTTCCGTCGAGAAAATCAAGCATCGCTGCGAACAGCTTCATGAATCCAACCCGATGCTCGGCCACCGCGGCTGCCGTCTGTGCATCACCTATCCGGAAATCCTGGATATGCAGGTCACCGCGATCATCAAGGCCGCGATCAACTGCACCAAGAAAGGCATCAAGGTTCTGCCGGAAATCATGATCCCGCTGACTATTGACAAGAAAGAACTGGCCATCCAGGTTGCACAGACCAAAGCCCTGGCTGACAGCCTGATTAAAGAAGCAAAATCGAAAGTCAAATACATGGTCGGAACGATGATTGAAATTCCGCGTGCGGCCCTGCTGGCCAACGAAATTGCCGAAGTTGCCGAATTCTTCTCCTGCGGCACCAACGACCTGACTCAGATGACCCTGGGCCTGTCCCGCGACGACGCCGGTCGCTTCCTGCCGGTTTATGTTGCCAGCGAAAAAGACGGCGGCAAGGGTATCTTCAAGGCCGATCCGTTCCAGAGTCTGGATCAGAGCGGCGTCGGTATGCTGGTCAAGATGGCCATCGAAAAAGGCCGTTCAACCCGCCCCGACCTCAAGGTCGGTATCTGCGGCGAACACGGCGGTGAAGCAACCAGCGTGAAGTTCTGCCACAAAGTCGGCATGAACTACGTGTCCTGCTCACCGTTCCGCGTGCCGATTGCACGTCTTGCCGCCGCCCAGGCTGTGATTGCCGAAGGCTGCTGCAAAGGCAAGTGCAAAAGCAAAAAGAAATAAGCACTGACACCGCTGCTTATTCCATATAACAAAAGGCCTGTCGGCGACCCCGGCAGGCCTTTTGTTGTTGAATCTTGCTGATTCACTCGTCATAATATACCCAATGGGTATGATTATTCCGCGAGCAAACGAAGCAAGTGGTTGAAGCTGCTGTACTTAG
>CAZVYY010000055.1:0-7244 GCA_964630775.1 uncultured Pirellulales bacterium | reverse complement strand
GCTTATCCCGCAGCTCGTCAAGCTGATGCACAAACAGGCTGACCTGCTGGGCATAATTGCGATATTGCTTGAGCGTCTCTTCATCCGGGTCAACCACCACCACACCCCGGTTGCCGTCGATAATCACAATGCTTTCCGAATGGATCCCCGAAGTCATGTCCCCCAGCGCCACCACCGCCGGAATCCCCATCGTCTTGGAAATAATCGCCGTATGACTGGTCCGACCGCCCGCTTCCGTGGCAAATCCCTTGACAAACGTGCGGTTGAAACTGGCCGTCTGCGTCGGTGTCAGGTCGTGGGCCACAATCACCACTTCTTCTCGCAGATGCTCCACCTCCTCCTTGACCTTGCCCAGCAGGTGTATCAGCAGACGCCGCTCGATGTCGTAAATGTCCGCCGCACGCTCGCTGATATAAGGATCGTCAATCCCCTCGAAATGCGATGCAATCTCACGCAGAATCGTCGAGACCGCATATTCGGCGGTCACCCGTTCCTTGTCAATATAATCCGTGATGCGCTTGCGAAAGGTCTTGTCCCGTAAAAACCGCATGTGAACGGCGAAAATGTCTTTGATCTTGCCTTCTTCAAAATGCTTGCGCTCGCTCAACTCGGTCAGGTCTTTGATGGCAAATGCAAATGCCCGACGAACCCGCAGAATCTCCTTGGCCCGCTGGGAATCCAGGATGCTGCGGCGGGGAATCCGGTAGTCTTTCGAGTCGATGACCATACATCGCGCAATCGCGATGCCGGGTGATACGCCGATTCCCTTCCTGATTTCCATATCCTGTGTTTACCCTTTTTGTACGCTGGCTGCTTTCTCGCCCGGAGGCTCTCCAAACAATCGCTCTTCGACCAGTTCCCGGATGGCCGCCAGTGCATCCCTGGCGTCACGCCCCTTGGCGCGAACACGCAGCTTCGATCCGCAGGTGGCTGCCAGCATGGTCATCTGCATGATGCTTTTGGCGTCGGCGGTCGTCACCTCATTGCTGACCGAGATGTCGGATTTGAAGCTGCCCGCCAGATCGACAAACTGCATCGCAGGCCGCATGTGCAAACCTTCGGCATTCCTGATTTCCACCTCTATCTCATGGACTGCTTCGCTCACCGCCAATTATGCCTTTATCTGGGACCGAACACGCCGGTGTCCGGCCCGGGTTAATCATTTACTCCATGCCGTCGCCGTCGGCATCCGCAATGATTTCAACAATCTCTTTGGATGTCTGCGCCTGACGCAGAAAACGCCGGAAATCATCCTTCTGCAGGTTGCGAAACACCGTCTCCATCGCCTGCAAATGACGATCCGGATTGTTCGTCGGACTCACCAGCAGAATCACACTGTACACCGGCTGCTTGTCCAGCGACGCAAAATCAATCCCCTCCGCCGAACACCCGACCGCAGCAACCGGCTCGCTGATATCCGCACTCTTGACGTGAGGCACCGCAACACCCTTGCCAATCCCCGTACTGGCCTCATTTTCTCGCTTGATTACCAGTTTGCTCACCGCATCCACGGAATCTTTCGGAATCTTGCCGGACTTGCCAAGCACACCCACCAGTTCTCGAATCGCCTCATCGCGCTGCTTGGCTTTAAGACGAGCCACAATTGCATCTGAACATACAATATCCGAAAGTTTCATATTATCCTCTCAAACAAAACGACCAGCTCATAGTTCAGGGATCAACCATCTCCCTGCAACTGCAAATAGTAAGTGCCGCCTCAAGTCATATCGTGGTTGTTCATTACACACAATACCCGCTTACTCAGCTTTGGGCAACTCTACTTGAGGCACAAATTTATTATCACGCTGTTTTTCTTTGATCTTTTTTAGTTGCCGCTCCAGCTTATGCACCGCCATATCAATGCAGGTATAAGCATCCGGACCGGTATCTTTTGCTATTATATCGCCAAAATGCTCCGCCCGGGCAATGATTTCCACCGCAGGCATACTGCCCTGACTGGCGTCCAGCAGGACCTCAACATGGGATATCTGATTAAAAAATCGAGGCAGCTTTTCCACTTTCTCTTTGGCGTGGGCGCGAATTGCTTCCGTTATTTCAATGTGTTTGCCGCTGATTGTAAATAACATAACTACCTCCTGATCAAAAGAGTTTACCGGTTGCGACCACTACTATATTCATACGTTATATATCCTGAATTTCTACCCGCATTCTCAGGCGGCATCATCCTTGTTCTTCGAACTCAAACCATTCCATTTCTCTACTGCTTCCGTCAGGTATTCTAAGTTCTCCAGCCTGCCGCGGTTCGACAAGACCGGCACAAAAACAAAAAACCCTGTTACGCCCCGGTCATCCCGGCGTTCCAGGTCTTATCATATATCGTTTATCCTGTTCAATCCTGCTAAGATTGAAATGCGTTGGGTATTGAAGCTGAAAAAAAACAACCCGTCCAGCCAACTCAGCAGACTGACTAATGCCGGCCAATTTGGCCTGATTGCCCCCCGGCAGATGCCTCATGAAGTATCTCAATGCTTGCATTTGGCGGTCTTTACGACACGTTCAAAATAGGGTTATAAAAATCGCAATACGCTTCAAACGATCCTGCATGTTCCAAATTGCTTTGGGCCCACAGAAAAGACCATATAATTGTCACTAAGTCTTATCAAAAACGGGTATTTATACCCTATACACTTTAGTTTATTTCCTGATTGTCGTCAATAGAAAATCGCCCCCTAATCTCGCTGGGCAGGTGTTTTCCAGACAAATGAACGCCCAGCCCCGGCAAGGACGCTATGATCCATACCGCCCTTTGGCTCAGAGCCAGAGCCGTCGCCGCTTCCAGCGACGCACCGCCAAACTGGGTAAACAAGACAATCAATCCCCCCTCCATAATCCCAATCCCGGCAATACTGATCGGCACCGACCCAACCACCCACATCACCGGTAAAAAGACAAAATACCCCTCCATTGAAGTCGGAATCCCCATTTCCATCCCCAAAAACCACATCGACAATATCACTATCCCCTGCAGCAGAAACGTCAGCATCAGTGCCCCTGGCCCCAAAAGCGGCTTTTTCACAAACAGTATCCCTGCTTCCAGCAAATGGACAAAAGCACTCTTGCCATGCTGTAATGCCTTTAAATATAATGCTTTAAGACGGACTCGAACAGCCGGAACAGCCGCTAATCCCACCGACAGCATCACCACCACCGCAAGGACTGCCAAAATAAGATGCCTATGCTCTAATATCAGACCCATATAGTCTTTTTTTTTGTCACTGGCAACAAACAATCCCTCCTGCCCCGCAAGCATCACCCCTGTCAATGCCATCAAAATCGTTCCTAAAAGAGCTAACAATCGGTCCACAAAGACGCTGATGACCGCCGCCATTCGCCGGTCGGTATGCTTGGCCACATACCACGCCCGAACAAGGTCGCCACCGATGGACCCGGGTAAAAAATTATTGAAATAAAGACCCAGAAAGGTCAGTTTTGTGGCCGACCACAATGGAATTTGGATATTCGAGCTCCGCATAAAGAGCCACCACCGAAATGCAAGAATCACCTGGCTGACCAAAAACGCTGCGACAACAACCCCCAAAACCCACACGGAAATGTTGGAAAAGACCTTTGCTACCTCCTTGAAATCCAGCTTCAGAGCAATCAGACAGCAGGCAATCAGGGCAACCCCACCCCGCAAAATAATACTGATATGGCTGTTTTTTTTGTTTTTATCGTCCTGCGTCACGAAGCTATCCCAAAAAAGTCTTGTTTTTCACGAGCATACCGTGTACAACGTCCCCCTGCAAGAATTTCCAGCGGGAAATTACACTACCTTGTATATCGTCAATGGATGCACGAAAAGATAACCAAGGTTTCAGAAATAGAAGATTGATTTTCATGGAGTATAAACATGGCAGCCAATAAACAGATTGAAGAAGGTCTGGATTTTACCCCCAAATTCGATGCCAACGGCCTGATCACCGCCATCGCCCAGGACGCCAAGACTAACGAAGTCCTCATGGTGGCCTATATGAACAAGGAAGCCCTCGACCTGACCCTCAGCACCGGCAACGCCGTCTATTTCAGCCGGTCCCGCCAGAAACTCTGGCGCAAGGGCGAACAGAGCGGCCACGTCCAGAAAGTCCAGCAGGTTCTGGTAGATTGCGACCAGGATTGTCTGATTCTCAAAGTCCTCGTCGATGAAGGCCAGTGCCATGTCGGCTACCAGTCCTGCTTCTACCGGGCCGTCAAAAAAGGCTCCCTGACCGCGATGGAAACCATCGCCCAGAAAGTCTATGACCCCGAACAGGCCTACGGGAAAAAATAACCCCGGCCAACGCTGTCCCCTGTCAATCAAAGCCCCGTCCGGCACACCCGCACGACGGGGCTTTTTTTGTAATAATCCCCTTGCCCCATCGTCGTTGAAAACTCATTTATACTATGGAAATCCCTTGACAAGAATTACTTTGGTACTAAAACTGGTTTAGGCTGCTATAAACGAAATGTGAGGAATAGCTGCGATAACGGAAGCAGCCGAACCTGTAACAGAATTTCAAAATACGGAGCGCCAATGAAAATGAACACATTCATCAAGCCGGCGGTTTTGATCTCGTTATGTCTTTTAACAACCTCACCCCTGTTTGCTCAGGCCTCTCAGCAAGACCGAGAACGCATCAACCAATTGACCCAGGAAGACCACAAACTGATGATGAACAAGCTGGGCATTGAATCCATCCGGCGGGGACCCTCCGGAAATCCACAGGCCCCGGACGCCGCCAATGCGGATGAAGCAAAAGTCCTGCCCTATTTTCTCCCGGATCCATTGGTATTTAACGACGGAACCCGCGTGACAAAACCCCAGCAGTGGCCGGCAAGGCGGGCGGAAATTAGTGAATTGTTTGACCGTGAAATCTATGGACGGCTCCCGGAACAGATTCCGCCGGTAACCTGGAAGGTCGTTGACGTAAACGAAACCACCGACGGGGATTTCCCGGTGAGAATCAAACAGCTTCAGGGAACTGTTGACAATTCCTCTTACCCGGCCCTCAAGGTGGTGATTCAATTAACCGTCGGCACACCCGCAAAGGCCAACAAGCCCGTCCCCCTGATTATGGAATTCGGTTTTAACTTTCCAGGGCGTTTCGGTATGCCGCCGCAGGGCAGCAGCAACGCACTGACCTGGAAACAGCAATTGCTCAAGGAAGGATGGGGCTACGCCATCCTGAACCCCGGCAGTTTTCAAGCCGACAACGGTGCCGGATTACGCGAGGGGATTATCGGCCTGGTCAATAAAGGCCAGCCTCGAAAACCGGACGACTGGGGCTGCCTCCGGGCCTGGGCCTGGGGAGCCAGTCGGGCCATCGATTATTTCGAAACGGATAAGGATGTGGACGCAAAACGCATCGGCATCGAGGGGCTTTCACGCTACGGCAAAGCTGCTGCCGTCGCCATGGCGTATGAACCTCGCATCGCCATCGGATTTATCGGCTCCTCCGGCGCCGGAGGCGTCAAGCTGCTGCACCGTGTATTTGGCGAGCAGGTGGAAAACCTCGCCGGCTCGGGTGAATATCACTGGTTCGCCGGCAGCTTTATCAAATACGCGGGTCCCTTGACCCAGGAAGACCTTCCCGTCGATGGCCATCATTTGGTCGCCCTGTGTGCCCCGCGTCCGGTCTTTATCAGTTCCGGTTCCGCTGCCGTCGAAGGACAGTGGGTGGATGCCAAAGGGATGTTTCTGGGTGGTGCCATGGCAGGCCCCGTATACGAATTGCTGGGCAAAAAAAGCATGCGAACGATGCTCTTCCCGCCCCAGGAAACGCTGATTGATGGGGACATCGCCTTCCGGCAGCACGAAGGAGGTCACACCACCGGCCCCAACTGGCCCTATTTCATCGAATTCGCCAAACGGTATTTTTCAAACTAAACGCCGGCCAGCACTGTACCCTAATAATCAAAGCCCCATCGGCCTGCACGGATGAACATGGATTGCCCCCGTACGGGCGACCCGCTGGTCGCCCTCTCCCATAGCTAATCATCTTCCATATCGATAACACTTTTTTCAATCACGGCCATCTCATCCATCCTCACGCCGCAAAATTGCGGATGCAATTGATCCATCTGCCACGCCATCGGATTACCCGCAATGTATTTTCGGATTTTTCGCAGCGGCCTGTCCCCATGAATAATATGTTCATAATAATTGCGTTGCCAGACTGGAACCCCGGGTGTATGTCGCAATTCATTGATCCGTTTGGTCGCGGCCGATTTGAATCCCGCAATAATGGCTCCAATGGAATTACGCTTCGGCCCAATCGCATAATCCCTTCTTTCCCTTTCCGCATGAACACCCACCAATAACTGGTCTCTCATGCCGGCTTCTGGACGGATTATCGTACGGGCGACCTGCTGGTCGCCCTCCGCGTCCCGACATGCCCGGCTTGTGATGATAATAATCCCATGCAAATGATTGGGCATAATCACAAATGCATCCAATTCAATACCGGGCCGAATTTGTCCCGTCTTCATCCATTCATCGTGAACAATTAATCCATATTCATTCAATATTATCTCCGGCTGCCCTGTGGAAACGTCGGTGCTCTGCTGGGTTTCCCGAAAGGGCGACCCGCTGGTTGCCCCTGCAATCCGCTCGGCCACCCGTATGGGCGACCTGCTGGTCGCCCCTACAATCCGCCCGGATGAACATGGCTCGCTCTTCCGTACGGGCGACCTGCTGGTCGCCCCTACCCGCCCCAATAAACATTGATGCTGATGCACGCATATCGTGATAAAATATGCCCCTGCTGCTGAATAATCATACCCCTTCAACCGCACCGACCGCCGATGATGTATCTCCGGATCATATCGCCTCACCCCATCATCCCCGCCGCCCTGCATAACATCCCCTTCCAAATCCCAACATCATTTCCTTATCCGATCATTATCCCGTGTACGGGCGACCCGCTGGTCGCCCTTTTTTCCACTTACCCTCATTTCGACAACCGCTGATTGACAAATGCCGCAAACGCATCCGGGTCGTCGGGCGAAATAATATAATTCGGAACCGTCCTGGTCTTGATTAATACAAAACAATCCCGATTGGTGGCATACGCCTTAATGGTCCCGTATTCTTTCGTTTTGTAATCCCCATGATACCCAACGAGTTTGCTGGGTTGGATAAATTCAAAACTTCGCTTGCGGTCCAGCACCTCCGCCCCCACCACTTCCTGAGAACTAATATGACAGCGCTAAATTTGCTCAAGAGATGTGAAGCTGTTTGCCGATGA
>CAZVYY010000054.1:0-11168 GCA_964630775.1 uncultured Pirellulales bacterium | reverse complement strand
GTTTAGTCACTTAACCGGAAAGGCATTTTGTCCAATTCCGGCTGAACCAATACATGACGAACCGCCTAAAATCAAACCATAAATAGAAAACACCACAATCTCCTGAGTGAAAAGCCCGGCAATAAATACAAGCACAAAATTGTCTTCTATTAACCATAAGCCCCCGGCCCGAATAGTTTCAACTACAGGCTTTTCTTTCCCCGAAAAAGTGGTATAATTCCCGGTTTATTCTTTCGAATAAATCGACCATAGACAGCAAAACATACCCAACGGGTATGATTATTCCGCGAGCAAAAGAAGCAAGTGGTTGATGCCACTGTACTTAGCCTCGCCAAAACGGACAATTTTAAGCAGAATCAGTAGAAGTTGAGTGAAGGTATATGACCATGGAAAAAGGCGGATACGACTTTACGCAAATAGAGAAAAAATGGCAGGCTTACTGGGTCTCGAACAAGACCTTCGCCGCGCCGGACGGCTCGACGAAGACCAAAACCGCCCGGCCCGACCCCGCCCTGCCGCTGGAGCAGCGGCCCAAGTATTACGTGCTGGATATGTTTCCGTATCCCTCCGGCGCGGGCCTGCATGTCGGCCATCCGGAAGGCTACACCGCCAGCGATATCGTCGCCCGCTATAAACGCATGAAGGGCTTCAATGTCCTGCACCCCATCGGCTGGGACGCCTTCGGCCTGCCCGCCGAACAGTACGCCGTCCAGACCGGCACCCACCCGGCCGTCACCACACAGAAAAACATCGACAATATGCGCCGCCAGATTCAGTCGCTGGGCTTTTCCTACGACTGGGACCGGCAGGTCGATACCACCGATATCAACTACTACAAATGGACCCAGTGGATATTCCTGAAGTTCTATAACAGCTGGTTCGACGAGACCCTGCAAAAGGCCCGGCCGATTGAGGAATTGCCGATTCCGGCGGATATCCAGGCCCAGGGCGAAGACGCTATCCAGAAATACATCAACGACAACCGCCTGGCGTATGAATCCTATGCCCCCGTCAACTGGTGCCCGGCACTGGGGACGGTATTGGCCAACGAGGAAGTCGTCGGCGGTGTCAGTGAACGCGGCGGCCACCCCGTCATCCGCAAACCGATGCGTCAATGGATGCTGCGTATCACCAAGTACGCTCAGCGGCTGCTGGACGGGCTGGAGGGATTGGACTGGTCGGAATCGATTCGAAAGCTCCAGCAGGACTGGATCGGCAAAAGCGTCGGCGCCGAAGTGGATTTCCAGTTGGACGGCCACGATGCCAAACTGCGGGTCTTTACCACGCGGCCCGATACCCTGTTCGGTGCGACGTATATGGTCATGGCCCCGGAACACCCGCTGGTCGATGTGATTACCACGGCCCAGCACAGGCAGGCCGTCGCGGACTATAAAGAGCAGGCCGCCCGCAAAAGCGACCTCGACCGCACCGACCTGGCCAAAGACAAGACCGGCCAGTTCACCGGCGCCTATGCGATCAATCCGGTCAATGGGCAGAAAATCCCCGTCTGGATCAGCGATTATGTGCTCATCAGCTACGGCACCGGCGCGATTATGGCCGTACCCGCCCACGACGACCGCGACTTTGAATTTGCAAAAAAATTCAATTTGCCGATTATTCAGGTGGTCAAGCCGGAGCATGCGGAGCTGGCCGCCAAAGCGGAAAAGTTTGAAATCTGCTTCAGCGATAACGGCATTGCCATCAACTCCGGCCAGTTCAATGGGCTTAAGACCCCGGAATTCAAGGAAAAAATAACAAATTGGCTGGAAGAACAAGGCCTCGGCAAAAAGACCGTCAATTTCAAGCTGCGCGACTGGCTGTTCAGCCGGCAGCGGTATTGGGGCGAACCGTTCCCGATCCTGCACGCCGAGGGCGACCGCACGATTGCCCTGAAAGAAACCGACCTGCCGCTGGGCCTGCCGGAAGTCGAAGACTTCAAACCGACCGGCACCGGCGAACCGCCGCTGGCCAAGGCGACCGACTGGGTCAATGTCACCCTGCCCGACGGCACAACCGCCAAACGCGAAACCAATACCATGCCTCAGTGGGCGGGAAGCTGCTGGTACTATCTTCGCTATACGGATGCGAAAAATCCCAACGCGGCCTTCGACCCGGAAAAAGAACAATACTGGCTGCCGGTGGATTTGTATATCGGTGGCGCTGAACACGCGGTACTGCACCTGCTGTATTCGCGTTTCTGGCACAAGCTGCTGTTTGACCTGGGCTATACCTCCTCGCCGGAACCGTTCAAGAAATTGGTCAATCAGGGGATGATCCTCGGCGAAGATAACCAGAAAATGAGCAAGTCCCGCGGCAACGTCATCAACCCCGACAAGGTCATCGCCGACTATGGCGCTGACTCCATGCGTCTGTATGAAATGTTCATGGGGCCGCTGGAGGCAACCAAACCCTGGAGTATGCAGGGTGTCGAAGGTGTGCACCGCTTCCTCGGCAAGGTCTGGCGATTGATGATCGATCAGGAAACCGGCGACCTGCACAAGGCCGTACAGGATGCCGCCCCGGATGCCGATACCCTGCGGATTCTGCATCAGACCATCCAGAAAGTGACGCAGGATATCGAAGGCTTTGCGTTCAATACCGCCATCAGCCAGATGATGATTTTCGTCAATCATCTGGGCCGCTATGATGTGCGTCCCAAATCCGTCCTTGAGCAATTCGTCCTGACGCTGGCGCCGTTTGCCCCGCATATCTGCGAGGAACTGTGGGAAAAGCTGGGCCACAGCAAAACGCTGGCCTACGAACCCTGGCCGACATTCGACCCCGAACTGGCCAAAGAACAGCAGGTCGAAATCGCCGTGCAGGTCTTGGGCAAGATTAAAGATAAAATCGTCGTGGCCGCCGATGCGTCCGAGGCGGAACTGGAAAAAGTCGCCTTAGCCAGTGAAAAAGTCCAGGCCGCGATGGCAGGCAAGCAGCCCAAAAAAGTGATTGTGATTAAAGGCAGGTTAGTGAATATCGTTATATAAGCGACGATGCAGGTCGCCTAAGTCAATAAAAAGACACATTCGATTCCGAATAAACCGAGTCGAATGTGTCTTTTTTTATTCCATCTTCTGCAACAGACTCTTGAGGTAGGCATTTTCCCGACGTGTTGCCTCCAAATCAAACAGGAGGTACTTGACGCTCACACGCAGATAATCCAGCGAATCCTGAAGTTTACCAATACTATCTTTTAACTGCTGTCTGCTGTGCTGGGTTTGCCGGGCCAAATCAACCAATTTCTGATAGGAAGGCTCCGGCATCGGGCCTATTTCCCTCAACAGCTCCTGCAACTGCTTTTCAAACATCGCTTCGTTATTCATCTTAGCCCCCGGCTATCAATAATCGCTCTCACCACGCGTCTTACCGTTGTCTGATATTACTAGCAATTCCTATTCCGACAGTGCAGTCTAAGGCTCTTTTATAAGCCTAATACATCAAAATCCTGTTTATTTGAATCAAAAAGAATCCCCTTGACCGACTTTTTTGAGGCATGGTTTATAACGGCCTTGCCATAGCGTTGATATTTATCAACATTTGCCTGAATCATGACCTGAAGCAATAGGTCTATCTAACGATAAAAAAATGACTTATATATATTGTTTATAATTATCAACATCCTCTCAATTTTGCAAATATTACCAATTTTGAATGAAACAACTTCCTTATTTTGTCGTCTTATAGGTAGAAGTGTAAATTTAACATTTCAAAGGAGTTGTATTGATGTTTCCAAATTGATATAATACAGGGAAATTTCGAGAACCAGAACAATGAGACCGTTGGGGTTGCAATTATTTATATTATTGATTATTTCGTTTTCGGTTTTCGGACAGGTCCAGAATAGAAGTTTTGAATTGGCTGTACCGAGTGAACCGAATACGTTGCCATTTACGTCTCCTTTGCATTGGGAATTTATCAACTATGCAGGGGTACATTCTGTATTTTATCCCAGCATTAACTATAACCAAACGTCGGTAAAATGGTGGATTCCAAATCCTGTTGATGGAGAAAAATTCCTGGTTCTTTCCACCGGTGATATGGGACCGGGCAGCGACGGAAGGATTGCTCTTTCCCAGGCCTATCAGGATATTTTCCTCCCGGCCGGAACCACTATTACCGGCTCTTTCTTCTTTGGAACCTGTGATTATCGGCCCTTTACGGATATTGGCACTATTGAATTACTCCCGATTGTTGATCCGAACAATCCACCCCTGTATCCCCTCCAAAACATTCCTATCGCCTCATGCTCTGTTGAGATTGTGGGAGATTATGGAAGCACCGGAACATGGAAGGACTTTTCGTACACAATTTCCCCAGAAGAAGAAGGTCTGTATACTCTTTTATTGACTGTTAAAGATGGGGGATCAGACACCATTTATGAAAGCTATCTGGCCGTCGATAACCTGCTCATTTGCGGGCCAGGCGTTCTGGTTGGCGACCTCAATAAAGATTGCACAGTAAATCTGGACGATTTGTCCCTTTTTTCAAGAGAATGGCTCTGTATTTGTGACACGCACCCCTGGGACCCGAAGGATCCCAATGATCCAAACACGATTATCTCTGTTCAGGATTTCCTGCCGCTCGATTTTTCGGTCATCTATGCCTCAAATAATTCAGATCCCAACATCCTGCCCGATCCAAACAGTTTATGCATTTATGCCGATTTCAACAGGAATTACGTGGTCGAACCCAACGACTTTATCCCTTTGACAGATAACTGGTTAAAGATTGATTTTTAAGAAATTGTTTAGAGATTTATAGCCCAGGCCTCGTTTTTTGTCGTTTTGTGCAAATGCCCAACCTCCTGAAGCGAATGTATCACTTTTGATTCTTTACATTAATGCTACAATATACCATAATCATTTTGACAAGCTCCCCCGCCCGGAGGTATAATTCAATATAGAAAGATGGCCTTGATTGTTCTGACTAAGGAGAGAAATATGAACTTCCTGAAGGCCCCCAAAGATTCACAATTATGGCGTATCAAATGGCATCTGGTGTTTGCGGCAGCCCTGGCAGTCGCTTTTGTCCTCTTCATTCTCGACTTCCTTTTCAGATACTTTGAACAGCCGGGGACAGCCCGATTTTTCGAGTGGTTGTGTTTTGTTTTCATTGGTTTTGCAACTATTATTCTGTCTTTTGCCATGCTGCTGTTACTGTGGGAATGCGTGCAATCATCCAGGGAAAATGGAATCAAGCTGGATAATTTGACGGAAGCTACGGCCCGCAACAACAATATTCTTACCCAAATTAACAAGGCATCTCACTTGAGCGATACAGCCAAGGAGATCGCTTTTCAAGACATAGAACAGCTTGAATTAGGCGAGGCCGCTTTGACCAAACTGCATCAACACGATTTCGATGCTGCCATGTCCATGATTGCAGCGATGGAAGAATCCCCCCGCTATCAGCAATTAGGGGTAAAACTTCAAAACATGACCGAGAAATACCGCACTTCCACCGAGGAAGGACGAGTCCAGCAGATTATCAGCCATATTGAAGAATTAATGGATCAGGCCCGCTGGGCACAGGCAGCCGCTCAAATTGAAACCCTGATCAAGGTTTTCCCCTATTCGGACAAAGCCAAATCCATGCCCTCGCGTCTGCGTGAGCGCAAAGATATGCGAAAAGGCGAGCTGCTTTGCGAATGGGACAGAGCCGTCCAGGCCAAGGATACGGATGCAAGCCTGGCAATTCTGAAAGAACTGGATCAATATCTGACGCCTACCGAGGCGCTGGCTTTGCAGGAATCAGCCAGCAGTGTGTTTAAAACCAAGCTCCACAATCTCGGAGTTCAGTTTACGATGGCGGTGACGGAACGCAACTGGGTCTCCGCACTGGATACGGGCAAAGAAATCGTACTGAATTTCCCCAACAGCCGGATGGCCGTCGAAATCCGATCCAAGCTGGATATTCTCCAGGATCGTGCCCGAAAAAGCCGGGAAGAAAAGAAACAGTAAATCCACTTATGGTTTGATATAATAGTTCATCCGCATTCGGATATCTTTGCATGGGAGGATTTTTTTACCTTCCATCGAGCAGGTATTCGTTTACTACTCAGAAAGGAATCGGCATGATGCATGTAATTACCCTGCGCAGCCTTCTGCTGGCAGCCGTCATCACCAGTGTGGTGTATGGTGCGGAATCCGTCGTCCTGAAGGATGAAGCGGCTGCCCCTTCCCATTTTCTGAATGAACCCACCGAATACAGGGACATGCGAATGGCCTGGTGGCGGCAGGCTCGCTTCGGGATGTTTATTCACTGGGGCCTCTATGCCGCCCCGGCCGGACAATGGAACGGCAAGACCCATTACGGGGAATGGATCCAGCACGAAGCACAAATTTCGCTTGACGATTACACGCGAATTATTTCACGGTTTAATCCCACGCAATTTAACGCCGCAGACTGGGTCAATATCGCAAAATCCAGCGGCGCAAAATATATTGTCATCACCAGCAAGCATCACGACGGATTCTGTCTGTTTGACAGCGCCCTGACCGACTATACCGTGATGCATACGCCTTTCAAACATGATATCCTCAAAGAGTTATCCGAGGAATGCCGCAAACAGGGGCTGAAATTCTGCACCTATCATTCCATCATGGACTGGCACCATCCCGATTACCTGCCTCGCCGCAATTGGGAAAAGCGTCCCGCCGAGGGAGCGGATTTTGACCGGTATGTCCAATACATGAAAGACCAGCTTAAAGAAATTATCTCCAATTATGAACCGGCGGTACTCTGGTTTGATGGAGAATGGGAAAAAACATGGACAGAGGAACGCGGACGCGATTTATATCAGTACGTCCGCAGTTTGAAGCCGGATATTATTATCAACAATCGTGTCGGCAAAGGCCGTCAGGGGATGGCCGGGACGTATGATCCCAACGAAGCGGTCGGCGACTTCGGCACCCCCGAACAGGAAATCCCTGCAACAGGACTCAATTACGACTGGGAAACCTGCATGACGATGAATGACCACTGGGGATACAACAAAGCCGACAAAAATTATAAAAGCGCCCCCGATTTGATTCGCAAGCTCGTGGATATTGTGTCCAAAGGCGGCAATTTTCTGTTGAACGTCGGCCCCACCGCAGAAGGCATTTTCCCGCCCGAATCCATCCATCGCCTTGAGCAAATCGGTCAATGGATGAACGTCAACGGCGACAGTATTTACGGCACGACGGCAAGCCGGTTTAAAGAGCTGCCATTCGGCCGCAGCACAACCAAAGGCAATCGCCTGTACATCCACATTTTCGACTGGCCCGCCGACGGCAGGATTATCCTGCCCGGCCTGGTCAGCAATCCCGTATCGGCGCAGTTTCTTCAAGACCCGAATTGTCCGATTGGGATTACCTGCGAACCAATCAATGTTGTATTGGCTGTCCCGGAAAAAGCCCTGGATCCCGTTGTGACTGTCATTGAATTGACGTTTGACAGCGCTCCTGAGATTATTTACGGGCCGGAAATTTATCCGGAAGAAACCGAATTCACCTCGCCGATTGATGTGTCTTTCAGTGATTTCGTGGTCGATGGCCCCTATCGTATCCATTACACCCTCGACGGTTCCGATCCCAATAGTGCCAGCCTTTACTACGAAGAACCCTTCACCCTGCGCAACAGCGCCACCGTGTCCTGTCTGAAAATTGCCCGAGACGGCCAGCCCATAAGCCCCGTCAGCCGCAAACACTACATCCGCAAGGCCCCTACGGCAACGCCAAAAAAGTAAATTCGCGAAATAACGTGATGCCCCTCGACTTATCTGTTGTCCAGATTAACAGGAGGCAATATGGACAGTAAAATTTAATTGCGTCTTATACGCATAATCGATATCTGTGCCCGGTTTCCTCCTTATAGATAACTGTCCCGGGTTTTTTCCGGTTTTCTGTCGGGGTTTGGCGATAACGCGGATATTTAAAATCAGGGACGGGCATCATTTATTTTCCTTTTAATTGGTAACTGTCCCCGGTTTTCCCCGCGGTGTGATTATAGGCCGGGTCGCCGGAGTGCCGCATCCAGGATGCGCTCATGACATAGATATCCTGCAGGTCCGTGCTGCTGTCGCCGTTTAAATCTGTATTGGGAAGTATCATCATTCGTACCGGTTCGTCAATGCCGGGGCCGTACACATATTTTCGGGCCAGCCGGAAGCCTTCATATTCACACAGAATCTGAGAGCTATTATACACATAACGGGTCGTTTTACCATTGATTGTTTTGGAGATTCTGCGGCCCAGTTCTATCGCCCCGCCGGGGCTTGAAAAAAAGAGAAACCTGCATCCGGAGGCTTACGCCGCCGGCTATGAAACTTACAACCCCTATCGGGGTTTGGCTATAACACGGATACTAAAAAACAGGCACAGGCAACAGTTCTTATCCTTTTATTTGGTAACTGTCCCCGGTTTTGGGTGCGGGGCGGGTCAGTTGCCCAGGAGTTTTATGAGCCAGTCATAGGATGGCATTTTCCGGATGGCCGGATCGATTTTCAGCGCGGTCTGCATTTCTTTCCGGGCGTTCGGGAAGTCATTGCGGGTATAGAACAGATAGGCCAGCATGGCATGTGCGGGTGCGGTCTGTGGTTCGGGAAACAGGGTGATGGCCCTGTTGAGCGTCTCCATGGCCTTGTCGGAATGTCCCGATTTGTCATAGGCGTCGGCCAGGCTCAGATGCGGCCCGATCATGCTTGCAGGCTCCAGCGACAGCGCCTTTGACAGATGAGCGATAGCCTGGTCGTACTGGCCGGACTGGCTGTGGATCGAGGCCAGTTCCAGATATGCCTCGACGGTGCTGGGATTCAATTTCAGGAGACTGTTCAGGATCGACCGGGCCTCTGCGATTCTGGCCTGGCTGTGGAGGTTTCGGGCGAGGTTCAGATAGGCCAGATGATAGGGGCACAGCCGGAGCACTTTTCTGAGCTGTTCTTCTTCGGCTTTGGGATTGTGCAGGCCGCTGTTGGTGAAGGCCGCATACTGAAAGAGCATCTGCCAGTCGTCGGGTCGGTTTTGAAGGGCCTGCTGGTGCACCCGCGTACAGGCCTCCAGCCCGCTTTTGGACAGAGCCAGAAGACGACTGTCGATATCCTGCTTTGTGTCTGCCATACGACGGGCATGGTCCAGTTGGCTGGTAAACGGCGGCTTTTGGAGAAACGTCTGATACACGAGGCTTAAACAGACCGCACGCTCATAGTCCGTGTAGGCGATCATTTGAGCGACTTGTTCTTCACTGAAGGGGTCGGTTACGGCCGGATGCAGTTCCGGCGACAACGTTTTCTGGATATAGGGCAGCATCGAACAGGCCAGGATATAGTTGCCTTTGAAGGTCATGTGGACATGCTCATAAAACAGCTCCCGGCCGGGAATCTGATGCGGACTGGCGGCGTCCATGGCAGCGATGCTGTCGGCAAAATAGAGCTTGTCCTGTCCGGCGTCGGCTGCGGCGGCACGAAGGATTTCATTGATGCGGTCATCGGCCCGGAAACGCAGCGTATCGTACTGACGGGCGAGGATATATCGTTCTCTGGCGTTTTGATAGTCCGCGGTATTCCAGTAACAATCGCCCAGACGAAATTGAAGCTCAGCGTAAACGGCATCGATTTTTTCGGCCTCGAG
The DNA here is from genome assembly GCA_964630775.1 of uncultured Pirellulales bacterium. Classification (GTDB taxonomy): domain Bacteria; phylum Planctomycetota; class Phycisphaerae; order Sedimentisphaerales; family Anaerohalosphaeraceae; genus Anaeroglomus. The sequence goes on along the minus strand of CAZVYY010000054.1, from coordinate 1,560 downwards.
GTACTTTTCAATCGCCCGGGCAAACTGCCCCTGGGTCTGGAGGGCAACGCCCTGCTGATAGATTTCCTGCCATGTTTGCCGGTCGGCATCCGTCAATTGCAATGCGTGAAGGGATGCAAAAGGCGGGCAGTCTTTCAGATTCGTGGGCACATTGGAGACAATCACGGCAGCCCCGGCATCGAGTCCCGCCCGGCAGATATCGGCCAGATTCTGCTGAAAATGCCGGTAACTGATGTCCAGAGCCGGGTCATCGTATCGAATCTGCTTATCCAGAAACATCTCCAATCCGCCCCACTGCTTTGGCTTGTGGGGATCGGGGGCAGCCCATTGCATGAGCTGTTCGAGAAGCTGGCCGGTGCGAGTGGATTTGAGAGCGATATTGGCCCGGATCACCGGCAGGTTCGGCGATAACGGGGCAAACACGGTACCGGGGCCGTAGGGGCCGACAATTTCATTATTGCCCATATAGACAATGACTATATCCGGCTGATATCGGGCACAGTCTCTGGCGATTTCGAGAATGGCGTGAGAATTGATCGCGGGCATCGCGGCGGTCAGCACCTCGAAGTTGACCTCCGGGTACATGGCATCGAGCATGACTTCGAGAATATGACCGAAATTATAGGCCGGGGCAGGGACGCCTGCGGCGGCGGATTCCCCGAGAATGAAAATGCGGCGGGTCTGAGGGGATTTCCGGGTATCGAAAACAAACCCGTCAAAATGACGCGCCATGGAAGGCGAAAAAAATCGCCAGGCGAATTGATAATTATGGCAATAGACTGGCTTATCTTCGAGCCGGCGTTTGATGATGGCTCGGGGGGAATAACCGTAACCCATGCAGTGTAAGGCCAATTCCAGTATGCCGAAAAATAGAGCGGGAATCAATACAATGCCGGCCAGGCGAAACAACCACAGCTTTGTCCTGCCGGGCAGCGGTGCAACAGGAATGGCTTTGGGAGAGCTATGTTTTTGCAATCGCTTCTTTCGGCTCATAGCTATCTACATCGAATCTACCTGAGAAAGAAGTTCAACTGCGGTTGAGTACAACCGTCAGGCACACTATTTGATGTAAATTTTGGTCTTGTTGTCTTCGCGGAGCTTTTCGCCGATGAAGGGGATAAACTCCTGATGCCATTTGCCAAAACTCGTTAATATTCTGCCTATAGAATATTCTCTTCTGCGCAGGCTTGAATTACATTTTGGTTTTTCAGTTTCTCAAACCAAATGCCATTTCCACCTGATAAACAACGAATTGGAGCAATTGCCTGTTTTGCTGGATAAACCAGCAGAATCACAAGCACTTAAATATTACTATAACATGCTGCTGGCAAGGATTCAAGATGTGGGTATCAATTTTTTTATGAAATGCCATAACTATATACATAAAAATGCCTTATGAAATATTCACAAAACGGATTGTTCAGCCTTCTCTGAACGACATTACTGTCTTTATGATGGATGAAACTAAATTATATCTCCATAACAGATATAAGATGAACGTTTATATGTATAACTAAGCTTCCTTTCGCACATTTTTACGGAAATCATTGACGGTGTCAA
>CAZVYY010000053.1:0-11442 GCA_964630775.1 uncultured Pirellulales bacterium | reverse complement strand
GGGGGGGGGGGGGGGGGGGGGGGGGGGGGGGGGGGGGGGGGGGGGGGGGGGGGGATGTGTTAAGTATGTATGACTGGAGTACTGCAGATATTTTTGGTACCACACCTTATAATCCCGATTATCTGGGAGGGATACAGATCATTGGCGTCACCCATAATGCCCATCTCAATTTTTATGGCGGAGAGGTTCACGAGATCAGTATGAGTGTAGACGGTACTGCCGTATTAAGCGGAGGTCGTATCGACCGCCTGACCACGTCGCAGTCGATCTGGAAATGGGTGGGTCAGCCGGCAGAGCTGATCTGGAATCCGCATGTGACCATGGTATGCAGTACACATACTTATAACACGGCAACCAAATTGCTGACAGGAACCTGGCTGGACGGAACCGCGTTCAGTATTCAGCTTATTGATTCAGCAGGCTATGCCGCAACAATTGATAATATTCGATTTATTCCCGAACCGGCCACAATGCTGCTGCTGGGATTGGGCGGCGTTTTCCTTCGTCGTCGAAAATAAATGTTTACGGTTATTCTTTAGTGGCCTGCCGGGCAACCTTCATTCCGACCCCCGGCAGGCTATGTTTTGGATTTACGATGCTGAAAATCAATAAGGACAATAACAATCTCACCCAGACGACGCCGGATCCGAATTCGCACAATATCAGTTGCGACCCGCAGTTTGCCTACGCGGATATTGCGCTGCATAATTTTCACCTGCTGCCGACGTCGCCCTGCATTGACAGGGGGAATAATACGGGGATTGCCGCCGAAGAAACCGACATGGACGGAGCGACACGAATTGATAACAATATTGTGGATATCGGGGCCGACGAGGTGGATTGCACGGATGTGTATCATGTTAAAGATTTAGATGGGGACGGGCTGGTCGGGCTGGGTGATTTTGGGCTGTTTTCGCGGGCGTGGGTTTCATGGAACCCTTATGTGCTGGACCCGAACTGCCCGGACCACACCTACTATACCGGCGATCCCGCCAGTCCGCAGTATGTAGAAGCGGCTGATTGTGTTCACTGGAATGCACGATGCAATTGGGCATCCACGGGAACCAGTCAATACACCATTGATTTAGCGGATTTGCTGATGTGGCTTGAAGAGGACTGGATGTGGGCGGCCTGCTGGCGGTTGGATTTGATGGAACAGCAATCACAGAGGATAAATGCGACGGCTTCGCTCATGTCGTTGGAGACATCGTTAGAAGAAGAATGGCCTGCTGCAAAATCGACAGATGTCACCCTGCAAAAAACGAGTGGCGAGCAGATTGTCGAATTACAGAATGCGGCCCTGTTCCTTGAAACGCTTTGGTTATCCGATCCGCAGCTACAGCAGGATATTGATGCGGATGCATGGAACCGCTTTATGAATGAAATAGATCAATCCCTGAAGGCGTTGAAAACAACACATAAAACATTCACTCAATCGGAGGAAGTCCAATGAAACAGTTTGCATTTTTGACATGGTTAGCTCTATCTTTGCCGGTGATGGCCGGTTATACGTATGTGGTTACACAAGGAATAGAACTTGCTTATGTCCCAACGCTCCAGAATCATGAGAGCTTATTAATGACTGGGGGGGCGGGGATATGCTACGCTTGTATGATTGGAGTACCGCAGATATTTTTGGCACCACACCTTATAATCCCGATTATCTGGGAGGGATACATATCCTTGGTGTAACTCATAATGCCCATCTCAATTTTTATGGCGGTGAGGTTCATGAAATAAGCGTCAGTGTCGATGGCACAGCCTTGCTAAGCGGAGGCCGCATCGACCGTCTGACCACGTCGCAGTCGATCTGGAAATGGGTAGGTCAGCCGGCAGAGCTGATCTGGAATCCGCATGTGACCATGGTATGCAGTACACATACTTATAACACGGCAACCAAATTGCTGACAGGAACCTGGCTGGACGGAACCGCGTTCAGTATTCAGCTTATTGATTCAGCAGGCTATGCGGCCACGATTGATAATATTCGATTTATTCCCGAACCGGCCACGATGCTGCTTCTGGGATTGGGCGGCGTTTTCCTTCGTCGTCGTCAGTAAACTCCTTGGGCTTAAGTCTCTTTTAAGCACGCCTGCCGGGCAACCTTCATTCCGACCCCCGGCAGGCTATGCTTTGGAGTTACGATGCTGAAAATCAATAAGGACAATAACAATCCCCCTCAGACTATGCCGGATGCGAATACCCTGCCGTGTGTGGATGTGTGGGGTGAGGCGGAATTTACGATTTCTTATCCGTCTCGGATGTCCCGAATAAGACGCTGGGGGCGGACGCAGATTCCCTGCCGCCGGGGCCGGATTGGAAAAAACAACTGGACTGAGATAATCAGAAAAGATTAGGGGTAAACTTTGTCATCAAACCGCCTCTTCGGGCGGCAAAACCTGTTTTATGGTCGAAAAAAACAGGTTTTGTTTGCCGTTTGGGAGGTGTTTAGCTTGTTTTTCCGCTGGACAATTCCCCGAGGATTGACTTTTGGGCGGGATTGTTGTATAGTAATAGAACAAACGTTTGTCTTGATGTATTAAGCGATTTTGGCAAGGAGAAGGGATGTTGAAAACAGCATTATTATGGGGTGTTGTGCTGACGGGTTTAGCCCTGGCAACCTATCCGCAGCCGGCGGGGTTGTGGCTGTTTGATGACCCGGCTCATTTGGGGAAAAGTACGCTCGGTTCGGATTTGGTGGAAACCGGAACCCACACGGCTGCGGCGGGGATTGCTGCGGGGGATGGCGCGGTGCTCGATGGCATCGGCAGCTATTATACCTGCGTTCACGGGCTGTCGGCCAACGGCGGGGGCATTTATGTCAATCAGTGGACGGTGCTGCTGGATGTCAGGCTCCCGGCGTCCAGTACGGGTAATTGGGTGTCGCTGTTTCAGACCAACACCTCCAACGCCAACGACGGCGACTGTTTTGTCTCGACCGACCGGACGATTGGGATTTCCGCCACCGGATATACATCCAATGTTGTGCCGAGTGAGACCTGGATGCGTATTGTCGTCTCGGTCAGCAATTCAAATTTTTATCGCATTTATGTCAATGGTGTAAAATGGCTTGAAGGTGTTCCCCAGCCGCTGGATGGACGATTCGGGCTGGAGGGGTCGATCTTGTTGTTTGCCGATGAAAGCGGGGAGGATTATCCGATACGCTGCACCACGGCGGCCATCTGGGGGCAGGCTCTGACGGATGTGCAGGTCGGTTCGCTGGGCGGGCCGAACGATCCTGTCAAGATTACGCAGGCCGCCGACTATGTCGGGATGAATCTGCTGTCGAACCCCTCCGGGGAAAGCGACCTGATGAACTGGACAATCGTGGAGGGATTTGACTGGCAGGCCACCGACAGGACCGACTGGCATTTTCCGCGGACCGGCAGTCACTATTTTACTTCGGGCAGGACAGTTCAGGGCCAGATTGCCCAGATGATTGACGTCAGTTTTCTGGCGGTGGAAATCGACAGCGGGACAGTTCTGGGCAGGGCCGGGGGAAATCTGGGCGGTGACGGACAGGACCAGGGCCGCATCTGCGTGCAGTATCTCGATGCGGCGGGAAATTTGCTTGCGACGGATGACAGCGGCTGGATCGCGGGGCCGGGCGGAAAGGAGTGGGTAACGGTAGTTGTGCCGGATGAGGTCGGGCTGTTGATTCCGGCGGGGACGCGGTTGGTTCGATTTGGTTTTTTGACCCAGCGGCTGACAGGTGAGGAGTGCGAAGCCTTTGGTGATGATTTTGTCTGGGAATACAGTCTTGCGGAAGTTGGCAATACGGCTCCGGCGGTGCCTTCGGCAAGGGCTTCGGGCACGGCAGCGGGGATTGAAGACATTATTGCGTTTATGTTCTCGTCGATTGACCCCGAGGGGGACTTGGTACGCTATCAGGCGGACTGGGGCGATGGGACTTTGACGTGGTCGGAAGACCGGGATTCGGGCACCAATTATATCGTTTCGCACTCGTGGAAGGTATCGGGCAGCTATGTGATACGCGCCCGTGCTCGTGACAGTCGCGGCGGCCTGAGTGCCTGGTCACTGCCTTTGCAGGTCACCATTTCCGGGGATGTTGCGGGTGTTTTTAAGTCGCAGCCGTATCTGCAGAATGTCAGTCAGAATGCGATGACCATTGCATGGGAGACCGACCGGCTTGTCGCACCGAGGGTCGATTGGGGACTGACTACATCTTATGGCAGTCAGGCCGAAGGGGTCTGCATTGATGCCGGTTCAGGAGTTTATATCTGTAAAGTCCGAATCACCGGCCTTGCCCCTCAGACTCAGTACCATTTCCGCGCACGCAATGGTTCAACGCTCAGTGCAGATGGTGTCTTCCGTACGGCGCCTCTGAACGACACGCCTTTCAGTGTTGCCGTCTGGGGCGACAGCCAGCAGGAAACCAACAACCCCGCCGTCAGCCTGGCGATGTTTACCGATATGGCGGCCAGTGCGGATTTGGGTGTTTCGGTTGGGGATATCGTGCAGAACTCCGACTATTCGTATTTTGCCAATCCATTCCGCAAATATGTATGCAATACCTTCGCCCGTCAGAAGCCGTTTTTTGTTGCATTCGGCAACCACGACGAGCCTCAAACCAGCTTTGTGCACAAAGCGGTGCAAAACAGCGGCATGACGAATTTTTCGTTCAATTACGGCAATGCCCATTTCACGTGCATCGATTATTCGCAGCTCAATGACAATACCCTGCCGTATGACGATTCCATCAGTTCGCTGCCGCTGGGCTGGCTGGAACAGGATTTGTCTTCCGACGCCGCGCAGAACGCCGCGTGGCGGTTTGTCTTTGTCCATGTGCCGCCGTATTGCGAGCGGTGGTTTGACGGCAGCCCGATTCTGCGGACGTACCTGGTGCCCCTGATGAAGCAGTACGGAGTGCAGATATGTTTCAGCGGCCATACCCATGAATACGAGCGGGGCAGGCTGGAAGGGACTTACTACATCATCAGCGGATGCACCAGCTATCTGGATACGGTCGAACCGGTCGTGACCGACTGGCCGCACATGACCGTCGGCGGGGCGCACAACATCGGGCCTTTTGTTGGCGGCTGTGTGCACGGCTATACCAAACTCGATATCGATGGAACCCAACTGGCACTGACGCAGCATGGTTATTATACCGATGGCACCTATTACGGCGTGGTGGATGCCATCCGGATTGTGCAGGCGGATTTCACAGGCGATGGTGCGGTGGATATGGATGATTTTGCCGTATTGGCCAGGGCCTGGCGGACGACCCCGCAGGATGCGGACTGGAATCCGGCCTGCGATTTGGCCGACCGGGCCAGTCGGATGATCGACCTGAACGACCTGGCGGAATTTGTGCAGGTCTGGCAGCGTCCGTGAGTCATTTGTTGTCAGTTCAAGTCAGAGGATGATGGATTCAAACAGGGTATCTGGTTTCATACAATCCGGACTGGTTTACCGGCCTGTCTTAACGGCGCCGCTTCCAGGGCGAACGGCATGTGGAGGCCGGCGTGCGTGAACGCTGTCGCCGTTTCCTGAATAGCCAGTCGGGGGGTATTCCGCTGATTGCTCAGGTGTCCCAGCATTATGATTCGCGGCATCTTTCTGCCGGCTTTGATGAGATTGACCAGCAGTTCCGCGGTTCTGGGGTTGGGCAGATGATACCGGCTGTTGGGATTATAATACTGCCGCAGCAGGTCCATGTCATGATTGGACTCGACAAAGATAAAATCCGCATCGATAAAATGGTCAAAGATGCTGTCCCATTGATAAAAATCCGTGGCGATGACGACCTTGACATCCTGATAAAACACTTCAAATCCAAACGTCGGAAACCCGGGATAATGCGATACCTCAAACGGCCTGACCTGAAAATCGCCGACGGTAAACGCCTTGCTTGAATATGGATGAAGGCTCAGGTGTTTAAATCCGTATCCGTTAAAGTGCCTGGCTTTGAGCGAGTCGATGCAATCGGCGGGAAGATGAACCGGAATGCCCATCGCTTCAAGAACACGCAGCGGATAATAGGAAATATGGTCGCTGTGAACATGGGTCAGCAGAACCGAATCAATCGGCCTTTGTTCGGTCAGGGGATGCAGGGCCAGCCGGGTCCTTTTCATGGATGCCAGCCCGCAGTCAATCACCAGCCGCGTCGTGTCCGACCACAGCGTCAGACAGTTGCCTGAACTGCTGCTGCACAGGGACTGAAAATACAAAGCCATGCGGTTGTTTCCTGCGGTCTGATTACTGCCCGATACAGAACAGGTGTTTTTCGCCGCGTAAAAAGAGTTGGCCGCCGCTGATAGCTGGCGAAGCAAACGTCTTTTCGCCTATGTCATTCCGGGCGACCTGTTCAAACGCCGGGCCGGGCTTGATGACCGTGATGATTCCGTCGTCGTTGGGCATATAGACCAGCCCATTGGCCAGCACCGGCGAGGCATACTGACGGCCATGCTTGTGTTTCCACAGGACTGTTCCGGCAGCGGCGTCAAAACAGTAAATCTCGCCGCCGGTCGTCGTGGTCAACAGGTACTTATCCACACATATCGGTGACGGCACATAATAAGCTCCATCCTTCGTTCGCCATGCAATATGACTCTCGGTCACGTTGCCCGCCCCATCCGGCTTGATGGCCAGCAGGTGGCGCTCGGGCCAACTGCTGCAGACAAAAAGCAGTCCCGCCTGCTCGCTATAGACCGGGCTGGAGCAGAATTCCTCCGACGGCCCGTCGATGACCCAATAACGCGAGCCATTGTCCGGATTCATGCCGGCCACTTCCTGATTACCGCCGAAGATCATCTGGGTCTTGCCGGCCAGCGTGCGAATCAGCGGCGTACTGTAGCTCAGGGCGGGTTTGTCCAGCGATAATCTCCACACCTCCCGTCCATCCGAACAGCCCAGCGCGACCAGAAATGATTCGCCCTGGCTGGACCCGTTGATAATCACGGTATCCTTATAAATCACCGGCGAGCAGCTATACCCATGCGGGCTGGAAAACGTGCCGGGCCGCTTAAGCCAGATTGGCTCGCCTGCAAAATCGTATGCGGCTACTACCACATCCTTGCCGTCGAGGAAGGAGACATAGACATACTTGCCGTCCGTGGCGGGGGTGCCCGAGGCATAGCTGTTATCGGCGTGTTTTTTCTCCAGCGGCGCTTTCAGAACAGCCTTGCTCCACAAACACGCCCCCGTCTTGCGATCAAAACAAAGCAGCATGCGTTCCTGACTGTCCGGCATGGCCGTTGCGGTGAAGATATGATTGTCCCACACAATCGGGGATGCATAGCCGACCCCCGGCACCGGCGTCTTCCAGACGATGCGAGTGTTGGCATCCCACTGCACGGGCACTTGGGTCTCAAGGCTGGTTCCATCGCCGCGCGGTCCCCGCCAGCAGGGCCAGTTTTCCCCAAAGACGTTTTGAATCCCAGCAGCCAGTAACACCACGATGATAATCCGCCAGATACGAGTTGCTTGCATAGTCACACCTTTTGCATTTTGTTCGATATACTGATATAGTGGGTACGACAACTATAGAAATAGTTGCTCTATTTTAACAGCAATGACTAGTTTTGCATAATCCCAAATTTCCCTTTTTTCATTTGCCCCGCGGATTATAATACTCCCATGAAAACCGCCCGTTATATCCTCCATGTCGATATGGATGCTTTTTATGCCTCCGTAGAGGTCCGGGATAATCCCGCCCTTGCAGGCAAGCCCGTTCTGGTGGGGGCCTTGCCTCAGCAGCGCGGGGTGGTGGCGGCCTGTTCGTATGAAGCCCGCAAGTTCGGCATTCACTCGGCCATGCCGATGAGCCAGGCGATTCGTCTGTGTCCTCATGCCGTTGTACTGCCGGTTCGGATGGCTCGTTATATCGAAATCTCCCGAGATATCTGCCGTATCTTCCAGACCTATACCCCCCAGGTCGAGCCGCTGTCGCTCGATGAGGCGTTTCTGGATATCTCCGGCTGTCTATCGCTGTTTGGCCCCGCCGAGACCATCGGCCAAAAGATTAAGCAGGATATCCGCCGGGAAGTCGGATTGACCGCCTCGGTCGGCCTGGCTCCCAACAAATTTCTTGCCAAACTGGCCTCGGATCTGCACAAGCCCGATGGCTTTGTCGTCATTACCGAAGAGACTAAGCAGACAATTCTGGACTCGCTGCCTGTCTCGAAAGTCTGGGGCATCGGCCAGGTCACCAATAAAGCCCTCGAAAAAATCGGCATTAAGACCATCGGGCAGCTTCGATCTGCCCCCCGTTATCAACTGTCCATGGTTTTCGGCAATCAGGTGGAGGAGGTACTCAGGCTGGCAGAAGGCCTTGACGACCGGCCCGTTGAAACGCACCACGAAACCAAAAGCATCTCTGCCGAAGAAACCTTCCCTGCGGATATCCGGGATAAACAAATCCTGCTGGGCATCCTGATTCATCAGGTTGAGGAGGTCTCCCAGCGGCTTCGGGCCGAACATCTCCAGTGCAGAACCCTCACGCTGAAATTTCGCTATGGCGACTTCCGGACTATGACCCGCAGTGTGACGATGGATTGCCCCACCCAGATAACGTGCGTCCTTCTTCAGGAGGCCCAGAAGATATTCAATCAGTGGTTTAAAACCGCACAGGGTCCCTTGCGGCTGCTGGGTTTTGGCACCTCCGGCCTGTCTGCTGCCGGTTCAGGCCAGCAGATGCTCTTTACCGAGCCGGAGGATGAAAAGCACAGGAAGCTCGACGGGGTCTTTGACCGTATCCGCGAAAAATACGGCGACGACAGCTTGAAACGGGGTTTGTAAACATCTGCCTGCGGGCTGTTTCAATCACTTCATACTAAGGTGTCCAGAGAATCACAGCCCCAATGCCAAAGATGCACAAATCCACGATGGCATGATTCAAATATCCAGCGCCATCATTACATGCGGGATTCCGGCTTCTTCGAATACGTCGCCGTATCGGACAAAGCCTGCCTTTTCATAAAATCCGACCGCATGGGTCTGGGCCGACAGATAAAAATGCCGAAGTCCGTTGTCTTTGCCGTACTGGATTAAGGCCTCCAGAATCCTGCGGCCCACCCCGGTCCCGCGATAGGCCGGCAGAATCGCCATCCTGCCGACTTTGCCCTTCGGGTCGATTCGGCCCGTGCCGATTGGCTTGCCTCCATCGCAGGCCAGGACATGTCTGCACAGCGGGTCTTTTTCGTCGATCTCGATGTCCGCCGGCACGTTTTGCTCATCTACAAAGACGGTCTTGCGGACAAAAAACAGGTCCGCCTTCTTGTCGTCCCAGTTGACAAACGCTATCGTAACAGCAGGGTTATGCTTATGTTCTGTCATCATCCATTCAGCATAGGATATGACGCAATGACAGTCAAGACGAAATCTTATGGATTCGCAAGCCACGCACGGCTCAGGATTGCCGCATCATCCAGCGTAACCTTGCCGTCGCCGGACAAGTCGGCCCCCGTATTGGGGCTTAGCCCCGTCAGGAGCCACTGGGCGCTTAATACCAGCAAATCCTCCACGCCCACGCCATCCGGACAAGCCATATCCGAACGCGGGAATTCCCACGACAATCGCGGATAAGCCGACCCGTCCGTGCACAGCCGCCAGATATCAGCAGAGCCATTGGCTGTCTCGTTGGCAAAATCCCAGCCGTATGCAGTGAAGGTGCTTTTGGTCTTCATCTCCGGGGTGGTTTTGGCATAGACGTTCGTGGCAGTGCCTCTCTTGTCGCCGATGCTTTGAATTCCTGCCGTTGTTTGAATCTGGCTGTCCCAGAAGCAGGAGGATGCGTTTCCTGCGGTTTCAAGTGTTCCAAACAGTCCGCCGCGGGTGATTGCCGAGTCCGGAAGCACAACCGCCGCATAGCAGCGTGTAATTTCGGCGCCGGTTGTTCCAATCAGACCGCCGTAATTCATCCCGCTGCCGAGGATAGACCCTGCGGCGTAACAATCCTGAACCTGACCATTGCTCGTTCCCATCAGGCCGCCGACGAAAGAGGGGCCGGTAACAGCAGACTCTGAACGGCATTGAAGAGTTGCTCCGGCGTAATTATAGCCGATCAGTCCTCCGACAAATCGATTGGTGCTGGTCACTGCGGCTTTACTGGAACACCTCCGAACCGTGCCTCCGACATTGTTGGAAACAGTGCTGTTGCCGTTGCGTCCAATCAGACCGCCAACACATTCATAGCCTTCCAGAGTCGCCTCGGCAGAACAATCCTCGACAATATTGGTCTTCCAGATCGACTCACCCAGAAGCCCGCCAACATAATTCCTTCCGGTAATCGTACTGGTGCTGGTGCAGCGGTGGACCTGTCCCTGCCCGAGATACCCAATCAGACCCCCCAGCGATGAGAGCTTATGGCTTGCCATATATTTTTTTATCGTAATCCGGCTGTGACAATCTTCTACCACAGTTTCATTGAAGCAATATCCAAGAATCCCGCCCAGGCATCTCGATTCCGTGCCATAGTCTTCATATCCTGTGAGTTCCCCGGAAACCGAGCAGCCGACAATCGTCGATCCCAAATCGTACCCCGCAATCCCGCCTCCGTAGCGATGAGCCAGCATCTTCAGATTCGTGACCGTACAATTACGGATTGTCGAGGTCTCGGCATACCCGCAAACAACCCCGAATCGCTCATATCCTTCAACATCGGGACTGACAAACTCCACATCGTGCACCTGGGCCGAATACAACGACCCGAAAAATCCCACGGCCTCGCTGCTGCTGTCCAGTTTGAGATTGCGGATGGACTGGTGATTCCCGTCAAAGACTCCCGAAAAATAACTGATGCAGGAATCGTAAAACGTCGTGCCCGCAAAATCCAGCTCGCAGTCCAGCCGGACGTGTCCTGACCAATAAGAAGAGCTTGTCCGGAACGCGTTAAAATCATCCATGGATTGGATCAGGTACGGATCTGCGGACGTACCGGAACCATTTAATCCAAAACAAAAGGCTGAACAAAGACATGCAGTAACGACAATGCACAAATTTCGATAGGGTCTCATATCCTCTCTCCTGATTTGCAGTTCGCAAAACAATTATATCATATATTATTATATCTTTTCTGTCTGTTAATGTCAAGACTATGCCATGAAATTACATATGTCTGAATACTGGTGGTGTTTAACTTGAAATGAGTGTGTCCGCGATGTACACACGTGGTGGCAACCCCCTGTGGTTGCCTATTGCGGAAACGTCGATGCTCTGCTGGGTTTTCTGAAAGGGCGACCGGCGGGTCGCCCCTGCAATTCGCTCGGGTTCCCGTGCGGGCGACACAATTTCCTGCCATCCGCCCGAATGAACTCGGATTGCCTTGGCGTACGGGCGACCTGCTGGTCGCCCCTACCCGCCCCAATAAACATTGATGCTGATGCACGCATATCGTGATAAAATATGCCCCTGCTGCTGAATAATCTGTACTACTAAGCTTCTTTCTTGACAAGAGACTATGTTTTAGATAAAGCAGTG
>CAZVYY010000052.1:0-11967 GCA_964630775.1 uncultured Pirellulales bacterium | reverse complement strand
CATTTTTGTTTTGATTACTGCTTTTCATAATGCTCTAAAAAGTGCGAAAGTTTACGATAGGATACCTGTCCAGTATTATTCGTGGGATAGATACACAACCTACTCAGGACGCCCAAAACCGTCATAAAGGTTACTTACAGGAATTTGACATGAGGCTAAATCCTGTCTGTAAATAGATGTAGGTTTCGATAAAAAGATTCGTTTTTGTTCAAGATATGCAAAATCGGTGAAGAAAATGCTCTAATTAATGCGTCTTGGGATTGAATTCCCGTTACAGGATTGGGTATAATAATTTTAGTTTTTTCGGGAGAGGTAATCTGCAAAATGGCATAAAGAAAAAAGGAGTTCCTCTTTTTGCCCGGTACGGTACGTGATTTACAGGTCAGTCTGGCTAAGAATGTTTTTTTCTTAAAACCACAGGAGATTGTGATGAAAACCAGAGTCGGAGCATTTGTTTTTGTGATGGGGATACTGTGTATTGGTCCTATGGCCTTTTCAACCGTTCTGGATGACTATGTTGCCATGCCGGATGCGAACTTTGCATACAGCCAGTATGGGTCTTCGGTTTATGATGGTAATCCTTTATTGGGATACACCGGCACACGGGCTTACGTTCTCCAGATGACTTCTCAGTCCTGGCGGGGAGCCGGCGAGGTTAGCCCGACGGTCTGGACGCACTGGGTGACGATTATTGTGCCGGAAGTGGAGTGGCTGCTGGGGCCGGTTAAGGATACGGCGATGATATTGATTAACAGCGGCAGCATTGGAGAGACGGCACCGAATATTAATCCGTCGGACTCGACCAATCAGGCATATCGTCTTCTGGCGGCCGGGACACGCACAGTGATTGTGGAATTGCGAAGTGTGCCCAACCAGCCCCTGCGGTTTTCGGATGAAACTTTCAGCCGCAGCGAAGACCAGATTATCGCCTATTCCTGGGATAAGTTTCTCCGGGGCGGAGATGCCTATTGGCCGGTGCAGTTGCCGATGGTCAAGTCTGCCGTACGGTGCATGGATGCCGTGCAGGGATTTGTCAAGAGCAAGGCCGGCAAGACCATCAACCACTTTGTGCTGACCGGCGGCTCCAAGCGCGGCTGGACGGCCTGGCTGACGGCGGCGGTCGATTCGCGGGTGACAGCGATAGCGCCTATCGTCAGCGACCTGCTGAACATGCGGCGCAGTTTTGCTCATCAGTGGTCCTGTTATGGCTTCTGGGCCCAGGCCCTGAATCCCTATGAGGAGATGAGAATATTTGACTGGTTTGACATGTCGCGTACCGATGAACTGCTGGCAATCGTTGACCCCTATGAATACCGTGACCGCCTGACTATTCCCAAGCTGATTGTGACGGCGGCGGGGGATGATTTTTTTGTCCATGATTCGCTCCAGTTTTATATCGATGGCCTGCTGGGGGAAACGTATGTCAGAACCTTCCCGAACACCAATCATTATCTGGATGGGGCATATGAAGAAGTGCTGTCTAATATGGTTCCCTATTATGATGCGTTTTTGAATGGCAATGCGCGTCCGGCCTTTTCATGGCAGCTTCATCCGGATGGTTCGATGACCGTGACGACGGCGGTCCAGCCGCTTGAAGTCAAACTCTGGCAGGCGGATAATCCCTACAGCCGGGATTTTCGGAAAATGACCATCGGCAATAGCTGGACATCCACGGTGCTGACTGCACAATCTCCGGGGGTGTATGCAGCCAATCCCGGCTTGCCGCCGGCAGGGTGGCGTTCTTACTTTGTGGAGATGGTCTATGACTACCAGACTTCTTCAGTAGGAATTGGAGACTATGACTATCATTTCACTACGGAAATGCGGGTCATACCCGAAATCCGGCCTTTCGAGGCGGACTGGTCGCGCGACCGTACGACCGACTTGCAGGACCTGGCTATTCTGGCCGAAAACTGGCTGGGGCCGATGGCGTATTATGACATGATGCCCCGACGGACCGGCGACAACATCATCAACCTGGCGGAATTGGGTCTGTTTGCGTCGCATTGGCTGGATACGGATTAAAGATTAAAAGCATCCGCTGTTGGCGTTGTACTTTCTGCCATAATTTTGAAGGAGTCACAGATGATGAGTGCTCATCAAATCGCTGGATTGCTGGTTTTGATTGTCGTGTGCGGCGGGACTGTGGTACAGGCTCAACAAACTCCGCCCCATTCGCCTGCAATAAAGCAGGGGGATGAAGCCCTCGCCGAAATCCACGCATGGATTCAAACCGGGGCCGACGTCGACGTGGCGGATGAGCAAGGCCGAACCCTGCTGCAGTTGGCATCCGAGGCAGGCCACGTCGAAGCGGTCCGGGTTCTGCTGGCTGCCGGGGCGGATGTCAATCAACGAGACAAAAGTTCCCGTACGCCGCTATCGGATGCGTCATATCATGGCCATGTTGAAATTGTCAAGCTGCTGCTGGCTGCTGGTGCGAATGGTGATGCCTATGACGATAGCGGTGAGACTCCGCTGTTTGTGGCGTTATTGGCGTTTAAATCTGAGGTTGTCGGGCTGCTGCTCGACGCGGAAGCGAATGTCAATGTGGTGAATCGTGCCTGGCATACGCCGCTGTGGTTCGCAGTATTAAATAATGACCCGAAACTTGTCAAACTCCTGCTGAATGCCGGTGCCTGTGTAAACCTTTCGGATAAGGCTGACACGCCTCTGTATATTGCCTCGCAGCATGGAGCGGTGGAAATCGTTAAGCTCTTATTGGAAGCCGGGGCCAATGCGGATATCAAGGTCTATGCAGGCGGCAGGTACCAGACATTGCTGGACATCGCAAAAGCTGAAGGACGTACTCAAATTGCTTCGCTTCTGGAGCAGTATGCAGGCCCTGAATACACAAAACGCAATCAGGCTACATTTCGGCTGATTGAACTTGCCGATTCCCTCAAGGCAAAAGATATCACCGAACTTCGCGAGCTGATTACCGCCGGCGCCGATGTCAATGTGATCAATAACAGAGGTTTTACCCCGCTATGGGCAGCCTCTGCCAGAGGTTATAAGGAGATGGTCAAATTGCTGCTAGAAGCCGGGGCCAATCCGAATATTGTCATGTGTCTTGGTAGCTGTGACGGCGGTGTTCTGTCCGGCTTAACAGCCCTGAGTGCAGCACTGGACCATCATGAGATTGTCAAGCTCCTGATTGACGCCGGGGCAAATGTCAATGCGGCTGACAGTTGGGGTATAACACCGCTGTCCAAAGCGTTCAGGGCGGGACTTATCAAGACCGTCAAGCTGCTGGAGGAAGCCGGCGCGAAAGTCCATTCCGAGATACAGCGAAACGACAAGACATACACATCTTTAAGCATCGAGCAGCAGAAAAGCTATCTTAAAATTGTCCAACTGCTGCGTGACTATGGTGCCCGAAATTCAGAAGAGGGACAGGTTAATTGAAAACTTGCAGGTATCTTCATGGCGCAACAGTGACCTCTGACTGCCGTACACCAAACCTGCTGGCTATACTGGTTATTGACACTCAAGACGGACTGATGACATAAACAGTTTTGATTCCGTTTTATACCGCCTCCAGTCCCAGATCCGTCAGCATGCGCATATCTTCCTCTACCGACCGTCCGGCCGTGGTCAGGTAATTGCCGCTGATGATGCTGGAGCAGCCGGCATAAAAAATCCAGCTTTGCATATCCCGCAGATTCAGCACCCGTCCGCCGGCAACCTTCAGATTCGTCCGGGGCAGGATAAATCGATACATCGCGATAATCCGTAGAATCTCCCGCGGGCTTAGCGGGTTCTGGTCGCCCATCGGTGTTCCCGGGATCGGATGCAGAAAATTCAGCGGTGCCATATCCGCATTCAGTTCCCGAATCAGCAGTGCCATATCAATCCGGTCGGCTTCCGTCTCGCCAATACCGAACAGTCCCCCTGCACAGACCCCCAGCCCCGCCTCCTGCGATGCCTTGATCGTGCGGATGCGGTCGTCGTAGGTATGGGTCGTCACAATCTTGCCGTAATGGGTGCGGGATGTCTCGAGGTTATGGTTGTATCGTCGCATCCCCGCCCTGGCCAGCCGCACAAGCTGCTGTTCGCTCAATATCCCGAAGCCGCCGCAGACATGAATCCCGACGTCCTCGGTAATCCGGGCAATCAGCCCTTCCAGCCGGGTAAGCTCTTTTTCACTGATTGTCCGGCCGCTATAGACGATCCCGTAATGGGGAACCCCTTTGGCCCTGGCCTCACGCGCACCGGCCAGAATCTCTTCATCGCTGAGCACCTTGGGCTTTTTTTCCAGATACGTATTATACCGTACCGACTGGGCGCAAAACGCACAGTCCTGATCGCATCCGCCCAGTCTGCCCGGCACAATCGAGCAAATCTGAACCCGGTTTCCAAAGTGCTGCTTGCGGATTTCATTGGCCCAGTAGAGCAAATCATCCAGACTATCGCAGCTTTCCCGGCACAATGTCTCAATGTCATCCCGCACAATATCCTGACCAGCCAAAACCCCGGCCGCAATGGATTCTATTATTTTATTAACCATTCATTTTCATCGATTAAATATTAATTTCATTAACAACGACATCGCTTTGCCTGTCCATCCAGTCGGCCAGGGATACCGCTGCACTGTGAAACTGCCGGGCCGGCAGGTACACCGTATTCCAGCGAGGACTTCGCCGCTTCATATTATTCCGATATACATCCAGTTCAATCAGCACAAACACATACCGCTGACCTTCGAACTCAAACACCGAAAGCCCGTCCGACTCC
Source organism: uncultured Pirellulales bacterium (assembly GCA_964630775.1). Taxonomy (GTDB): domain Bacteria; phylum Planctomycetota; class Phycisphaerae; order Sedimentisphaerales; family Anaerohalosphaeraceae; genus Anaeroglomus. The sequence continues at coordinate 7,233 of CAZVYY010000052.1, read as the reverse complement.
ACATCCACCTGAATCAGCCGATAGGCAAAGACAAATCCCGCCTGGCAATTCTGTCGCTGGGCCACTGCCTGACGCCATTCCAGTAGCCCTTCGATATCCTCGCCAGTCACCCATGTCTGCAAGCCCTTGAGTCCCGCCAGGCTCTGACCGCGAAACAGTCGTCCCTTGACATCGGCCAGCAGCAGGCCGCCCGGCGTACTGACCGCAAAATCAAAGCTCTTGATCTTATGCCGTCGAAACTGACGCCGACGGGACTGATCCACCGCACGATATGGCATCTGCTTTTCATTCAGCCACGCTGCAAACGCCCGTTCATAATCCTGTCCTTCATTCATCGCCTTTACCTTGCTCCCGTTTAAAGCTGCACTACTATACCCGTTTGTATCCCAAAGAGCAATCCTGTGCGAAAAAATCAAATCCGCCCTGTCTTTACCTTAGTGAAATACACTCTAAATGATTGATAAATATAGACATGCGGTTTTGTGGACAGACTCCTTCATAGCTTAGCCCTGAATGAGAAACCCGGCCGAATAGTCGCTTATACGGCCGGGTCTGAAGCTTACAAATGGAAATCTCCCGCGATTTCCGGCTGATATATAATTTTCTCAATAACCAGGTTTCTGGACAGGCTCTGTCCGGCTGCCCGTCCAAGCAGGCTCATCCCCAGCGGTGACAGAACCGATATTTTCTTTTGTTTCCTATCCGCATCCTGCGGGTACACCAGCGTCACCGCAAACCGCGTTCCCCGCAGCGAGCGAAGCTGCACCTGGCTGTTCATCGTGACCACCGAATACGGAATCCGCTTGCATGCAAACAGAAATCCGCGTTTGAGAAGCTGCCGCATCCGTCGGGCATGTCGGGCTTCGGTACTGCCTATCTCTTTAAACCCTTTGGATAAAATCGCTTGCAGCCGAAAATGATCCGACTCCGACAGCATCCGGTGTTCCCTGACTGGTGCCGGAAATATCGCCTTCGCTGCACGTCGAACATTCATACGCATACGCTCAAACAATCCTTGCCGTTTGGTATGGACCATATCCATCTCCTGACAGTGAAGCTACGAATCATAATTGCCCGCAGCTTCCGGTTGATACAGAATTTCAGTAATTTCCAGGGTCCGAACACCCGCCGGGACAGGCCACTGAATCCGGTCTCCGACGCGATATCCCAGCAGGGCAATGCCCACCGGTGCCAGAATCGATATCTTGTTGTGTTCCAAATCCGCTTCCTCCGGAAACACCAGCTCATAGACCATGGATGTGCCGGTATCGAGGTCCTTGAGACGGACTTTGGAATTCATCGTGACCACGTCGTCGCCGATGGATTTTTGCGGGATGACTTTGGCCCGGTTGATTTCTTCCTGCAGCATGGTCACACTTTCCATGTCCCGGGTCCACACATTCTTGAACGCCTGAACCATCGCATCCAGTCGGTCATAATCATAATCGCTGATAAAGATCTGTTTTTGTGCCATAATATTTCCTTTCATGTGTCAGGGTAATCGTTTCCATTGGACTTTATTCAAACTGCGCAGCATCCATGATGAACCGGGTAATTCAGGGTTATAAAAAAACAGGCAAATGATACGCTGCTGTAGCTGAGTCGTATCGTTTGGCAGACTGGAAAGGACTTTTATAATGGCGGCGAATGCTCTACCGCACGACGCGGACAGAACTGACCATGGGCATTGTTGCGAAAGCAGGGCCGACGGATTCTGTGCTCAGGCGACAGGGCAATCAGGTTTCTGATTAAATGTGTTAGAATGCGAATCGACATAGAATCTGTCCTCTTAGAAAAAGCTGTAGAGTAATAAATACATCCCAATAAAGGGCCTTATTCTGTCTTTAATATTCATAATATCCTTTCACCAAAAAAAAGGCCGGTTAAAGCCGGCCTTTATATAATCAGACTATGACCGACTGTTCAGCGCAACAGCAGTAAATAACTAAACCAAATACAACTCAGATGTTTTTGAAACTGGTTCACGAATATTTCCTTATTTAGAATATCTAATTATTATCATTAGCTGTAATTATACATAATTGCTTCTGCTTGTCAAGCATTAAGTGCCCGATGACACGAAAATTGAGCTGAAAGAATGACTATATTACCTATGTTAACAAGACGGTCTCAGGCTGGACACGAAAATATCCGCCGCAATCTGTTCCTGCTGGCCGGATGCCATATCCTTGACGACAAGTTTCTTTTCAGTCACAAATTCCTGCCCTAAAATAATCGTCCGGGACACATTATAGCCCGAGGCCTGCTTGAGCTGTTTGCCGAGTCCGCCGGTTTTGTACGGGAATTCACAACTTAACCCTGCCAGCCGAATCGTAGCAGCCAATTCCACAGCCTTGTCCGATAGTGTCGGCTCAGCCACCGCGATAAAATAGTCCAGTTTCTTGGTCGCCAGCGTATCGTCCTTGAGTATGCCCTTTTCCCGCAGCAGTATCTCAAGCACACAGTCGCCCATGCCCATGCCGACAGCCGTCATCGCCGGGCCGCCAAAGTCCCGCAGCAGGTTATCGTATCGCCCGCCGCCGCAGACCGCCCGCAAATCGCCGACCGCATCGTGCACCTCAAAGACCATGCCCGTGTAATACGCCAGCCCGCGGACGATGCTCATATCGAACCGGCAATAGGCCCCGACACCCATCGCCCCGAGAATGCCGAACAAGCCCTGCAACTCCGTCAGGGCCGCCCTGGCATCCTCATTGAGATTCACCAGTCCGGCAATATCATCGGCATTATGTAAATCCATCAGCTTTAAAATCGTATCCACGGCGGCGGTATCGGGGACTTCCTTTCGCAGAATCTCATCGAAAGCCTCGGCCGGAATCTTGGATTTCTTGTCCAGTATCGGGTACAGCACCGTCAGCTTCTCCTCGGCAATCCCGATATTTCTCAGCAGCGCCGCCAGCAGTTTCCGACTGGAAATCTTGGCCACAATATCCTGTTCCGTCAGGCCCGTCGAACGCAGATAATCAATCGCGCAGAAAATCACCTCGGCATCCGCCAATGTGGATTCCTCGCCGATGATATCGATATTCCACTGGAAAAATTCCCGCAGGCGTCCCTTTTGCGGCCGCTCCGCCCGGCACAGCCGCGGCACGGAAAACCACTTGATCGGACGCGGCAGGGCGTTGACCTGCTGGTTGACCATTCGGGCCAGCGTCGGGGTAATCTCAGGCCGTATCGCCAGCTCCCGTCCGCCCCGGTCGGTCAGGTGAAACAACTGCTCGACAATCTCGTCGCCGCTTTTGACCTGGTACATCTGGAGATATTCAAATATCGGCCCGTCGAATTCCTCAAAACCGCTGCGGCGCGACGCCGCCTTCCATCCATCCACAATAAAATTGCGAATCGCCATCTCTTTGGGGTAAAAATCACGCGTTCCCTTGACTGCAGGAATTTTCATCGTCTCATCTCGTCTTTCGTTTGGATCTGGATTTGGCCTTCGTGTGTTTCTTTGCATCATATCGCTCAAACACTTTCGGGCCAAACTTGATTTTCATATATTCTTCCATTTGCTTGTCGGACGTAAAATGCAGCTCATAGCCGTAATCGCCGCTGGTCAGTTCGCAATCATCGGTCTTGTATGTGCGGCAGATTTTCGGCCGTTTTTCATAGTTGAGACACCGATTATCCGGCCCCAGATAAATACACGGATTCAGTACGTTCAGATACCAGTCGCCGTCTTCCACAAACACCTGCGTCTGCGTATGGCTCAGGTACCAGCGAATATCATCATAATCATCCGCATCCTCGGGTGTCTCAATCGGCAGTGCAAAATACCGACAGCACAAGCCCGAGCACTGATGACAGCGAATTTCGGCCTTCTTGCCGGCCTTATCTTTCTTTTTCGTTTTTGCCACAAACAACCTCTCATAACAGGGTAATTATTTGATCCCGGCCGCATCCTGTCCAACACCCGTGGATGACAGGCCGCGGTCTTATACCACTTCAACATTAAAAACAAAATATTATATGCTGAATTCCCCCGCAGGTCAACCCGCGGCTTGGAATCGTGGAATCCCCCGTACCTGCTGTAATTACCCCCAAAAACAAGAACGTCGTTCCGATAAGACCGCTCAGCCGCCTGCCCCGCATGCCTCCGCCGGTTCCAGCCCGCAGGAAAGCCACTGTGCCGCAAACGCCGCAAAATCAGCCAGTCCCACGATGCAATCCCCGTCAAAATCCATCGTCGGGCGGTTTGTGCAGACCGGGGTGATCGTCCCGCTGCCATTGGGCGACAGACTTGCCTGGCGGGTTCCGCCAAAGGCCCCCATATTCACGCGTCCTCCGTTGGGATTGGGTTCCAGGCCTGCTGCATCCGCCGGGTCTCCGCCGTCGATACACAGGCTGGTCTGAGTATCCACCACCCAGGTTTCCGCGTTCGGATCCCACCGTCCCACCGCCGACCTGAGATGATAATCCCCGTTGTCCTTATCGGCAAACAGCGGGTCGACAGCAATATTACCCGCCCCCGGTGCCGAGCCTGAATACATCCCGCTGGTATTCTGCCAAAAACAGTTATAGGCAATCTGCCCGCCCTCGATCCCATATCCGGCATTATATGCGACAATATTATTCTTGATCACCGCCGTGGATTTAATCCCTGTTTTGCCGTTGGAGACCACCGTATTATTCGTCACCGCCCCCGTACAGCCCGTCATTCCGTAGCCGGTGTTTTGCGACAGAATATTATTGGCAATGCCCTGTGTGGCACAGTTGGACAATCCATCGCCATTGTTCAACGTGATGACATTTTCGCGGATCCCCTCGGCGGTCAGTCCCGTAATGCCCGCTGCATTCTGACCGATGAAGTTGCCCTTGACCACGGTCTCTGCATCGCCGCCGCCGGATACGCCCGCCAGCCCGTGATTCATAATCCGGTTGTCCTCAATCCGGCCCTTGCATTGATTCAGACCGTAGCCGGCATTGTAAAAAATCGAATTGTCCAGAATCTGCCCGCTGCAGCTTTTCATGCCCGTGGTGTTATAGGATATCGTATTGCCCGAGATCACACCGCTGCATCCGCTCAGGGCGATATTGTTCTGGGCCAGCAGATTGGTCTGAATCGTCCCGCTGCAATTGGACAGCCCGATGCCGTTAAGCTGAATCAGGTTTTCTTCAATAGTCCCGGCACAGCCGGAAATACCCACCGCCCCATACACAATCGTATTCGAAAAAATCACCGGCGATGCCGAATACTCCCCGATGATGCCGTTATCCAGTGTCATGATTAAGTTGCCGCGAATCGTCGGGCTTGCCCCGGAACAGACAATCGCATTCGTCGCGCTGCGCGACAGGTCCAGATACACCACGGTCGGCGGGCCCCAGCGATAATCCGCCCAGACAAACCGCTGCCCGCTGACGGCCGCCCGCTGCTGCATATTTACATCCGTACAAATCGCCGTTTCCACACTGGTCGTCAGGTTTTTGGAATAGATATCATAATTGCCGTTGCGGTAATCCTCCCACACCGCAATAGCCCCATCTATCGAGGGATACGATTGTTCGCTGGACAGTGTGCTGACCGCAAACTCAGCCCCTCCGGACCGGCTTTTGGCATATAGGTCCGCGTTGCCGCTGCGGTAATCCTGCCAGATATAATACTGCTCCGAAATGGCCGGGTTAATCTGGTTTTTGGTCGCATTGCTGACGACGAAATTGGACCCAAGCTGGATATTTCTTCCATAAATATCGTAATTGGAGCCGGACCGGTAATCCTGCCAGATAACGACCATCCCCGAAATGGCAGGATTCAACTGGTCTTTTGTTGCATTGGAAACAATAAATTCCTCGTCGCTGGCCAGGGTCTTGCCGTAAATATCATACCCCGTCGAAGCCGCCGCGCGGTTGTCCTGCCAGACCACCACCCCATTATAAATCGCAGGCCCCGACTCATCCCAGGTGCCGCTGCTGACGACAAACTCCTCCATGGTCGTCAGGTTGATTCCATACACATCTGCATAATTCGGGTCATTGCGATAATCCTGCCAGACGACCACGTCTCCCCATACCGCCGGGCGGTTCTGAATGCCCGCTGCGGTGCAGATGGCAAACTCCGCACCCGTCGCAAGGTTCAATCCGTAAATATCCACGCCGGTCTGGTCATAATTTCGCTTATCCGCCCAGACGACAATATCCCCGTGAATCCTGGGCATGCCCTGTTCCGACTGGGCATCCGCCAGCGGGTACGACCTGCCCCGTACTGTTACCCCCTCCAGCACCGACGAAGCCGTCTCGCTGAGGTTAAACGTCACCGTCCCCTCGATGATGGTTGCCGCCGTGACATTGGGATCCGCCGGATTAACGCCGGCCACGGTGATGCCTCGCCCGCCGTACCAGAAATCCTCACGGTACACCCCAGGCCGAATCTCCACCCGGTCCCCGTGCCAGGCCGCGAAAATCGCTTCCTGAATCGAGGTAAAATCCGCCGTGCCGTCGCCGGCCACGGTCAAAACCGCCCCATATCCGCATATTCCGGACAGAATAAACAAGATTAATACGCTTTTCATCGATATACTGATCCTACTTGAAATTTTCCGGTTCGTCGTGGCTAAGTACAGTAGCTTCAACCAATTGCTTCTATTGCTCGCAGAATAATCATACCCGTTGGGTATAAAACCTCCATGTCTCCGAGATTGTACACCGACCGGTACCGGTTTTCAATTCCGAAATTTATCGGACCTGCCCGTGTGCTTTTCTACCGATGCATGTAGTGATGTGTTTGTGCTAATTTTGCGATGCAGGCGGGTCTAATGCGACAAATTCATGTCGTGGAAGGACCTGTTCCCGAACATGCCAGACTCGAAAACCCAAAGGACGCGAATCGAGATTTCTGCTGGTTGCCTCCCCATTAACCATCTGAATGGTGTTGTATGGGTTCAGGGTTAATTTATGCGTGTGTCCCCCTAATACCGCCGCGACCTGGTAGTGCTCAAACAGGGCCAGCAGTTCTGCCCGTTTTTCCTTCGGCAGATTCATATACTCGTCCGGCTCATCGGCTTGTTTGCAGAACAGGGGATTGTGCCCGACGACAAAGATTGGCTGCCCTTTGGCCCAGGCCGTTTTCAGGCTCTCTTTGAGCCAGATGTCCTGTTTCTGGGTTTCGCCTTCTACAGGATTTTTCCAAAGCTGTGTATTAACGAAGATAAAAGCAGTTCCCTTGTGGTAAACTTTCGCACATTTTCATAACGTATTAAGCGGCGGAAGCCAGTGCTTCCA
>CAZVYY010000051.1:0-12466 GCA_964630775.1 uncultured Pirellulales bacterium | reverse complement strand
ATTTTTGTTTTGATTACTGCTTTTCATAATGCTCTAAAAAGTGCGAAAGTTTACTTGTGTTCAACCACAAAATAATCCCGCCCCAGCCGCTGACGATAAGTCTGCAGCGAGGCCGTTGTCGGTTCATTGCCGACATCGTGATTTCCCGGCACACAGTAATACGGCATGGACAGGCCGTTTGCGATCTCTTTGAAATCAGCATAAGAGCGGTCATCGTCAGTGTTGACCATATCCCCGCAGATGACAACCAGCTCCGGCCGCAGGTCATTGATCTGCCGAACCGCCTGCCAGAACGACGCCTTGTCCTGTTCATACTCGGAAAATCCCAGTTGCGGATCGCAAACCTGCACAAACGTGAATGTTTTTGCTGGCAGTGCCCGACACGAGACCAAACACATCACCGCCAGACAGACCAGCAGAATTTTCACTACGTTCCGGATACTACAGAACGTTGAATTCATCATGGTCATAGTTACCATTTTTCAATTGAATCATAACCTACATCCTGGAATGCAACCTGAAGTATTGATATCTACGTTTTGCATTTATTGTTTTTGAGTTTTCAACCCGCAGGGTTCAAGCCGAATAGCCGTGGGTGAAACCCACGGTTCCATTTGTCCATATTCCCCAACCCCGAATGGGGTTGATTGATACACGCGATGCAATACCCAGCCAATCTCCCAGACAATGAAAATTCGATCAAGCTCTCTTTTTCTTACTTTTCAGTAAAGTGGGCTTCGACCAAATCGCACAGGATGTGGTAAGCCAATTGATGGATTTCCTGCACCGTGGATGTCGGGCCGTTAAGTGCCACGCATACATCGGACATCTGCTCCAGCGGGGTATTTCTCTTGCCGGTAAAGGCGAGGATTTTGGCCCCTTTTGCCCTGGCGGTTTTGACGGCGGCGATGACATTTTTTGAGGTGCCGCTGGTCGAAAACGCCCACAGCACATCCCCCGGTGCCGCCAGACCTTCCATCTGCCGGCTGAAGACCTGCTCAAAGCCGTAGTCATTGCCGACGGATGTCAGAATCGACGTATCGGTCGTCAGGGCTACCGCAGGCAAGCCCCGGCGTTCCCGCCGAAATCGTCCCACCAGTTCCGCCGCAATGTGCTGACTGTCAGCCGCCGACCCCCCGTTGCCGCAGATATAAATACACCCGCCTTGCTTCAGACAGGTAATCAGCAGCTTTGCCGCTGCGGGAATGGTCACCCCGGCCTGTTTCTCAAAATCGGCAAGAACCTGTTTGTGTCCTTCGATAAATGTCTGAATCGCAGAATTCATAATGCAATCCTGAATAGTTTACTGTGTATTGGTATTGCCGGGAGCCTGGGCATTCGCCTGCGAGCCGCGATTGCCTCCCCTGGAGCGTTTGCGAAAACGCCCCGGCCGCCGGTCGCCTTGCCGTTGAGAGGATTTGCCGCCTTCACGCCCGGCGTGTTGCTGCTGCCGGCCGCCATGCTGCATTTGCGGTTCCTGGCCAATCCAGCGGGGCTCGATCTTGTTTTTACGAAACAGCAGCTTCAGTTTGCCCAGCTCCGACTGGACGATAAAGGTCAGCGCCTTGCCTTCCCGGCCCATGCGGGCGGTGCGTCCGGTGCGGTGGGTGTAGGCTTCCAGTTGCCGCGGGAAGTCATAGTTAATCACATGGGTCACATGGGAAAAGTCCAGCCCGCGGCCTGCAATATCTGTGGCCACCATATAGCGTATCTGCATCTGGCGGAACCGCCGAAACAGGCTGGTTCGGCGGGATTGCTCCAGTCCGCCGTGGATGATCTCTACCGAGTCGGTCTTGGACCGCAGGCGGTCATACAGTTTATCGGCACTGTTGCGGCTGTTGCAGAACAAAATCGCCTGTTTGGGGTCTTCCTGTTCCAGATACTGAATCAGTGACTCCAGCCGATGGCCGGGCTTGACCAGCATAAAATAGTGCTCCAGTGTATCCGGCGCGACCTGGTCAAGATTGAGTTCCACGACCGCAGGGTCTTTGAGATAGCGCTGGGCCAGGGCCTTGATTTCCTTGGGCATCGTCGCCGAAAACAGCATCGTCTGATGCTCATGCACCAGGCACGAAAAGACAAACTCCACATCCGCCAGAAAGCCCAGCTTGAGCATCTCGTCGGCCTCATCCAGCACAAACGTTTCCACCTCCGACAGCCGCAGGGGGGTGTTATACAGCAGATCAATCAGCCGTCCGGGAGTGGCGACCAGAATCTGCACCCCGTGGGTCAGTTTGCTGGTCTGGGTTTCCATCGAAAAGCCGCCATAGACGGCAAACGGCGCCACCTGGGTATATTTGGCAATCGCGGCAATCTCGGCGACATACTGCAAAGCCAGCTCGCGGGTCGGCACCAGAATCAGGGCCTGTACCGCCTTTTTGTTCGGGTCCACCCGCTGAATCAGCGGAATCGCGCAGGCGGCGGTCTTGCCCGAGCCGGTCTCGGCGGTGGCAATCATATCGCGATGGCTCATTACCAGCTTGAAGGTCTGTTCCTGAATCGGGGTCAGGTCTGTCCAGCCCAGATCGGACAGGGATTTCAGGATGTCGGGCTTAAGTCCAAGTTCATCAAAACGCATAAGTGTCTTCCAATCATGTTCCTGTAATACATCAATATTCCGTATCAGGATAGACCAACTCCGCTTACAATGCAAGCCCAATCTGGAGACATAAAAAAAGCCCCCTCTGGACAGAGGAGGCTTTTGGATATTAGTGGCAAAACCATATCTTTATTCTTCTGTATTGTCTTTCAGCTCGCGAATCCAGACGTTGCGGAACCGCATCGGATTGCCGTGGTCCTGAAGGCACAGGGGGCCGGTGGGGCCATGGGGTTCGTATCTGGAACGGACTTTATGGAACGTGGTGCCTTCGATCTGCCAGTTATCCTGAATCAGGACGCCATTCTGCAGGACGGTGATGGTGGCGGGCTTTTCAACCACATCTCCTTTGAACACGGGGGCATGGAAAATCACGTCATAGGTCTGCCATTGGCCCGGCTGGCGGCAGACATTGACCAGCGGGGGCTTCTGGCCGTAGATGGCGCCGCACTGGCCGTCAGCGTAGGTGGGATTGTTGAAGGAATCCAGCACCTGCAGTTCATATTTGCCCATCAGGAAGACGCCGCTGTTGCCGCGACCCTGGCTGTCCCCTTTGACCTCGGCGGGGGTGCAGAATTCGATGTGAAGCTGGCAGGAACCGAAGGTCTGTTTGGTGCGGATTTCGCCGCCTTTGTTGGTGACTTCCATGTAGCCGTTTTCGACTTTCCACTTGGCGGGGCTGCCGTCGCCGGAACTTTGCCATGCCGACAGGTCTTTGCCGTCAAACAGGACGATGGCATCGGAGGGCGGCAGGAAGTTTTCCGCGCCCGGGGTGATTACCGGGGGTACCGGACGGGACATGTCGTGTACTTCCCATTTATAAACCTTTTCGGCCGCACCGGCAACCAGCGCGATTGCGGCAAGGAGGACTGTCACTTTAAAAGCCATGCGTTTCATCATTAACTCCTTAAACATTATATAGTTCGTTTTGAGACCATGTTGGTCTTTTTAGTTTGACGACCTATCCGACTCATCGGTAACGGCGATTTTTCTATCCGCCGAATTTTGGGCAGCCGGTATTGGGGCAACAGCCGCAACCGCCGGAGTGCTGGTGGGGAGCTTCTTTGACCACGGCCGAAAAGCTGGAAAACTGCTTTTCCATCGGCTTGCCGCAATCGGGGCAGGCGGGGGATGTGCCGGGGCCGGATTTGACGAGAACTTCTTCTATCTTACCGCAGGATAAGCATTTATATTCAAATATGGGCATTGTTGTTTCCTTGTTAATTCACTCGTTTTGTTACAGGTTAACAGAATAGCGTGTGTTGCGGTTTCCTGCAAGTGCAATTTAGCTGCCGGAAATTGGCTTCGTTTCGCAAAAACTGGAACCGCAGATTGCACAGATTACACAGAGTGGTAGTGTTAAAATGGGGTTGGTTTGGTTTTTGACGGGATTTACAGGATGAACAGGATAATTGAGAGTGTATTGGTTCGTAGTTCATAGAATAACTGGATTCCCTCTTACGAGGGAATGACAAGGGGGTGGATAGAAGGGCTGCACGGGGGGGGGGAAGCAAGAATTTGCGATTTGAGGGCAGGACATCCCGTCGGGAAACGGATAAAAAAATCCCGTCGCTTGCGCTGGGGGCTGCTGTTTAGGGGGATTTTTTTGGTGGGAATTGGCGGGTTGGGGGGATAGAATATCCTTTTCTGGAAATGGAACACAGCGGATTGGGAAAGGATAGACGGATGGCGCATTGGAAGTGGGTTCTGGCGGGTTTTGCGGGTGTCATTTCGGCGGCGGTCTGGGCGGCGGGCAGTACGGACAAGGTGCCGGGGCCGGACAATCTGGATATTTATCTTCTGATTGGCCAGTCGAATATGGCGGGGCGGGGCACCGTCGAGGCTCAGGACCGGCAGATTGATCCGCGGATTTTTGTGCTGGATTCGTCGAATGCATGGAAACCGGCGGTGGAGCCGCTTCATTTTGATAAGCGGCAGGCCGGGGTGGGGCCGGGGCGAAGCTTTGGGGCGGCGATGGCCCAGGCCAGTCCGGGCCGGAACATCGGGCTGGTACCGTGTGCGGTCGGAGGGACGTCGATTCGGGTCTGGGTGCCGGGCGGGTATGACAAGGCCACGCAGACGTATCCTTATGATGCTATGCTTAAGCGGGTGCGGATTGCGATGCAGGCCGGGACGCTGAAGGGGATTTTGTGGCATCAGGGGGAGTCGGATTCATCGATGGGGCTGGCGGGGACGTATTATCCGGCGCTGAAGACGCTGGTTGAACGGCTGCGGAAGGAATTGAATGCGGCCGGGGTGCCTTTTGTGGTTGGGCAGCTTGGGCAGTTTGCCGGGGAGTCGTGGGATACGGGGCGGCGGGGTGTGGATTTGGCGCATCGGATGCTGGCGGCGCAGATGCCGTATTGCGGATTTGTGCCGTCGGAGGGGCTGGCGGCTATGGAGGATGGGGTTCACTTTGACGCGCCCTCTGCGCGGGAGCTGGGCAAGCGGTTTGCGGCGGAGATGATAAGGATTCAGAAGCGAACGACGCCGTGGGAACTGCCGGAATTTGAGCAATTGAAGCCGCAGGCGGAATTGCCGGATGTGATGACGATGCGGGATGGAACGGCGGTCAAAGATGCGGGGCAGTGGATGTCGCAACGGCGGGATGAATTGAAAAAGCTGATTTGCCATTATGAATATGGGTATATGCCGCCGCGGCCGATGGCATGGGCGACAACGATGGAATGCTATGACCCCAATTTCCTGGGCGGCAAAGCGATCATCAAACAGGTGGTGGTTGGGTCGCAGGACTCGGCAGTGCCGCCGATTCGGCTGCTGATGGCAGTGCCGAAGAAGAATAAGGGGCGGTGTCCGGTGATTCTGGCACTGAGCTTTACCGAGACATATACACTGACCGATTACAGCGGACTTCCGCTGCCGGCGGAGGTCAATCCGCAGGAGGCCAAGCGGGGCAGTTGGGCGAGCCGGTGGCCTTTTGAGAAAGCGATTGACCGGGGGTATGCGGTGGCGACGTTTTATGTGGGGGATGTGCAGCCGGATAAAGCCGACGCGAGTACGGGGGTACGGAACAATTTCCGTTCAGGCGAGGCGGCGGATGCGTATGAGTGGGGGACGATTGCTGCCTGGGCATGGGGGCTGAGCCGGGCAGTGGATTATCTGGCCGAGGATGCAGAGGTGGACGGCAGGCAGATTATTGTGATGGGGCATTCGCGGAACGGTAAGGCGGCGCTGCTGGCCGGGGCGATGGATGAGCGGATGACGATGGTCATCTCGAATCAGTCGGGCTGCTGTGGGGCGGCGCTGCATCGCGGCAAGCAGGGCGAGACGATTCAGAAAATCAATACAAGCTTTCCGCACTGGTTCAGCGGGACGTTTAAGCAATTTAATGGCAAGGAGGCGTATCTGCCGTTTGACCAGCACGCGGTGATTGCGCTGATTGCCCCGAGGCCGGTGCTGGTTTGCAGTGCACAGGAGGATTTGTGGGCGGACCCGAATAATGAGTTCGCCGCTGTCAAGGCGGCCTGGCCGGTTTATACGCTCTTGACGGGTTATTCGTTCAAGACCCAGCAGATGCCGGGGGTCAACGTGCTGACGGATGGGCCGGCGGCGTACCATATCCGGCCCGGCAAGCACGATGTGACCGGGGCCGACTGGGAGGTCTTTATGAATTTTGCGGATCGGTTTGTTAAGCCGTAATCTTTTGCGGCGTTTATTTGATTTTAATGGTTATCGTGCAGGAGGCAAGGCCTTCGGCTTCGGCGCGGAGGGTTGCGATGCCTTTTTTGCGCAGGGACTGGATGACGGCAAGGCCGCGGCCGTTAAAGGCTTTTCGGAGGTTGCCCTGATGCGGTTCGTGGCTGGCGGGGTTGGCGTTATCGAGGCCGATGACGGCGGCGGGGCCGGACAAGGTGAAAGTCACGAGGTTTTCAGCGTCGGGGATGCGGATGCCGGCGGCGTCCACGATGCGGAATTCGACATGGCAGATGTCTTTGCCGTCGGCGGCGAGGGTGTCGGCGTCACAGACCAGTTCGACTGCGGCGGGCTTGCCGGGAGTCTGGAGACAGTACTCACTGACGGGGGAGCCGTTTTTGCGGCCCACGGCCTTGAGGGTGCCGGGCTGGAAGGGGACTTGCCAGCTTAAGGCGCGCTGGCGGGCTTCGGAATAGGGTTTTGTGCCGAGCGAGACATCGTTGAGGAATAGTTCGACTTCGTCGCAGTTGGTGTAGCAGATGACGCGGACGGTTTTGTCGGGCCAGTTCCAGTGCGGCTGCACTGGACGGCCGAAGCGGGGCTGGCCGGGTTCGGGCATTTCCTGACAGGCGACATAGACCATCGGTTCGGCGGCCCAGAGGCTCTGGCGGAACCAGCCCTGCGGCTTTTTGAATCCGCACAGGTCATAGAGGCTGCGATCCCAGTGTTTGACCGGCCAGGCGGTGGCTTCGCCGAGATAATCGATACCGGTCCAGAGGAACTGGCCGGAGATGTAATCGTTGTTGACGACGGCTTCCCAGGCATTCAGCGAGATGCTGTTTTCACTGCCCAGCAGACAGCGTTTGGGCCAGGTAGCATGGTCTTCGGGGTAGCGCTGTTCCTGATAATTGTAGCCGACCACGTCGAGGATATCACCAAAGCCGACGGCGTTGGACATCGGGGCGTTGGCCAGTGCGGCGGTGACGGGGCGGGTGGTGTCGATGGTCTTGACAGCTTTGACCAGGCGTGTGCCGTAGCGGGTCAGGTCTGAAGCGGGGGGATTGCCGGGGCGGTAGTCATTGCCCAGCACCGGGTGCGAGAAGGGGTCATTGGCGTAGTCGATTTCGTTGCCGATGCTCCAGAGGATGATGCTGGGGTGGTTGCGGTCACGGCGGACCATGTCCTGAATATCACGGACGGCCCATTCCTCAAAGACTTCGTGATAGCCGGCGCGGCTGGGAGTGCCTTTGTTCCAGCCGGCGACCCATTTGTTCTTGCCGGGGGTGAATTCGTCGAAGGCCTCGTCCATCACGAGAAAGCCCATGCGGTCGCATAAATCCAGAAATTCAGGGGCGGGCGGATTGTGGCTGCAGCGGATGGCGTTGGCGCCGATTTCCTTCATGGCGGCCAGACGGCGGACCCACATTTTTTCGGGGACGGCGGCGCCGACACAGCCGGCGTCATGATGCAGACAGACGCCTTTGAGTTTCATATTGACGCCGTTGAGGAAGAAGCCCTCGTCCGGGTCGAAGCGGAAGGTACGGATGCCAAAGGGCGTTGTGGTATTGTCGATGGTCCGGCCGTTGACGGCGACGGTGCTGTGCAGGGTGTACATCGCGGGATTGTCGGGCGACCAGAGGGCGGGATTTTTGACCGACAATTCCCGGCTGACAGTCCGGCTCTGGCCGGCGGCAAGGGATTGCTCGGCTTTGGCAAGGGCGACGATACGGCGGTCCGGGTCTTCAATGGTCAGCGTCAGGGTCAGGGTCTGGTCGGCGGTGGAGGAATTGGTCAGTGCGGTTTGGACCTGAACCGTGGCAAGCTGTTCGCTGGCGGTGGGGGTGGTGACGAAGGTGCCGCAGTAGTCGATGCAAAGCGGGTCGGTGATGCACAGGCGGGTGTGGCGATAGATGCCCGAGCCGGTGTACCAGCGGGAGTCGGCAAATTCGGAATGATCCACGCGGACGGCCAGAACATTATCAATGCTGCCGAAACGCAGATGCGGCGTCAGGTCGTATTGGAAACTGATGTAGCCGAAGGGACGTTTGCCGAGGGACTGACCGTTGAGCCAGACTTCGGAATTGTTATAGATGCCGTCAAATTCGATGGCAATACGTTTGGATTGCAGGGCGCTGTCCAGACGGAAAGTCTTGCGGTACCAGCCGATGCCGCCGGGCAGGTAGCCTGTGCCGCTGGCCCACTGGTTGCTGTAGGGGCCTTCGATGCTCCAGTCGTGGGGGATATTGACGTTGCGCCAGGTGCTGTCATCGAATTCAACAGCCTGAGCGCCGGCAGGGTCAGCTTTGATGAATTTCCAGTCAAAGTCGAAGTCGCGGTAGAGGCGGGCGGTTTTCGGGGCGCAGCCGCACAGAGTCAGCGTCAGCAGTCCCAGCGATACGGTCAGGATTTTCGGCATACGCAACATGGTTTTGATCCTTTATAATTATGGGTACAGTGTTTCGTTAATTTCGAAACGCGGCGGAAGGCTGCTGTTTGAGCAGTGACGATTGGTCGCCGGCGGTCAGGTAAATATCCACCTGGGCGTTGGGTTTATCGTCCCATCGAAAGGTCATAATGCATCGCGGAGGGATTTTGTAATTGAGCCGCTGCTGGTTCCATTGCAGTCTCATGAATGCAGGCTGTTTACCGGGATTGATGGCGTAGAGAACAATCGAGCCGTCGGTGTTTTTGAATGCGACGGTGCGGATGTCGCTGTCGCTGGAGTCGATTCGAACGGCGCCGGGACGCAGGAATTTACTGGCATGGCCGAGAGCGTAATAATGCGGTCGAGGCGAGACCTGCCGCGTGGATTGATTGATTGTCACGACGCCGTAGCAGGTATCGCAGCCGCCGGGGATTTTCGGGCCGTTCTTTTCATCGAGGACGAGGTTCCATTTGATGATGGTTTTGGCCCAGTGCCGCAGGGTATCGACCATAAATACGCCGTTTCGGACCAGGTCGGCCTCGAAGCCGCGGTCGTTCCATGTGCCGTCGGAGCCTTCGGTAAAGTAGAGGGCTTTGTCGGGAAAGGCATCATGCACGGCCGATTGGGCGGAGACTTTACCGGCGTAATGATGGAATGCCGTGCCGGCGATGTACGGTCGGACATTCGGGTCGGATAACACCGCGATGGGATACTCCGGATGATCCCAGTTGTGATCCCAGATGAGGATTTTGGCGGCAATATTGTTTTTGGCGAAAGCCATGCCCATTTCTTTAACCAGTCGGGCCTGTTCGGCCGGTTCCATCCGGCAGCCGGCATAAGATTTAGGCTCATAATAAGGTTCATTCTGCGGGGTGACTGCATCAATTGGGATTCCATGAGCGGTATAGGCCTGAATGAATTTCACGAAGTAGTTGGCGTAGGTGGTGTACACATCGTCTTTCAGGTGCCCTGAGCCGATCAGGCCGGTGGTTTTCATCCATGTCGGCGGGCTCCAGGGGCTGGCCATGATGCGGACATCTGGATTGACTGCTCGGATTTCCTTGAGCGTGGGGATGATATAGTCTTCATCATAGGCAATGGAAAAATGCTTCAGATCGTAGTCGGCGGCTACCCCCGCGGGAAGGTCGTTATAACTGTATTCCTTGAGGCGAAAATCCGAAGCCCCCATGGGCTGACGCAGGTAATTTAAGCCGATGCCTTGAACCGGGTCAAACAGGTCGGTCAGGACGGCCTTGCGCTGGTCGGCATTGAGGCATTGATAAAGCAGCCATGCAGATGAGTCGGTTAAGGATGCACCGAACCCTTCGATTTCCTGAAATGTGTTCGTCGGATGAATGGTGATGATGACCGGGCTGGACGGTTTCTGCGGAGTACTGCCTGAATCGGCCGCGGGGCAGAATGTGGACAGGAGAAGTGGTAATATCACTGTTGCAGCAACTATGTTCTGCGTTTTAATCTGAAACATCGATTTACCTCTTCATGGATTATATGACGTTATAAGTGATTTACGGCCGCATGAGAATGCCGCCGTTGACGGCGATGTATTCGCCGGTGATAAAGGCAGCGGCCTCATTGCTTGCCAGAAAGAGGATGGCTTTGGCGACATCTTCGGCGGTGCCGTTGCGTCCGAGGGGTGTTTCGGCGGCCATCTTCTTTTTGCGTTCGGGGGTGGAAAACTGCTCGTGGAAGCGGGTTTCGATGAGGCCGGGCATGACGCTGTTGACGCGGATGCCGAAGGGGGCGAATTCTTTGGCCATGGCCAGGGTCAGAGTTGCTACCGCGGCTTTGGCGGCTGCGTAGATGCCGGAGCCTCCTCCTCCGCCGTTGTGTCCGGCAATCGAGCCGATATTGACGATATTGCCGCGCGATTGTTTCAGACAAGGCAATGCGGCCTGGGTCACGAGGAAAACACTTTTTGTATTGGTGTCGAATACATTGTCGAAAAACTCCACGGACGAATCGGCGATATTGACCCGCTGAAGCATCGTGCCGGCGTTATTGACCAGAATGTCGATGCCGCTGGCCTGGTCGGCAAAGCGGTTGACCATGTCGGCGGCCTGTTGGGGATTTCGCAGGTCTGCTTTGAGGAGCCAGCCTTCGGACAGGGCCTTGACCTTAGCCAGGGTCTGGCGGGCGCCGTCTTCTGTCTGATTATAGTGGACGCCGACCCGGGCGCCCTGCTGGGCGAACAGTTCTGCGGTGGCCGCCCCGATGCCGCTGCTGGAGCCGGTAACGAGTACTTTTTTGCCTTGTAAATCCTGATAGAGCATTGCCGTTATCCTTAACTAAAGTGGTGCCATAACCTTACAAGGCGGCGGGGCAGGTGTCAATCGAAAGTTTCGTCGCGTGCAGAGATACCGAAGAAATCACAAAAAAACGTTTCTTTTTGTCTCGGATAAACGTATAGTGATGTCTGGTTTATACAAGGTTTAAAACAGATTGTTTTGGAGATAAAAAGCCGTCTATGGAACGGATTAACTACGCGAATTTATGGCAGCCTTTTTTTGAGGAGGCGGGGCTGCGGACCTTTGATGATTTTTTCCAGCGATTTGAAGGGACTCCGATTAACAAGAATACCAAACGCAGCGTGGTAATGCGGACATTTGAACGAGCCGGCGGAACCACAACACTGTTTATGAAGCGGTTTTTCAATCCTCATTTTAAGGATATGCTGTTTGCGGTGCGAAACTGGGGCGGCCTGTGCAGTCAGGGGCAGCTTGAATGGAATAGTGCTAATTACCTTTTGGAGCATGGAATTTCGACGTATCGGCCCGTCTGTTTTGGGCACAGAACCGTGGCAGGCATCGAGCGGCAGTCGTTTTTTATCACCGAACAGCTTGCCGGGCAGTGCCTGATGGATGTGATACGCGATCACTGGCGAAATCTTAATGGTGATGAACAAAACCGTCTGCTCCGTGAGCTGGCGTTATGGATTCAGAAGATTCATCAGCTGGGGATCAGTTTGCCGGATTTGTATGTGTATCATCTGTTTGTTGACAAGGGCCAAGAGGGACGATTCAATTTTGCAGTCATTGATCTGCATCGAATGAGTGTTGGAATTCCCCAGCGACGGATGGCCGCCTGCCGTGTGGAAAATCTGGCCCGGCTGATTTTCAGTATGCGCGAGGAGTATTTCACTGCGGCGCACAAACAGACGCTGCTGCGAACCAGTCTGAATGATTTACCCGATGGGCAGGTGGATCCAATGCATGAAGCAATCTTCCGGCGATGTGAACAGATTGGCAAGCGGCGACGACCTCCGGTCTATTAATTAGATTTATGCTGTCATGAAAACCAGAATGAAGGATTGTACTCATGGAAGCCAGAAAACCGTTTTATGTGGATTTGAACGATAAGCAGGAATATCAGCGTCTCATGCAGGCCCCGCAAACGTTGGGAATGAAGGCCGGGCGGGTCTTTCTCGGGCCGGGGGATGAGTGCGGCAGTCACAGTACCGAAGCCCGCGAAGAACTGCTGGTGTTTCTCAATGGTCGGGGCCAGGCGGTCTTCGGAGGTAAAGACCGGATTCTGGTTGGTAAAGGCAAGGTACTGTATATCCCTCCGCATACGGAACATAATATTGTCAATACCGGCTCGGATCCGCTGGTGTACGTCTTTTGTGTGACACCAGTGAAATAGCAGCCGCTCTGTTTTTTCATGCGTAAATTAAAACAGCAGCAAGGACGGCTTTGAAACCGGCTTTGCTGCTGTTGTGTTTAAGTCCTCGTTTATTTGGCCAAGTCTTTGATTTGGTCGGGGGTCAGGGCGCG
>CAZVYY010000050.1:0-12506 GCA_964630775.1 uncultured Pirellulales bacterium | reverse complement strand
TTTACCATTTAGTGTTTAGGATTTTCAAACCCCTACTGTATTACTGTACACTTGTATTACTGGGTTATTGTGTTCTTGTGTTCTTAGGTCCTCTTTCTCCACATAGCACAAATTACGCTAACACTATCTTGCTATTCGTAAAAAAAATAATAAATTTTTTCTCCTTACCCGGCCAAGACTTATAAAATCTCACGCCCTGTGCTATTTCGATTTTTCGAACAAAAATTGCAAAACCGCCCCTACTACGGAGGCACATAAAAATGAATAACACGCAAAGACAACCGAATATAAGAAAACGATCCGACCTGCTGGCTGCTGAAAGCTGGCCTCTGGCAGCTATTTCACAAAATAAAGCGATTCTAAATTTGTGTAATCTGCGAAATCTGTGGCTGCGCTGTCTTGCCGGAAGGATAAAATCGTGTTATCCTACGCAATTGGCCGATAAAAGACCGCATAACTAAACTATGTCTTTGATTTTGAGATACTTATGAGCAATCAAATTAATCGTCAGCAGGTCGAACGGGTTGCCCACCTGTCGCGTCTCGATTTGACCGACCACGAACTGGATTTGTTCAGTGGACAATTGTCGTCCATTGTCGAATATATCCAGAAACTCAATGAACTGGATACGAAAAATGTAGAACCGCTGGCACACAGCCTCCCGGTGCACAATGTCTTCCGGCCCGACACTCCCCGGGCGTCGCTGCCTACCGAACAGGCCCTGGCTAACGCTCCCGACCGGGTGGATGATTTCTACAAGGTGCCGCAGATTCTCGATGACAATTCCGGAGCTTAACCGCTTTTTATCAGGACTATAAATTATGACTGACCACTTCACAGTCTTCCAACTCAAACAGGACATCGCCGCCGGCCGGGTCAAAAGCCAGGCCATTACCCAAGCCATCCTCGACCGCATCCGTCGTTATGACTCCGCAATCGGAGCATATATTAACGTCTTTGCTGACAAAGCTTTAGAGCAGGCTCAGGCCGTGGATGATAAAATTACCGCCGGCCGGCCCGTCGGCCCATTGGCTGGTGTTCCCATCGCCATCAAAGACAACCTCTGCTATACCGAAGGCCTGACCACCTGCGGCTCGAAGATTCTGGGCAACTTCAAGCCCCCCTACAACGCCCATGTGGTCGAAAGGTTGCTTGCCGCGGATGCGGTTATCCTCGGCAAGACCAATCTCGACGAATTCGCGATGGGCTCCAGCACCGAAAACTCCGGCCTCCAAAAGACCGTCAATCCCTGGGACAAAACCCGCGTCCCTGGCGGTTCCAGCGGTGGTTCCGCCGCTGCTGTCGCAGCAGGCCTGTGCTGTGCGGCACTCGGTTCCGATACCGGCGGTTCCATCCGTCAGCCCGCCTCGTTCTGTGGTATCGTCGGCCTCAAACCGACCTATGGCAGAGTCTCCCGATATGGTTTGGTAGCTTACGGTTCCAGCCTCGACCAGATCGGCCCGATGACCACCTGCGTCAAGGATGCCGCCATCCTGCTGCAGGTTCTGGCCGGGCACGACGAACGTGACAGCACCTCCGTCAGCACCGAAATCGCCGCCGTGCCGGATTATCTGAATGCCCTCGAACAGGCCGTGACAGGCCTGAAAATCGCGTATGTGCCGCAGTTTATCGAACAGGCCGAAGCCCCAGTCCGGGATGCGGTCAAAGCCGCACTGGAATTGTATCAATCCCTCGGGGCCAGCCTCGTCGAAGTCCAGATGCCGCATTTCGACTATGCCATCGCGGCTTATTACGTCATCGCCACCGCCGAAGCCTCCAGCAACCTGGCCCGCTTTGACGGCTGCCACTACGGCTACCGCTCACCCAGCGCCCGTGATTACGTGGAAGTCTATTCCAAATCCCGCGCCGAAGGGTTTGGTGCCGAAGTCAAACGCCGGATTATGCTGGGCACATTCGCTCTGTCCAGCGGCTATTATGACGCCTATTATCTCAAGGCCCTCAAGGTCCGCAACCTCATCCGTAAAGACTTTACCGAAGCCTTTGCCAAGGCTGACTGCCTGATGATGCCGGTCGCACCCAGTACCGCATTCAAAATCGGTGAGAAGACCAGCGACCCGCTGCAGATGTATCTGGCCGATATCTATACCATCGCGGTCAACCTGGCCGGCGTGCCGGGTATCAGTATCCCCTGCGGATTCGACAGCAATCGCCTGCCGGTCGGCCTGCAGATCATCGGCCCGACCTTCAGCGAAGACAAGCTTCTCCGCATCGCCGCGATGTTCGAAAGCAAAACAGACTATCACCTGCAGAAACCTGCCTTATAAGGAACAATGCCAATGGCAGCGAAAGTTGATTATAAAGTTATCGTTGGACTGGAAATTCACATTCATCTGGCCGCAAAGACCAAGATGTTCTGCGGCTGCGAGCTGGCCTACGGCGGCACACCCAACAGCCGGACGTGCCCTGTGTGCATCGGCATGCCGGGGTCGCTGCCGGTGATGAACAAGCATGCCTACGAATGCGCTGTGCTGACGGCGATGGCTCTCAATTGCAATATCGCCCGCTTCACCAAGTGGGACCGCAAAAGCTACTATTACCCCGACCTGCCGAAGAATTACCAGATCAGCCAGTACGACCTGCCGCTGAGCGAAAACGGCTTTATCGAAATCCCGCTGGAAGACGGCAGCATCAAGCGGGTGGGCATTATCCGTGCCCACCTCGAAGAAGACGCCGGCAAGAACAACCACGAACTGGGCAGTTTCTCGGCCATCGACCTGAACCGGGCGGGGGCGCCGCTGCTGGAAATTGTCACGGCCCCGGATATGAATCACCCCGCCGAAGTCCGCCAGATGGCCCAGGAGCTGCAGCGCATCGTCCGCTATCTGGGCGTCTCCGAAGGCGATATGCAGAAAGGCCACATGCGGTTTGAGCCGAATGTCAACCTGCACATCTACAAAAACGGCCAGACTTACAAGACTCCGATTTGCGAAATCAAAAACCTCAACTCGTTCCGGGCCATTGAACGCAGCGTGGCGTACGAAATCCAGCGTCAGCTCGAGGAGTTTCTCGAAACCGGCAAAACGATGCAGATGGGCAACAAGCGAACCTACGGCTGGGACGATGTCAACCAGATGACCGTGCTTCAGCGTGAAAAGGAAGAGGCCCACGATTACCGCTACTTCCCCGAGCCGGACCTGGTGCCGGTGGAAATGGACGATGTCTGGTATGAACAGATACGTTCCCGTCTGGGCGAACTGCCCCTGCAGAAACAAAAACGCTTTGTCACCGACTACGGCCTGAGTGATTACGATGCGGCTGTGGTCACGGGCGACAAGGCAACCGCGGAGTATTTTGATGCTGTGGTCAAAGCCGGGGCCGAACCCAAGCGGGCCTGCAACCTGATTACCCAGATCGGCCAGAAGCTGGCCAACCAGGGCAATACCTCCGTGGACCAGCTCGGCATCAGCCCGCAGAAGCTGGCCAGGCTGGCTCAGATGGCAGACAAGGGACTCATCAGCGCCACCGCCGCCGCATCCATCTACGCCAAGATGTCCGGCACGGATACCGACCCTGAAGACATCGCCAAAGCTGAAAACCTGATTCAAACCAGCGACACCGGGGCAATCGAGGCCTTAGTCAACGACGTGCTGGCTGAAAATACCGAAGCCGTACAGGACATCATCACCAACAGCAAAAAGGCCCAGAAAGCCCAGGGCTTCCTGACCGGACAGGTTATCAAGAAAAGCAAAGGCAAGGCCAATCCGAGGGTCGTCACGGAGCTGTTAGCCAAACGCCTGTCGGAACTGGCATCCCAGCAATAGGAAACAGAACAAAGCATAATAACGTCGTCGGAGGTTGTCTATGGCAAGTCCACGGTATCGTTACGTCATGTCCTGTGCGTTGCTTTCAGGTCTTCTTGCCGGCTGGTCCGCCGCAGCCAATTCAACCGCAGCCCGGCCCTCTCAAAGCAGAGAACGTCTGCTAATGGATTTTGACTGGCGATTTGCCTTCGGCCATCCGTCTGACACCCAAAAGGACTTCAATCATGCCACGGGCTTTTTCTCGTATCTGGCCAAGGCCGGCTATGGCGACGGCCCTGCGGCTGCCAACTATAACGACCTCACCTGGCGTCAGCTCAACCTGCCGCACGACTGGGCGGTCGAACTTCCCTTCGACGCCAACGGCAGCCAAAGCCACGGCTACAAGGCCCTGGGCCGGAAATTCCCCGAAACCAGTGTCGGCTGGTACCGCAAGGTCTTTGTTGTCCCCGAATCCGATCTGGGTCGGCGCATCAGCGTGGAATTCGACGGCGTCTTCCGGGATTCGATGGTCTGGGTCAACGGCCATTTCCTCGGCCGGCAGCCCAGCGGATACACGAGCTTTCGTTATGATATCACCCCCTACCTGAATTACGGCCAGAATAACACCATCGCGGTCCGGGTGGATGCCACCATGGAAGAAGGCTGGTTTTATGAGGGTGCAGGCATCTATCGGCATGTCTGGTTAGTCAAGACCGCCCCGCTGCATGTCGGGCCGTATGGAATCTTCGTTCACACGGAAACCAAAGACGGTATCGCCCTTGTTACCGTAGAAACCACTGTCATTAATGAATACGAATTAAGCCAGGACTTTGAGATTGTCCACACCCTTTTGGATGCTGAGGGCAAATCCGCAGCAACTCATCAGATCAAAAACCAGTCCCTGACGGCAGGTCAGACCTCCGATTTTCCATGCACCTTAACCGTGAATACCCCAAAGCTCTGGTCGCTTGAATCCCCCTATCTCTATAAGCTTGTCACCCTCATTCAGTATGATGGAAACACGATTGACAGGGTTGAAACCCCCTTTGGCATTCGCACGATTCATTTTGACCCGGATAAGGGATTCTTTCTGAACGGCAAATCCGTCAAGCTCAAAGGCACCAACAATCACCAGGACCATGCGGGGGTCGGCGCGGCCATTCCAGATGCTCTGCAGGAATTCCGCCTTGCCCGTCTTAAAGATATGGGCTCCAATGCCTATCGCTGTTCGCATAATCCGCCGACCCCGGAACTGCTGGACGCCTGCGACCGGCTGGGCATGCTGGTCATCGACGAAAACCGCCTGATGGGAACCTCGCCTGAGATTCAGGAGCAGCTTAAGGCCCTGATTCTGCGTGACCGGAATCACCCCAGTGTCATCCTCTGGTCACTGGGCAACGAGGAATGGGCCATTGAAGGCAACATCATGGGGGCACGGATTGCTTCTGAGATGCAGGCGTTTGCCCAACGGCTGGACCCGACCCGCCGCATTACCGTTGCCATCAGCGGCGGCTGGGGATACGGCATCTCGACGGTCGTCGATGTCATGGGCTATAACTATATCTCCCACGGCAGTACCGACCAGCACCATGCCAAATTCCCCAACCAGCCGGGTGTCGGCACGGAGGAAACCACCACGCAGGGCACGCGGGGCATTTATTTTGACGACCGGCCCAACGCCCATATCGCCGCCCTTGAAAGCGGAAACTCCGGCGGCAACTGCGAAGTCGGCTGGAAACACTATGCCGACCGTCCCTATCTGGCGGGGCTGTTTTACTGGACGGGTTTTGATTATCGCGGCGAACCCACGCCGTTCAACTTCCCGGCCATCAGTTCGCAGTGCGGCATCTTCGACACCTGCGGTTTCCCCAAAGACAGCTTCTATTACCTCCAATCGTGGTGGACAGAGCAGCCGGTGCTGCACCTGTCGCCTCACTGGACCTGGCCGGGCAAAGAAGGTCAGGAACTGACGGTTCGCTGCGACAGCAATTGCGATGAGGTGGAATTATTCTGCAACGACAAGAGCCTGGGCAAAAAGAAGATGGAGGCCAATTCGCATCTGGAGTGGAAAGCGGTCTATCAGCCGGGTGCCCTGCTGGCCCGCGGGTATAAACATGGCAAAGAAATCACCACCTGCCGCGTTGAAACCGCAGGCGAGCCGGCCGCCATTACGCTGGCACCGTTTCGCAACACCCTTAAGGCCGATGGAGAAGATGCGGCGGTGATCACTGTCGAGATTCAGGATGCACAGGGGCGACGGGTCCCCACAGCAGATAACGACATTACCTTTTCCATCGAAGGACCGGCCAGAATTATCGGTGTCGGCAACGGCAATCCATCCTCACATGAACCCGATGTTTTTCTGACGCAGCGACCGATGCGGTCTGCACCGGTGGGGAACTGGACGTGGAAGAAAGTCAGCGATGCCCGCCGGAAAGACCTTGCAGAAATCACCGCCGACTTTGACGATTCGGCCTGGGCAAAACACAACATTCGTTCCGAGACCGGCCCCCTGGCCTGGGATGAACACGGCATCTTTCGCAGCACAGCAGCCGTTTCTGAATCGGACCTTGCCGCAGATAAAGTTCTGCTGTCGTTTGGCTGTATTGACCAGCAAGGCTGGATTTATGTCAACGGGAAAGAGGCCGGCCAATCGATGGACTGGAGGGCCGCCCCGGCTATTGATATCAAATCCTTCCTGCATCCCGGAACCAACTCTATCGCGGTCGCAGTGGTCAATTTTGATGGTCCGGGTGGCATTAACAAAGGGGCCTCGCTGCTGTTTCTGGAAAAGCCCATTCTGCCAACGTGGAAACGCAAAACCTTTAACGGCCTGGCCCAGGTCATCATCCAATCTGCGGGCCAGACAGGCGATATTACTGTGATCGCCGCAGGCGAAGGCCTGAAACCGGCGGTGCTGAAAATTCCGGCTCAATCCGCAGCGCCACGCCCTTCAGTACCTGCAAAATAGTCAGGCAAGACAATCTATAGCAACATATATACCTATACTTTGTAAATAATTTTACAGGGTTTTTACACTTTTTTGTCAACCTTTTGGGTACCATGTTTGTCAAAGGAGATAGAACGGGATTGACAAATAACATGGAATACAGCGACCGAATTCTGATAGAGTCACATTTGAACGGCAAAGCTGACGCTTTCGAGATACTCATCCGGCGTCACGGGCCTGCCGTGTATGGATATCTTGTCAAAATGGTCAAAGACACCAATAAAGCCGATGATTTGTTTCAGGAGACCTTCCGAAGGGCGTTTGAGAAGGTGGGAGATTTCCGCGGGACGGAGTTCAGGCCGTGGATTTACGCGATAGCCACCAACACTGCCATCAACAGCTTCCGCAAAGAAAAACAGACATATGCCCTATCACTCAACAGCGATACCCACTGCACAGATGGAAAACATTGCCTGGCCGCTGACCAGATTGCATCGAGCAGCGAGATGGAACCGTCGGCGATAGCGCTGGCCGAGGAACGCCGGCGGGATGTCCGGCAGGCCTTGCTGAGACTGCCGGAACAGCAGCGGATTACACTGGTTTTAAACTACTATCAGAAAATGAGTTACAAGCAAATTGCCGAGACATTGAATTGTTCCATCGGGACCGTCAAGACCACGATGTTTCGGGCACTGAAGCGGCTGGCGGTCTTGCTGCCTGACGGAGGCGAAGGACAGATATGAAATCTCATCTGACCCAGGATACACTGATTCAATATCAATTCGACCTGCTGGAGGAAGCCCAGCGGCATGAGGCTGCCGCACATTTGAATGAATGCAGCTTGTGCCGTCAAAAGCTGGAAGGAGTCCGGCGGCAGTTTTCGACACTGGATGTATTGAATAATGAGGATGCGACTTTGCCGGACGAACTGATCCAAAAGACACTCGCTTCACTCCGCCAGACCAAACCCATGCCGACAATCACACCCTGGACAGGATTCAAGTGGATGGCACCGGCGGCGGTGATTCTGCTTGCTGCGGGGGTGCTTTTTGTTGTGCAATCCTATTGGCAGGATTCGGCACAGACAATCGAGGATAAATCGGTAACTCATCGATTAACGCAACCGGCGGTGTCGATGGCACCTACGGCTTCCAAGCCTATCGCACGAAAAGCCGAGGAAATTGCCTCTGTTGGAGTTCCTGCGACGGCGCGAATTGTCCCGCAGGAAGATATTCCGGACAAGCCCCCCTTCGCCCCGGCCAGCGCGATTGAGCTGGTGGTTCTGCCCAAGCCCGACCAGATGCAGGTGACCATTTACAACTCCGCCGATCTGACGCTGGTGCGGGATACCCGCAGGCTGACGCTCAAGGCCGGGTGGAACTGGCTACAATTCATGTGGGCCGAGACGATGATTGACCCGACGTCGCTGTCACTGCGGCCGCTGGAGTATGCCGACAAAATCGATGTCCAGCAGCTTGTTTACCCCGCACGGCTTCAGGACATCGGCCGGTGGCTGATTCGCTCGGAGGTCGAGGGGGCTGTCCCGTTCGAGATTACCTACTTTATCAGCGGGCTATCGTGGCGGGCGTTTTATGAGGGCATAATCAGCCCCGACGAAAAAACCATGCAATTGAAAAATTATGTCCGGGTGCAGAATAACTCCGGTCAGGATTATGAAAACGTCCAGACCCGGCTGATTATCGGGCAGGTGCATCTGCTGGATCAAATCTCGCTTTTGGCCGGGCGGCAATATCCCTATGGGCCGGAATTGGAATTGGGGGAATTGGAAGGTGTAAGAAAATTGAAGTTTAAAGGACTCCGTGATGAAGACAGTCAGGAAAAGTTTGATTCTTTTGGATTGGAATTGAACCGTCCGATGGGAGGCATTGGAGGGGACCGCAGGTTTGGCGGAGCCGTTTTTTATGATTTCAAAACGATTGCCAAAGAGGGCCTGAGTGAATATTTCCTCTATACCATTGAAGGCACCGAAGACCTGCCCAATGAATGGGCCAAGCGGCTGCCTTCGCTGGATGTGTCGGATATTCCCATCAAGAGTCTGTATAAATATGATGAAGACCGTTACGGCAGACAGACCGTGCGTTTTGTCTCGTTTGCCAACGATTCGGAGCATAAACTCGGCACGACCCCCCTGCCCAACGGCACGATGAAACTGTATCGGCAGGTCAACGACCAGCAGAATACCTCTTATGTCGGCGGTGCGGATATCAAGTATATCCCGGTCAACGAAGCGGTGGAGCTCAACCTCGGGGCCGATACGCTGGTCAAGGTGGAACCGGTGCTGATGGACAGCCGGACGGAGAATTATCTGTTTAATGACAAGGGCGATATCGCCGGCTGGGATGAAATCGAGACCTGGCACATCAAGCTGACCAATACGCGGGATATCCCGGCGGACTTTGAGGTCACGCGGAATTTCAATACGGATTCGTGGGATTTGGACATGACAGACACCGCTGCACAGGTCAATTATAGCAAACACGACAGCCAGCATGCCCGTTTTACAGTGATCGTCGCTGCCCGGACGGAACAAACTTTCCAGTATCAAGTCAAAAAATATTGCGGAACCCGCAAGGACGTTAAATCGAAACCCACTCAATAACCAAAGAAAGGGGTATATCGTATGAAAACAAAATTATGTCTTTCGATGTTTCTCATTGCACTTTTGACCGGCCCAGCCGTCCAGGCGCGGACCAAGCTGGTGGCTCTGCCGCAGCGGGATGCGACGGTGATTCGGCTGGACAATCCGGCCGCAACGCTGATTGAGGAAGAGCGGATACTGACGCTGCAAAAAGGCCTGAACAAGGTCGATTTTTCGTGGCAAGCTGTTTTTGTTGAAGCCGATTCCATCCGCCTGACGATTCTGGACCATCCGGACCAGGTCAAGCTGCTGAATATCAGCTATCCGCCGGGGGAAGCGGCGCTGGTGTGGGAGATTGCCTCCGAAGGCGACTATGCCGAAACCGTGCGCATCAGCTATCTGCTGTACCATATCGACCGGCTGGTGACGTACAAGGCCATTGCGGACAAAGACGAGTCCAGGCTGGACCTGAAAAGCTACCTGATCCTGCGAAATTTCTCCGGCGAGGATTTTGATAAGGCCAAAATTACACTGGATTACGGGGATGCCTTCGAAGTGAGTACCGCTCATGAGGAAACCAAGCAGATGCTGTTTCTCAAGGCCCCGACGGTGCCTGTCACCAAGGTCTGGACGTGGGATTCGGCCAGGCTGCCGTGGGATCCGGAACTGGTCGAAAACCAGAATATCGGCATCCCGGTCAGCTATCGCATATTCAATAATAAAGACAGCGGGCTGGGACAGTTTGCGTTGTGGGGCGGCAAGACCCGCCTGTTTCAGGATGACGGCCATGAAAGCAATATCTTCCTCGGCGAGGACAACGCGACCATCATCCCCGTGGGCCAGAAGGCGGAACTCTATATCGGCGACAGCCGGGATATCGTGGTCACGCAGCGCAAGATGAAGGATGCCCAGATCAATGTCCGGCGGAACAATGGCGGCGGTGTGGTACTGTTTGATACCGATGAGGTGATTACGGCCAAGATTGAGAACTTCAAGGATAAGCCCGCGGTCCTGACGATGATCCAGCACATCCCCGGCCAGTGGGAGATGGAAGAATGCAACATGGAATACAAGCGAAAGGATGCTTCGACGCTGGAGTTTGAGATTCAACTGCCGGCACGTGATGAAAAAGGACCGGCAACCAAAGAACTGACTATGCACTATCACCGGCGGAATGTCCGACCTTGATCTAAGGCAACTACAGGAGCAAGACAATGAAAACGATAAATATACTGTTCATCGTTGCTCTTGCGGCTGGAACAGCCATCGCCAAGGTGGATTTGGTTACGCTGCCCAGTCGCGATACGACACAACTGACGATTTATAATTCCGCAGACCTGACACTCGTGCGGGACAGTCGCTCGTTGACGCTCAAGGAAGGCGCCAACAAGCTGCAATTTTCCTGGGAAAATACGCTGATTGACCCGACCAGCCTGGCCATGCAGCCCAGGGCCTTTGCCGACAAAATTACTATTGCCGATTTGACGTTTCCGCCGCGGGTACGGAATCTGGGCTTGTGGAATATCGACAGCGAAGTGGATGGCAAGGTGCCGGTGGAGATTACCTATCTGACCAGCGGACTGAGCTGGCGAGCGTTTTATATGGGAACGCTGGCCAAGGACGAAAAGACCATGCGGCTGGAAGGCTTTGTGCGCGTGTCCAACAACTCCGGCGAGGATTATGAAAACGCCCAGACCCGCTTGATTGTCGGCAAGATTCATCTGCTCGATGAGATTGCCAGGCTGGCGCGTCAGCAGTATCCCTACGGCTCTCCCCTGCCGGTGCCTATGCAGCCTGCGGCAGAAGCCCCCGCACCCGCCGCTCCCGCTAAAGCAGTTATGGCAAGAAGGGCTATGGGCCGCAGCGAGCTCGCCGAGAAGAAGGAAATCGTCAAGGAAGGCTTGAGCGAGTATTTTCTTTATACGATTGAAGGCACTGAGAC
This sequence comes from uncultured Pirellulales bacterium, assembly GCA_964630775.1. Lineage (GTDB taxonomy): Bacteria > Planctomycetota > Phycisphaerae > Sedimentisphaerales > Anaerohalosphaeraceae > Anaeroglomus. The sequence continues at coordinate 1,254 of CAZVYY010000050.1, read as the reverse complement.
GATCCCGAATGAATGGTCCAAGCGGCTGCCGAGTTTTGATGTGTCGGATATTCCTGTGGTCAATTTGTATAAATACGATGAGCAAATGTATGGGCCTGCGGTGATTCGCTATTTGAGTTTTAAGAACGATACCGAGCACAAACTCGGCGAAACACCTATCCCGGATGGGGCAATGAAGGTGTATCGCACGGTCGATGACCAGCAGCATCTGTCATATGAAGGCCAGTCTTCGTTCAAGTATATTCCGGTTAACGAAGAGGTCGAATTGAATCTGGGGCGTGTGTCCGACGTGGTCGTCAAGCCGATAGCGATGGATACCAGGACCGACAATTATCGCTTCGACAAGGACGGCAACATTAACGGCTGGGATGAGATACAGACCTTCCGGCTTGAGGTAAAAAACACCCGTGACCTGCCGGTCAGGCTGGAGATTAAGCGGAATTTCAATACGCAATACTGGACGATTAAAAATCTGGGCGATGCGAAGGGCTTCTTTGAAAAAGTGGATATGGATACGGTCAAATATACGCTGGCGCTGGAGCCTCAGAGCGAAAAAACGATTGACTATGTCCTGACCACGTATCAGGGTGTTCGGACTGAGCAGTGGCGGGAGAATAATCCATAGATCGCCTGCGGCCGGACAGGTTGACACAGGGCAGTCCCCTGACAGGCTCTATCGCCGGCCAGCAGGAATACAATCTCAAAAAAGACTGTCCGGCATATCGACTATATTGTAAGTCCATTAAAAACAAGCATTTATTAAAATTTCAGCAAGAACACCAAAAAGGAGTTGACAGAAATACCAAAATCGAGTTTAATCTGACTTCTCTTTGGGGCCGTAGCTCAATTGGTTAGAGCATCGGACTGTCGATCCGAAGGTTGCGGGTTCGACCCCCGTCGGCCTCGATGAAAGCCCTGTCGGTGTCAATCGCTGACAGGGCTTTTTTTTGTGCCTAACACTGCCGTATGAATGGACTTATGATAATCCCCCAAATCTCTTTTATGACCTATTTTTTCGCCTTCGATACGGTCAGATATCGACTGCTGCTGACACTTACTGGAAGGCTTTTTTGTAAGCTGGTTTGTAAGCTGATTTGTAAGCTCTTGAACACTATTTTGATCTGTCCCGGTTTTGCCCAAAACCCCGTTTTCAGGCCGCAGGTATTAAAAAGCGATATCCGTAATAAAACCGTTCTTTTCCTAATATGACAGCGCTATAAGAATTCGATATTTTTGGCCTTTGCCATTTTCTTT
>CAZVYY010000049.1:0-16374 GCA_964630775.1 uncultured Pirellulales bacterium | reverse complement strand
AGTTACAGAGAAATCCTAACTTTGTCAATGGCCCAGTTTTAGGGGGATGGACCACTGTGATATTGCGGTTTTGTCTGGATTATCCATCATTTCTGTTGCTTTGCTTGGGGCAATGTCATACCTGTAATTGATATTTCGGCATAATTGACGTTTTGGCAATAAAAAACCGACATAATATACATCTTTTTTTTCAGGGCCAGATTCCCTCTTGAAAAAAAAGCAAAAGGTCATACAATAATATCTGTATGAATGATGTCGATAATCTCTTTAAAAATGGAGCCACTATGACAAGACAAATCATGACTGTCACGCTCGCGGCAGTGGGGCTGATTACCCTGGCCTGTTCCTGCCAGCCGAGTTCCGACCAGAAAGTCCGTCGCGCTCAACTGGTTGGCAACGAAAATCTCAAGCTCAAAAAAGAAATCCAGCAAAAAGATGCCGAGATCGCCGAGCTGAAAAAAGAGATTGAACGGCTCAAGGCCGAATATGCCAAGTTTCAGGAGGACACCGGACAGTCCAGCATTAAAATTTTACAGCTTCTGTCCGAATGCCAGGCCAAACTGGCCCGGTATGAAGGCACAGAGAATGCCGCCATTACGCCGGTACCGGCACCCCAATAATCCAGCGGACGCTCTGAGCGGACCGTCCTGGCAGCCAACCCCTTACTGGTTTGGCTCCAATTCCTTCCTGAGAGCCTGTATGGTTGTTATTGCATCCGGGAAATTTTCTTTGGGATAATGATGATTGCGTCCGGCGGCAACCAGTCCGACAAACATCGGATTGGGATTTATGGGCCTGCCGGTTAATTCAGGATGGGCCTGGGTGCCGATAAAATAGGGGTGCCCGGGCAGTTCCAGAATCTGCATAATCGGCTGGTTGGGGGCCTTGCCGGAGAAAACCAGTCCGCCTTTCTCAAGATCGGAAATATAACGGGGGTCCACTTCATACCGATGACGGAATCGCATACGGGCGGTTTCCCTGCCGCCGAACATTTTCCAGGCGATGGTGTCTTTTTTCAATTCCACATCGCGACCGCCCAGACGCATATTACCGCCAAGACCTTCGATTTTTTTCTGTTCAGGGAGAATATCAATAACGGGATTGGCACAGTTCTGGTCGATTTCGGTACTGTTGGCGTCTTTGAAACCGCAGACATTACGTGCAAATTCGATAACCGCAGCCTGGAAGCCCAGACACAACCCCAGGTACGGCAGGTTATTCATGCGAGCATACCGGATACAGGCAATCTTGCCTTCCATGCCGCGTGTTCCGAAACCGCCGGGAACGATAATTCCATCGACCTCTTTGAGGGCTTCGGCGGCGGTCGCGTCGGTCAGTTCCGAGGTATCGATCCATTTGATATGCACTTTGCAGCCCAGATGAATGCCGGAATGCTCCAGGGCATGCAGGATGGAGGCATAGCTGTCGCGGACAGAGGTGTATTTGCCGGTGATAGCAATGGTCACATCGCGCTTTTCATTGCCGATTTTATCGGTAAAATCGCACCATCGCTCCCATTCGCGGCGTTCCCTGCGGAGATTGACGCGGTCTTCGATCCGCAGCATGCGAATCACCTCAAAATCCAGCCCGCAATCCCGCAGCATGGCCGGGATGGAATAAATGCTGGCCGAGTCATGCATGCTGAAGACGCGTTCGAAGGGGATATTGCCGAAGACGCTCATTTTCTGGCGGGCCTGGACGGAGACGGGATTTTCCGCCCGACAGGCGATAATGTCCGGCTGGATGCCCATCTGCATTAACTGCTTGATGCCGAGCTGGGCGGCCTTGGATTTTTGTTCGCCCAGTGCATTCGGCTCCAGGATATACGTCAGCGCCACAAAGCAGCAGCTATTGGGACCTTCCTCATAGGCCAGTTCCCGCATGGCTTCAATATAAAAGGCATTTTCGAGATCGCCCACCGTGCCGCCGATTTCCACGAACACCACATCCGCCTTGCTCTGCATAGCCAGGGTCCGCAGCTTCATTTTGACTTCGCCGGTGACGTGGGGAATCATCTGCACATCCCGGCCCAGGTAATCGCCGTGACGTTCTTTATCGAGAACGGCCCGGTAAATCTGGCCGCTGGTGGTAAAATTGGCCCGCGACAGGTTTTTGTCGAGCATCCGTTCATACGTGCCCAGGTCCATATCGCATTCCATGCCGTCATCGAGAACAAACACCTCGCCGTGACGGAAAGGATTGAGCGTTCCCGAATCGATGTTGAGATAGCCTTCCATCTTGATCGGCTCGACTTTGAGGCCTTTGTCCTGCAGGAGCTTGGCCAGGCAGGAGGAGAAAATCCCCTTGCCCAGTCCGCTCATCACCGTACCGGTCACAATGACATAGCGTGTCTTGCCCTTCTGATACCCTTTGGGCAGGGGCAGAAAATATTCATTATCCGTTGAAGCACCGCTGACTTTTGCAAGTAATTCTTTTGTTTCTGACATATTTATACCAAGTGATTATTTCTTATTTAAGTATCGTTTTACAAATTCTTCGTATTGTTCGGGCGTATCGACGCCATCCCAGACGCGGTCCACTTTGGCCGTCAGGATGGTATAGCCATTTTCCAATGCCCGGAGCTGTTCGAGCTTTTCTGTGGTTTCCAGAAAACTGGGGGGCAGTTGCGTGAATTTCATCAAAAAGCTCTTGCGGTAGGCATAAATCCCCAGATGCCGCCAATAGCCTTTCACGGAATCCCCCACCCCGCCGGCCTGACGATTATACGGCACCGGGCTGCGGGAAAAATAAAGCGCCCTGCCGCGCGTATCGGTAACGCACTTGACAATATTGGGATTGGCCACCTGTTCGGCTGATTCAAAGGGGGCAATCAGCGTCGCCATTTCGGCGCCGGCGTCTTTGACCAGCAAATCCGCCACTTTTTCGATATTGGCCGGGTCGATTTCGGGTTCATCGGCCTGAAGATTGACGACTATATCGGCGGGAGTATTTTGGACGGCCTCGGCAATGCGGTCGGTACCGCTCTGGTGGGCAGCCGACGTCATGACACACGGCGCCCCAAAGGATTTGCAGGCCTGCAGGACCCGGTCGTCATCGGTTGCGATAATCACACCGGTAACCCCTCCGGCCAGCAATGCGCGTTCATAGCTGTGCTGAACGAGATACTTTCCTGTTTTGTTGGCCAGAACCTTGGCCTCGAAACGGCTGGAACCGTAGCGGGCGGGGATCACTACCACAATTTTCACACTTTGTCCCTTTGCAGTGTTTTTTTTACACATCCATTTCCAAAAACCACTGCCCGAATATATTATGCCATCCCGCAGGGGATGTCAACCTCAGAATTGTGAGATTTTACAGCAAAAAGACCCTGATTTTGACCCTGTAACCGGCACAAAGCCGTCGGGTTGGACATTATCGAATCAGGGCGGATAATGCTTTGAATTGGGGATGCTCGGAGGTGCGGAGGAGTTCAAACAGCAGCATCTCGGTGGAACTGATGACTATCCCATTGGCAGCCAGGCGATTGAGGGCAATTTGCTTATTCTGTTCGGAACGGGAATCGACGGCGTCGGCAATGACCTGGACTTTCAAGCCCCGCTGGAGTAAATCCATGGCGGTCTGGAAGACACAGACGTGGGTTTCAACGCCGCAGAGCACCGCAGTATCCACCTGCAATGAATGCAATTTTTCAGCAAATTCCGCACTCCCGCAGCAACTGAATGAACGTTTGTCGATGGGGATAGTCCGGGTCAGATTCTCGGTAAGCCGGGGGCTTGTCGGGCCCAGCGCAGCGGGATATTGCTGACACCATAAGACCGGAATATCGAGGGCATTGGCAATTTGAATTAAAATGCTGCAATTGTTAACGGTCGTTTCAGGATTGTGCATCACCCGCAGCAGCTTTTCCTGTACATCAATCAAAACCAGACAGCATGTTTTGGAATCGAGCATCGATCACCTATCGAAACAGCATATTCAATCATTTATCGACAGTGATTTTACAGGCCCAGTACCTCAATGACAAGACAAATCGTATCCGAGGCATCCTGTTCGATTTCGGTCGGCGGGACATCCCAGGCCAGAATAGGCTGCGACGGGTTATCCAGCGGAGAACCATCCGGATTCGCGGACAGATTTCGCTGATTATTTTGTTCAGTAAAGGTCCTGGCTAACTGAGCGGCTTTTTTAATATCCGTCAGGTTCAGCATATCGACGGTCTGTTTGAGGTCAATCCCCTCGACCAGGACCGCTTCCCTGCCTTGTCCGGGAAGCAGAGCATAGGTGGCTTTTTCCGCTTGCGGCCAGAGTTCCTGCAGATCCTTGATTAAGCCCACAACATACTGACGGGACGCTGTAATTTTATAACTGGTTCGATCGGATAATGGCCTGATTTGAGTCATATCCATCAGGCCCAGTGTGTGGATTTTTTTTTCGATGAAATCCCGGGACTGAACGGGATGACGCGTCTGAAACTGCAATAAGGCACTGTACAATGCGGCCCCTTCATCCGGCAAAGGAACCGGTTTGGGGTCATTGGCCGCAATCGGCGGAATAGGAGATATCGGAGGCATGGAATCCCGGGCACCCTGCGGCTGGCGAACAATGGAATAGACAACGATACCGAGCATGCCCATTGGAATAAGAACCATCGCCGCAGTTGCCGCGAGCCTGCGGAAAACAAGCCCCCATCTTCCGGCTGAATCGTGGTGGCGGCAATTGTGATCCAGAATAAACCGTCGTTCAAGAGCGGTTTTAATATCCTGGGCCATGCCTTCGGGGGCGGATTCCTTCGGCAGCGCACGCAGCAGATTACGCTGCTGTTCAAGGGCCTTGAGTTCGGCTTCGATTTGCGGATTATTGTTCAGAAGCCGCTTGAGTTCCGTCGCCTGTCGCGGAGACAACTGATCATCAATATAACCGCTGAGAAGCTCATGTTTTTCAAGATTTTCTTTGTCACTCATATCCATACCGCCTGCAGAAGTTCCCGTAAGGCCAATCTCGCCCGGCTTAATCGGCTTTTCACTGTCCCTGTCTCAAGCTGTAATACATCGGCAATTTGCTCATAACTCATACCTTCGATATCCCGCAGCACCACGATGACCCGCTGGTGGTCTTCGAGTTTTTCGAGTGCTGCGAGGATTCTCTGGACTGTTTCACGCTTTTCCATATCCACTAAGGGAGTTTCTCGTTTCGTATCCGCCAGAACATCCGCCAATTTCAGACCTTCTTTGCCGCCGGGCGAATTGTCGAGTGATCGCATCCCCAATCGCAATCTCCGGCTGCAAAATGTCAGAGTCAAATTGATTCCCACCCGGAACAGCCACGTATAAAAGCTGCTTTGGGATCGGAAAGTTCCAATGTTCTCTAATACTTTGACAAATGATTCCTGGGTAAGTTCCGCGGCATCATCGGGATTTCCGCAGATTTTCAGAATTGCATTATAGAGACGGTCCTGATATTTGATAATCAGACGCCCCATGGAGTCGGAATCCCCCCGCTGGCATTGTTTTACAAGTATAGCATCATCGATGCTGATATTGTCCGACTTTGTGTGCACAGAAAGCCCTTTTATCCTTCGGTAACAAGATTTTTATGAAGCAATAGCCTGTTCACTGTCCGTCTATCTCGTTTTCAACGACTGTTCAGCACATCCAACTATTTAACCACCAGAATATCCGTACAAACACCTATGCTATATTTGCATAAGCTTTGAGAAAAAGCAATACGGTACCCTCTTAAAAAGAGAATTTCATTTTCTCTATATTGACAATGCACTCTATTTAGTCAAGCCGGAGACCTCTTTGTTCCAACCAATTTTTTAAATCGCCCATTTCTGTATCGAAAATTTCCCGATCATAGAGTTCTTCGAGCTGGGTCACCCTTTTCGATAATTCCGGCTCTTGTTTAACCAAATCCGAGACGCGTTTTTCGAATTCTTCACCAAGTACACGCAATTCTTCACAGGGAATATGCAGTTCCAGGAACTTAGCAACATAGCGAAGTACTTGTTCGATGACAATCGGATTGTAGCCCTGTAGATAGGCAGGGATTTCGGCGGTTAAAGAGATCATCTCGATAGTGCGATGAATTGCGGCGTTCATAATGCAGTTGGCGAAACTGCCGGGGCCACTGTAGTTGCTGAAGCGGATACCGAGTTGGGAAAGCCATTGCTTGAGGGCCCTGTTGGATACCGAACAGCTAATACGCGGTTCCCTGGTATGGGGCACCACGCCGGCCACGCTGCCCACGAATAAAATGCGTTTCACGTCGCACAGGGAACACATGTCGAAGATCGTATCTGCAAACTCTCGCCATGAGAGGTTGGGTTCTCTGCCGGCAAATAAGAGCAAATTCTGCTGTGGGGCCTCAAAGAAAACCGCTTCGGGAAGATCCCAGGTTTCGATAAGGCCTTCCTGAATCCGTACATGGGGACGAAACAGCGATACCGTTTCCATTGGGCCGGGTATGTTATAAATATAAAATCCGTTGGGGTCGATTCGGCCGATTTCCTGGCCGCCAAAGGTCTGACGGAGGTATTCCACCGTTCCGGTGGAGACATCGCCCCCATCCATCCAACCGGAAAGCCCAATCACCAATGAAGCATTGCTGATGACAGGCTGCTGCTTAACGATTAATTTTTCCCTCTTCATGCTCCAGTCTCTCTCTTGTTTTAGCCGATCTTGGTTTGTGTCAGAGTCCGACTCCGGCAATTACCACCCCGCATTGCGGACACGCCGAATCTTTTATATGGTTCTGCATTATATGATACCCTGTCCGTTCAATCAAAAGTTTTCCGCAGGAATAGCAGAATGTGGATTCGGCGCGATTACCGGGGAGATTGCCGACATAAACATAGTGAAGGCCTGCCTGCTTTCCGATGTCATAGGCCTTCTGGAGGGCCTGGGTATTGGTCTGCGGGAGATCGGCCATTTTGTATTGCGGATAGAAACGGCTGATATGCCAGGGGATATCGGGGCCGCATTCTTTGACTAAAAATGCAGCCAATTCGGCCAGTTGGTCCGGGTCTTCATTCTGGCCTGGGATCAAAAGGGTAGTGATTTCCATCCAGATATCGGTTTTTTGAGCAATGTACCGAATGGTATCGAGGACAGACTCCAGATGGGCCTTGCTTAAGTTGTGATAGAACGGCTCGCTGTAGGCCTTGAGGTCCACATTGATGCCGTCCAGCCACGGACGCATCCACTCGATGGCCTCGATACTCATATAGCCGTTGCTGACGAAAACATTGTACAATCCCCGCTGTTTAGCCAGAATCGCGGTCTCGGTACAGCGTTCCATAAAGACGGTCGGTTCGGTGTAGGTGTAGGCCATGCCCTTGCAACCGGTGTCGATGGCGGCATTGACGATTTGTTCGGCGCTGTAGTCGCTGCCGTCAATTTGATTTTTATAGGGGGCCTGGCTGATTTGCCAGTTCTGACAGAAGATACACTGGAAATTGCATCCGGGTGCGGCAATCGAAAACGCCTGCGAGCCTGGGAAGAAATGGAACAACGGTTTTTTCTCGATGGGGTCATCGGCTGCGGCACAGACTTTATCATAATTGAGCGAATAAAGGATGCCGTCGATATTTTTGCGGACACGACAGCGGCCCAAGGCGCCGGAGGCAATGAGACAATTCCAGCGGCACAGCTTGCACAAGACCTTCTGCCCTTCTTGCTTTTCCCACAAGACCGCTTCTTTCATAGGCTCACCTCCTGCGATTCAGATTATTCAAGCCATTGAGCAAGGAGCTTGACTGGATGGACGACGCGGCGGCCTGTCAAATGCTCAATCTGCATTTTACAGGCGGCACATTCTGTCAGTATAACATCCGGATTGGCCCGGTCAATCGTTTCCCTGAGAAATCCGCCGATATCATCACAGAGGGTGTGGTTTTTGGCCTGCATGCCCGCCGTCCCCGCAAGACCGCAGCAGCCGCCGTTGAGGTCTGTCACGGAGACTCCCAGTTGACTCAACATCTGAAGCGTGGTTTTGGCACCGTTCATGGATTTGAGGTGGCATGGGGCGTGGTAATAGAATTTCCGGCTCTCTGCATTGCTGGCCTTAAGACAGGGCCTGGCGGCATGGAGCATCTTGAGATAATCCATTAATTCCACGGTTGCAGCGCCAATTTTTCGAGCTTGTTCGGTATCCATCAGCAACCGAAGTTCTTCTTTGAGGAACATTGCAGCACTGGGTTCAGAACAGATGATTTTCCAGCCTTTGTCCACATACGGCATCAACGTCTTCAGATTGTATTCCATGTCCCGGCGGGCCTTTTTGAGATTGCCATAGACATAGGCCGGCAAGGGTGCGGGACGCTGGTCGGGAATATCAATATGGACATGACAATGCCGTAAAAGCTGCAGGACGGCAAGTCCCAGTGCGTGGTCATTGTAGCGAGCATAGGAATCGATAAAATACACGACGTTGTCGGCAGGGTCAGTAAGGGGACCGCCCTGCTGTAAAAACCTTCGGGCTTTGCGGATGAAGCTGCCGCGCTGGAAGGCGGGCAATTGTCGGCTGCGGTCAAAGCCGAGTGTTTTTTCCAGAAGCAGACGCGTGACGGGCCAATTCATCATCCAGTTGCTTAATGGGGCAAACGTGCTGGCCAGGATGCTCATCCAGCGATTGTTGGACAGGGCCAGTTCGGTGACGGAAAAGCCGGCGTGCCGGGCTAACCGGGCACGGGCTTCGATAATCAGGCCGGACATATCGACACCAGCGGGGCAATCCACCGAGCACATTTTGCAATTGACGCAAAGACCGAGGATTTTGCGGAACTGGCTGATTTGGAAGTCGTGCTGCTGGTCCAGCAAGCCGCCGATGTAGTTTCGCAGCAGGTTGGCCTTGGCACGGGTGCTGGCCAGTTCTTCATCCATCGCCCGAAAGACCGGGCACATCCGCCCTGCTCCCGCGGCCAGACATACGCCGCAGCCGTTGCATTGATCGATTTCGTAGCGATATTGATTTGGCCCGAAATGCAAATCCGTCTGGAAATTCTTTGCCCCGGCCAGTTCCAGTCCGCGCAGATTCTTTTCGATGACATCGGGGTCGGGATTGATAATCTTGCCGGGATTGAAGATATCGGACGGGTCAAAGATTTTCTTGATTGCAGCCAGCAGACGGTAATAGTCCCTGCCGTACTGGCGTTCGATATAGGGGGCGCGAACCAGGCCGTCGGCATGTTCACCGCTGATGGAGCCGCCCAGCGACCAGGCCAGTTCAAAGACCTGCTCGGCAATTTCCCGCATCCGCTTGATATCGTCAGGGCTGGTTAAATCGAGATAGGGACGAATGTGCAGCTCGCCATCGCCGGCGTGGCCGTAGAAGGCCATCGGGATATCGTATTTTTTACACAGGTCTTCCAGCCCGGCAACGTATCGATCCAGTTTGCCCGGCTCGACGGAGACATCTTCGATGAACGCAACAGGGTGTTTGGGACCTTTTTCACGGTTGAGCAGCGGGACGGCGTCCTTGCGGCTTTTCCAGAGCTTAGCCTGACGTTCAGCATCGAGGGCTTCCATCCATCCGGTGAAGAGGTTACGAGCTGCGTTCAGGGTGTTTTGAATCTTCGCCTTGACCTGTTCGGTGCTGTCGCCGACATGCTCAACCAGCAGCGTCGCAACGCAGTTTTCGGGCAGGACATTCTGATAATGCGGAAAGGCTCGGCGGGCCATGGTCATCAGCCGCTGGTCCATTAATTCGCAGGCGGAAGCTCCGGTCTGCACGATAATCGGAACGGCCTGAGCCATTTTCTCGAACGCATCAAATTCCAACTGCAGCAGACCCGCGACGGCGGGAACATCCACAGTGGCCAGTTCAATTTCGGTAAAGGCCGCCAGCGTGCCTTCGGAACCGGCCATCAGACGCGCCAGGTCGATTCGTCCTCTGGAACAGATATTCTGAATCGTATAGCCGCAGCGGTTGCGCCGGGTTTTGGGCTGGGATTTGGCAATTAAGTCTTCCTGTCCGGCCAGCAGTTCGACGCACTGGCGAGCGATCGTTCGCAAGGTCGGATTGTCAATGTCCTCCGGCAGCATATCGTTGGTCAGTTCGGCCACGGAGCCGTCATAGAGCACCGCACGGATGCGGCGGACATAGCCGGCAATGTAGCCATACTGGAGCGAATGAGCACCGGTAGCATTATTGGCGACGATACCGCCAATGACAGCCCGGTTGGAACTGGAGGGGTCGGGGCCGATTTTCTTTTTGAATTGTGCCAGTTGCTGATTAAGCCGGTCGAGAATGACTCCCGGCTGGCAGATTACTGTCTGGCCGTTATTTCGGATATTGATAATCTGATTCATATAACGGCGAAAGTCGATAACGATACCACTGGTCAGCGATTCGCCCGCCAGGCCGCTGCCGGCGCCGCGAGGGGCAATCGGAATGGTGTTTTGGTACGCATAGCGGACAACCTCAACCACATCCGCTTCATCCCTGGGAGCAACGACGCATTCGGGTCGGATACTGTAGATACTGGCATCGGTGCTGAAGGCGACGCGATTATAGATATCAATCAGGACATCGCCTTTGACCTGCCTTGCCAGTTCAGAACCTATTTGTTCGGCTGTTTTCATGTTGTTTGCATTTACCACTATAGTTCATCCATTTTGAGCAATCTGCCGCAGTCAGTATATAATAGAATACGTCTGGAAACAAACCTTTATGGGTAAATTTTATCCCATCTGGATGCTTGCTTTTAGGCGTCAGGAAGGATAGATTGGTCGGAAAATGCGGATTCTTTGAATTGGATTTTTATGTATGAACTGATTGTGATGGGTGTCGCACTGGGCCTGTTTGTGGTCCTGCTGCGGCTGAAATTAAAAATTGGGCTGTCGATGATTCTGGCGGCATGTGTACTGGAACTGCTGCTGGGTGTCAGTCCGTTTGGGCTGTGGGGGGAGTTTGTTCAGGAATGGCGTGATAAGCCATTAAGCCAGACGACGGGGTATCTGTTTGTGACTCTGGCGGCGATGCTGACGTTTGTGAATATTCTGGGCCTTGCGATGAAAGAGACGGGGGTGTCCGGCAAGCTGACGGAGGCGCTTCTGGTGCTGTTTAAAAGCCGACGCGGCGCGATGGTGGGCATCCCGATGCTGATGGGCCTTTTGCCGACGCCGGGCGGGATTATGCTGTCGGCGCCGATGGTACGGGACCTGGCCGACAGTATTGGCGTGACGCGCAGCCGTTCGGCGGCGATTAACTTTTTCTTTCGTCATCAATGGGAGATGGTCTGGCCGCTGTTTCCGTCGATACCGCTGATTCAGGGGATGCTGGGGATTTCGGCAATCGCCTTGATTAAGCATAATATTGTGATTTCGATTTGCGGCATCACCGGCGGGATCATTTTTCTGCTGCTGTCGGGAATCCCCCCAAAAAAAGAGCAGCGGGACAAGACCAAATGGCTCCACAGCCTGCATGTCTTCATTCAGGCGTTCTGGCCGATAGGGCTTGTGGCGGGTCTGCATGCCGCATTGAATATCAACCCTGCGATTGGCATCCTGATTTCCATAACGCTGTTTATGCTGGTGTATCGTATTCCGCTGACTCGATGCGGCCATTTATGCCGGCAGGGTTTTGAAATCGACCTGATTGTGCTGATCCTTGGGGCACTGCTGTTCAAGCTGAATCTGCAGGCGGCTGACAGCATTTCGGCGGTGGTTCAGTTCTTTGCGGACATTCACATGCCGGGGATGATTCTGCTGTTTGTGCTGCCGATGTTGGTGGCGGCACTGACAGGGCTGACGATGCCAACGGTGGCGATTACGTTTCCGCTGCTGATGCCGTATATCGTGACAGGGGCCGGCGTCGATATCGGGATGCAGACGCTGGCGTTTTCGGGCCTGCTGTGCGGGCTGTATCTGACGCCGGTGCATTTATGCCTGAGTCTGTCGGCCAGTTACTTTGAGGCGCCGCTGGGACGGATTATCCTGCTGCTGCTGGGGCCGATTGCCTGTATTGCGGTGGGTGGAATTTTGGCGGCAAAGGTGTTATAATTGAAACAAATATCCTTAAAATCGGAGGTTTACTATGAATAATTTCGAATACTGCAATCCGGTACGCGTCGTATTCGGCAAAAACACCATTGCCAAACTGGCGGATTTGATTGATCCGGCCAGGACTATCCTGTTCCTGTATGGCGGCGGGTCCATCAAGAAAAACGGGGTCTACGAGCAGGTCAAGGCTGCATTGAAGGGCCGGAAAGTGATTGAATTTGCCGGGATTGAGCCAAACCCCCGATATGAAACCTGTATGAAGGCCGTTGAGCTGGCCCGAAAGGAAAAGGTTGATTTTCTGCTGTCGGTCGGCGGCGGGTCGGTTCTGGACGGTACGAAGTTTATCGCCGGGGCGATTCCTTTTACCGGAGGCGATCCGTGGCAGATTCTGACCTCCGGCGGCGGCGCCCTGCAGTCCGCCCTGCCGATTGGAGCGGTGCTGACACTGCCGGCGACGGGATCGGAAATGAACTGTTTTTCAGTCATCTCCCGTAACAGCACGCAGGAAAAATTAGCCTTCGGCAATCCCAAAGTCTATCCGGCCTTTTCGATTCTGGACCCGGAGATTACCTACTCACTGCCGCAGAATCAACTGCGTAACGGCATCGTGGATGCATTCGTGCATGTAATGGAACAGTATGCGACATATTCGATTAATACCCCCCTTCAGGATCGGCAGGCCGAAGCGGTGGTACGAACACTCATCGATGTCGCGCCCGATGTGCTGACTAAAAAAGATTATGACAGCCGGGCCAATTTCATGTGGGCCGCGACCCATGCCCTCAATGGCATTATTTCATGCGGGGTTGTTGAGGACTGGTCCACGCACATGATCGGCCATGAATTGACGGCCTTTTTCGGTGTCGCCCATGCCGAGTCGCTGGCGATTGTCCTGCCGGGCATGTGGCAGCATCAGTTCGCCAATAAAAAAGCCAAGCTGGCCCAACTGGCCCGGCGGATATGGCATGTTGTGGATGGTAATGCGGATACCCAGGCCCGCGCCGCCATTGAAAAGACGGTAGCCTTTTTCCATTCGGTTAATATGCCGACTTGCCTGAGCCATTACAATATCACCAAGGCCGATATTGAGAAAGTGGTTGAGCGTTTCCGGCAGCGCGGCACCACGCTCGGTGAACATCAGGCCATTCGAGCCGACCAGATACGCGAAATCCTGACACTGTGCCTCTAAATTAACGGCAAAGCAACACCAATTATTTTGCCTGGCGGATTTGGCGGATCAGGGACAGGGTGTCCTGGACTTTTTTGGTCAGTTGGGCAAAATCGCCTGCGGCCACAATCTGGCTGGTAATCAGGTTGGAGCCCACGCCGACGCAGGCCACGCCAGCCTTAAACCAGGCGGCGAGGTTTTCCTGGGTGGGGTCCACGCCGCCGGTGGGCATAATTTCCGTCCACGGGGAAGGCCCTTTGACCGCCTTGACGAAGGCCGGGCCGCCGACTTCCTTGCCGGGGAAGACCTTGCAGATTTCCACGCCGAGCATCTCGGCCCGGTGAATCTCGGTCGCGGAGGCACAGCCGGGCAGATACGGCACTTTGCGGCAGTTACACACTCTGGCGGTCTCTTCATCCAGAAGCGGCCCGACGACAAAATCCGCGCCGGCGTTGATATACATCGCCGCCGTCGGTGCATCACAGATGGACCCGACGCCGAGAATAATCTCGGGACGTTGTGTGTCGCGGAGTTCGGTCAGCTTATTGAAGACATTGACGGCCCTGTCGCCGCGGTTGGTGAACTCCACAAGCGTCGCCCCGCCGTCGGCACAGGCACAGGTAATCTTCCACGCGGTGTCCGCATCGGGATGATAAAACACCGGCACAAGGCCGATTTCTTTCATTGCACACAATACCTTCAAACGGTTATGACGAGCCATTTAGAATCTCCTGAATTAGTCTTTCTTTACCTGCCAATTGGATTATCTTACTTCTTACTCTTGCCGGATTCGAGCCGCTCCCATTCGAGGGCAGCCAGGATAAACGGGCCTATCGCCTTGGGGTCGTTATCGCGTACCGGTTCGCCGATATAGTATTCATACGACCCGTCGCGGTAGGGAGTCCCGCCCAGGCCGGCGACCGCACAGCACTGATGGATACTGACCAGGCCGTCCGGGTCTTCGGTAATCAGATGCTTGAGAATACCATCGTACCCCTTGCGGGCGACGGCAAGATATTTTTTATCGACGGCATTCACACGCACGGCCTTAGTCATCGCATAGACAAACATCGACGACGCCGAGGCCTCCAGATAGTTGCCCTGCCGGGCGCCCTGATCCACCACCTGATACCACAGGCCGGTCTGCGGATCCTGGTACTTTGTCAATGCTGTAAACAATCGATCCAGAATCGCCGTCAGTTCCGGCCGGCGAGGATAAGATGCGGGCATGTAATCCAGCACATCCACTAACGCCATCGCATACCAGCCCATCGCCCGTCCCCAGAAATTGGGAGACTGCCCCGTCTCGGGATTGGCCCAGCGCTGGGCACGTCCTTCGTCCCAGGCGTGATACAGCAGGCCGGTTTTGGCATCGCGGGCGTGTTTTTCCATCAGGACAAACTGGTTGGCAACGTCGTCCAGCAATTGTGATTCTTTATATTCGACCGCATACCGGGCCAGGAAAGGGGAACCCATATAAAGGCCATCCAGCCACATCTGGTGGGGGTATCGCTGCTTGTGCCAGAAACCGCCCTGGGTCGTACGCGGATGAACTTTCATCTGGTCACGCAGGGCCTGGATTGCCTGACGGTATTTCTCTTTGCCGGTGTATTTGTACACATCGAACAGTGCCATGCCGGGATTAATCTGATCAATGTTATAATCTTTCATTGAATAGGTCTGGATTGTCCCGTCGTCCTGAATGAGGGTGTCATAATACCGTTCGATATAGGCCGGAATCGCCGGGTCCTTGGTGTTCAGATAGCTCTGCCACATCGCCTTATAGACCGTCCCGTAGGTATAGCTCCACTTGGGCTTGGAGGCAAAGTCCAGCGACCAGATGTCGGCATTGCGCTTCATGACGGTCTGAGTCATTTTGACAGACCACGGCTCAGACGAAGCCCTGGAGGCCGTAGAAGCACATCCGGCCATCATGATACTGACCCATCCCAGCACAATCAGAAAATATGTCTTGACTGAATTCATGTTATACCCTTTCCGCATCAAAGCATGTATGAAGGTATCCATTCAATCCTGTCATCCCGGTGCATGTCCTGTTGATTTTCCTGCATCAGCGAGCGATTCGGGCAGTTGCGCCTTTCATCACCGCTTCGACTTCTTTCAAACTGGCCGTGGAGGTGTCGCCGGGCGTGGTCATCGCCAGTGCGCCATGAGCGGCACCGTAATTGACGGCCTGTTCGGGGGACTTGCCTTCCATGAGGCCGTAAATCAGGCCGGAGGCAAAGCTGTCGCCGCCGCCGACCCGGTCGTAGATTTCCAGGTCCGGCCGCAGCACGGCTTCATAAAATTGGCCGTCAATATATAAAATCGCGCCCCAGTCGTTCCGTCCGGCGGTTTTGGCATTGCGCAGGGTGGTTGCGACCGCCTTGAAGTTCGGAAATTGGGCAACCGCCTTCTGAATCATCTTTTTGAAATTGGATGGGTCGAGATTAGAACAATGTTCATCCAGTCCCTCCACTTCAAAGCCTAAGGCCGCGGTAAAATCCTCTTCGTTACCGATCATCACATCGACATATTTGGCGATTTCCCGGTTGACCTGGCGGGCCTTGTCCTGACCGCCGATGTCCTTCCAGAGGGAAGCGCGATAGTTCAGGTCATAGGATACTATGGTGCCGTATTTTTTGGCGATTGTGACGGCTTCGATAATCGCATCGGGCGTGGTTGTCGAAAGGGCCGCGAAAATACCCCCGGTATGCAGCCAGCGGACACCATCCCGGCCAAAAATCGTCTCCCAGTCAAAATCACCCTTTTTAATCTGCGAGGCGGCACTGTTGGCCCGGTCGGAACAGCCCACCGCGGCACGGACACCAAAGCCGCGTTCGGTAAAATTAAGCCCTACGCGAGACTTCCTGCCGATGCCGTCAAAGGGCACCCATCGGATGTATTCGGTGCTGACGCCGCCCTGAAAGATAAAATCCTCCAGCAGCCTGCCGATGGGATTATCGACAATCGCCGTGGCCACTGCGGCCCGCTTGCCGAAGCATCGCTTCATCCCGCGAGCAACATTGTACTCGCCGCCGCCTTCCCAGACACGAAACATCCGCGTCGTATGAATCCGCTCCGAGCCCGGGTCCAGACGCAGCATGATCTCACCCAGAGACAGGATATCATATTTGCATTCCGATTGCTGTTTGAGCTTCAAATTGTTCATAGTTTTACTGATCCTACTTGAAATTTTCCGGTTCGTCGCGGCTAAAAAGCTTTCAGCCGCCAGCTTCCAGC
>CAZVYY010000048.1:0-16999 GCA_964630775.1 uncultured Pirellulales bacterium | reverse complement strand
GAAAGAAAATGGCAAAGGCCAAAAATATCGAATTCTTATAGCGCTGTCATATTAAATTGGGTAAAATTCATTTTGTTTTCAAGATTTTGGAAAAGACATCTTGTTTCGGGAGTCATATTAAGAGTACAGGAGTTTAACGAAGGAAGCGTCTTAATTTAGGAGGTACAGCGATGTTTGGACGGAGTATTGGGGTCTTGGTGGTGTTTGCGGTTTTGGGTTTATCTGCGATGTCTTTAGGCGCGACCTACGGCGGAGGGAGCGGGACGGCGGAGGATCCCTATCAAATCTGGACGCCTGAGCAGATGAATACGATTGGGGCAAATTCTGCGGACTGGGATAAGCATTTCAAGCTGATGGATAATATTGATATGTCTGCTTATACGGGGACGCAGTATAATATTATTGGTAATGCCGCCACACAATTTTCCGGCATATTTGAAGGTGTTGGGCACTTAATTCACAACTTGACGATTAATTCACCAAATTCAAATTATATTGGTTTGTTTGGTTGTATTGGCACAACGGGAATTGTCAAAAATCTTGGTCTCAGAAATACCAACATAATTGCAAGCAACTATGTTGGTAATCTCGCAGGACAAAACAATGGTTTAATCACGCACTGCTATGCAGAAAGCAAAATACAAGCAAGGGATCGTGTAGGTGGTCTCGTTGGTTATAATAAAGGTGTAATTATTTATTGTTATGCCAAAGGTCAGGTTACTGCTGATAGCTATACAGGCGGACTTGTCGGTGAAGACGATTCGGCAAGTCTTAAATATTGTTATAGCATCACTAAAGTAATAAGTTCAGAATCATCTATGGGTATTGGGGGAGCTGTAGGGCATTCTTTTGGGGGTGGGTATTACTGTTTCTGGGACATTGAAACCTCTGGATGTACAACCAGCGCAGGTAGTGTGATAGGAATGGGGAAAACAACATCGCAAATGAAAGACATCCAGACTTACATAGATATGGGATGGTGGTTTGTATCTGAAACAAACAAGTCCGGTGATTGGATCATGCCGGAAAACGAATATCCCAAACTGTCATGGGAAGTATATCCCTTAGTCACAATTCCGGATACAAAAGGTTTAACAGAAACGGAAGCGAGAAGCATTCTTTTGTCTGCAGGATTACTACCAGACAAATGTTTTTATGTTTTTGATCCCATGGCATCCCATGGGTGTGTATCTGATACTTATCCAAAATCAGGTAATATTATACATGCAGGATTGACGCCGGTACATTTATTAATTGCTAAAGAATCCAAATATTCCGGGGGAGATGGCATCACGATGCCATTTAAAATAAAGACCATAGATGATTTGATTGATATGACACTCCAGCGGACAGATTGGGGGCGTTCTTTCATCCTTACTGCAGATATCAACCTTGAAGGTATTTATTTTGAGAAATCCCTTATTTCTCCAGCCGCAGATCAGGTTGGATATCCCGAAATTGAGTTTGGTGGAATCTTTGAAGGGAATGGTCACGTCATTAAGAATTTGATAATCAATGGTTCTTACAGGAATTATAGTGGTTTCATTGGCAAGATCAGTTCTGCTGGACGAGTAAGCAATTTAGGGATAGAAAATATTACAATGTATGGAAATGCTTATATTGGAGGTCTTGCAGGCGTAAATATGGGTGCAATTACATCTTGTTATACACAGGGCAGCCTCAAGAGTTTGTCCATAGCAGGAGGTGTCGCGGGAATCAATAGTGGTGTTATTCAAAACAGTTATTCCAAAACAGATGTCAGTTCAATACAGGCAGGTGGTCTTGTAGGACTCAATTGGGGAAGAATTACATCTTGTTATGCAACTGGTTTTATTTTTAAGGGAGGTTATCTTGGTGGCCTCATAGGAAGAAATGAGTCTGACTATGTTACAGGATGTTTCTGGGATCTTCAAACCTCGGGAAGAAAAACCGGGGTAGGAGGTGGTTCAACAACAGGGATCATCGGCAAGACAACTATTCAGATGCAGACGCGTTCGACCTTTGAGTCCGCAGGGTGGGATTTTGTGGATACATGGGCGATTTGTGAGGGAATGAATTATCCTCGGCTGTTGAATATGATTCCCTCTGCAGACATGGTTTGCCCGGATGGAGTCGGCGCAGAAGACCTTGACCATTTTGCATCGCAATGGCTCATGCCGGAATGCGGCATTCTCAATGATTTCTGTCAGGGAGCAGATATCGACCAGTCTTCTGTTGTGGATTTGGGGGACTTTGTGTTTATTGCCGAGCAATGGCTTCTGTCGGACAGTATCCTGCCTCCGTCGTCGTTGCTGCCGTCACCGGTAGCCCTGTGGAAAATGGATGAGGCAACTGGGATGGTTGCTGCTGACAGTGCTGGCGGGCATGATGGGCAGGTCGTGAATGCAGCAGGGACGCTGTGGGTTGCAGGGTGGTCCAATAATGCACTCAAGCTGGATGGCGTGGATGATTATGTGGATGTGGCCGGGTATGCGGGGATTACGGGGACGGCATCGCGGACGTGTACGGCGTGGATTAAGGCGACTGCTAACGGCAAGGAGCAGGTGATTTTGTCGTGGGGCAATGCGGTTAATGGGCAGAAGTGGATGTTCCGTGTGCAGTCTGATGGCAAACTGGCGGCGGCGGTATGGGGCGGGTATATTCAGAGCGGTGTTTCTGTTGCGGATGGGCAATGGCATCATGTGGCGGCGGTGCTGTTCGATGACGGGTCGCCGAGCGTCAATGAGATCAAGCTGTATGTGGATGGATTTCCACAGACGGTGACATCCAGCAGCAGCCAGGCGATTAACACCGTTGCCAGTCAGAATGTGCAGATGGGTTCGGTTTACAGCGGTACGGCCCAGACGAGTTTTTTCAGCGGTCTGCTGGATGAGGTGCGGATTTATGATGTGCCGCTGACGGGGAATCAAATCCTGCGGGTGGCGATGGAGTGAGGGGAAGAATTAAGAATGAAGAAGTGAGAGATTGAATTCTACCATGAAGAACAGGAAGGGTAGGAAGGGGAAATAATATATCATTCGCTTCATGTTCTTCAGGGGCTTCATGGTGAATAAAAAGTTCGTAGTTCATAGTTCGTAGTCGGTTGTGAAGATCTACAAGGATGCAGGGGGCAGGAATGCGAGGATACAAGACTGAATAAGCCCAAAATGCGAAGCACGAAATCCGACACAAAATCGAAATTCATCAAAGAGAAGATCCAAGACTATCCTATGTGAGGGGCTTGCCGGTCACCCTCAAAAAACGACCTCGAACGGTATTTTTATTGCAGATAGCCGTCTTTCAGGGTATGATTTTACCTTAAAGATAAAAAGGAATTGGACAAGGACTATCTTTTACCCTGAAGGGGTTGTCATGGTGGAGCTAATTGAGTTTGTTGGGATTAAGGTCGGGGCAAGTGGGGCGTTTGCCGCGATCGACCCCGAGGTGTTGCTATTCAGCCCAATAAAAATCATCTGCCTTGTCGGATGGTTCTACTTATGCCTGTATTCTATCCGCCGCTCGGACAACAGTCCGCTGGTCAGTAATCGCTATCGAACTATCTCCAATCTCGGAGCATTGATTGCAGGTCCGCTGGCTCTGTTTGTTCTGTTTGTCGCTGATGTGGTTAAACGCATCCATCGACGGGAGATGGCGCTGACGGAAGTTCCGCAATTCTGCCTGGATACCATTTTAAGCAAACCCGTTCGCATCAAACCGACCGGCCCGTCCAGGCAGCCCGAGATAGAACTGATGGATACCTCCGGCCGGCGATTTGCCGATGTGTATAGTCGGGAAAGTCGCCAGCGTACGGAAGCCCAGGAAGTCGTCAGCTACACCGAAAATATGGTCCTGGCGGCGATTAAAAGCCGTACCACGGATATTTTGATTGACCCGCAGGGGGAAATTAATTACAGCATCCGGTTTCGTGTCGATGGCTTCCTGCGGCTCCATGAGCAGCTCGATACCAAAAAATGCAACGCCGTCATCAACAGCCTCAAGGCCATTTCCGGCATGGACATTGCCGAAAAGCGCCGCCCGCAGGATGGTTCGTTTATGGCTCAGACCCCTGCAGGCCAGATTTACTTCCGTGTCGCCAGTTCCGGCGTCATCGGCGGCGAGAAACTGGCCATTCGCGTCCTGGACCAGACCCGCGGAGTAATGACCCTGTCGGAAATCGGTTTTGAGAAAGACCAGGTCAAAACCCTGACCTCACTGGTCGAACAGCCGCAGGGTATGATTCTGATTTGCGGCCCGACCGGCAGCGGCAAAACCACCACGCTTTATTCGATGCTCAATCTCATCAATTTCAATGAACGCAATGTCGTATCCATTGAAGATCCCATCGAACATGTATTCCCCAGCATCAGCCAGATCGAAGTCAATAACAAGGCCGGCGTAACCTTTGCCAATTCCTTGCGCAATATTCTGCGTCAGGACCCGGATGTGATTTGCGTCGGTGAAATCCGCGACGCTGAAACGGCTCAGATGGCGGTGCAGGCCGCCCAGACCGGCCACCTGGTTCTGGCAACCCTGCACGCCAGCAGCAATATGGCGGCGCTGGTGCGGCTGATTGATCTGGGGATTCGTCCGCTGCTGATTGCCTCGGCGCTGAGTGTGATTATCTCGCAGCGGCTGGTGCGAAAATTGTGCAACCACTGCAAAGGGCCGGCCGAACTCTCCCAGAGCCAGATGGACTTCTGCACCCAGAACCAGGTTGATCCCCATCGTATTCTGCATGCCCAGGGCTGCGGAAGCTGCGGCGGCACCGGCTATTACGGTCGCACGGCCATCATGGACGTGATGTATATGAACGAGCACATCCGGACGGTCTTATGTAATAATACCCTGGCCCCCGGCGACCTGAAGCAAAAGGGCGACAAGCAGTTCCATGCAACGCTGCGGCACATGGGCATGAAAAAGGTAATTGACGGCATGACCACCCTCAATGAACTCAAGCGGGTGACTTCGACATTGGAGTAAGCTATGATATTCTGGTTAACATTCATTCTTGGCAGTTTGTTCGCCGCGCTGGGCCTCAAAAAAGGCCTGTACTGGATGGCAGCGGCGTTGTTCAACCTGATGGTCGGCATCTATGTCAGCGTTCTGGCCGCACCGGTTATTTTGTCGATGAGCCCCGAGTACAGCAATTCGGGGTATTATGCCGCAATCACAATTTTTGTATTAACCCTATTTATTTTCGCAGGATTACAGGTCTTTGCGTGGTTTTATTTCCTGCGGGATGCTGAGGATTATTTCCCCAAGCTTATCGATCAACTGGCCGGGATTGCCGGCGGGTTTTTCTTTGGTTATTGTGTCGTTGGGTTGATTTTTCTGCTGATTGCCATCATGCCGTTTTCACGAGGCAGCATTCCTTCGTATCTGCCGCAGCGGGAGAAAATGCTGTCGGTTTCGTCCCTGGCGGTCCAGCGGGTATGCAATTTCATCGGCTGGTATTCACTGGAGTGTTTTGACGGCCAGCCGGAAGCTGCGGTCAATTATCTGGTGAATCTCCAGGACGCTCCAAAACCCTCTGTGTCGCAGGACAAACCCTTATGATGCTCAGTCAGGCTATACCCTTTCCGCCGCATTTACCCTACAGCCCGGTGAAGCTGGCACTGCTGGTTGCCTGGTTCTGCCTGTGTCTGTACAGTATCCGTCGGACTTATCGCAGCCCGCTGATTTCCGACCGCTTCACCGATGCGGCCTGTCTGGCGGCTCTGATTGCAGGGCCGCTGCTGCTGATTGTGCTGTTCATAGTTGATACGGTGTGTCAGATTGCCGATGGCCGGATGCCGCCGCGTCGGGTCGTGCCTTATGTATTTCATACGATATTCCGTGTCGAACATCCTGAAAGTCCCTGCGTCCAGTTGATGACCGAAGACGGCCAGAGCCTTGATCAGGTGCTTGGCCATACAGCACCCGCCGATGCAGAACCGCAGGAACACCCAGCGCCATCGACTGCGGACGAGACCCCGATTCAACAGCGGCCGGTGGTGGTGGACCTGCTCGGAGATGCCGGCCTGCCCGGAAAAGAACAGCCCGCCTTGCCCGAAAAGGCATCGCAGCCGGTTCTTGAGCATCCGGCAGAATCTGTCATTGAGGTGCAGTTCCGTACTATCGTGGAGGCCTTCTGTGCCGAAGCGATGAAGCGCAAAGCCCAGTGGATTATCATCGAGCCGGATATCGCCGGCGGCTATCAGGTCGGCCTTGAAATCGGGGGACGATATCATCGCTGGCAGCAGCTTATGTCCCGCGAGGCCGCCGGTGTGTTGTCCCTGATACGAACCATGGCAGGCATGCCGCAGCATCCCAAAGAGGGCCGCCCCGGAACCTTCACCGGCAGATCGGGTGGCGTAACGGCCTATTTTCGTGTGCTTGAGGTCTCTGCTCTGGCAGGGCAGCGGATGACGATTCGCGTCTTCAATTCCGCATTGACCCCGCCCAAACTCGACCAGCTTGGCTACACCGCCGTCCAGCTTGCACAGATTCAAAAAGCCCTGAACAAAGACAGCGGCCTGATTCTGTTTTGCGGCCCGGCTCGCAGCGGCAAAAAGACAGCCCTTTACTCCGCCCTCGATTCGGTGCGCAGCCTGTCGCGTCATATCGCCACGGTCCAGGAACAAATCGAATTCGCCATGCTGGGAATCAATCAGACCCAGGCGCCCGACCAGCGGTCGGTCGCGCAGATGCTGCATACCCTCGAACAAACCGATGCCGAAGTCGTTATGATTGATTGTCTTGCCGAAGCGGATACGGCACAAATGGCGGTTCGGCTGGCGCAGAACGGACGGCTTGTTTTGGCCGGTCTGGACGCCTTATCTGTCGAAGCCGCCTTAGTCAAATTGACCGACTGGGGTATTCCCTCCCCCGAACTGGCTCAGACAGTGGTGCTGGTCTGTGCCCAGCGGCTCGTGTCGTACTTGTGTCCGATATGCAAAGTCAAGGCCCAGCTCAGCGATTTCCAGCAGGATTATCTCGGAAATAAAAAGGTTGGCACCGGCAGTATCTATGCCCCCGGGGGCTGCTCGGATTGCTTCCAGACCGGCTATATGGACAGGGCGATTCTGGCCGAGGTCGTTGAGATGAATGAAACGCTGGCTCAGCAGCTTCGCGATCCGCAGTTCAACGCCGCCCGCCTGGCCGCCGAGGGTAATGACCGGATGTTTCATTATCTCCGCCGTGAAGGGATGCAATGGGTGCTGGCCGGCAAAACCTCCATGCAGGAAATCAAACGCATTATTCAGGGACTGGAGGGCAAATCATGATACTGATTCTCTTTTTACTTGTGTGGGTTGTTCTGGGCATCAAAGCTGGGGCCTATCGTATGGCAATTCACCTGTTCAGTCTGGTCGTTGCGGTGTATGCTGCTATAATGTCCACGCCGTTCCTATTGCAGTCCGGGCCGAAATTCTTTCTGCCGGATTGGATTGCCGCCCTGATCTGTCTGGTTGCCGTCGGCGGTTTGATATTTACCGGCCTCGATTATTTCCTGTTCCGATTTTTCGTGCGGGGTGCGGATACCTATTTCCGTCCGCTGGTGAAAATGGCAGGCGGCGCCGCTTTTGGTCTGCTGTTCGGCCATATCCTGTGGGGCTGTCTGCTGATGCTCTATTGCATGACCCCCTTGTCTCGCTGGGAGTCGGCGGAAAAATTCATGCCGCGCCACAGTGCCCGCGCCTTTGCTTCTATATCCGTTGCCAGGGTCTGCCAGACCGTCGCCTCGATTAGCCTGGACTATCCCGAAGTGGATCCGAAGGATATTACCATTACCCTGATGGAACTGCAATAAGCCTCTGCCGGTTACGGCTTCGAATCAAAGACGCTTAAATCCCACTCGTCCCGCCACCGCAGAATCGGTCTGTTGTCTTCAAACTCAATCGGCAGCCACACATACCGCCCGTCGATGGCATTTTGCGGTCGCCAGCGGTCCGCCATAAAAATAAAACACCCCGGCTTATTCGGAAACGGCAAAACATAAGTGCTCTGGCTGTCAAAAGTCGTCTCGGTTTTATCGCCCTGACAGGGATTGCCCAGTTCCTTCCACGGCCCCCAGATGGACTTGGCCACTGCCGAATGTGCCGGGTTGGGATTCCAGCCCGTGCATTCCGAGCCGATAAAATAATACAGCCCATTGTGCTTGAAAATCGTCGGAGCTTCCATGTGACCCCGCGGGAAAACCCGCACATACTTGCCCGCAGGCTTCAAATAATCATCCGTCAGCAGCGAGATATTGAGCGTGTAGTTTTCCTCCGCCGAGTAAATGTGATATGCCTTGCCGTCGTCATCGACAAATAGCGTCATATCCCGCGACATCTGCCCGCCTTCAAAATCCCGTGCAAGGAGATGGTCTTTTCCCGGCTGCTTGTCCTCGTCGGTCACATTCTCCGGCCAGACGCCTGCATTCGGACGCAGCGAATGCAAATACTGATACGGCCCGGTGACTTTGTCGGCCACAGCCACACCCGCACGTGCGGCGGTGTAGCCTTTGCCCCGCAGTTCCAGGTGAAACCACATGACAAACTTGCCGGTCTTGGCGTTGTAAATCACCTTGGGCCGCTCGATGATGCACCCGGCGGCAATATCATGACTCGGATCATCCCTGACCACCGACAGGGCAACCCCTTCATTTTTCCAGTTGTACAGGTCTTTGGATGAATAACAGCGTACCCCGACCCAGGCATTATTGCCGCGACGCCCTTCGGTCTTGTGCTCGCCGAACCAATAATAGGTGTTCTCATGTACCAGGATTCCGCCGCCGTGGGCGTTGATGTGAACCCCATCCGTGTCGGGCCAAATCTCGCCCGGCCGGAAGCTTTTCAGCGGCGCGGCAGGGGACTCGTCGGCAAAGGCGTTAAATGTGAAAAAACAGACAAAAACGAGGATTTCGCTCAGTATTCTTCGCATAAGGCATTCTTTCCGATAAGATTATTGCCACCCCCCCATGTCAGGGAGTTTTTCTTTCAGATGCCCGCGGAAGAGATGCCGTTACAGTAATTACTTTGTCAGGGTTTTTTCTGCCGACTGTACGGTGTTGAACAGCAGCATCGTAATCGTCATCGGCCCGACACCGCCGGGTACCGGGGTAATCTGCGAGGCCTTTTCTTTAACGCCTTCAAAATCCACATCGCCGACCAGCCGGAAGCCGCTCTTTTTGCTGGCATCGTCAATCCGGTTGACGCCGACGTCAATGACCACCGCCCCGGGCTTGACCATCTCGGCGGTAACGGTGTTGGGTCTGCCTGCCGCGGCGATGATAATATCCGCCCGCTGGACATGCTCGGCCAGATTCTTCGTCCGCGTATGGCAAATCGTTACCGTGGCGTTGCCGGTAGGGGCCTTCTGGATGAGCATATTGGCTACCGGTTTTCCAACGATATTGCTGCGTCCGACCACCACGACCTCGGCGCCGTCCAGCTTCACACCCGACCGCATCAGAAGCTGAATCACCCCATGCGGCGTGCAGGGCAGATAGGCCTCCTGTCCGACAACCATTCTGCCGACATTGACCGGATGAAAACCGTCCACATCCTTTTTCGGGTCAATCGCCAACAGGACCGCGTCCTCGTTGATGTGTTTGGGCAGGGGGAGCTGAACCAGAATGCCGTGAATCTTCGGGTCTTTGTTGAACTTGTCGATGATAGCCAGCAGTTCGGCTTGTGTGGTCGTGGCCGGAATGCGGTTGTCGCTCGAATAAATGCCGATTTCCTCACAGGCTTTCTCTTTTGCGGTCACATAGGATTTCGACGCGGGGTCATCACCCACCAGTACCACCGCCAGCCCCGGCGTAATGCCTTTGGCCTTCAGCGCAGCCACTTTCTGCTTCAATTCCTCGCGCATCTGTGCGGCGATCTGTTTTCCGTCGATAATCCGAGCGGTCATAAACAACTCCGATAAACATCTGATTTCAAGTTTGAATTACTGCCCGGCATTATAGGGCTAAATGCCCTGTTTTACAAGGGCAAGCCGCCAACTTTGGCTATATCATCGTCTGGAGGATTGGCGTCACGCAATAGATGTAAACCAGCGGCTCGGTGCCGGTATTTTTGATGTTATGCAGCGTGTGCGGCGGCACATACAGAATTTTCCCATAACCGACAGAAATAGCCTGACTCTGGTCCTGCCCCAGATACGACGTTCCCTGCCCGGCCAGGAAAACCAGTTGCTCCTCGTGGGCATTGGTTGAATGCTGGCCGCATTCCTGCCCCGGCAGCAAATACACTCGCCCTGACCGCATTCCGCAGGTTTGGGGAGCACCTCGCAGCAGGGGTTGATACTCCCGGGTCTGGTTCAAATCGATGGTAAATGCCTTGCTGTCCATGCCAAAGTCCTCTAAGTCTTTGTTTTTAATGGTATTATAAAATCCTTTGCGAGGCGTTATTATAGCGGATTTATGCTTGACTGCGTAGCAAATTCCTGATATTTTTATGCGCAGTAGCAAAAAAAGCAAAATCGTATGCGCGTGAAAACCAAAATTTCATATCGGAGGACGGTTCGATGAGAGCGGTAATGATTTTTTCTTTATTGGCATGTCTGTTTTCAACCCTTGGTTATGCCGCGGATACAACGATAGCGGAGGTTACTCATCGCCAATTGCAGGCTGTCAATGCCAATGGAGTAGGAACCTACTCAGCCACGGATAAGGTTATGTTCGAGGGCATCGTTCTGAATTCCCCGGAAGAGATGCTCAATCCCGCCCCCGGTGCAGGCTACATGGGCGGTCAGTGGCAGGTCTATATCCAGGGCGAAGGGGACGACCATGCCGGGACTGCCGTCTGGCTGGGTCAGTATTACAGCAAAGTTACCAGTTCCGATGATTATACCGATGTCGAATTGCTGGATGAACTAAGGCGCATCAATACCGATCCCAATACCGGTTATGTCTTTACCCCCGGCGATCGCGTTCGTGTGACCGGCTGGTATAAGTTCTACAAGGGCAAGATCAATTGCAATGAACAGCATGACAAAAATCCCTTCAAGGATTTCACAATCGAGTTGGTCAAGCCCGCTGTTGGACTTCCTGTTGCACAGGCCGTTACGCTGGACCAGTTGAAAGACCAGGGCAACCAGTTTATTTTTGATGCAGCTCGTCTGACCGGCCCCGAATATCATCAGGGCTGTCTTGTCCGGCTTGAGAACGTGACCATCGCTGACCCCGAAAACTGGGGCCCGAATAAAACCGTAACCGTCACTGATGGTCAGGGCAGAACCTTTCCGGTTCTGCTGGGTCTCGGGGATGGCTTCTCGCGTTATGCCTGCCCCACAGGCCTTATTGATGTCATCGGTATTATGGATCAGGAAAGCACAAGCTATAACGTGTGCAAAGATGGCTACCGCGTCTGGGTGACCAATTACGACGGCAACGGTCTGGTGCTGACCCATCGCGGATACAAGCGAGGTAATTTGCCGGGTGACATCAACGGCGACTTCAAAGTGGACATCATGGACTTTGCCGAACTGGCCGGCAATTGGATGAAGTGCACGCCGGGTTTGTGCAATTAGCTGAATAGAATTGTCAGGATATGCGGCAAAGGAAACGCCGCCGGGAGTCGTAAGGATGACCGCAAAAAAAGGATTTACGTTAATCGAGCTGCTGGTGGTAACAGCCATTGTCGGCCTGCTGATTGCGATTGTTATGCCGTCGCTGAATCGTGCCCGCCTGCAGGCTAAAATCCTGAGTACCAATTCGGATTTGCGGCAGATTGCTGTGGCGCTGGAGTGTTATCAGGCCGAGCACCGCAAGTATCCGCCCACACGTGAAGACTGCGGCTCCGGCTCCCTGAAAAACCATTTGTTCCAGCTTCCCCCGGAACTGACCCGCGGCGATTATCTGCCCGCCAAAAGCCCCGAGGAGGCGATGAGTGTTGCCATGGAAGACCGCTTTCACCCGGGACGCACCTATAAATACCGCAGTGTCGGCGAGTGCGTCCGCGACCGGGACATCATTGATAAATGGACTAAGGCCCGGCTATGGGTCCCGACTGGATTTCCCGCCGCCAGCAGCCTCGAAACAGACAAAGGGCAATGGCATAGCGACATCGAGTCTTCTCCCATCAAATGGGTGGTGTTCAGTGTCGGCCCGAATTTCGATGAAGACTGGCTTTTGCGGACTGCCGCCAATCGCTATCCGGTGCCCAGAGAACTATGGTTTGGTCAGACTCAGCGCAAGGGCTTTCTGGTTCGGATGCGGCTCAAAAACGGCAGCGAAATCGGCTCTTTCGAGGGCAATCCATGAAGACGTCCAGGGCTTCGGCAGCGGGGGTGATGATCGTTGCGATGCTGGCGTGCCTGGTGGGATGTAAAAAGACCACGCCGACCGCGGCAGGGCAGGCCGAGATTGCCGTGGCCAATTCCTACCTTGGGGCTATTGTGCGGGATCTTTGCGGCGACACTATGCCTGTCTTTGATTTGGCTCCGCCGGGAATGTGCCCGGGGCATTTCGATATGACTCCCTCGCAGGCCTCGCGATTATATCAGGCCCGCGTGCTGCTGGTCTTTGATTTTCAAAGCAATGTGGCCGGCGTGTTCGACCGAAAGACCGCCAGTGCCCCGACGGTGATTACTCTCAAACCCGGCCCCGGAATGTGCATTCCGCAGACCTATCTGATGATGCTTGACGAAACAGCCGAGGCTCTCGGTAAACTCTATCCGGACAAACAGGAACAGTTCCAGCGGCGGCAGGCTGAAATTAAAGAGCGTCTGGCGCAGCTTGAGCTGGACGTTAAAGCCCGCATCGAGCAGGCGGAATTGACCGGCCTTAACGTGCTGACCTCACGCCATCAGGCCGAGTTTGTTCACTGGCTGGGATTGAATCCCGTCGATACCTTTGCCGGCAGCGACACCGAAACCGCCGCTCAAGTCAACCAGAACCTGATTAACACAGGCCGTAAACCCATTGCCCTGATTATCGCCAATCAGCAGGAAGGCACGCAGCTTGCCCAAGCCATGGCGGGGCATCTGGCAATCAAAATGGCCGTCTTGAGCAATTTCCCGCAGGGCGATGCAAGCCCGGCGTTTGATGCCCTTGTGACCCGCAATGTCAATGCCCTTATCGAGGCGGTCCGCTGATGGCCGGGGTCAGTCTGGATGTCAGCGGAGTCAAAGTCGTCCGCTCGTCCCGCACGATTCTCGATATCCAGCGGCTGCAAATCCCCGCCGGCCAGTTCGTGCATATCATCGGCACCAACGGCGCCGGCAAGACCACCCTGATGAAAATTCTGTGCGGTCTGCTTGCCCCTGACGCAGGTCAGGTACATTTCGGCCCGACCTGCCTGACGGCCCTGAATCCCTGGAGCAAAAGCAATCTCCGCCGGCATATCGGCTATATTCCACAATCCGCCGAATACAACAGCCACCTGCCGTTTACCGTCCGCGAAGTCGCCGCGATGGGCCGCAGCAGTGTCAAGCCGCTGCTGACCTGCCTGAACCGCAGTGATTATGCAATTGTGGACCAATGGCTGGACGCCGTCGGTCTGGGGGACCGCAGCCGGCAAACCTTCAACAGCCTGTCCGGCGGCGAACAGCAGAAGGTCTTGATTGCCCGCGCCATGGTTCAGCAGCCCTCGGTCCTGATGCTCGACGAGCCGACCTCCAATCTCGATATCAACTGGAAGCTGCAGATCATTTCCCTCATCCGCCGTCTGACCGCCGAGCTGAACCTGACGACGGTGATGATATCGCATGATATCCAGTCGCTGCTGCGAAAAGAGGACCGCACCGTCCTGCTCCATTCTGGCCGGGTGGCCATCGATGGCCTGGCTCAGACGGTGTTCGAGTCCAGCCTGGTGCGGGATATCTACCCCGGCCTGACGCCCCAGTGGAACAACGGCCCCGACTCATCCCCCGGAGGCGATTAACGATGGATTCCTTCTTCTATACGATTATTCTGGCCGGTGCGGTGGCCGGAGCCTCGACTGGCTTCCTCGGGGTTTATCTGGTCGGGATGCGTATCCCCTTTATCGGCATCTGCATCTCCCATGCCGCGATGGCCGGGACCATCCTTGCGGTGCTGTTCGGCCTTAACCCGGTTCTGGGGGCGATGGCGCTGTCGGTGCTGACGGCGACATCCATGGCCGCAATCCCTCCCGAGAAATCCCGCCTCGATACCAATGCGGGTCTTGCGATTCTGTTTTCCCTGATGCTGGGCCTGACCTTTCTGGGCATGGGCCTGGTCAAAGACAGCCGCAATGAAATCCTCGGCCTGCTGTGGGGCAACATCCTGTTTGTCGGCGGCGAGTCGGTCGTGGTGATTGTCGCAACCGCCATTGTGCTGGCGGTTTTTGCGATGCTGTTAAATAAGGAATTGAAAGTCATCCTGTTCAGCCGCCAGATTGCCGCCGCCACCGGTGTACACAGCGGGCTGGTGTATGGCCTGTTTCTGGCCCTGTGCGGCCTGATTATCTCCATCAACATCAAGCTCATCGGCGGCATGATGATTTTCAGTCTCATCACCAATCCCGCCGCGGCGGCCTATCAGCTCTGCCGCGGGCATCGCTCGCTTGTCCTGACGGCGACGGTCTTCGGGATGCTGTCGGCGGTCGTCGGTTTCGGCATTTCATTCTATCTGGATCTGCCGACCGGTGCCTGCATCGTTCTGGTCAGCACGGCCATCTTTGCCTTGTCGCTGCTGGCCCGCCGATTGCGGCAGGGCGACTGAGTCGTCTTAGAACAGGCCCCGAACCTTGCCGGTCTTGACGTCCACATCAATGCGGCGGAAGGCCGGGTCGGACGCCGTCCCGGGCATCAGCTTGATATCCCCGGCAATCGGCACCACGTAGCCCGCCCCCTCATAGACCATGATATCCCGAATCGGCAGTTCCCAGCCGGTCGGCCGGCCTTTCAAATCCGGGTCGTGCGACAGGCTCAGGTGCGTCTTGACCATGCACGTCCCCAGCGAATGGGTGTGCGGCTGGGCGTCGAGCTTCTTGATTTTAGCCAGGGCCTTTTCGGAATAGGTTACGCCTTTGGCTCCGTATATCTCCGTGGCAATCAATTCGATGCGCTGCTTGAGCGGCATATTCAGCGAGTACAGGTACTCAAACTCGTGTTCTTCCTGTGCTATGGCCGCGACCTTCTCGGCCAGTTCGATGGCGCCCTCACCGCCGCGCAGCCAGTGGTCGGATACTGCCGCCTCCGCCCCGGCTCGTTCAGCGATTGACCGCACCAGCTTCAGTTCCGCCTCGGTATCGGTGTAGAATTTATTGATGCACACCACCGGGCGAATGCCGGACTTGCGAACGATCTCGATGTGGGCGACTAAGTTCTCGCAGCCTTTTTCCAGCAGGGCGAGGTTTTCCTGCTTGTATTCCGGCGCCAGCGGAGCCCCGGGTTTGACGGCCGGGCCGCCGCCGTGCATCTTCAATGCCCGCACGGTGCAGACCAATACCACCGCGTGCGGCTTGAGCCCGGACATCCGACACTTGAGGTTCCAGAATTTCTCAAAGCCGATATCGGCGGCAAAGCCGCTTTCGGTCACGACGTATTCGCACAGCCGCGTAGCCACCAGGTCCGCGATGATGCTGCTCTGGCCGATGGCGATATTGGCAAACGGGCCGGCATGAACCAGAATCGGCTGGCCCTCGATGGTCTGCACGAGATTGGGATTGAGTGCATCGACCATCCAGGCCGTCATGGCTCCATCGACCTCCAGATCGCGGGTGGTCACGGGATTGCCCTGTTTATCGTATGCGACGACAATCTTGGACATTCGGTGCCGCAGGTCGGCCAGGTCTTTGGACACCGCCAGGATTGCCATCACTTCGCTCGATACGGAAATCTGGGCGCCGGATTCCATCTCGACGCCGTCCATCTTGCCGCCCCGGCCAATGATAATATTCCGCATCGCCTGGGCACAGAAATCAATCGCCCATTTAATCTGGACGTTATTGGGGTCGATATCCAGCCGGCGAAGACCAATCTTGGCCAGCTTGGCATCGTCATAGTTCGATTCATGCTGCATCCGCGAGGTCAGCGCCACCATTGACAGGTTGTGGGCGTTGGTCACGCATTCGATATCGCCGGTCAGGCGAATGGAAAACGGCACCATCGGGATACATTGCGACAAGCCGCCGCCGGCCGCGGAGCCTTTGATGTTGAAGGTCGGGCCGCCGCTGGGCTGGCGAATCGTGCCGCAGACGCGCTTGCCCAGCTTACCCAGACCCTGCACCAGGCCGATAGTGGTGGTGGTCTTGCCCTCGCCCAGCGGGGTGGGGGTGATGGCCGTCACATCGATGTATCGGCCGGTCGGGGCGTAACGCAGCCGCTCCAGGACCTTGGCGTAGTCAATCTTGGCCAGCTTCTCGCCCATCGGCAGCAGCTCCCCGTAGGCCAGCCCGAGGTCGCGGGCAAGCTGGTACAGGGGCTTCATATTCTCTTCGGCCAGCTCGGCGATTTCCCAATCCTTCAGCTTGGTTGGATCCAGTTTGCTCATTATTTGTCCTTATAAAAGACAGGAATACACTTACATTTTCCGGCGACAGACTTCAACACCTCCCTTTGTATCGTTTAAATCGCCTGATGACTATCATAAGTCGATGTATTTTTGATACTTTTTTGCTGATATTGGGTATCCACAAGCTATTTTTTGCCCCAAAGCCCCCCAAATTGCACCAGTGTCTCACCTCCCGCCCCCGAACCCGCAGGGTCAAACCCGAATAGCCCCGGATGCAATCCGGGGGATAAAATTCCAATTCATCCCACCCCAACCCCGAAGGGGTTGAACAAAATAAACGGATCACTCACCATTTCAATACTTTCTGTCAATAATCACAATGTCTCATTCTTTCATTTTCGTTCTTTGCCATTCAGACTCCTTCGTTTCACGCCAGGCATACCAGCCTAATGGAAGGTCTCTGAGTTCAAGGATAGAAGGATCCATCTTAACAATTTCTTTTAATCCCACTATTCTTGCATCTTCCTCGCTTACAGGGCTTGAGTCTCCATGAAACTGCCATGAACCATCATCTGAAATGACTGTCCCCCTGTCTTTGGGCCATTTTGAACGTTAGGATTCCCGACAATATTC
>CAZVYY010000047.1:0-17619 GCA_964630775.1 uncultured Pirellulales bacterium | reverse complement strand
TTCATCGGCAAACAGCTTCACATCTCTTGAGCAAATTTAGCGCTGTCATATTAATATTGTTCCTTAAATACTAGTCGCCAATTCCTATGTTAGCGAATATTTGTCGGTTCGCTTTTATATTAACGCGAATCACAGACAAGATATCTGGTGTTGTGTTTGAACTAAGCCATGTATGAGTCTTTATATTCACAGATTGAATCAATTTGTCATCTTCAAGAAGGCAATAAAATATAGAATTTTTAATATCTTCGTATGGTTCATTTTTGAGGACTTGTTTTATTTGATTTTCATCAGGTAAAGACAGTGCATCAAATAGGGTCTTAAGGCGATTATCTATGTCTCCAGTGTTGATTATAGAACCAGGTTTATCGGGCCATAACAGTGTTATTTCAAGTATTGCATAGAGGTGAAGCTTATTACAAATGAGGGGGGCAAATTTTATTCCTCCTCTTTTTTTTAAAATATCAATGTGTGCAGAATCATCGATTTCACTCAAAAATTCTTGTTTGCTTTCAACCAAGGGGGGCATTTCCCATAGTATTTTAAGTTGGTCGTGGAATACCTTGCGAATTATGTGTTTTTCGACAGGTGAGCCATTTGAAGGTAAAGAACCTTGGTAGGTTAAATAAAATTCCATAAAAGCTCCTAAAATTTAAAAAGGGTGGATGATGATTCATCCACCCTGTCTCCTGTTAAACTTTACTGTTGATCTCATCCTTCAACTGTTGTACCAGGTTCGCCGTATGTTCCACCGCCCCGGCCAGGTCGATGAGCTGTTTGTCCTTATCTCGCCGGAGTTTCAGTTCCACCTTGCCCTCGGCCAGCGTCTTGGGCCCGATGGTCACCCGCACGGGAATGCCCAGCAGGTCGGCGTCCTTAAACTTCACGCCCGCCCGCAGGTCCCGGTCGTCCAGCAGCACCTCGACACCCCGCGCCGTCAATTCGTCGTAAATCTTCTGCGCCGTCGCCATCACCTCGTCGCTGACCGCCGCCGGCGTAATAATCACCTCCCACGGGGCAATCGTAATCGGCAGAATCATTCCATCATCATCGTGGCCGGTCTCAACAGCCGAGGCGATAATCCGGTTGACGCCGATGCCGTAGCAGCCCATCAGGGCCGGCTTTTCCGTGCCGTCCACATCCGAAAACTTCGCATCGAGCTTGACACTGTACTTGGTCCCGAGCTTGAACACCTGCCCGACCTCGATACCCCGCTTGAACAGCAGCTTCTTGCCCTCGTACGTATCGCCCTCGACGGCGTTGCGCACATCGGTCACAACGATATTGCCTCCGGCCAGCGGGAAATCCCGCCCCGGCACGACATTGATCGTGTGATAATCGGTCTTGTTGGCCCCCGTTGCCCCTACGG
Organism: uncultured Pirellulales bacterium; assembly: GCA_964630775.1. Classification (GTDB taxonomy): domain Bacteria; phylum Planctomycetota; class Phycisphaerae; order Sedimentisphaerales; family Anaerohalosphaeraceae; genus Anaeroglomus. The sequence continues at coordinate 16,250 of CAZVYY010000047.1, read as the reverse complement.
CCATCGCCGCCACTGCATGGTCGATGATGACCTTGTCGGCCTTATCGCAAATGCCCACAGGCCCGGCAAATCCCACCGCCGCCCCCGTCAGCCTGACAATCGTCGCCTCGTCGGCCAGCTCCACATGCTCGCCGAGGAAAAACTTGTTGAATTTCTCCATGTTCACTTCGTGGTCGCCGCGGACCAGTACCACGGCCACCTTGCCGCCGGAGGTCTTGTATATCAGCGTCTTAATCAGGTCGCTGGGCTTGATTTTCAAAAATGCCGACACCGCCTCAATACTGCCGACATGCGGTGTATGGACCTCGCTCATCGGGCCGACCTCTTTAGCCGGCTGCTTGGCCACCGCATCCACCGGCGCCTTCTCGATATTCCACGCCAGGTTGTTATCCGCCGTATAAACAATCACATCCTCGCCGTTGTCACAGGGGATGGTGAACTGGTGCGATCCCGTGCCGCCCATCTCGCCGGTCTCGGCCTGCACAATCACATAATCCAGCCCGCACCGTGCGAACACCCGGCAGTATGCGTTATACATATCCATATACGTCTTATGCAGGCTCTCGTCGGTTACGTGGAAGCTGTACGCATCTTTCATAATAAACTCTCGCGACCGCAGCGCCCCGAACCGCGGACGAAACTCATCACGGTACTTGGTATTGATCTGGTAGAGGTTCATCGGAAGCTGCTTGTACGATTTCAGCTCGCACGAGGCCAGGTAGGTAAACCCTTCCTCCGCCGTCGGCGAAAGCACGTTGCCGCGACCGTGGCGGTCGGTGAACTTGCCGAGTGTCTCGCCGTAGTCGATATCGCGTCCGGTCCGCTGCCACAGTTCCATCGGCTGAATCACCGGCATCAGGATTTCCTGTGCGCCGGTGCGGTTCATCTCCTCGCGGATAATCTGGGTGATCTTCAAAATCATCCGATGCCCGGCCGGCAGATAGATATACGTCCCGCTGGCTAATTTTCGCATAATCCCGGCGCGAAGCATAAGCTGATGGCTGATAATCTCCGCATCCGCGGGTACTTCTTTAACGGTTGGCAACAATGTCTGACTATAACGCATACAAACCCTTTAATTTACAATTTACAATGGTCAATTTACAATTTCTATTCTGCAAGAATCGTCTCGATGACTTGTTTTACTATCCCTGGCTCCACCTCCACCGCCCACTGGCCGTCTTTGCAATACACCTGCCCCAGCCGCTCCAGCAGCACAAACCGCGGCCATTTCCCCACCGCCTTTTTATCCATCGTCAGCAGATTCAGCAGATGTCGTGTATTCATATCGCCCGCGGCGATTCCACAAGTTTGATTTTTAATATTTGATTTTTGATTTTTTACTGGGGCCGTGCCCACGCCGCCAATTTTCGTTGGCAATCCCAATTTTGTCAACAATCCCTCAATCCGCTCCATCCGCCCATCATCGGCCAATCCCATCGCCCGCTCAAGCATCCCGGCCGCCATCATCCCCATCGACACGCACTCCCCATGCAGCAATTGATACTGACTGGCCGACTCGATGGCATGGCCGATGGTATGCCCGTAATTCAAAATCCGCCGCTTGTTTTTTTCCGTCGGGTCTTCCTCGACCACCGCCGCCTTAATCAGGCAATTATACCCCGCCACCGTCCCCAGCACGTCTGCATCCCGCCGCAGAATCGCATCGATATGATTCTCCAGAAACGCAAAATATTCCACATTGGCAATCGCGGCGTGCTTGACTGACTCGGCCAGCCCCGCCCGGTACTGTCGCTCGTCCAGCGTCGCCAGCGTCGCCGTATCGATAAACACCGCCGACGGATGCCAGAAGCTCCCGTAGGCATTCTTGCTCAGGGAACTGTCCACGCCGGTCTTGCCGCCGATACTCGAATCCGCCTGCGCCACCGTCGTCGTCGGGATATGCACCACCGGCACGCCGCGTTTAAATACCGCTGCCGTAAAGCCCGCGATATCCCCAACTGTCCCGCCGCCCAGGCCGATGACGACCGTGTCCCGCCCGAGCCGGTGAGTCTCCATCGCCTCCAGAATCGCCGTCAGCGTCCCGATATGCTTGGATTCTTCCCCCGACGGCCGGATAATATAGCTGGGTACCTCCCGCCCCCCGGTCAGCGCTCCCACATGCCCCGCCCGGACCAGGCTTTCATCGGTCACGATAAACAGGGCCTTGTTCGGAAACTGCCGCTCAATCCGCTCCAGCAGCCCCGACACTATCCCCGTCCCGATGAATATCGGATAGCCGCCCTCCGGCGTCGCAGGCACTTTGACTTGGATTTCATTCATACTTTGTAAAATACCTGTTATTACACAAATTTTACGCGTAGTCTTCGCAGCATTTCAAATGTATCGATAAATGGTACATGAAAAGCCACGCAGATATTTGGTATTGGAACTTTTCTTTTGGCTTCGGCAGATGGCGCTTCATGTGTTACAACAATACAGGTTTTGGCCTTTGCAAATGCGATCAACCATCCATCGGCACCGCTTGCAAAATCTGCTTTGGCGGCATCAGAAAATTGACTATGACTGTTTACCCAGGACATTATATTTCGATATGAATCCAGAATATCCGCATCATGTGTTGATGCAAATGCTTCATGAAAATCATGTTTGACCCACTCTGCAAGGTCATCTTTGCCTCGCTCTAATTCCTGCTTGATGCGGTCAATGCTTATAATGCGGCTGTCTTTGGCGTGCTGTATCAAACTGGACCAGAATCCTGGTGCCAGATCAAAAGCGTAATATCGACGTGATGCTTCAATAAAAACATTTGCATCCAGAACATAGACATCACCGCTCATATCTATGCTCCTCCCATGCCAAGATGAGACACATAGTGTTCAAAAGCTTTTCCATAAAGGCTGGTTAATTTATATGCCTCGGTATACAGCAGCTTTCCTTCTTTGACTGCCCTGGAAACAGCAGAAATGAAACGTTGTCCTACGCGAAGGTTTTGATTGGCATAAAAATTTCCACCATCGGGTTGATGTGCTCCTCTACGGCGTTCATCTTGCTGGTAGGCGTGGTAAAACTCCAAAAATTTTGCTCGGTTGATAAGTTGCAGATCAACTGCTCGGCGGGCTGCCACAAGTGCACTAACCTTAAAGCGGCGGGCAATTGCCTGGAAAGGTTCGGGGGCCTTGCTGACGGAAGTCCAGATTTTTTTTAATTGGTTTTCCGGAACCAAAAATTCCGCAGCCACAAGATTGCAGGCCTGCTCTGTCGCATTCTCGGCAGGCTGCATCTCCCGCAGATCAAAAGCGGCGCTGCTGCCGAAAAACAGGTGTGCTAATTCATGAGCAAGCGTAAACATTTGAGCTGCTTTGGAATCAGCGCCGTTGACAAATACCAGCGGGGCATAGTCGTCCACAAGAACAAATCCCCGAAACTCGTTGGGGTCTAACTTGCGGTGAGTATTGTTGCCGACAATTCCATTGACAACAATTAATATGTTTGCTGCTTCTATGGCTTCACGCAGAGATTTCAAGGCATCAGTCCAGGTCGAATAACATGCCGCCCATTCTTCTTCAAATCCAAGTATTTGACGTATCTGTTTGGCTGCAATGGCGGGAGCGGTGCCGGATCGGGTTGATCCTACAAAAGAAAGACGTTCTCTGCCTTGTTCTATCAAATAATCCCGCATCCAGGTTTGTCGTTGTTGCATCATTCGAACCGTATCAAGGAGATCCGGGCTTGGACCCTGCATGTTTTCGTTGGCAAGTGTTCGAAAATGAGGGATAGATAAGTGTTCTTTGGGAGGAGTTTCAAGAAAGAAGAATCCAAGCGGCGTCGAGGTGATCTTAGATAGGGATTCAATTTGCCGTAATGTAGGCTGGCCTTCACCGGATGCCCACTGTTTGATTTTTGGGAATTTATCATGTAAATCGTCCAGTGTCAGACCGGATCGGTCGACTGCCCAGCACAAAATCTCTTTTTTGACAGCCACTGTGATCATTTTATACTGATCCTGCTTGAAATTTTCCGGTTCGTCGCGGCTAAGTACAGTAGCTTCAGCCACTTGTTTCTTTTGCTCGCGGAATAATCATACACGTAGGGTATATTTAGTTCCCAAGAGTCGCAATTATTTACTTAATCTAAAACAATTTTCTTTTAAAATCAATATTGGATCACACTCTGGATCGGGTACTGACTCAGCTTGTCGCGTCCGCCCAGTCCCGTCAGTTCAATCAAAAACGTCAGGCCGATAATCTCCGCCCCCGACTTTTCCACCAGCTCGCACGATGCCTTCATTGTCCCGCCGGTCGCCAGCAGGTCGTCAATCATCAGGACCTTGCTGCCCGCCGTCAGCGCATCGGTATGCATTTCGATGGTGTCGCTGCCGTATTCCAGCCCGTACGTAATCGCCGACGTCTGAAACGGCAGCTTGCCTTTCTTGCGGATGGGCACAAACCCGCAGCCGATCTCCCGTGCCACGGCCGCCCCGAAGATAAACCCCCGGGCCTCCACCGCGACCACCGCGTCAATCTCCTGCCCATAATACGGCTCGGCCAGTTGACGAATCGCCTGACCCAGCGCCCGGGCATTGGCCAGCAGGGGGGTAATGTCCCGAAACAATATCCCCGGCTTGGGAAAATCCGGGATGTCTCGTATAAATTCCCGCAAATCCAACATATAAACCTCCACTAATACTGGTTTTGAAAGAAATCGCCGCCATATTCACTGTCGGTTCACTTCGAAACCTTGGGTTCGCGGCTATACACCATCCGCCCGGAAATTATAAACAACCTACATCGTTTATTAAAGGAAAAAAACACCCCGAAAACAGCCGGGATTTTTGTTTACCCCGCCGCTGGCCTGGGCTATAGTACCCCCCGACGTGTGGTAACTGACCACGACCTTGCACAGGAACGCCCAAAGGAAAGGCAAAGCGATGAATTCAGCCATTCAGATTGCCCCCGCCCGGCCGCAGGATGCCCAGGCCATTGCCGATTTTCAGATTGCAATGGCCCTCGAAACCGAGAACAAGACCCTCGACCCCGCGACCGTCCTTGCCGGCGTCCAGCGGCTCATGGCCAATCCCCAGTACGGCCTTTACGTCGTCGCCCGCACCGCGACTGAGCCGGTGGCCTGCCTGATGATTACCTACGAATGGACCGACTGGAAAGACGGCCTGTTCTGGTGGATCCAGAGCCTTTATGTCCAGCCCGCCTGGCGAAAGCACGGCATCTTCAAATCCATGTTCACCCACATCCGCGACACCGCCGCCGCCAGCGCCAACTGCCGCGGCCTGCGCCTCTATGTCGAAACCCACAACCTCCCCGCCCGCAGGGCCTACGAATCCCTGAACATGACCCCCGCCGACTACTGCATGTATGAGATGAAGTTCTGATAATTATAGATACTATAATTATGTTAGATATTAGATAAAAAAGATTTATAGGGATTTGTCTGGGTACGGAATAATGATTTTTCCTGAGACAAAATCCACATTTTTCCTGCTTGACATGATACGATAATAATTATGATAATCGAAATTTGGAAACATCGCAGACACATCAAGCTGTTATCATCAAAGTTTCAAAAAGGTCGCTTGCCTGTTGCTTCAATGAAAGAGGGCGGATCGGCCAAAACAAATAAATGACTCATTTCTTCGAAGCATCGGGTAAGAGGCAGATGATTACGGTGAGGCGGTCAACCGAAATCACCTATCTGAAAGCCGCAGTGAAGGGAGAAAACCCATGAAACATTCTATCCTCAAATTGGCAATTGTGGCTGCAGGATTGCTTCTTTTGGCTTCAAGCACATCCATGGCGGCCTATCATGACATTTTCAGTTATGTAGGCAACCCGGATTTACCGCCGGATCCATACTTTGATAATGGCGCACTCAAATGGGATGGCTGGACTTCGGTAAACCTTCCTTTTACGACAACCATTGCTGCGGGCAAATCCCTGTTTATTGGCCTGGAAAATCTCTATGTGCCGAATTGGACCAAGTTTGTGACCCTGGAGTATGAAGCAAACATTTCGATTGAGCCGGTTTTGAGCCGGGCCGGGTATCCTGCCGGTGATCCAACGACGTGGGATGATCTGAAACACGGGTATAGTAGCGGAACCCACTTACACCTTGTGAAGGGGATGATTTTTCCGCAACCCAGTTGGGAATGGGTACAACTCAAGAATACCACCGATGTAGATCTCGAGATCAAGATTATCAATTATACTTCCACCTGTGTTCCCGCCCCCGGGGCAGTAGCCTTGGCCGGGATTGGAACCGGGCTTGTCGGCTGGCTGCGTCGTCGGCAGACCCTGTAAAGCAATCCAAATATTGGAACCGATGAGAAAGAGCCTCCGGGTCTTGAATCCGGGGGTTCTTCTTTTTGCAAAAGATCCCCCGCCGATTACTGCATGTGCGAGATGAAATTCTGACAATCGAAGGTGCAATATTGTATTAACAATAAAGTGGCATTTCCGGCAAGCCCTCGGAGCTGACGAGGGACCCTGGCTATTTTGCTTCCATAATACTCATGATTGCCGCAGATGTGGATGATGGGGATGTGTCTGAACGTCTCAAGTGCCCACTTGGCACCATGGAGTCCGGTGTCGGTATCACCGGCAAGAACGACGACATCGCAGTCCGATTGCGCCGGCTGGAATGTTTCGAATTCATTATGCAAATCGCTGAGAACGAGCAGCTTCATGTTCTGTTTTATTATCTGCGGTTTAGTTTATTGGACTATTATTATTTTGGGATTTCCAGAAATCAATCGAAACTTTGGTTGTTTTGGTACAAAATACTCCAATTGTGCCGGTTTCTTCTTTTTGGCTTGACGGTATGGGGGAATTCGGGTACTCTTTGTCGCTGTTTTCTGGCGGAGATAATCTGCACCCAGTGAGTGAATATTGTTTAAAATCCTAACAAGACGAAAGGAAGACAGATATGTTTACGACGATTGTGGATGTAAAAGCGAGAGAAATATTGGACTCCCGCGGTAATCCGACGGTAGAAGTTGATGTGCTGCTGGATGACGGCTCGTTTGGCCGGTTTGCGGTTCCGTCGGGAGCCAGCACGGGTGCCTATGAGGCCTGTGAACTGCGCGATCCCAAGAAGAAACGCTACATGGGCAAAGGCGTCATGCAGGCGGTCGATAACGTCAACAAGAAAATCGCCCCGGAAATCATCGGGATGGATGCCCTGGCTCAGGAAGAGCTGGACAAGTATCTGTGCGATATCGACGGCACAGCCAACAAGAGCAAGCTGGGCGCCAACGCCATTCTGGGCGTCTCGCTGGCCGTGGCCAAGGCCGCCGCGATTTCGGTGGACCTGCCCCTGTACCGCTATATTGGCGGCTGCAATGCCAATGTTCTGCCGGTGCCGATGATGAACATCCTCAATGGCGGCAAACATGCCGATAACAACGTCGATTTCCAGGAATTCATGGTCATGCCCGTGGGCGCCCCGGACTTCCCGACGGCTCTGCAGATGGGTGCCGAAGTCTATCATACCCTCAAGGGTGTGCTCAAAGCCAAAGGCTACAACACCGCCGTCGGCGACGAAGGCGGCTTTGCCCCCTCGCTCAAGAGCAACGAAGAGGCACTGGATGTGATTATGGAAGCCATCAAGAAGGCCGGCTACAAGGCAGGCAAGGATATTTCCATTGCCCTGGACCCTGCTTCCACCGAAATGTACGAAAGCAAGAAGTATAAATTCTTCAAATCCGCCCCGAAGACCCTCGTGTCCTCCGATGACATGGTCGCTCATTGGGCCAAGTGGGTCAAGAATTATCCCATCGTCAGCCTCGAAGACGGCCTTGCCGAAGATGACTGGGCCGGCTGGAAGACCCTGACGGAAAAGCTCGGCGACACCTGCCAGCTCGTCGGCGACGACCTGTTTGTCACCAACACCAAGCGTCTGGCAACGGGTATCGAAAAAGGCTGTGCCAACTCGATTCTCATCAAGGTTAACCAGATCGGCACCCTGACCGAAACTCTGCAGGCGATCAACCTGGCGGCCCGCAACGGCTACACCGCGGTGATGAGCCATCGTTCCGGCGAAACCGAAGACAGCACCATTGCTGATCTGGCGGTTGCCACCGGCGTCGGGCAGATCAAAACCGGCGCTCCCTGCCGTACCGACCGTATCTGCAAGTATAACCAGTTGCTGCGGATTCATGAGCAGTTGGGTTCGGCTGCGGTGTATGGCGGCGAAATCTTCAAGTATAAAGGCTAATTTAGTCGATTTTGTACAGCAGAGGTCTCTGTTGCGGGGACCTCTGCTTTTTTTATTGACTGCTGTCCGTCGAGAAGGGCGGTTGTGGCATGAGCAGGCTGGGACTGTTGATACGATATCTGATATTCTGCACGTTTTTCGCGGTGGGCGGGACCGCGATGGTGGTGTCGTTTCTGGTCAAGCCGGAACTGACGGACTACCTCCAAAGCCGGGAGATGCTCGAAAAGACCCGGCGGGACAATGAAAAACTCAAGGATATTATCGACCAATACAAGTCTCAGATTGTCCTGATTGAGCGGGAACCCAATGTCCTGCAGCGTCTGGAGCAGATCACGCTTCGTCAGACGCCGGTGCAGGAAAATACGGCCTATCCGTCTGAATACAACTCCCAGCTTGCCGACATGGCCAGGGAAGTCATCGAAGAATCCAAGCCGACCGACCCCAATGAGCAGATTCCGCTGTGGATGAAGCGGGCGATTTATCCACGTTATCGGACGGCCCTGTGCCTGTCTGGGGCAGCGCTGATTCTGGTGGCGTTTATGTTCTTCAGCGGCCCGCGGCTGGTCGAGTTGAAGAAAAAAACGTTTTACCACCGGTAAATGCAGATTGAAAATCAAAATAATGGAAACCGCCGGGGGCGGAGGCTCAATTATTCTTAAGCACGGAAGCTTGAGTATTATCGTCGGGCTGAGATTCGGAAATTGATGCTGGTGCCGGCGTAAAACACGATATTCTGGGACATTCAGGCAAATTTGGAAATATCTTTCCAGACTTTACAGAGAAAAGACCTCTTTGACCGATACAATAACAATCAGCCCTACCAGTGTTATCAGGGCTGTTTTTATTGAAAAGGGATGAAAACAGATAGACAATAAGCGGTCGAGGCCGGGCTTGTCCGATTTCGACCCGAGACAGGATTACAGAAAAGCGGTGAAACACAGCAATTTATATCGTATTGCAGTCGAAGGCATCCTGCTGTGCGGGTGCATTCTGCTGTTTTGCAGTGCGGCCAGTTTCGACATTGCCGACCCTCCGAGCGACTATGCCTGGCCGCACAATCAGCCGGTAGCGAACTGGATTGGACCGGCGGGGGCGCTGGCGGCCTATTATATGCATTATTATATCGGCCCGGGGGTTCTGTTGGGGCTGTTTGCCTGTATCTGGCTGCTGATTACGCATCTTGCAGGCAGGGAAATTACCCAGCCGGTGCTGCGGATTGTCGGGATGCTGCTGCTGGTCGCGGCGGCCTCGACGACGTGGTATCTGCTCTGGCCGGTCAATACTGCTGAATACGGTGTGTTCTATCAGGGGGCGTTGGGGTGGGTCTATAATTATGAGGTTATTCGCTTGCCCGGCGGAATATTGTCTTTCAGCGGGGATGAATTCCCGATGGGCAATGGCGGGATTATCGGTAATTTTGCCGGGGGATTGCTCAAACAGAAATTTGCCCTGCTGGGGTCGGTGATTGTATTGTGCTGCACCTGGCTGGTGGGGGCGGTGCTGCTGGCGGATTCGCTGGTGCTGGCGGTGGTGCGGTGGTTCGGGTATGGGGTGATGAAATTCTTTGGCATTGCCGGCCCTGCGATTCACGCCGCCAGGGAGCAGTCAGCCGTGCTGGGCGATATCTGGAAACGGCTGAGCGAAAAACAGAAGGCCAAGGGCGATGGTACCCTGCGGGATATCAAGCTGTCCAATCGGATTCAACTGGGGCGCAATAAACCCAAGGTTGCCTTGATTCCTTCCGCACAGGAAGAGGATGCCCAAGACCAGACTGAATTAGTCGAAGGTGAGGAACAGACGGTCGAAGAGGTTGGCGAAGAAGCTGCCGCCGAAGCCGTTGAAGAAGAGGTTGATGTCGAAGAAATCGAAGAAACCGAGGAAACTGAAGCCAGGGCTCCTGCACCCAAGCCGATTGTCAAGCCGCGTCCGGCACCCAGACCCAAGCAGCCGGAATACAAGCCCGCGACCTACGATGATTATCAGCTTCCGCCGCTGGATTTGCTCAAGGAGCCGGAAAAAGGCTTTGCCGCGGTACAGGGCAAGATGGTCGAAGAAAAGGCCCAGACGCTGGAAGGTCTGCTCAATGAGTTTGGCATCAATGCCCAGGTGGTCAATGCCGAGCCGGGACCGGCGATTACCATGTATGAATTGCAGTTGGCCCCGGGCATCAAGGTCAACCAGATTTCCAACCTGGCCAACGATATGGCTCGCGCCCTGGGTTCGGGGACGGTTCGCGTTGTGGCGCCGCTGCCGGGCAAGCACACCATCGGCATCGAAGTCCCCAACAGCCAGCGCGAAACGGTCCGGCTCAAGGACCTGATTCTGCGCGGCGGTTCGCAGATTGCCCGGATGCAGATTCCGCTGTTTCTGGGCAAGAGTTCCTCCGGCGAGGCGCTGGTGTCCGACCTGGCGGGGATGCCTCACCTGCTCATTGCGGGTACGACCGGCTCGGGCAAAAGCGTCTGCATCAACACGATTATTACCAGTGTGATGCTGACCCGCCGGCCCGATGAGGTCAAGCTGATTCTGATTGACCCGAAGATGGTGGAAATGGCGGCTTTTGAATCGATTCCGCACCTGATGTGCCCGACGATCACCGAGACCCGCAAGGCCGAACAGATTCTGGAATGGGCGACGACGACGATGGATGAGCGGTACGAGCTGCTGGCCGAGGCCAAGGTGCGCAATATTGCCTCGTACAATATGCTGTCGCCGGAGCAGATTAACGACATCTTCAAGCCGTCCACGCCGGAAGAAGATCTGAAGATTCCCAAGAAACTGCCGTATATCGTGATTATCATCGACGAACTGGCCGACCTGATGATGACCAGTGCCAAGGAAGTCGAAGCGTATATCGTGCGTATTGCCCAGAAGAGCCGTGCCGTCGGCATTCACCTGGTGGTTGCGACCCAGCGTCCGCAGGCGACGGTCGTGACCGGCCTGATTAAAGCCAATATGCCCTGTCGTATCGGCTTCCGCGTGGCGGCGCGCATGGACAGCCGCATTATCCTTGACCAGAACGGCGCCGAGGCGCTGCTGGGGCAGGGCGATATGCTGTTCCTCAAGCCCGGCACCAGCGACCTGATCCGTTCGCAGGGGGCATACCTGGATGATGATGAAATCCGCGGTGTGGTCAATTTCCTCAAGGATGTGGCCCAGCCGCAGTATCATCCCGAGCTGGTTCAGATGAACCGGATTGACATCGGCGAAGGCAGCAAGGACGACCTGTTTGACGATGCGGTGCGGATTGTGCTGGAGACCAAACGCGGCAGTGTGTCGCTGCTGCAGCGGAAATTGTCGATTGGCTATGCCCGCGCCAGCCGGATTATCGAGATGATGGCTAATGCAGGCATCCTCGGCGAATACAAGGGGTCGCAGGCCCGCGAAGTGACCATGACGCTGGACGAGTACGAACAGATGCGAAAGAACATGCTGGCCGATGAAGTTGCCGGCTATAAGGACCTGGCCCAGGAAGCCGCCGGCGACAAAGACTATGACAGCCCCACCGAAGAACTCGACGAAGACGAGGACGACGAAAAATAAATCGAGTGAAGACGGGGGTATATGAACACGACTGAGTCATCCGGGCAGGAGAAACCGCGGCGGCGGAAACGCTACAGCGGCACACACCCGAAACATTTTGCCGAGAAGTACAAAGAGCATGCCATCGATGCGCATCCGGAGCTGCTGGAGCATCTTCGGGCCAAGGGCAAGACGCCGGCGGGGACACATATCCCGATCCTGGTCCATGAGGTCATGGAAGTGCTCAGGCCCGCGGCGGGGGACGTGGTGGCGGACTGTACGCTGGGCTATGGCGGTCATGCGTCGGAATTCATGCGGCGAATCGGGCCGACGGGACGGCTGGTGGGCTTGGATGTGGATGGAACCGAACTGGAACGGACGCGCAATCGGCTGGAAGGGCTGGGGGTGCCGATGAGCCTGCATCGGAGCAATTTTGCGGGGATTGCTAATGTGATGACGAAAGAGGGGCTGGAGGGGTTTGATGTGATATTCGCTGACCTGGGGCTGTCGAGTATGCAGATTGACAATCCCGCCCGCGGGATGAGTTATAAGCATGATGGGCCGCTGGATATGCGGATGGATGACCGGCGCCAGCGGACGGCGGCGGATTTGCTCAATACATTGTCGGAAAAGGAGCTGGCCGAGGCACTGGAAGAACTGGCCGATGAGCCGGACTGCCGGGCGATTGCACGGCAGGTGGTCCAGCAGCGTGCGGCGGAGAAATTTGTCGAGACGGGGCAGCTTGTCGCGTTGATTTTTGATGTCAAGGGCATCACGATGTCGGACTGGAAGCGGCGGCAGAATCCGGGCTTGCTGCATCCGGCGGCACGGACGTTTCAGGCCCTGCGGATGCTGGTTAATGATGAGCTGGGGACGCTGAAGGAATTGCTGCGGGTGGTGCCGTACTGCCTGAAGCCCGGCGGACGGATCGGGATATTGAGTTTTCACAGCGGCGAAGACCGGCTGGTCAAACATGCCTTTGCCGATGGGGTACGTGAGGGTGTGTATTCGATGGCGGCTAAAGACGTGATTACGCCGTCGCGTGACGAGATTGCATCCAATCCTCGCAGTACGTCGGCAAAATTACGCTGGGCTATAAAGTGACAAGTCTCTTTATGATGGTCAAATAATAAAAAAAGCCGCAAGGGTCACTCGCGGCCTATGGTCAAAAGTGATGTATGGTGACATCACCCTCATTATTTTATTTTTTACGCATTCTCAGAGCCATTCCGCCCAGACTCAGAATCAGCAGTGTTGCGGGTTCGGGGATGCTGGCGATTTCGATATTGTCGATGGCGAACTTTTCGTTGCCGGGGCCTTCCACGAGGTCGTCGAGCCGAAGCTGGACAAAAGTCTGATTATTGATTGCGGTATATGCGGATAAATCCAGGGTTACAGAGTACCAGGAATCAGTGGCCCAGCCGGGGGTGATGGCCTGGTTGTCGGCGACCTGGGTCCACTTGCCGTCGGCGGCGGTGCGATAGGCAAAATCAAAGCTGGTTGCCAGTTCGGATTTGTAATCCCATCGAATGGTCAGGCCGGTGAAGCCTGTGGTGTTGAGCGTGATGATTAATGCGGCGTCATTGTCCGTGCCGGATTTGTTGATGTCATCCCATGCGGCACCCTGGCCGGCGATATGCGAAATGCCGGCAGAGTCGGTATAGGCGATGCCGTTTTTGCCATTGGTGTCGAGGCCGGACCCGAGCAGGGACAATGTCGGGGCGGAAACGGTGTTGTAATAGGCCGGGCTTTCGGTGTAAAAGGCACTGCTGTCGCCGAAATTCCAGATAGCTAAAACAGAGGCTGAGGCCGGCACTGCAATTGCCAAAACAGCACACAAGGCAAGACTGAAAAATACGTTGGTTTTCATCATTTCTCCTCTCCGAAATTATTAATAATGGTTCAGGAATTTTCGGAATTACTGACGCTATTATAGCAATTTGGGCAATTTAAGTCAAATAAAAATGGGTTTCGCTTTGGGGGGGATGGGATGTGGGATATTTGCTTGATTTCGCACAAAAAGGGCACTAATCTTAGTCTTTCTGTTTCAAAAAGAATGTTAAAAATGCGTTAGAAGAAAGTTGTTGTTGTGTATAGACAAATTCTACAAGGATATAGTCGGCTTTTTGGGCTATGGATTGTGCTGGCCGGGGTGGTGGCGTATTTCTGGCCCGGCGTGTTTGCGGGGGCACAGCGATATAACCTGTATTTTTTTGCGTTGACGATGTTTGGCATCGGGGCGGTGCTGACGCCGGCGGATTTTATGCCGGTGGTGCGGCAGCCGTGGCTGGTGCTGCTGGGGACGGCGGCGCAATATACGATTATGCCGTTTGGAGCGTTTCTGGTTGCGCGGGTGTTTCAGTTGCCCGATGAGCTGGCGGCGGGGCTGATTCTGGCCGGGTGTGCGCCGGGGGCAATGTCCAGCAATGTGATATGCTATATTTCGGGGGCCGATACCGCGTATTCGGTGGCGCTGACGTCGGTATCGACGCTGTTGTGTCCGCTGATGACGGCGGGGCTGACCAAACTGCTGGTGGGGACTCGGCTGGAGGTGAGTTTCTGGAAGATGTTTTTCGATTTGATTTTGACGGTGCTTGTGCCGCTGGCGGCGGGTTTTACGTTTCGCCATTTTTTCAGGCGGTTTGCGGAGGCGGTCAAGGATGTCTTTCCGGCGGTCTCGGTGACGTTCATCTTTTTTATCTGTGCGGTGGTGATAGCGGCCAATCATGATCGGATTGCGGAGATGACGTCCCTGATTCTGCTGGTGGTGGTGATATTGAACGTCGGCGGGCTGTCATGCGGCTATCTGCTGGGAGCGCTGTTCAAGCTCGGCATTCCGCAGCGGCGGACGCTGAGTATTGAAATCGGGATGCAGAACGCCGGGCTTGGCAGTGTGCTGGCGATTCAGAATTTCGGGCCGCGTGCGGCGGTTCCGACGGCGCTGTTTGTGTATGTGTGTATCTTTACTGCGGCGATCCTGTGTGAGTTCTGGAAACGCAGCCGGGGGAATCTGGCCCATAGTGAGGCTGCGGCGTCGTGATGAAAAAGCTGCTCAATGAAAAATGGCTGGTGGGTTTTCTGGGGCTGATTGCGGCGGTGCCGGCGCTGTCCACGGATATGTACCTGGCGGCGATGCCGCTGATCGCCGAACAGTGGGGTGTCTCTCAGAGCCGGGTCGGGCTGTCGATGGTGATGTGGTTTATCAGTTTCAGCATCTGCCTGCTGCTGTGCGGGCCGATTTCCGACAAGTACGGGCGGCGGCCGGTGCTGCTGACGGGGTTATCGCTGTTTACGCTGTCGAGTTTTCTGTGCGCGTCGGCGGGCAATGTTGTGCAGCTTATTGTGTTTCGGATGCTGCAGGGGGCCAGCGCCGCGGCGCCGGGGTCGATGTGCATGGCGATCTGCCGGGACCGCTACGAGGGCGATCGTCGAAAACATGTGCTGGCGTATATCAGTATTATCCTGTCGATTACGCCGATGCTGGCGCCGATGATCGGGGCGATGCTGCTTAAATATGTGCACTGGCGGGCGATCTTTGTGGTGCAGGGAGTGCTGACGCTGGGGACGCTGTCGCTGACGGTGCTGTTTGATGAGACACTGCGGTCGCCGCTTTCGGAGCCGTTTTATAAGCTGCTGGGGCGGTATCTGAAGCTGCTGGGCAATACGAATTATCTGCTGTGCAACAACGCGATGGGGCTTCTGGCGGGGCCGTTTTTCGGATATCTGGGGTTTTCGTCGATTGTGTATATCACGATCTTCGGCCTGTCCGAGCAGAGGTTCAGTATGTTTTTCGGCCTCAACGCCATGGTATCCATGCTGGGGGCGTTTACGTGTACGCGGCTGACGCGGTTTGTGTCCGACGTCCGTTTGATTACGGCGTCGCTGTTTGGCTATGCGGCGTGCGGGCTGGGGATGCTGCTGCTGGGGTCGGTGCATTATCTTTATTTTGCGGTGTTTATGGCGGGAATTTCCTATTGCCTGGGCATCAGCCGGCCGCTGAGCAATCATTTGATTCTGGAGCAGGTTCAGACCGACATCGGTTCGGCGTCATCGTTTATCGTGTTTTATCAGTTTCTGGTCGGCTCGATTTCCATGGCGATTACCACGGCGGACTGGGGCAGGCCGATTTTCGTGTTCGGCGTGCTGGCCTTTGTGGTGCCGGTGATTGTGTTAATGTTGTGGCCGATACTGATCCGGCGGGTGTGCCGGGGACATAGCAAGGGCTGAACCTGTTCTATCAAGGTATAGACCTGATTCTGGATTTGCGGCTGTATGGTGAAACCCGGGATGTGATTGTGTCATCTTAAACAAAGGTGCTTGAGGATGAGTATGCCGAATGCAAACCCAACGGGTATGATTATTCCGCGAGCAAAAGCAGCACGTGGTTGATGCCAATGTGCTTGGCCGCGACGAACCAGGAAATTTCAAGCAGGATCGGTATAAAAATTTTTGTAAATTTAATCAGTTTTATATCCACTTTTGGATGTTGAGAAACGGCATTATTATTGTATGCGATATTAATACTGATATTCACGGAA
>CAZVYY010000046.1:0-21278 GCA_964630775.1 uncultured Pirellulales bacterium | reverse complement strand
CCGGCGTCAAGCCCATTATCGGGATGGAAGCCTATATCGCACCCGACTCGCGCTGTGAAAAGAAGAAAGGCGGCGGCGTGAAGGAAAACGCCTATAACCTGCTGCTGCGGGCTGAAGACTACACCGGCTATAAAAACCTGATGAAGTTAAGCAGTATTGGATATACCGAAGGTTTTTACTACCGTCCGCGTATCGACAAGGAAGTCCTTGCCCAGTTTAACGAAGGCCTGATTTGCACCTCGGCCTGCATTGCCGGGGAAGTACCGGTGCAGTTGCTTCAGGGCGGCGAAGACGCGGCCCGCAGGGCGATTGAACAATATCTTAAAATCTTTGGAACCGAGCGGTTTTTTGTCGAGATTCAGGAACATGAACCCAATGAACATCCGCAATTAGGCCAAATGATGGCTGACCTTGCCCTGCGGATGGGTGTCGGCGTCGTTGCAACCAACGATGTGCATTTTCTGGAGGCCGAAGATTACAAGGCCCATAATGTCCTGTGCTGCATCAGTACCGGCAAGAAAGTCAACGACCCCGAGCGGATGGTGTATCCCCCGGATGTATATCTGAAAAGTCCGGACGAAATGCGGCAGCTTTTCCCGTATGCACTCCATGCCTGCGATTTGACGCTGGAGATTGCCAGGCGGTGCAATGTGGAACTGGATTTGAAAAGCCGCCACGCGCCTAAATATACCCCCCCCGACGGCAGCACGCCGGAGGAGTACCTTTCCCGGCTGGTGTACGAGGGCGCCAAACGGCAGTATGGTACTATAACCCCGGAAATCCGGGAGCGTATCGAACGGGAGCTGGAGGTAATTTCGGGCAAGGGCTTTGCCAGCTATTTTCTGATTGTCTGGGATTTCTGCAATTACGCCCGTGCCAATAACATTCCCGTGGGAGCCAGAGGAAGCGCCGTCGGCACGGTGGTGGGCTATTGCCTGGGGGTCTGCGATGTGGACCCGATTCGCTACGATTTGCTGTTCGAGCGATTTATGGACCCACAGCGTACCGAGATGCCTGATATCGATATTGACATCTGCCAGGATGGACGCGGACGGGTGCTCGAATACGTCCGCGGCAAGTATGGTCATATCGCGCAGATTATCACCTTTGGAACGATGAAAGCCCGTGCGGCGATCCGCGATGTCTGCCGGGTGATGGATGTGCCGCTGGCCGAAGCGGATAAGCTGGCCAAGCTGGTGCCGATGGAATTGAAGATGACCCTCGACAAGGCGCTGGATGTCGAGCCGGATTTGAAGAAGGCCTATGACGAAAACCCGCATTATCAGGAAGTCATCGACGTGGCCAAGAGGCTGGAGGGCCTTTGCCGCCATGCCTCGGTTCATGCCTGCGGCGTGGTCATTGCCGATGCGCCGCTGACCAATTTCCTGCCGCTGTATAAGCAGGGCGATTCGGACGACCTGATTACGCAGTTTGAAGGTCCGATGGTCGAAAAAGTCGGCCTGCTGAAGATGGACTTTCTGGGCCTGCGGACACTGAGCATCATCCAGCGGGCGGTGGATTTAATCGAACAGATACACAACAAAAAAATCGACATCGAAAAAATCGATATCACCGACCAGAAGGTCTATCAGGAGGTCTTCGCCAAGGGCAAAACCAAGGGCGTGTTCCAGTTTGAATCCGGCGGCATGCAGGACATGCTCATGAAGCTCAAGCCCGACCGGCTGGAAGACCTCATCGCGGCCAACGCGCTGTATCGTCCCGGCCCGATGGCACTGATTCCCGATTATATCGATCGCAAGCACGGCGGCAAATGGACCGTTCCGCACCCGATTATGCGCGAAGTGCTCGAGGAGACCTTCGGCATCATGGTCTATCAGGAACAGGTCATGCGTATCTGCAACCGGCTGGGCGATATCCCGCTGCGTGAGGCGTATGGGCTGATTAAGGCCATTGGTAAAAAGATGCTGGACAAGATCGCCTCGGCCAAGAAATTATTCGTCGAAGGCTGTGTCCAGAAAGGACTGACCGAAACGGTGGCCGAAGAAATCTTCGAATTGATTGAGCGGTTTGCCGGCTACGGCTTCAACAAAAGCCACGCAACCCGCTATTCCTTTGTGGCCTATCAGACCGCCTGGCTGAAGACCTATTACCCGGTCGAATTCATGGCCGCGCTGCTGACCTACGAAATGGGCGACACCGACAAAGTCGTCGAGTATATCGGCGAGTGCCGCGGCATGGGCATCGAAGTCCTGCCGCCGGAAATCAACGAAAGCTTTGTCGATTTTACCGTCGTTTATAACAAAGAACACGGTGCCACCTCGGGCAGTGTGATTCGGTTTGGCCTGGCTGCCGTCAAAGGCGTCGGGGCCAAAGCCGTCGAACAGATTATCGCCGCCCGCCAGAAAGCAGGGCGCTTCAAGAGCCTGTTCCACTTCTGCGAGAATGTGGATTTGCGTGCCGTCAATAAGCAGGTCATGGAAGCCCTCATCAAGGCCGGCGCGTTTGACAATCTCGGCGGCAGCCGCGCCCAGATGATGGCTGCCCTCGAAAAGGCCATGCAGGCCGGGGCCTCGATGCAGGTCGATACTCAGCGCGGGCAGATGAATTTCTTCGGTGCAGGCGGCTTTGGCGACGACAAATCCGATACCCAGACCCTGCCCGATGTGCCGCCGTGGCCCGAAACGCAGATGCTGGTTTATGAAAAGGAAGTCCTCGGTTTTTATGTCACCAGCAACCCGCTGAGCAAATACGCCGAGCAGATCGATGCTTATTCGACCTGCAACACTGCCCGCCTGTCGGGGATGAAGGAAGGCGCCGAGGTAGTCATCGGCGGCATGATCAGCAAGGTGCGGACGATGCTGACCCGCAACGGCAAGACCGCCGGGCAGAAAATGGCCGTACTGGAACTGGAAGACCTGCAGGGCAAGTGCGAAGTCGTCCTGTTTCCCAAGGCCTATGAAAATTTCGGTGCCATGGTCGAGGTGGACAAGGTTGTCTTTGTGCGCGGCAAGGTGGATACCCGCCGCGAAAACCCCAATATCCTGGCCGATGAACTGATTGGTCTGGAAGACGTGGTCGATAAGCTGGCCGCCCAGGTCTGGATCAATCTGTTCAGCCACGAAATCAGCGAGGAGAAAATCAATCGTATCAAGAGCCTGTGCAGCTCCCATCGCGGCAAAAGCCCGCTGCATGTCCGGGTTCAGACCGGCGGTTTTCAGATTGTCGCCATTGCTGACCGGAGTCTGTCGGTCCGGCCGGATGCGGATTTTTATCACAAGCTCGAATCGGTCGTCGGTGCCGGCAAAGTGCGGCTCAGGTCGAATTAATTCGATAGCGTAAAACTGTAACATTCTAAGGTAATAGGAGGCCCGGATGGTTCAGTGGAATTATAAAAATGAAGTTGGCGGAATGCTTTTATTGATGCTGTTTCCGGCCGGTTTTGTGGCAATCTATGCAGTGTTCGGTTTGCTGCCCGCCGTATTTGGAATTACAGGAATTGTCCTTGCCGGCGTTTACCTCTGGCGAAATAGAAAGAAGTAATCATATACCCAACGGGTATGAGTATTCCGCGAGTAAAAGAAGCACGTGGTTGAAGCTGCTGTACTTAGCCGCGACGAACCGTGAAATTATAAGTAGGATCAGTATAAATAATGAAAATTATGGAAATTGTGAAATCCCGCTGGCCGGAACTGCTGATGATACTGGTGTTCCATGCCTGTGCCTTGTTTCTGTTCGGGGATATTAAAGTGCCGCAAACACCGGATGAACAACAGCAGTTTTCAGGTGCTCAGTTTTTATTGGGTATGGGAGTTGCCGCGCTGGGAATTATCAGTCAGATGATGCTGTGGGGTTTTTTGCGTACCATCGCGGTCAGCCAGGCCCAGCCGATTCCACCGGGCCAATTGCTGGTCGCCGGACGCTGGTATTTCTGGAAACTCTTTGCGTTTCAGATTATATTGATGCTGCTGCTGATCCTGGTGGCCTCTGTACTGCAGGTCGTGCTGACGCTGTCCTTTTATGGCAGCGCCGCTATGAATAACGCCCCTGCCTGGGTTCAGATCGTCAGCCTTTTGACCGCCTGGGTCCTATTCCTTAAGCCCTTCTATTTTGTCCCCGCGGTCGTTCTGGCTCGGGATATCAGCCCGCTCGAATCTGTCCGGGCTATCCGGCTGCTGAACCTGTGGGAAATGAAAATCTTCCTGTCGATTGCGGTGGTTTTCTTTGTGACGGTGGGGGCGGTGGAATCTCTGTCGGGTCTTGTGCATCGGGGCGATTTGCTGTATTATCCTTTGCTGGCGGTGCAATCGGTCGTGATGTCGATTGGTGTGATTGCGGTATTTTTGTCGGCAATGCTGGAAGTGTTGTGGCGGATTCCCAAACCCTCCCGGCAGCAAACGGAAGGCGAAAACGATGAGTCCTGATTTTCACGGAAAATTTATCGTGCTGGACGGCCCCGACGGCTGCGGCAAGACCACCCAGCAGAAACTGCTGTCGGAGTGGATTCAGGGCTGCGGCGCCGAGGCAGTCTGTTTCCGCGATCCCGGCACAACGGCCATCGGCGAGCAAATCCGCACGATTCTGCTGGACCCCGCTCACACGGCGATGGGGGACAATGTCGAAGTCCTGCTGTATATGGCGGCCCGGGCTCAGTTGTGGAAAGAATGCATCGGCCCGGCCCTGAAAACCGGAGCCTGTGTCCTGATGGACCGCTGGCTGTCCAGTACCTGTGCCTATCAGGGACGTGCCGGCGGCTTTGGCGTCGAGAAGGTCGTTCGCATTGCCGAAGAATCGCTGGAACGGGTCTGGCCGGACGCGACGATTATCCTGGATGTTGATACCCAGACGGCCGCAGCCCGCATGAACCGCCCGCTGGACCGCATGGAACAAAAAGGAGGCGGCTACCATCAGCGCGTCCGCGAGGGCTTCCTCGAACTGTGTGACCACTACAGCGGCATTTTCAAAGTCGATGCGACACGCTGTGCCGTGGAGGTTCAAAACCATATCCGTGTCATCCTTGAAGGCTGTTTCGGCGGGCGGGCGAAATGACAACACAGGCCGCCTCATTGCAGTCCATCTTCTGTCAGGATAAGGCCATCGGCCAGCTTCAGCATGCCTTTGCCGCCGGTAAAATGGCTCATGCCTACATCTTTGCCGGCGCTGACGGCGTCGGGCGGGCCGCGACCGCCAAAGTCTGGGCCAAAATGCTGCTGTGCCGCAACCGCGTGCATAAACAAACGCCTGCGGGTTCATTTTATGACAGTTGCGGCGTCTGTCCCTCCTGCCGCCTGTTCGAAGGCGAAGGACACGCGGACTATATCTCGATTTCCAAGGAATTGCTCTCTTTCACACGCGATGGCAAAAACCGCAAGCCCCCGCTGGATATGCCGATTGACGTCATCCGCGAATTTCTGATCGAAAAAGTGGCCTCCAAACCGCAGGAATCGGAGTACGTCGTCTATGTAATACACGAGGCCGAAAAACTCAATATCCCCGGCCAGAACGCACTGCTCAAGACCCTTGAAGAGCCGCCGTCATTTTGCGTGATTATTCTGCTGTGCTCCAAAACCGAATCCCTGCTGCCGACGATTCACTCCCGCTGCCAGATTGTCCGCTTCGGTGCCGTGGATCGGGACCATATCATGGCCGCTCTCAAACAGCATGGCATCACTCCCGCAGCCGCCGGCTACTGGGCGGGTTTCAGTGACGGCTCACTCGGACAGGCCCTGACCTGGGCCCGGCTCGAGTGCGACGGCAAAAGCGTCTATGACATCAAAAAAGACCTCGTCCTGCGGCTGGGCGAATTTCAATTGGCCAATACCCTCGAACTGTCCGAGTGGCTCTCTCAGGCCGCCAAGGCAGTCAGCGGTGCCCTGGGCAAAACAGCAGGCCAGGTCAGTTCCACCGACATCAACCGTCGCGGGCAGAAACTGATTATCCAGATGATGCAATGGGCCGTCTATGATGCGATGCGGCTTTTGCTGGGTCTGTCGCAGGGGCTGGTCAACAATGATCAGGTCGATTCCATACGAAGCTTGGCCGGCCGGCTCGATTATGACCGGGCCGCAAAAGTGGTCCTGCAATGTCAACAAAAGATACAATGGATCGACAGCAGCGTCAATGAGAAGCTGATTTTCGAAGGGTTATTGTTTAATCTGGCCGGATTGGATATACTATCGACCTCTGTGTCTTGATTGAAGCCGAAAAGGCATTTTTAAAGACGAGTAATGCGATAAAATATAGCGAGAATAGGAATGACACAACCAGACAATACAGCCAAGCAGAAAACACCGCCGCCTCGAAAGCTCATGCTGGTTCGATTCGGCAAGATGGGAACGCTCGGCTGGTGTGAACATAACGAAACGAACATCCCCCGTACCCGCCCGCACGTGGTCATCAAGACCAGCCGTGGCCTGGAACTGGGGCAGCTTGTCGGTGTTGGCAATTATCGTTCGGGCCAGTTCAAAAGTACCCCTGAGCAGGTCGAAGAGTATTTCGGCCCCACCGAAACCGGTCAGCCGGTCATTGCTGAAACCGGAACGTTTGTGCGTTTTGCCACGCCCGAAGACCTGCGTGAACAGCAGCATCTGGAAATCTCCGCCGTTCAGGAAGCCAAAACCTGCGAAAAACTGGCCGCTGAACTGAATCTGCCCATGAAGATTATTGAGGCCGAGCATCTGTTTGGCGGCGAACGCGTGGTCATTTATTTCACCAGCGAGGGACGGGTGGATTTCCGCGAACTGGTCAAACGCATGGCCCGTGAATACCAGACCCGCATCGAATTGCGGCAAATCGGTTCCCGCGACGAGGCCAAACTGGTCGGTGATTACGAAACCTGCGGCCAGGAATGCTGCTGCAAACGGTTCCTGAAAATCCTGGCCCCCGTGAATATGCGGATGGCCAAGCTGCAGAAGGCTACGCTGGACCCGTCCAAAATCAGCGGCCATTGCGGACGGCTCAAATGCTGCCTCCGCTATGAGGATGCGACCTATCTGGAACTCCGCGAACGTCTGCCCAAAAAAGGCGAGACCGTCACCACCGCGCAGGGTGTCGGACGCGTTGTGGATGTGCAGATTCTGACCCAGCTTGTTGTGGTGCAGTTTGAAAACGGCGACCGACAGGCCTGGCCTGTCGATGAAATCAATGCACTCAATAAGCTCGCCCCGGCAGAAGAAGTGCAAAAAGAAGTCGTCAGCCAGCCGCAGCAGGATATCCCCGAAAAAGAAATCACCGCTGTCGATGAGGTGACGACAGAAATCGAGGATCTGAGCCGCCAGATGCGCAGCGAAGAACATCGCCCTCGCGGCGGCCAGCAGCGTCCCCCTCGGGAGTCGCAGCCCCAGTCCCGCCCGCAGCAGCAGGGCCAGCAGGACCGCAGCGGGAAATCCGACCGTCCCGGCGGCGGTAAAAATCGCAATAAAAAATTCAAGAAGCGTTCTCAAAACAACAACGGAAATAACAATCCCGGCAATCGCAATAACGGCGGGCCCAGGCCCAACCAGAATCAAAACCAGCGGCCCAATCGCCCTCCGCAGCCGGAAGGTGGAAATTCATGACGCGAAAAATGCTTGTGACCTCGGCGCTGCCCTACGCCAACGGACCGATTCATATCGGCCATCTGGTCGAATATATCCAGACCGATATCTGGGTGCGATTTCAGAAATTATGCGGCAATACCTGCTATTATTTCTGTGCTGATGATACCCACGGCACCCCGATTATGATTCGGGCCAAGAACGAAGGCATTCGCCCCGAAGACCTGATTGCCCGGATGCACGGCGAACACCTGCGGGATTTTACCGCGTTTCATGTCGGCTTCGATAATTATTATACGACCCATTCGCCCGAAAACCGCGACCTGAGCTGCCTGATTTATGAACGCGCCAAAGCCGCCGGATCGATTGTGGAAAAAAGCATCCAGCAGGCCTATGACGACCACGAAAAAATGTGGCTGCCCGACCGGTTTATCAAGGGCACCTGCCCGCGCTGCAAGGCCGAGAATCAATACGGCGATTCCTGCGATGTCTGCGGGGCGCATTATCAGGCCTCGGAATTGATTAATCCCGTCAGCGCCGTCAGCGGCAAGCCCCCGGTGCTCAAGGAAAGCACGCATTACTTCTTCCGCCTGACCGATTATGCCGACCGGCTCAAGCAATTGTTTGCCGCCGGCTATGTGCAGGATTCGGTCCAGAACAAGCTGGAGGAATGGTTTGCCGCCGGTCTGAAGGATTGGGATATCTCCCGCGACGGCCCGTATTTCGGTTTTGAAATCCCCGGCCACAAGGATAAATATTTCTACGTCTGGCTGGATGCCCCCATCGGCTATATGGCCTCCTGCAGGAATTACTGTCAGCGCAACGGTCTGGATTTCGATAAAGTCTGGAACAGCGGCGACTATGAGATTTATCATTTTATCGGCAAGGACATCATGTATTTCCATGCGTTGTTCTGGCCGGCGCTGCTGTTTGCCGCCGATCTCCGCAGGCCCGACAAGCTGTTTGTTCACGGCTTCCTGACCGTCAACGGCCAGAAAATGAGCAAAAGCAAGGGCACCTTTATCATGGCCCGCACCTATCTTGAGCATCTGGACCCGGAATACCTGCGATACTACTACGCCTCCAAGCTGTCCGGCGACGTCGGCGATATCGACCTGAATCTCGATGATTTCATCAACCGCGTCAACGCCGACCTTGTGGGTAAACTGGCCAACCTCGCCAGCCGCTGCGGCCCGATGCTGACCGGTAAACTCGATGGTCGTCTCGGCTCGCTTGACGCCGCCGGCAAAGACCTCCTGGCCTCACTGGTTGCGGCCAAACAGGATATCATCACTGATTATGAACAGTTGAATTACGCCTCGGTCGTCCGCCGGGTCACTGCGATGGCCGATGTCTGCAATAAATATACCGAAGACAACCAGCCCTGGGTGGTGGTCAAGACCGACCCGGAACAAGCCCGCATTACCCTGACGACAATCCTGAACGCTGTCCGGATTCTGACGATTTATCTCAAACCGGTCATCCCTGCGTTTGCCGACAAAATCGAACGTTTCCTCGACATCCCGTCCCAGACCTTTGCCGATGTGGAAACGACGCTGGAAGACCGACCGATTAAAAATTTTATACGACTTGTGGAACGTGTGGACAAAGAAAAGGTAGAAGCCATGATTGAACAGAGCAAGCCCGCCGAGCAGCAGCCCGCTGCTGGGCCCGCCCCCGCAGCAGAAGAACAAAAACCCGCAATGCCCGCCGGATGGGATGAACCCCTGGCCCCCGAATGTACCATAGAGGATTTTGCCAAAGTGGATTTACGGATTGCCCGCGTGCTCAAGGCCTCCGCCGTCGAAGGCGCTGACAAGCTGCTTAGCCTCGAACTGGACCTGGGCGGCGATGTGATCCGTCATGTCTTCGCCGGCATCGCCAAGGCCTATAAACCCGAAGACCTCGTCGGTCGGCTGGTCGTCTGCGTGGCCAATCTCAAACCCCGCAAGATGCGGTTTGGCCTGTCTGAAGGCATGGTTTGTGCCTCCGGCCCCGGCGGCAGTGAAGTCTTCCTGCTGTCTGTCGATTCCGGCGGCAAACCCGGCCAGCGCATTCACTAAAAAAGAAAGAGAGGAGCTATGCAACCATTAGCGGAAGTGTTTGGATTTCCAATCTGTAATACTGGACCTGAAGCTAAACGCTTCAGGAGGCATAAACTCTGCCCATTCAACAATAAAGTTCCATCTTGTACGAAGGATAAGGCAAAAGATCCATTGGGAGTTTGTAGTGTTAACACAAATGATAGCCCCGTAATTACCTGCCCTGTACGTTTCCGGGAAGGATGGTGTATCGCAGAAGATGCCGCAGAGTTCTTTTTTGATATAGAAAGCAATTGGACATCGCTGTCTGAAGTGACCCTGTTGGATAAGGATGATAAAACAGCGGGAAATATAGATTTAGTTCTGGTCTCTTATAATAAGGAAGGGAAAGTTACAGATTTTGGGTCACTTGAAATACAAGCCGTCTATATTTCTGGTAATATACGCACCCCTTTTGAATATTACATCGAAAATCCGCAAAAACGTACAGATTTTGACTGGCGAGGGCAACTTAATTATCCAAAGCCGGATTTCTTATCTTCATCCCGTAAACGGTTAGTTCCACAGATTCTATATAAGGGGGGCATTCTTAATGCATGGGGAAAAAAGCAGGCTATTGTTTTGCAAAAAGCTTTTTTTGAGACCCTCCCGGATTTGCCTGTTGTATCGAAAGAGAAAGCAAATTTAGCTTGGTTGCTTTATGACCTCGAATTCAATTCCGAAACCAAAACATATAAATTAATAAAAACAGAAACGGTATATACTCAATTTGGGCCGGCATTGGATAAAATTGTTATTCCGCAACCCGGTAAAGTGGATGCTTTTATCAGACAACTCCAGGAAAAACTTGACGAAAAACTGGATGGCCACTCTCCCGATAATGAAACATTAAAAGATTTTAAATTATCCTGAATTTATGGAATAAAGAAGTGAAACAGTTAAAATTATTCGAGATAGAAGCAATTGTCAGGCCAGTAAATGTTGCGAGCGTTAAGCAGCGAAGTCCTTTTCGTTACCCAGGTGGAAAAACCTGGTTTGTTCCTTATGCTATACAATGGTTAAAGCAATTTGAGAATAATATAACTTATATCGAACCATTTGCTGGGGGGGGGATTGTTGGCCTTACATGTGCTTTTGAAAATTATGCCCAAGAAGTTATTTTGGTTGAAAAGGACGATGATATTGCAGCGGTATGGCAGGCGATTCTTGGTAAGGATGGGAAATGGTTATCTCGCCAGATTATTGAGTTTGAGCTAACAAAAGAAAATGTTGAAACAGTGTTTACAAAGAAATCCAGTGCATTACGGGAAAAAGCTTTTGAAATATTTTTGCGAAACCGCCTTCAGCATGGTGGAATTCTTGCTAATGGTGCGGGACTTATTAAAAACGGAGAAAATGGCAAAGGTTTAGCTTCACGCTGGTATCCTGGAACATTAAGCCGGCGGATAGAGGATATTGTTGCAATTAAGGATAAAATAACGTTTATTCATGGCGATGGTTTTAGAATTATTGAAGAATATAGTCATGATAAGAATGCAGTTTTTTTTATAGATCCTCCTTATGTACAGGCTGCGCGTAGGTTGTATCGTTATTTTGATATTGATCATGAACAGCTATTCTCTTTGGTTAGTCATATCAAGGGGGATTTTCTTATGACTTATGACGAAGCCGAAGAGATCAAGAGGTTGGCGGATCGTTATCATTTCGAAGTAGAAAGAGTTCCAATGAAAACCACCTTGCATTACCAAAAATATGAACTCGTGATCGGTCGTGATTTACGTTGGTTAAGAGAGTATTTAAGCAATTGAGATAATTTTAACTTATATGGCCAAGCTCAGTATCGAACAGATTGCCCGTGATGACGGACGGTATGACCCCCGCGCCGTGAGGTTTGTCTTTGAAGGCCTGAGCCATACCATCGAAAAACTCCGTCTGGACGAAGAATCCGACCAGCCGCGTCACGTCAGCGGCCAGGAACTGGCCTGGGGGCTGGCCGACCTGGCCCGGAAACGCTGGGGCAGACTGGCGGCGATGGTGCTGAATCACTGGGGCGTCCGCCGCACGCGTGACTGGGGTGACATTGTCTATCTGATGATTGAGCACGAATGGATGAGTTCACAGGAAAACGACCGCATCGAAGACTTTGACGACGTCTATGATTTCCTGTCGGTCTTCGAGAAAAACTACGTCATCGACATCAAGTAATGTGGTTTAACTCAGCACTTCCCGAATAATCCGTTTATATGCCTCTTTGGCCTGCTCAAGCTGCTCGATGGCGATAGACTCATTGGGCTTGTGACACATCCCCGGGTCCCCCGGCCCCAGGATAATTACCGGCGCATTGAGCCGTGCCAGCCATGGCCCGTCCGTGGTAAAACCGACCGCACGAACCTCGTCCGTCCCCAGTGCCTTGCAGACCTGTTTGAGGAAAGGATGATCCGCGTCCGTCTCCAGCGCCGGCACTGAACGCACCACCGAAATCGATGCATCGAAATCCTTGTCATGCCGTTTAAGCTGTTCGAGCAGCCGTTCAATGTCCTGAATAACGACATTATGAGCCTGTCCCGGCAGCGTGCGGATATCCACCCGAATTGAACACTGGTCCGGCACGATATTCGGCGCCTGTCCGCCTTCAATCTGGTTAATGCTCATGCTGCACCCGCCCAGCAGCGGATGCACGGGATAATTAATCTTGTGTTCGCGGAGCTTCTGTATCAGCGTTACCATCTTCTCGATGGCATTAATCCCCAACTGCGGCATCGACCCGTGGGCGGTCTTGCCGACGGTCGTTATCTTCAGCCATAAAATCCCCCGATGAGCCCGCATGATGTGCATCCCAGTCGGCTCCGGCACAATAATCCCCGCCAGCGGCCCGATTGTCGATTCCACATCACGCACAAATCGCTTGACGCCGACGCTGGTGGTTTCCTCCGCGGCAGTTCCGCTGAAAATCAAGTCCCCCGCAAGAGAGCCGGCCTCGTTGTGAATCTCGGCCACCGCCGCAGCGACCGCCGCAATTCCCCCCAGCATATCCGTTGCCCCGCGTCCCAGTATGTTCCCCTCCTGTTCAATCCCTTCAAAGGCCGGAAACGCCCACGTCTCCTGTCCCTGCGGCACCACATCCAGGTGTCCGGCAAACAGCAGGGCGGGCCTGCCGCCGCTTCCCGCAATGCGTGCCGTAAAGTTGGCGTTCTTGTCGTCCCAGCAGTCGATTTCGCAGTCTATCCCCAATGGACTCAGGAATTGCCGCAATACCTGTGCCGTTTCAATTTCACCTTTATCTGAGGTCGGTGCCGTTCGTATCAGTTGTTTTAATAAGTCGCGCATAAGACGAATCATTATAACGCATCGAACCAAAAAGAAAACCCCCTGCATCCGCAAATTTCAGCAGGATTTCCACCTCATCACGGTGAGTTATAAATTCAAACTCATCAGCCAATATCGCCCCAGTTCCGCCAGGTCACTCAGGTTGACAATCCCATCGCGATTGATATCCGTCCGCTGATAAAAATCATTCTCATATCCGCTTCCAGCCGCCAGCCAGGAATCCGCCAGCCGCATCAGATCATTCCCGTCCACCGTCCCGTCCACGAGCACATCCCCCGGCAGCGGATCGGCAAAGAAGACCAGCGTAAATTCCTCCGAAGCCTCATACCTGCCCAGGCTGTCAATAATACGATACGTAATCCAGTAAGGGGTGCTGATGGTCTGCCCGGCCGGGGCGCTGAGCCGATATTGCAGATGAATATGCGATTCCGGCATCGTGCTGTGACAGAAGCGGTCCCCGGGCTGCTGGAGTGTGATTCCATAGCCGGTATTGCGGGCCGTCAGACCCGTCCGCACCCGGACGCACTCAATCCACAGGCAGTAATCGCTGTTGGCCGCCCCGACCAGTTGCCGGACCGCATCATCGGTGATGACATCAAATCCCGGTTCGCCAATCTGGTAGCGGCTGTAAAGCGAGCTGTAATACATCGGATAATGCCAGAACAGCCATGTCGGGTCGGAACTATGCAATGGGTCACTATGCCGATAAATCTGTGAACAATCCACGAACAATTGATCATCATCCGGTGTCCCCGCAATCCCATCCGCATTGCAGCCAATCCGGTAATGATCCAGCGGGCAGTCACCGACGCACAGAGAACAGCCGAAACAACACATGCATCCAATCAAAGCCAATCGTATTTGAATCATGGTAACAATCCTTATTCATTATTGGATACTGATCCTGCTTGAAATTTTCCGGTTCGTCGCGGCTAAAGAGCTTTCAGTCGCCAGCTTCCAGCAGCAGACTATCATTGCGGCTATGCAGGATAACTTGACCCTGTGAATACAGGCGGCATAAAAGCGGCCTGTGGCCGCCGCGGAAGAATCATACCCGTTGGGTATAATACAGCTAATCGTCCAGCGGCGGCCAGCCCGGTGCGTATTGCGGAAACCACAAACACATTCCGCCCGGCCAGCCCCAGGTCTGTTCCACCGCCAGCATCGCGGCATGGCCGTCCACAAACACATAACTGGAACAATTTCGGTGCCGGTCCCAGGCGATTTGTGCTTTTGCCTCTTCCACCGAGCCCCAGTTTTCCGGGTGAATGTGATCATACCGCGTCCAACTGTCCGGCGACTCGCTGATATAAATGCAATACCCCGGCCTGCGAATCCGCGAAGCGACATGGTAATACCCCCTGGTCTGCGGGCACAGCGGGTCCAGCAGGGCATTCAGAGCAAAACTCGACCAGCGTGCATCTTTCGGCTGGTCTTCAAGCGGCACCGTCCAGTCGATAAATTGTTTCGAACGGTCGGATGGGCAGCGCGTCAGCAGGGTCTCGGAGGTATAGGCCGTCAGAATATTCAGCCAGTACTGCTCCGGCCTGCTGATATGACACGAACTGGGCGGCAAACGATCCTTCTGCTCCATCAGGTAAGCCGAGAGGGCAATTCCCATCTGCCGACCGTTGCTCAGGCAAATCATCTTGCGGGCCGACTCCTTAGCCTTCTTCAGCGACGGCACCGCAATCGCCAGAAGCAGTGCGACAATGGCGATCACCACCAGTAACTCAATCAGTGTAAATGCCCGCCGGAGATAGGCCAAACAGGGGCGGGAATGGATCCCGCCCCGGATTCTGCGATGGCCGCGGACGTTCGTCGAAACGAATAGTCCTTGTACAATCATCTTTTACTCCCGAGCCGACCGGCGTTTGAGAACAGCCGCGGCCCCAAGCCCCAGCAGCATCAGGCTGGCTGGTTCCGGAATGGTCTGAAAAGTCATCGTATAGACGTCCGAAGCGTTAAAGCCGGTATTTCCCTGATCGACAACCCGAAACTGGGCCGTAAAGGTCTGCCCCGGCCCATCGGCCAAAGCCAAAAACGCAGTATGAGCATGAAAACCCCATGCCCCCACCGTCCCGTTTTCATTATATTGATCGCTCATCCACAGGGGATCCATCGCCAGCCGGTCGCCGTCGGTAGTCAATATCTCCTGCCCGGTGGCCTCCAACTCCATATAAAAATCAAGCGACGAAAAGCTCACCCGTTCCAGGGCTATCTGCCAGGCCGGTTTCGTGCTGCTGTCAGACCCGCCGAGCTGATAAAGCCCGCTGGCCGGGTGGGCGGACATCCAGCAGTCCAGTTGGGCCTCATAGACCACCTTGCCGTTAACAACATCGCCGGTCGGGGTCATATAAAGGGTGGACCACTGCGGCTGTTGCGGTTCTGCAAAAATCCACAGAGTCGTATCGTCCCCAGTTCCCGTGATGCCGTCGGCATTCAGGCCGATATGGGTGTGATCATGAGCTAAAACCGTGTTGGACACAATAAGACAGACGGCCAGAGCCGCCATAACTACCTTGTTCATAAAATCATCCCTTCTCCGAAAAGAACTCTTTCCGGATCGAAAGTCAATAGAATGGACGCAGAATCGGACACAACCGAATCTGCATAATCAAAACAGCTAAAACAAATGGAATGATTTTATAGAACCGGAGGGGCACGGCTGGCTTTGGGGGATGGGGTAAACGAAAGAACGATAGCTTGCTGTCCACAGAGGCAGCAATATCCAGCATCAAATCCAAAAACAAAGGTCGGTGAAATATCCGGCCGATACGAATTCTGATCGCCTGCCAGCATCTGACAAATCCGGCACCCCGACTCATCCGGGCGGTTATGGTTGCCCGAGCAGGGGACAGAATGCTCCGTATCCTCCGGATGATGACAGACCCGAATATGCAGGCTCTGCGTGATGCCCGTCATCAGGCACAGCAGGCTTGCCAGCACAACAAATATGCAGAGTTTATAGCGATTAGGTTTCATGTTCAGCCATTGCACAGGTCGAGCACAGGCCTTCCATTTGAAGCTGCTGCCGCCGGAGTCGAAATCCCGCAGGCAGATCAACTGTCGGAGGCGTAATCTCCGTCAGGCAGATGGTCTTATGGCAGGCCGTACAAACAAAATGCGGATGACACAGATGTTTCGAGCAGTGATGCGAAGGCTCATACAATTGAACCCGCTCCCGAATCAGCGCCGTGTGAACAATCCCCGTCTCCACCAGCGAATGCAGCGTCCGATACAGGGTTACCTTATTGGCGTTCTCTCCCATCCGCTGGGCAATCTGCTCCCGGCCAAGCGGCTCACCGGCCTCCAGCATCGCTTCCAGCATTGACACACGCACCCGCGTCGGCCTTACCCCGACTTGCTTGAGCATCTCCACCGCTTTTGCCGCAATTGTTGTCATAGCGTAATCATCTTGGCCAATATAATTAAATACAGATAATTCAGACCCTGTAATACTGCTACTGGGTTGTTGCTGCAATTATACCAGTTCTTCAGAATAATGCAACTAAGTTGCATTGCGATTTCCTCTTTTTCCAATCTTTATTATTAAAGTTGCTAATATTAACTTTTCTTAAAATTATATTGTTCCAAATTCCGCCAAAATTTATCTTGCAGGGGGGCTGTTTTTCGTCATAATAATTTGTTTATAAGATATGGCGCGACATTCACAAGTTAAAAAGGATATTCGATGGGACCAGTACTGCGTGGTTTAATTAAACTGCAGCGGGTAGAAAACAGGCTGCGTGCGGTTCAAAATAAACTGGCACGTTGCCGAAGAAGTGTGCTCTTTCAGGAAAATCAGCTTCGCACTCTGCAAAGCGGCCTCGAGGCCAAACACGAGGAAATTAAACTGACCCGCATTCAGGTGGATCGACTGGAACTGGAACTGAAGTCACGGGATGAGCATTTAACCAAACTTCGCTCTGCCCTGAACACTGCCCGCACCAATAAAGAATATTCGGCCATTCTCACCGAACTCAACACCTCCAAAGCGGATGACTCCAAACTTGAAGCCCAGATTCTGGAGCTGATGAAAAATATCGAAGCCGATCAGGCTCAGTGTCTGGACATTCAAAAGCAAATCGAAGACCAGAAAATCAAACTCGAACAGACACGCTCCGAATCCGAAGGCAAAGCTCTGGAACTCGAAAAAGAAGTCAGCGTTATCCAGAAAGAATGGGACTTGATGGCTCAAAAGGTGCCCGTTGAAGTCCTGCAGATTTTCAAACGTGTCGCCGAAACCTACGACGGCGAGGCAACCGCCACGGTGGAACAAACGGATGAAAATGCCGCAATCTATAGCTGCGGCGGCTGTTTCATGGGCGTTCCTGCCGAAATCGTCAATGTCCTGTCCAACAGGGACGAAATCATGCGATGCTCCAACTGCACCCGCATTCTGGTCCTCGAAGATTCAGGCGAATAACCCATCGCAGTACAGGAGCGGTCTGCCGTGACCAAGATGACAGTCTATACCGATGGAGGCAGCCGCGGGAATCCAGGCCCGGCCGCAGCCGCTTATATTCTCAAGAACTCCGCCGGCGGCACCATCGGCGGCAAGGCGTTTTTCCTTAATCAGACCACCAATAACATCGCTGAATACCACGGCATTCTCCGCGGCCTCGAAGCCGCTAAAGCTGCCGGTGCCGCGCAAATTGAATTGCTCAGCGACAGCGAACTGATTATCCGCCAGATTCACGGCCAGTACAAAGTCAAAAGCGACAACCTCCGCGAACTGTTCTGTCAGGTCATGGAACGGCTTGCCGGTTTTCAATCCTGGCAGGCCCGCCATATCCCCCGTGAACAGAATAAAGAAGCCGATGCCCTGGCCAATCGCGCCATGGATGCCCGGCAGGATGTCGAGTTGTCTGTGGAGACCCCCTCCGCAGTTAAACCCGTCCGTCTGGGCGTGCTCATCAGCGGCGGGGGCCGGACCATGGACAATCTCGATAAGCTGATCAAGGCTGGCAAACTCTCCGCCGAGATTGCCTGCGTCATCTGTTCCCGACGCGAAATCAAAGGTGTGGAACTGGCTCGCAAGCTGGGCTTTGAGCCGACCATCATTCGTGTCAAAGATTATCCTGAAATCGATCAATTCAGCACGCAAATCGCCCAAACCCTCGACGCCGCGGCCGTTGACCTGGTCGTTCAGGCCGGCTGGCTGTGTCTGTGGCATATCCCCGCCAAGTATGAAAACCGCGTCATGAACATCCACCCCGCCTTGCTTCCCAGTTTCGGCGGCCAGGGCATGTGGGGCCATCATGTCCACGAAGCTGTCCTCCGAAAAGGCTGTAAAGTCAGCGGCTGCACCGTCCATTTCTGCACCAGCGAGTACGACACCGGCCCCATCATCGTCCAGCGGACCTGTCCTGCGTATGACACCGACACCCCCGATACACTCGCCGCCCGTGTTTTTGAACAGGAGTGCATCGCCTACCCCGAGGCAATCCAGCTTTTCGCCGAAGGCAGACTCTCCGTCACCGACGGCATCGTACACATCAAACGATAACAGGATGTATCCACTGGAATCAGGCAGGCTAAAGCTCGTTACATCTGTTATTTTCCGATAAAAATCATAATTTTCCTTATTTTTCTGTTTTTCCCGTTACCCAGTTCCCCGCAGATTCCACTTCTATCTAATAGTAGGGGTAATCGTATAGGAAAGCTCTGCATTTAGCCGGCCGACCCGGTTTTGTTCGGTTTTGTGCTTGTTGTATAATAAGGCGAGATTCTGAATATTGAATATCAATGGATTGTACTATTTCTGGAAAAGGAGAAAAATGTCATGGTGGACGCAATAAATGGGTCAAGTGATCGTCTTAATATCCAGGAAATCCTGGGTATCAGCAGTGTGACCCGAAACAGTCAGACAACCGCAGGTGAATCGACCATCCAGTCGGATAAGGCCCAATTCAGTTTGATTGGCCAATTGGTTTCGACCGCCAAGGCACAGGGGGCCTCGGATGAGGACCTTGAGGCCTTTCGTATCAAAATTATGGAAGCGATTAAAAACGGTAACTTTGATGCCGAGGCGATGGCCCAGGAAGCACCCGATGCCCTTAAACAAGCCTCCGAAGAAACCGGCATCGACCTGAGTTCCGCCCTCGAATCGATGGCCGAGGAAGTCAAATCCCGACAGGGGATGATGATGCCTCCTCCGCCTCCGCCGCCTGCCGGGGATGAGTCTGATGAGGATTCCGAGGATTCAACTACCACCGCCAGCGAGATTATGGAGTTGGTGGATGCGGCCCGTGCCTCGGGTGCTTCGGACGAGGAATTGGAAGAATTTCGTGAAATGATTATGGGGGCTATTCAGAGCGGCCATTTTGATGCCAAAACTCTTGCGGCTCAGGCGTCTGACGCCCTGAAACAGGCCGCTGAAGCAAACGGCATTGACCTGAGTTCGGCTTTGCAGTCGATGTCGGATGATTTTGAAGCCAGGCGTGGGATGGTTCCGCCGCCTCCGCCTCAGCAGTCCGAGGACGAAAGTCAACTGTTGCAGTAACAGATTGATATACAACTCCGGATGGCCCGTTGTTTCTGCCCAGGCGGAAATGGCGGGCGTTTTTTTTATTGGAACGTGTTGAAATACCAAAACCGTATTCTTATAATAAAGCATAGTGGAAAATCCTGACAGCGTATCGGAATGATAAGCTGTAATCTGTTGTGAATGATGATGCAATATACATACAAGCGGTTATAACCGGCGACAACGAAGCCTATCGCAGCCTCGTCCAAAAATATGAAGTCGAAATGTCCCGTCTGATGTGGCGGTTTACGCGGGATCAGGCCGTGTGTGAAAGACTGGTGCAGGATGTGTTCGTCGAAGCCTTTTTTAACCTGAAAAGCTACAGGGGCAAAGCGCCGTTTATCCAATGGCTTAAAACCATTGGAACGCGCATAGGCTATCGATTCTGGAAAGAACAGAATAAGTCGATGCAATGCATATCCCTGTGGGATGAACAATGCGGCACGCTGACCAGCCACAAACCGATGCTGCCCTGTGAGACGGCGGAAATTGTTCACCTGCTGCTGGCCCGTCTTTCCGTTTCGGATCGGCTGGTGCTGACGCTGATGTATTTTGACCATTGCGACACGGCGGAAATCGCCAGGCGTATGGGCTGGTCACGGGCCGCTGTTAAGATGCGAGCCATGCGGGCTCGCAATAGATTGAGAAAGATTGCAGAAAACGGCAGTTTCTTGGAGAAATTGGGATGGATATCATAAGAAAAATAGAACACTTGGCGCAGCAGGCATTGCAGGAACAGGCTCCAGCCTTTCATGTTGCGGATCGTGTTATGGCCGAAGTTCAATCCGCCCCGGCGGAGGATATCATTGTCCTGGGCTGGTTTGGAGGGCTGTCCGTTCTTGCTGCCTCCATTGTTCTTGTTATCAGCCTTCAGTCCTGGCAGGTATTGGCACATCCCTTATTCCAGATGATGATTCCATTACAGGATATTAGCTTATGGTAGATCCAGTCAATCCGATAAACCCGGTGACTCATTCGCTGCATCGCAGGAAAACGGTGCGTCAAATTCTGCTTGCGGTTGTAATCTTCGTTTCCGGCATTGTCATCGGGGCGGGGGGGGGGGGCCTGTTCTTTCAATACCGGGTATTCCGTCCGCCGGCCCAGCCAAAGAAAATGGCAGCCGAAGTCACCCGGGACATCCAGGGCCGGCTTGGCTTGTCGGATATCCAGGCCGGGCAGGTGGAGGCGATTTTCGCCAAAGAGTTCCAGACAATGGACTCCATCCGTAATGAGTTTGAGGCACGAATAGATGCCCAGCGGGAATCTCTAATTACGGAGATGGAAATGGTATTAACGCCGGAACAATTCGCTCAATGGCGCGATGAATTTCAAAGCCGCCGACGGCGAATGCGCGGCCCGTTCCCTCCCGGCCCGCCACCCGGAGAAAATCGTCCAAGACCCGATAGTCCCCGACCAGGCAATGAAGACTCCCGCCCGGACGATGTGCTTCCTCCGCAGCCCTGGTAAATTGGGTTCGTTTGGCCGGACACGGTCCGGTTCTATGCCGCGAGAACGCACGGGGTGACGCAATCCGACATAGGCGCGACGAGGGGAATTGGGTTCGTTTGGTGGGAAACAAGTATGCAAGTATACATGAATACAAGTATATAAGAATATCGAAATTGGGTTTGTTTTGCATTGTTGCTCCTCGTTTAAAAGTTCGTAGTTCGTAGTTCATAGTTCGTAGTAAAAACTATAAACCTGGTCGGGAATTGCTTCCCGCGGGCTTCCTTCGGGCCAGCCTATATATATGTCGGTCGGGAGAGAAAAGTTGACAACAAAATAAAATATTTTGTAAAATTAATCAGGCTTTTTATATCTCTTTTTAAATGTTGAGAAACGGCATTATTATTGTATGCGATATTAATACTGATATTCACGGAA
>CAZVYY010000045.1:0-21732 GCA_964630775.1 uncultured Pirellulales bacterium | reverse complement strand
TTGACACCGTCAATGATTTCCGTAAAAATGTGCGAAAGGAAGCTTAGTTATACAGCTCAGGGACACCTGGTGGGAAGTACTATGGCCCGCCGAAGATTCTGACAATCCCGCTCCACAATGCCGCTATCTGGCCGATTCATTACGAGATGCCATGCGGCTGCGACCCGGTATTGACATCAGTATGCTGGCCGACAAATCCGGCTCTTTTGTCAATTATCTGATGGAAATTGAAGACTGGGAGCAGGATGAAGAGTTCGCAGAATTGTTTGATTAGAAAGAACTTGCCTCGATAATCATGCCCCTGGCACCCCTGATCCACAAAGCACCCTCGCCATCTCCGGCAGTCGGCGAACTGTTGACATCCTTGACCACGTACCCGGACTGCGCCGTTTCGATCCAGAATGTCTAATACAGGCCCACCCCCCATGCGGCACCAGGGCCACGCTTAACCTGCCCTTAATTTTCTTGCAAATTGGGCCTGTCGGATGTAAAGTCAGGGGGAATTTGTCGGAACGTCGCTTCCGGCTTTTTTCGTTTTGCTCTTTCATATTGGCATAAATGTCCTATCAATATTCAGGTTGAAGTGAAGATGATAGAGTCTATGAAATCATAACACTTCATTAGGGTTGTAGTTTCCGTTTTAGCCAGCAGCCCCTGTTTTGCATAACCTGTTTAAAATAAAGAACTTGGAGGAGTGACCGAGCGGCTGAAGGTGACGGTCTTGAAAACCG
This sequence comes from uncultured Pirellulales bacterium, assembly GCA_964630775.1. Lineage (GTDB taxonomy): Bacteria > Planctomycetota > Phycisphaerae > Sedimentisphaerales > Anaerohalosphaeraceae > Anaeroglomus. The sequence goes on along the minus strand of CAZVYY010000045.1, from coordinate 21,001 downwards.
TTGTACCGAAAGGTACCGGGGGTTCGAATCCCTCCTCCTCCGATTCATAAAGCCTTTGTCCCACCCAGGACAAGGGCTTTTTTATTTCTCATTCACAACCTTACCCAAATGAACAATTTCAGGCCATTACTAAATCGAGCCTTGTCATTTTGCCTGCCTGTCCAGATCGAGCCATTGCTTGAGGTGGTTCTTCAATTCCTCGGCCGTCATTTGCTCGACGTGGCCATCCCAGAATGAGACGTTGGCCTTGTCCTGATGGCGAAATGCCGCAGTGCCGTAGGTGTCAAATCCCACCCAGTTCTCGCCATACTCCAGATATTTATCGCATTGCCAGTAGTTCATCCACCAGTCCATCGCATCGGCCATGCACAGGATACGACTGCTCTGGGATTCGAGACGGCGGCGGACATAGTCCTCAAAATAATACACATGGGCATTAAGCCCATAGCTGCGGTCCATCGGATAAAGACCTTCTTCGGCGTGATTCAGGGCATAGCCGGCGGACGGGCAGATGAACCGCCGTTCAAACGCGGGCTTGTATTCCTGAATCTGCCCGATCCGGCGGTCGCGGTATTCCGGGCCGGTCGGCGGCAAATCCAGCAGCACACGAAATTCCTCCAGAGAATGCCACGGATGCATCACAATCCCCCGGTCCCAGTCCTGCACCGAAATCGGCAGCAGCTCATTGGTCTGCAGAAAATACGCATACAGCGCCAGCGAATAATTCTTCATCAGCGTCTTGCATTGAATGACCCGGGCGGATTCCTTCACCCGGTGCAGGGTCGGCAGAATAACACTCATCAGCAGTGCGATTATCGCCAGCACCACCAGCAGCTCCATCAGCGTAAAGGCACGATTGGGCCGTTTCAATTCCATGTTACACCATCCACTTATGGTTTAACGCTGCATTATAATTATTGTACCCTAAGTCGGACGTGCAGGTTTTGCAAAAAACAACTTTTCGGCATAAATATCCTATCGGGTATGCCGACACAATAACTCTTGTATGCGATTCCGTATCCAGTCACCCATTATCTGGAATAGTTATGTGTTTACGAGTTATTTTGATTTTCCTGCCAGGATTTCGGCGCAGGCGTGGATTTTGCCGTAGATGCACTCGGCAAACAGCCCCAGCACATACCATAGCGGGGCATAGACCAGCGCGATGTGGCCGTGCAGTTGATACGTATGGCAGTGATAATCCCAGATGTGAAGCCCCGCCGCGGTAAAGATCACGCCGGAGATATATTCTACCGTGTAAATCAGCAGCATATACACCACGCCGCGCGCCAAGAGCGGCACTCGCAGCCGGATGAGCCGGTCCCGGATCGGCGCGCCAGCAGCACCCCCAGCAGGCCATAATCCAGAATCATCCACAGGCAGGTGCTCCCCCGCAGATTATAATCGCCATGCACCAGCCCCACCACCGCCCCGAGCGTCACCTCCATCAGCAATCCGATACAGGCAAACAGCATAAACCGCCAGACCGCAACCGCAATCGCTCTATTCCCCGATGTCTTCATTCCACAGCTCCGGCCGGCTCTTGATAAACTCCCGCATCATCGCCTCGCAGTCCGGGTCCTGTACCACCTCGACCACCACGCCGCGACTCCTGAGCCATTCTTCTTCTCCCAGAAAAGTACGATTCTCCCCCACCACGACATGCGGAATCCCGTACAGCACGACCGCCCCGCTGCACATGGCACAGGGCGACAGCGTCGTATAGAGGATGCTGTCCCGATAGACCCGGGCCGGCTGGCGGCCCGCGTTTTCGAGGGCGTCCATCTCCGCATGAAGAATCGGGCTGCCCTTCTGGACTCTTCGGTTATGGCCCCGGCCAAGGATTTGCCCCTGATATACCAGAACCGAACCGATGGGTATGCCGCCCTCGGACAGCCCCTTGCGTGCCTCGTCGTATGCCGCCTTCAGAAACTGTTCCATGCCATGCGTCCTTTCCGCTCCCTGCTTTCGCTGTCTTCTTTATTCAGCCGCCTTTGGCTCCGGCGGCGGCGTATCGGCGTGCTTACGGCTGCCGGAGTAGAGTTCGAATTTCAGCAGCCGGCATTCCACATCCGCATTAAACATGATGATGCGGCGGCTGGTCCGCAAGCCGATGACCTTGGCCAGCTCGAGGTTGCCGGTAAAGACATACCCGGTGCTGCCGGCGCATTTCTGCTTGAAATAATCGCCGATTCGCTTGTACGTGTCCCGCAGCTTTTCAATCTCGCCCATTCGATTGCCGTATTCGGGATTCATGATGATAATCCCCGGATCGGCGGGCATGGGGGTATCGGCAAAATCGCAGACTCCAAACTCAATCAGATGATCCACACCCGCGGTCATCGCATTCTTGCGGGCGGCCGTGACGGCCTCCGGGTCGATATCGGTGGCGATAATCGGGGCGGGTTTGGCGTCGGTCTTGCCGCCCCGCTTTTTATTCTGCTTGAGGGCCTGCGACCGCATCTGCTGCCAGAGGTCCGGGTCGTAAAACCGGGTGTGCATAAAGCCGTAGTTGGATCGCAGCAGCCCCGGAGCCCTCCCGGTGGCCATCAGCGCCCCCTCGATAGCCAGCGTTCCGCTGCCGCACATCGGGCAAATCAGCGGCACGGTGCCGTCATACTCGGCGGCCATCAGGATAGACGCGGCCAGCGACTCCCGCAGCGGGGCCTTGTGGGGCATCCGGCGGTAGCCGCGGTCGGACAGTTTCAGGCCGGAGGTATTGAGGAACACCCGGCAGGCGTCCTGCTTCCAGAAAAACTGCACGACCACGCCGGTCTTTTCCTTGCCGGAGTCAGGCCGGGCACCGGTCTTGTCGGCAATCCGGTCCACGATGGCATCCTTGACCTTGAGGTTGGCAAACATGGAATTATCGATGGCCCCGGTATCCACCCGGCCGATGACCGTCAGCGTTTCTTTCGTGGAGATAATCTCTTCCCACGGGAAATCCTTGACCTCGCGATAAAGGTCGTCCGGGCGAACACAGCGGAACTCCTTGAGCAGCCACAGGACATTATAGGCGGTCCGCAGGTGGAGATTCAGCCGCATAGCGTCGGCCATCGTGCCCTGCAGCTCGATACCCGCCGGGCGTACCGTATCCATCTTAAAGTCGAGAGACTGGAGTTCCTTTTCCAGGAATTCCCCCAGCCCCGGCGAACAAGTCACTAATATCGTATTTTTATCGTTAAGATTCATAAATTAAGCCATTTCCAAGTGTTTTTATACTTAAAATGACTGTATCACAGATTCAAGCAAATGCAATCGCAGATTTTAATTCACAAAATACCCCTCTTATCCCATAGGATTTAATGACTATTAATAAACAATAAAAATCGCTGGAAATTTGGATAATAATCCCTTTTCCGTAGTTCCCCTAATTGATTTATCCTGTGCATATTGAGTATCATATACTTTTGATTGAGTCTGCCGACAAGGTATGAGCCGGAAAACAGTGTGCAGGTGTCCAAGATTTACCTGTATGCGAACACCTGCGGCGGTCATGTGTAACTGGAGAGGCAGGAAATAATTGTTGGAGGGTGAAGAAACGCCAACGATACGGATAACGCTATGTGTATGTCTATTGTCGATCTCAATCGCGGGTTATGCACAAACACCTTCATCTTATTGATCCTGCTTATGATCCAAATCACACCTGGCTGGGATGGTATGATGCAGGCCTCAATACCCTTCCCGAACAACAGGCCTGGAGCATTACCAATAGTCCCGCCGATTCTCAGCCATGGATGGAGAATAATGTGTTGTGTACACACTCAACCGTCCTTCAGTATACCCGTTGGGTATACAACTGAATACAATAGCTAAGTTCAACCAACCGGCAACTACAGACTAAGCCCGTACGGAATTAGGAATTATTTCACAGCGGCTGAGGCGCGATAGGGGTCGCCTTTTTCGAGGCGTCCGATGAAGCGGAGCAGGCCGTCGAGGATGGTCAGCGGATGCGGCGGGCAGCCGGGGATAAAAAGATCCACCGGGACGACCGACTGGGCGCCATTGTGGGCCTGCGGGTGGTCGATAAAGGGGCCGCCGGCCACGGCACAGGAGCCAACAGCAATCACGATGCGGGGGTCGGGCAAGGCATCGTAGGTTTTCTTGAGGGCCAGGTGCATGTTTTCGGTGACGGGGCCAGTAATCAAAAGGCCGTCGGCATGCCGGGGCGAGGCGACAAACTGAATGCCGAAGCGTCCCAGGTCCCAGGCCAGCGTGCCAAGCACGTTGCAGTCCGCCTCACAGGCATTGCAGCCGCCGGCGGAGACCTGACGCAGCTTCAGCGAGCGGCCAAACAGCTTTTTGAGTTTACCGTCCAGAGCAGCGGCCAGCTTGAGGGTCTGCTGGTCATCGACGACCAGGTCCTGACGCTGACGAACGGCCAGGCGGTAGTCGCTGGAATAGGTGACAGCCTTTTGCGGACAGGCATCGGCACAATCGGTGCAGAACAGGCACTTGCCCAGATCCACGGTGGCTTTTTTGCCGGTCATCGTAATCGCCCCGGTCGGACAGGCCTCGGCACAGGCACGACAGCCGCCGGGGCACTTGGCCGTGTCGAGTACGGGCCGGCCGCGAAAACGGTCGGGCAGTTCCGGCGGCAGGCCGTCGGGGTATTTCATCGTTCGGTGGCCCTGCTGGAGTCGGGCGAGAATTATCTTAAACATATCTGGTTCCTCATCCGCGCATCTGACGCGGTCTTGTTATACTGAATCTTACTTGAAAATTTCCGTTTCATCGCGACTAAGTACAGCAGCATTAACCACTTGCTTCTTTTGCTCGCGGAATAATCATACCCGCTGGGTATATCTTATAAATCGTATCCGCAATAGGACAGGTTAAAGCTTTTGTTGCATAACGGAAAATCGGAAATCTCCTGGTTTCGCAGAACATAAGCCAGCCCCGACCAATTGTGGAACGACGGGTCCACAATCTTGTATCGGGCGAAGCGGCCCTGGCCATCCGTGATGGCGACGTGGCAGACCTCGCCGCGCCAGCCCTCATTGAGCGTAACCGCCAGGCTTTCCGGCGCGAGTGAACCGACCGATGACTGGGGCGCGCCGGCGGGGATGGCACGGAGCTGTTCACGGACAAAATCGAAGGACTGCTGGATTTCCAGCCAGCGGACAAAAGCCCGGGCAAAGACATCGCCGGTGTCGCAGGTGGACACGGGCACATGGACAAAGCGGAAGATGCCCGAAGGCTGGTCCTGGCGGATATCGCGGGCCAGACCGGCGGCGCGAGCTGCGGGGCCGACGATACCCAGTTCAATGGCGATTTGACGCGGCAGCGGGCCGGTGTTTTCCAGCCTGGCCATGACCGACGGTGTATCCCAGAGCAGGTTGATGGCCACGGTGGTGTCGCGTTCGGCCAAATCCAGCCGACGCAGAAGCTCGGCGGCGCGAGCGTCATCGATGTTGAAGCCGACTCCGCCGGGGCAGACCATACCGCGGCCAAAGCGGCTGCCGCACAGCACTGCGGACATATTGAGGACATCGCCGCGAATTCGGCCGCAATAGCTGGAGGTGGGCAGAAAGCCCACATCATTGCCGATGGCGCCGAGGTCGCCGATGTGATTGGCCAGGCGTTCGAGTTCCAGTGCAATGCCGCGGAGCGTCTGGGCACGGGCGGATTTCTGACAGCGGGCAAAAGCCTCGAGCATCTGGCAATAGCCGGTGGTGTGGGCAATGGTCGTATCGCCGGCCAGCGTTTCGGCGTAATGCAGGCTGCGGCGATTGGGGCCGCCGATGAGGGCCTGCTCGACGCCGCGGTGCTGAAAGCCCAGGGCGATTTCCAGATGGAAGACGCGTTCACCGTGGCACTGAAAGCGGAAGTGGCCCGGTTCGATGACGCCGGCGTGAACCGGCCCGACGGCGACTTCATGTATTTCATCGCCTTCGACACGATAAAAATCGCTGACGGCAGGCAGGATGGCCTCGTTTGCGGGGCGGTTCCAGGCATCCCGACCGGTGAAAGACCGATGATAGCGGACGGGCTTGAACCATGGATGGCCGATAGGTTTGAGACCGAACTGCTCGGCGATTTCACGCTCGAACAGATGGACCTGCGGGCAGCGCGGCGTCAGCGACGGGAAACTGTCGCCTTTAACCTCGGTGCGACCGACATAGAGCTGGTTCTGGGCATCATCGGCCAGAACAACATAAAGCTGCGTCAGGTCGGCCCGGCCTGTCGAGACACCAAACAGGGCCGAGACACGATGCTCAAAGGCAACGGCATTGCAGATGCCCCGCTGAAAGTCGTCCATCGTCAGGGTTGGAATGGTATCCAGCCTCACGGCCCGACCGCTGGTCAGCGTCGCAAATTGAATATTATTGGAAGTCATTATTTGCACTCCAGAAAAGCCACCGCATCGTTGATCAGGTTGCTCAACGGGGCGGGGATATACAAGCCGATAAGCAGCACAATCGCCATCAGAACAACGACCGGTGCGGCGGTCAGAATGCTTTCGCGATATGGTTTGGCGGCGATTTCCGCCGATGGCGTTCCCTGAACAACCTGCAGGACGGTCGAGCCCATGCCAATAAAGACCACCAGCAGCAGGAACAGGAACAACCCCGCGGCAACGAAACGTCCGGCACCGAATGCACCGTTGAGAATGGCGAATTCACTGATGAACGGGCCAAACGGCGGCGAGCCGGTGATGGCCAGAAACCCGGCCAGAAACAGCGTGCCGGACAAGGGGACTTTTCGCATGGCACCGCAAACCTGGTCGAGGCTCTTGCTGCCATAGGCGCGGTGGATATTGCCGGCCGACAGGAACAGGACGCCCTTGGTCATGCCGTTGGTCACGATATGCAGCATGGTACCGAACAGGGCCGGTCCGCCAATGCCCAGCCCCAGTGCCAGAATGCCCATGTGTTCGACGCTCGAGTAGGCCAGCATGCGTTTGAAATCCCGCTGACCGACCATGAACAGGCCCGCCACGGCCATCGAGAACAGACCCATGAAAATCAGCAGACGCGAGGTGTAAACGTTCTCGCCGGCGGCAAGACAGATATGATAAATGCGTAATATTGCAAGGAACGCACAACTCGTCACACCGCCGGCCAGCATCGCGCCGACTACGCCGGGGGCTTCGCCATAGGCTTCAGGTTTCCAGGTATGCATCGGGGCAAGCCCCATCTTGGTACCATAGCCGACCAGCAGCAGAATGAATGCCGCCCGAAGCCATGGCTTGGACAATTGTGCGGCGTGCTGGAGAAGGGATTCAAAAGTCATCGTGGATTCCAGGCCGCCCTGCAGCGAAGCATAGGCCAGGAAAAACGTCCCCAGCAATGCCAGTGCAATACCGACGGAGCCGACGATGAGGTATTTCCATGTGGCCTCGATGCTGCGCTGGGTATGATTGAAATAAATCAGCGGGGCCGTGGCCAGCGTGGTGGCTTCAATCGCCACCCACATCAGGCCCAGGTGATGCGACCAGGCAACCAGGCTCATGATGCCGACAAAGGCCTGAAGACATGCACAAAACACGCGGTTGGGGCGCTCCTGGCGATATTGCAGGTAGCCCGCTGCATAGAACGAGCAGAAGAAAAACAGCGTGCTGACAACCAGCAGAACGATGCGTCCGGGCGGGTCGAGCACCAGCCATGTTGCGGCGGTCATCAGGTCCGGCCGGGACAGGACAAACACGACCATGGCCAGGTGCACCACGGCGGTAACCGGCAGCAGCCAGGGCCGCAGGCGGTTGGAGGGAATCGCCGCGGTCAGAGCCGCCATCATTAACGGAAAGCAAATCATTACCCAAGCCATGAATTATTCCTTCAGAGAAACCAGCTTGCGTGTATCCATCGAGGAAAACGCCTGGTTGATGTGATTAATGATAATACAGGCTACGAATATGCCTACAAACAGGTCCAGCAGCACACCCAGTTCCACCACCAGCGGCATCGCCTCAATCAGCAGCATTCCAAAGATGAAGATGCCGTTTTCGAGAATCAGATAGCCGATGACCTGACTGATGGCTTTATAGCGGGTGACCAGGATGATAAAACCCACGAAGACCGTGGAGATGGCCGTGGGGACAATCAGCGTGCCTTCATGTGCTTTAGCCAGAGGAAGCTGGCCGGCAAACAGCAGTGCAAACGCGGTGGCAATCGCACCAAGAATGATGGACGGCAGCAGGCCGATGAGCGGCTGAACTTCGCGTTTGATCTGGGCGTCCCGCAGGGCGCGAATAATAATCGCGGGGATGACGACGGCCTTGATGAACACCGCCGCGATGACCGTCAGGGCCACCGCAATCGACAGATGCTCATGCACCAGCAGCGGAATAAGCCCAAGCAGGACACCCTGTGCGGCAACGATATGCGTAACCGCGAGGATGCGGCTGGTACCCAGCGCCGCCAGGTTCATCACCAGCAGCAATACCAGAACAGCATTAAGCAGATTGGTCATAATTACCTCACCAGCAGAATAAAGCCAAAACCGCAAAACAGGATTGCGGCAATCAGCAGATACGGAACATGGCGCATCTGAAGCCGCGCCATCACGGATTCGACAATCCCAATCACCACCGCCAGCCCGAGCAGTTCGCCGATAAACAGCGGCCAGTCCAGCCACGCCCGGCCGGTCTGAAACGTAAAGACCACATGCAGCAGGACCGAACCGATAACCAGCATCTTAAGGGACGCGGCATAGAGAATCACGCCAAACAGCGGGCCGCTGTGGTCCAGCACCATGACCTCGTGAATCATGGTCAGTTCGAGGTGGGTATTGGGGTCATCCACCGGAATGCGGCAGGTCTCCGCCAGCAGCACAATGAACAGGCCGATAGCTACCAGCACCAGCGGCGCCGCCACCGCCGCAGTGAATCCGCCCGCCGGGCCATGCAGCATCTCAGTCAGTTTCAGTGAACCCGAAACCTTGGCCAGCACCAGCAGGGCAAAGAATAACGCCGGCTCGGACAAACAGGCAAAGGTCACTTCACGCGCCACCCCCATGCCTTCAAAGGCAGACCCCGTATCCATCGCCGCGGCGGTCGTGAAAAATCGCGCCAGGCCGAACAGATACGCAAACAGAATCAGGTCGCCGGTAAAGACAATCGGGGCATCAAAGCGACCCATCGGCACGAGCAACCCCGCCAGCAGGACGGTAGCCAGTGTAATGACCGGCCCGGCCAGAAAAACCCAGGTCGTCGTTGTGCTGATGGCCATGCCCTTGCGCATCAGCTTGAACAGATCGTAATAGACCTGCAGCAGAACCGGCCCGTTACGGCCGGCAAACCAGGCCTTGGTTTTATTGATCACGCCCAGCAGCAGCGGCGGCAAAACCAGCAGCACCCCAATATGAATCACTTTTTCTATCATACTAATTCCCACATGCTCCCCAAATCATCAATATCATCACAATAACAATAATATAAAGAACATACAAATGCGTCTGGCCCTGCTGCATAATCCGCAGCCACGGCAGGTATCGCCCGGCCAGATTAAACACGGGTACAACCAGCCGATCCAGCACGGTATCCGGAACAAGACTTTTGAACTGGGTAATCCCGGAAAAGACCCCGCGCAGTTTTGGATTTTCAGTTTTGGGCCACAGGAAGAATCCGAACAGCCTGACCAGCATCTGGCCCAGTGACGAGCCGGTGTACTGGATGCGTGCCGTCGGACGGCTGTAGCCGCAATCCCAGGTGCCGACTTCGCGGATGACTGTTGACATCGGCAGAAATCTCACGATCAGAGTAATCAGCCCAACCAGGATAATCAGGGCAAGCCCCAGCAGTGTAATCCAGTTCAGCGGGGCAATGGCCGTGATGGAGTCCGCCGCGACAGGCAGCGTCATCCATGTGCCAATGGCCTTTTCGAGCAGCCCCGCAGTCAACATCGGGAATAGCCCTATCACTGCACAGCCGCCGGCCAGCAGCAGCATGGGAATCGTCATGCTGGTCGAGGCCGGATGCAGATGCCCCGGCAAAGGATGACGCGGCGAACCGAGAAAGACCGCCGACAGCAGCTTGACAAAACAGGCCACCGCCAGCGCCCCAATCATCGCCAGTGCAACCGCCGCCAGCGCCGCAGCCGGACAGCCTGCCTGCACATCCGAACCGAGCGTGCGGAACAGGCCGACATACAGCAGCCATTCGCTGGCAAAGCCGTTGAAAGGAGGCAACGCACAGATGGCGACCGCCCCGACGACAAACAGCCCCATGACCAAAGGCATGTGCCGTGTCAGGCCGCCCAGGCGGTTAATATCCCGTGTATGCACGGCGTGAATAATTGCTCCGGCATTAAAAAACAGCAGTGATTTGAACAGGCTGTGGTTCCAGACGTGCAGCAACGCCCCACCCAGCCCCAGCAGGACCCAGTCGGGATGATTCTGCGTGCGACCCAGCAGCGCCAGACCCAGCCCCATCGCAATGATGCCGATATTTTCGATACTGCTGTAGGCCAGCAGACGTTTAAGGTCGTGCTGACCAATCGCAAAGGCAATGCCCGCAATCCCCGTAACCGCCCCCACGGCCAGCAGGATACCGCCCCACCACATCTCCGGAGCCGGCAGCAGGGCTGTCATTCGGACAATACCGTACACGCCCATCTTAAGCATAACACCGGACATGACCGCCGAGACATGGCTGGGAGCATTGGCGTGAGCGCCTGGCAGCCAGACATGCAGCGGCATCAGGCCCGCCTTGAAGCCAAAACCAATGACTGCAAGGATAAAGAGTGCTCCGGCCAGTTCCGATGACACACCTTGTGTCGGGCTTAAGGCAAACGATCCCGTCGCCTGGTTCCACAAGGCAAACATGGCAATCAGGCACAGGGTGCCGACATGGGTCGCGATCAGATACACCCATCCCGCCCGGCGGACTTCAGGATTGTCATCCTCGGCGGTAGCGGCAAAGTAGGCGGCAATCGCCATAACCTCCCAGGCAATCAGAAACAGAACACTGTCGCGGGCAATCGTCACCAGAGCCATCGCCCCGGCCAGCAGGCCATAGAACAGGCCCAGTCGTCGGCCATTAGTCTGGTGTTCGGATTGTTTCCAGTAGCCCAGGCCGTAAATCGAACCCAGCGCCGGCACCACAAAGACCGGCAGCAGAAACAAAACACTGAGCGGATCGATTGCGACAGCAAACCGGCCCCATGGCAAAAACCATGCCGCACACATCGACGCCGTTGTCGATTCACCCAGCGACATCACAACACCGCTCAATCCCAGACCACTGCCCAACAGCATAATTAACGTTGTCAGCTTCTGCCCTGCCGCCCGGCGTGACGAAAATAAACACGCCGGAAAGCCGCTAAAGCCTAATACGGCAATCGCCGCAAGTATCATCCACACACTCATATTAATTTCATATCCTTGATACGGATCGCAGATCACCCGCGGCCGTATTCATCTTCTTTAACACTCACCGCGCAAACAGACGCGTCATAAATTCCTCAAAAGGTATCAAGGTACTCAGCATCAGGATTACCGCAATCAGGATGTAGAGTACATACTGTTGTATCATGCCATGCTGGAATCGACGAAACCAGCCAAACCACATCTCAATTCTGCTCCCGAAAGGCAGCAGCACCTTATCCAAAACCGCATCATCCACATGGCTGTGCATCTTCGTCGGCCGGGGAAAAACCCCTTCGATATGCGGCTTGTGCATGTCTGGACGCAGCACCCAATTAAACAAGGCCACAATCATCTGGGCCAGCGAGGATGCCGTATATTGAATCCGGCTGGTCGGGGCGGCATACCCGCAATCCCAGGTCACCGTGGAACGCAGCGGCGAATGACGCAACCGCAGGGCCAGTGACAATACCGCAAACAATGCAATCAGCACGATAGACAGGATGCTAATGGCTTCCAGCGGGGCCGCCATACAGACGCTGGGCGACATGATATCCGAATCCAGCATCCAGACGGCAATCGCAGAATCCAGAACAGGAGTCAGCACAATCGGCACGATGCCGATGACCGCACAGCAGGCGGCAAGCACCCCCATCGGCCCCCGCATCGAAAACGGGGCTTCGTGAGGATTCATCGCAGCCGGCGTACGCGGGCTGCCGAGGAAGACTGCGCTATAGACTTTCACAAAACACGCCACCGCCAGCGCCCCAATCATCGCCAGCACAGGCACAACGATTACCGCTGCCGAGCCAGTAATACCATCGGATGACATCGCCCCCAGCAGGCCCAGATAGACGAATAATTCGCTGATAAAGCCATTCAGCGGCGGCAGCCCGCAGATGGCAGCCGCGCCGACCAGAAACATCGCCGCAGTCCACGGCATGGTTTTGGCCAGTCCGCCGAGTTGATCAATCTGGCGGGTGTGGGTGCTGTGCACAACCGAGCCGGCACACAAAAACAGCAGCGCCTTGAACAAACTGTGATTCCATACATGCAGCAGACACCCGGCCAGTCCCAGCACAACCCATTCAGGCCGGTCCAGCGACCGACCCAGCATCGCAAGGCCAAGCCCCATCAGAATAATGCCGATGTTTTCGACGCTGTGATAGGCCAGCAGGCGCTTGAGGTCATGCTGACCGATAGCGAATACAACGCCAAGCAGACCGCTGACCGCACCCAGCAGAAGAATCAGGCCGCCCCATACCGCAGGCGGATCAGGTAATAGCGACAGGAATCGCACCAGCCCATAGATGCCCATCTTGAGCACCACCCCCGACAGCATTGCCGATACATGGGTGGGAGCGTTGGCATGCGCCCCGGGCAGCCAGAAATGCAGCGGCATGACACCTGCTTTAAGACCAAAACCAATCAATACCAGAAGGAACAGGAGGTTCAATACAGGCAAGCTGATTGCCTCTGCGGCTGCCGGCATAAGGGCGTATGCACCTGTAGCCCAACGCCACAGGGCAAACAGGCCAAACAAGGTCAATGTACCAATATGCGTGGCAATCAGATAAATCCAGCCCGCCTGTCGGCACTCGGTTTTTTCGTCTTCAGTGGAAACCAGAAAAAACGCAGACAGAGCCATCACTTCCCATCCGAACAGAAAGGCCATCGCGTGCCGACTGATGACCAGGAGCGCCATCCCCGCCGTCAGCAGTCCCCAGAACAGGTGAAGTTTCCGCCCATTGTGCGGATACTGCCGCTGGGGCCAGTAGCCGAGGCTGTAAATCGCCCCCAGCCCCCCCATCAGAAACACCGGAAACAGAAAAAATGCACTCAGGGCATCGAGGCCAACAAAGGAATGTCCCGCCGCCTGCCATGGAAAATTAACTATTGCATTATGCTGTGTGAATAAGCCCGCCGCAGCACCGCTCACTCCTAAAATCGCGGCAAGCGTCATAAACACAGCCGAGATTCTCTGCACCCAGACCGATGACCGCGACAGACCCAGTCCCGGCAGGCCGCTGGCGGCTGCAAGACCAATCGCTATCAGGATCAGGGATAAAGACATCAATGCGTCCTTTCTGGCCGGCAATCCGTCGGCATCCATTCACTTCAAATCATTTGGCCTGACCATTCTGATTCGCCGGGGCTGTGGGCAGCGAGGCTTCGGCACGCGCCAGAGTCTCCATTAATTCCTCACGTGAGGCCTGACGCTTCAGGGCTGCCTTGAAGTCCTGATTTTGCAGTACAAAGCCCAGACGCGACAACATGTGCAGATGCGCCCGGACAGTCGGGCTGGTCAGCGTGAATAACGTGCCGACCGGCTGGCCGTCTATCGCATGAAAATCAATCGGATGATCGAGGAAGCACAGAGCCATGCTGGGTTTGGAGACATGCAGGACGACCGGATTCCGGACGTGAGGTATCGCAATTCCCTCGCCGATACCGGTAGAGCCAAGCGTCTCGCGTGCCATCAGCACCTGATACAGGAATTCACGGTCCACTTCCTCCGGAAGATTCAGCACATCGACAATCGCCCGCAGAACGGACGGCTTGTCGTTGCCGCCAACACGATAATAGATACCTCCGGCCTTCAATGCATCGGTCAGGCTGGGAAGCGGCGTTTTATTGGGGTCCACTTCTTTGAAAATCTCCGGCGAGACCTGAATTCGACGGGAGGTTGCCCAATCCAACAATTCGGATCGATTAAATCGGAATTGCTCATTGATGCGATAAAACGGAATCGCTTCCTGCTTAATCCAGCGATAAATCGTTTTCTCTGACACATTTAACAGCGCCGCTGTATCTTTTACTGACAATTGCATTTATAATTCTCCACAGTAATATTTGCCCTTAATAGGACAGACTGGAATTTTATAATATTATGTCCACAGATGTCAATGCAAATCCAAAAATGTCACGTATCAATATGTGTGATTATATGTCTTTTATGTAGATACTCACGATCTATCCTTGTCTATTTTGTGCTTATATTCTTTGCGGATAATCCTTTATATGAAATAATTTGATTTTTTTGCTGAACCCCGATATGCTCGTCAGCCATTCAAATTGCAGACGAAAATGACAAACAAAGTAAAACAGACAACAAAAACACAGGCCGCCGCAGTAAAGCGCCCGGGATTTGCTACGCTGATTGCGGTGACGATTTTCCTGGGGGCATTTCTGCTGTTTCAGGTGCAGCCGCTGGTCGGGCGGTTTCTGCTGCCGTGGTTTGGGGGCAGCCCGGAGGTCTGGACGACCTGTATGCTGTTTTTTCAGTTGTTTCTGCTGGCCGGCTACGGATGGGCGCATCTGTGCATCCGTTTTCTGACTCCCCGGCAGCAAAGTCTTGCCCAAATTGGACTTCTGGTTATCGCGGCGGTCACGCTGTCGGTGGTTCCGGCCGATTCGCTGAAGCCTTCCCCGACGGACAATCCGATACTCAAGATACTGCTGATATGTGCGGCCAGCGTGGGTCTGCCGTATTTCCTGCTATCCACCACCGGGCCGGTACTGCAATCGTGGTTTGCCAGGCTCTTGCCGGGTCAGTCCCCCTACCGTTTATATGCCCTGAGTAATACCGGCTCGCTAATGGCCCTGGTCAGTTTCCCACTGTTTTTCGAGCCGTATTTTACACGGCTGGCAATCGCCAAATTCTGGTCGGCGGGCTTTCTGGTGTATGCTGGGCTGTATGCGGCGGCAGCGGTGATTCAATGGAAATCCTCCCCCACTGCGACCTTAGCAAGCAAGTCCGAGCCTCTCAAGCCCGCGGCGAAAATCTCGCAATCGCTATTCTGGCTGTGGATCGCCCTGCCGGCATGTGCATCCGTGGAACTGCTGGCGGTAACAACCAAAATCACACAGGATATCGCGGTCGTTCCGTTTTTATGGATTGTGCCCCTGAGTTTGTATCTGCTGTCGTTTATCATCTGTTTTGACCATCCTCGCTGGTATGTCCGACCGGTCTTTCTGATCCTGTTTATGGCCGGAATTATCGGCGTGATTATCGCTCGCAACTTTGAGGAAAATCTGGGCGTCGGGACGCTGATCGGGCTGTATCTGGCGATGCTGTTTTTCTGCTCGATGGTCTGCCACGGCGAACTGTTCCGCCTGCGGCCGGACTCCTCGCATCTGACGGCGTATTATCTGGCAATTTCGGCGGGCGGAGCCATCGGAGGGATTCTGGTGGCGGTGGTCGCGCCGCTGATTTTCCGGGTCTATCACGAATTGCACCTGGGCCTGCTGGCCTCGGCGGCAGTAGTGATGATGGCCCAGCAGGGATTAAAACCCGACCAGCAGAAACGCCGGCGGATTTGGGTGACGGCGCTGGTGTTTGTCGGCGCAATTGGCATCGTGTTTCAGGGACGTAAATCCGTCAAGGACCAGACGGCCATTATCAATGTCCGTAACTTCTTCGGCGTGCTGACCGTTTGGGAAGAAGCACCACAAATCCCGGAAGATCATAAATTGCTCCTGCAGCACGGCACCACTTTCCACGGACTGCAATTTCAGGCCCCCGACAAAAAACTGCTGCCCACATCCTATTACAGCCACACCAGCGGCGTCGGTCTGCTGCTGGAATCAATGCCCAAACAGGACCATCGCCGCATCGGGATTGTCGGCCTGGGCGTAGGAACAATTGCGATTTACGGAAATCCGACGGACTTGATTTGCTTCTATGAAATCAATCCCGAAGTGGAACGTCTGGCCAGACGCTATTTTACCTATTTATCAGAATCCAAAGCTGATATTCGGATTCTTCTGGGGGATGCACGACTGACACTCGAAAATCAGCCGCCGCAAAATTACGATGTGCTGGTCCTCGATGCATTCAATTCCGACTCGGTACCGGTTCATCTGCTGACAAAGGAAGCAATCGAAATCTATCTGAAGCACCTCAACAGCAATGGCGTGCTGGCATTCCATATCTCGTCCAATTACCTGAATCTGGCGAAAGTCGTCTGGCGGATGGCCGAGGAATACCATCTGCACTCGGTCTTCATTGAAGGCGAGATCAATCCGCAAAGCGGTACCGTGTTCTCGGACTGGATACTGCTAAGCCGCAATCCCGCCATGCTGGCGACACCGCAAATAACCAGGGCAATCAGCACTCAGACCCCGGATAGCAGCGGAGTGAATTTATGGACCGACGACCACATGAACCTGCTGCAGATATTAAAGCCCCGAGTTCAATAAAACGGATTAGAAGTGATTACCAGAAAAATCATTATCAATGCAGATGATTTCGGTTTATGCGAAAGCGTCAATGAAGGCATCGCCAGAGCCCATACAGAGGGTGTCCTGACCAGCACAACCCTGATGACTAACATGCCCCAGGCTGACAAAGCAGTCGTGTTGGCAAAATCTCTGCCGAACCTGGGTATCGGAGTCCATCTAAACCTGACCGAGGGCAAACCTTTATCTACAGATCCTCGTGTCGGCCGACTTACCAATACCGCAGGTGAATTTGCCTTTTCCGTCGAGAAATTATGCCTGATGTCTTTATTGAGCCACTCGCTGCGTCAGGCCATTGAAGTTGAACTGGAAACACAGATCCAATGGATGCTGAATCACGATCTGAAACCAACCCATCTGGATTCCCATAAACACTTTCATTGTTTTCCCGCCATATTCGGTATTGTATGTAAACTGGCAAAACAATATGGGATCAGTAAGATACGGCAACCTCTGGAATGTCAGCATTTTGATCAACACTGGCCAAAGCCTGACAAAAAAGGACTTCGACGGGCTTGGATTCTCCGAGGCTGTTCCAGATTCGATACGCTTTTCAACAAGACATATTTCAAGACCTCTGAGCTATTGGGAATAGCTCACACCGGATATATCAGTACGACTTATTTAGAGTCCGTCTGCTTATATAATTCATCCCCAATCGTCGAGATTATGACGCATCCAGGTTATATGAAAGGTCTTGACAGAAACCATACACGTCTTGTAGAACATAGACAACAGGAGCTTGAAGCGTTGTGCAGTAAGCAAATAAAAGCTGCTTTCAATAAACCGACTATTCAATTGGTGCATTATGGACAAATATGAGATGTTAAGGCCGGATTGCTCGGTTATTGTTCCTCTTTTTAATGAATCCGGCGTTGTTGATGAATTACACACCCGGCTGGCTGCTGTAATGAGTAAAACCGGATTACGATACGAATTGATATTTGTCGATGACGGCAGCCGGGACGACACACTCAAAAAGATCAAGGCGATTGCCGACAAAGATGACCATGTCAAAGTGGTCGAGCTGCGACGTAATTTTGGCCAGACTCCGGCTTTGGCGGCCGGCTTTGATGTGGCATGCGGTGATATTATTATTTCCATGGATGGAGATTTGCAGCACCTTCCGGAAGAAATCCCCTTGTTTCTGGAAAAAATAAACGAAGGGTATGACGTCGTCAGCGGCTGGCGAAAACAGCGGGTGGACAATATGGTCATGCGAAAGATTCCTTCTCGCATTGCCAATCGGATTGCATCAAAAATCAGCGGCTTGGATATCCATGATTTTGGAACTACGTTTAAGGCATATCGCAAAGAGATGATCGACGAAATTAATTTATATGGCGAGATGCACCGTTTTATTCCAGCCCTGGTTTCCAGCAAGGGAGCGAGAATCGTGGAGATTCCCATTACCAATATTGTCCGACCTGTAGGGAAAAGCAACTATGGAATCTCCCGGACATTCCGTGTATTGTTCGACTTGATTACCCTGCAATTTACTCTGGAATATGCCTCTAAACCGCTGCATTACTTTGGACGATACGCTTTATATTGTTTTGCCGTTTCACTATCCATTGCAGCTTATATTCTATTTGATAAAATTGCATACCATGTACCCATTTTCGTAGCTCATATGCCACTGACATGTTTAGCCTCAATCCTGTTTATTGTGGGATTCATTCTGATTACGACAGGGCTGGTGTGTGAATTAATCTGCCGTGTTTATTTTGAAGCCACCAAAGCCAAGATTTATTCCATTCGAAAAATACATCATAAATCTGTATCGGGAGAGGTCAAATGAAACAGGGGCAGTTTAAATCTGTATTATATATCGCCATCGTTGGGCTTGTAATTACATTGCTTGTACAACATTTTCACATTCAGGACTTTCGCATTATCGCTCCCCAGACACTGTATGTCAGCGGCCAGCCCAAAGGCATGGATTATACCCGATTGTTCTATAAATATCATATCTCCACGATTGTCAACGTCCGCTCAGCCGTTGAACATCTTGAAAAGAATTGGCGGAACGAAGAATTCCTCAAAACTCATGAGCTGGCAATAAAATATATCGAGATACCGATAAACAAAGAACATTTTCTTCCGGATTTGCAAACACAGGCCCAATTTCTTGAAATCATGTCGGAAAGCAAAAATCTGCCGGTTCTGCTGCATGGTGCCAGTGACGATAAACGGGTTGCCATGCTGGTCGCCGTCTGGGCAAGAAAACTCAAGGAATATTCTCTGGAAGACACGCTGGTCCAGGTTCAGAAAATCATCGACGACAGACCACTCACCGCAGAAGAATTGGATTTTATAAAATCATTATAACCATCAAGCCAGGCAGTCTTTATTCTTTATGAAACAGGTATCCGGACGCATCGGATTTGTGTTTTCCGGACGGGGTCTCGCCGGAATAGACTAGCCGAAAGGACATCTTTTCAAATTCTGAAATGTCGTCTGTTAAACACACAATCCAATCGCCCTGATCATAGGCAGTTTTTATTGAAGAGAGCGTCTCCAGGCATGGAACACTTTTGCCATAATAATGCACAAAACGACTGGACAAGCTGCGATAACCTATTAGAGTCCCGCCGGGAGGAACCATTCGAGCAACGCTCCGGGCAAAATCACGTGAATGCTTGTCGATATCCAAAACATCCGAAAATGCATAAAAACAAATCAAAATATAAAGCCCTGTTGCCGCAAAGATAATCATCACAGCACGGCGAAGATAATTGAGTCGTATAGACATCGTCATTAACATCGTTGCCCCCAGCATCACCAAGCTAAGCCACAGAACCGGTGTCAAAAATGAACGATACTTCATCGCAATCACAATCGGACCCGCAATGGAACAAACTGCAAAAAGAACAATATGAATCCACAGGATACCCCGGGCAAAATCGGGGGTGCAGACTCTGCGAATAAATATCATATCATCCAGCAATAAACCAATGAGAACTGCCATTGCCGGCATTATTGGCAAGATATAATGCTGGCGTTTGCCGCCATCAATGGTCAGAAAAATCAGCCCCGCAACAAACCATGTCCAGAAAAACATCATTGCCGGCCGCTTTTCGCTCCAGAATTTATTGATCGGAGCCAGCAGCGCTATTGGCAGGAAGACAACCCAGGGAGCAACATACTTAAACATGATAACAAAGTAATAATAAATCGGATAATTCCCTGGCACATAATCTCCGAAAAATCGGTCAATGAATTCATGTTTCCATAAAATCAAATCCCAATTCAGTCTCCTCGCAATAAACAAAGGCCATGGCAACAAAATCAGCAGACAGACCATTATTCCTGACAAAGATATCAATTTGCCAATGACTTTCCAGTCTCGGGTCAGAATCATATAACCTATAATGGGGACACCAACATACGCCACAGGCGCGGGGCCCTTCGCCAGATTGGCCAGGGCAAAAGCGATCCAGAAAATCCATCTCTGACAGGCACAGCTTTTAGGATCACTGGAAGTCGCAATGGCATAAAAACACAGAGTACACAAGATGGTAAAAAAGGCCATCACCATATCCGGCCTGGCCGAGTGGGAACAACGGATACAGGCAAGCGATGTTGTCCATACGGCCGCCGCCATAGCCGCCGTCCGGAAAGGAAACCACCGACACAGGTAAAACAGAATTACTAGGGTCGATCCAACCGCTGCCGCCGCACTGGGCAGGCGGGCTGAAAACTCGTCAACCGAGCCGGTTAAAGCCCCCACCCCGGCCACAAGCCAGTAATTTAGGGGCGTTTTTTGAAGACGGGGTCTATTATTCAGTTTCGGCCAGGCATATTCATGATCGGTCAGCATCTCCCGGGCAGTAACCGAGACAAAACATTCATGGCTGTCCAGCGACTGAAATGACAGCATCCAGAAAGACAATATCGTCGAAAGCAGCAATATCCCAATAACACTATAATATTCTTTTTTACCCCAATCCATTCAACTTGATCCTTTTTGATTATGCTTTATTGTGTTGTTTTTTGGCTTCTATGTGCAACAAATGCAAATTGCGGACATAAATGAGTGTGTTTAGCGAGAAGGAAACCATAAAAATCGGATTCTTGATATGAATTGAGTAAAACAGCAAAATTACACTACCAATAATGGACATATACCAGAAGGCTATGGGCACATAAGATTTCTTTTTATACTCACTGACCAGCCATTGAAAAATAAAACGACCAGCGAACACCACCTGCCCAACCAAAGCAACCGTGGCCCAGATTGGGTCGCCAATGATTTGTTCCTCAATAGCTGCTTTGATAAAGTGATAAATCGAGTTTGTCATGATTATTTGCTCCTTAAGTCACCTTTAAAACTAAAGATTATTCCATCCTCAATCGAGTTTATCATATTACTTGCCCGCACCTTAAGTCATCCTTAATATGACAGCGCTATAAGAATTCGATATTTTTGGTCTTTGCCATTTTCTTT
>CAZVYY010000044.1:0-22313 GCA_964630775.1 uncultured Pirellulales bacterium | reverse complement strand
TTCATCGGCAAACAGCTTCACATCTCTTGAGCAAATTTAGCGCTGTCATATTAAAGAAGTTCATGACAACACCGGCCGGCCTATTTGGGTGACGGAGTGGAACAACGGCGCCAACTGGACCGGATGCGGCGATCCAACGTATACCCAGCAGGCCGAAGCCATTGGTAAGATGATTGATATGCTTGATAGTACACCCTGGGTGGAGCGATATGCGATTTATAACTGGGTCGAGGATGTCCGGCGGGTGGAATGGGATGACGGCTGGCCGACGGATGCAGGTGCTGTCTATCGTGACCATATTTCTCCAATTGGCTACCAGCAGGAAGTTCCCGGTTCCGGACGAAGCACCAATGCCATCTATTCCTTTGATGAGAATTTCCGGGACAGCTCAGGCAATGGCAACAATCCCTTGATTTATGGGGCGCCGAAGCTGGCAGCAGGGCGGGATGGAAACGTTCTTGTTCTGGACGGCACAGACGATTACCTGGTGCTGCCGACGCATATCGGCGAATGTGCGGATTTCACGTTTGCCGCCTGGGTCTATTGGAACGGAGGCAATGCCTGGCAGCGTATCTTTGATTTCGGGAACAATACCACGCAATATATGTTCCTGACGCCATCTTCCGTCAGCGATACCCTGCGTTTTGGGATTACGACTTCCGGCAACGGTTCCGGAGAACAGCAGGTCAATACCACCAGCCTGCCTGTGGGGCAATGGACGCATGTGGCCGTGACCCTCAACGGCAATGTCGGAACGATTTATGTCAATGGTACGCCGCGGGCGACCAATAATGCGATGACGCTCAACCCATCCGATTTTCAGCCATCGAAAAATTACATCGGCAAGAGCCAGTGGCCCGACCCGCTGTTCAATGGAATGATCGATGAAGTGAGGATTGCGGATTATGCACTGAATGCCGCCCAGATTGCCGAGCTGATGACCACGACCCAGCCGGGGCAGTTTATCACGGCGCCTCTGAATATTGTCAGCAGCACTGCCGGTGCGGAACAGTCGGGCAATCCTGCGGTCAATTCCTATGACCGCAGCCGAAGCACCCGCTGGGCCAACGATGGTACGGTGGCCACTGCCTGGATTAAATACGACCTGGGCAGAGTGTCTGACATCAATCAAATCAAAGTACGGTTTAATAATGGTGCAACCCGCACACACCCGGTTCGGATTGATATTGATGGTGTCCAGGTCTTCAGCGGCAATACGACGACCACCACCGGCTACTGGCAAACCTCGTTTGCCCCCGTGCGCGGCCGTTATGTGACGATTACCATGACCGGAAACAACAGTGCCGGCAGCGGCTGGTTCAGTATTCTGGAGTCGCAGATCTGGAGCCCGCTCAATACAAGGCCATCCTTCAACACAGGCGTTATTGCCGAAATGGATGCGACTGAGTTGGCGGCCTATAACAGCATTCTTACGGATGATGCCAGTGATCCGGAGGGCGGTTTGCTGACATTCAGCAAAGATGCAGGTCCCGATTGGCTGAAGGTCTCGCCGGACGGCACGCTGTCGGGCATCCCGCAGGATTCGGATGTCGGAGCCAATGTCTTTACTGTACGTGTTGTCGATCCTGCAGGTTTTTACGATACCGCCGACATGACCATTCAGGTGGCCAATGTCTATTCCGGCGTGCGGGGGATGGACGACTTATACGGGCTTGCCGCCCGATGGCTGATGCTGGATTGTGTGGATATGCCCGCCTGTCAG
The DNA here is from genome assembly GCA_964630775.1 of uncultured Pirellulales bacterium. Lineage (GTDB taxonomy): Bacteria > Planctomycetota > Phycisphaerae > Sedimentisphaerales > Anaerohalosphaeraceae > Anaeroglomus. The sequence continues at coordinate 20,590 of CAZVYY010000044.1, read as the reverse complement.
GGTGCCGATTTGAATGGCGACAGGAATGTCGATATGTCGGATGTTTCGGTGCTGGCCAATCACTGGCTGTGTGACCAAGCCCTTCAATTGCATCTGACATTGGATGACACCCGCGGCGAAATCGCCGTGGATGACTCGCTCTATCAGCGTTCGGGTCTGCTGGTCAACGGTCCGGTCTGGACTTCCGGAGTGGCCGGCGGAGGCTTGAGCCTGGACGGTACGGATGATTATGTCGTGATTGGCGACTATAAAGGCGTACCCGGTTCTGGTTCACGGACCTGCACGGCCTGGGTGAAAACGTCGCCGTCCGGTCTGGATCAGATGATTGCATCCTGGGGGACTGCCCAGGCCGGTCGCAAATGGATGTTCCGTATCCAGCCGACAGGGGAGCCGGCAGTAGGGGTCTGGGCTGGTTTTGTGAAAGGCAATGTGTCTATTGCGGATAATCAATGGCATCATATCGCAGCGGTTCTGAATAGTGATGAAACGCCGACGGTGGATGAGATTCAGATTTATGTGGATGGACAATTACAGGCTGCGGCCGCAAACAATACCCAGCAAATTAACACATCCGACACCGAACGGGTTTATCTGGGTGTTCTGGACACAGGAACACTTCAGAACTACTTCAGGGGTTTGCTGGATGATGTCCGGATTTATCACCGTGCATTGACTGCCGAAGAAATTACGGCGCTGGTTGAATAATCACATTTTTCGGCGAAAGCCGAATTGTTGTACGGAAATCCAGCACTATACAAGATATATTCTGGCCGATATCGCTACATTACATGATTTGTAATCTTTTGCTCTCCGGATTATTCCTGATTGCGTTAACATGGATAAAAAGGGTATAATCTGATCATTGTGTGACGAGGCTGTCAAAAAAACCTTCGGAGGATAGAAAAGCGATTTCAAATCTGGCGAGCCTGCCTTGTAAAAGGTGGAATTCTGCGGCTATCTGTGGACTTGTATCTTACCCATCGTTTACATCTGTTATTTTCCGCAAAGAAAGCGATCAGACTAATCCTGCGGGTCTCATCGATGGCAAGAGTAATACGACAGATAAATTATTTTGATGAGGATCACGACAATGAACACGAAATTCATTACTGGGATTATAGTGAGTTTTGGATGGCTAAGTTTTGCCGGGTCGCTGAATCCGCCGGCGGCGCCCGGGTCAACGATGAAGACGCTGATGGAAATCGAGCCGCGGATGCCGGTCGAGTGGCTGGACGGAGATCCCGACACCATGTACATCATCGACCAGCCGGGTTCGTATTACCTGACCGGCACGATTTTTGCCGACCCGATGAAACAGACCTGTATTGCCGTGAATGCCAGCGGGGTGGTGCTGGATTTAAATGGCTTTGCGATTGAAGGTCTGGAAGGAACACTGGCGCGGACGGCGATTCAGGTCAATGGTGATGACCGTCGGAATGTCTGGATTAAAAACGGTTCGATTCTGAACTGGGTGGAGGGGATCTGGGGGCCGGAAGCGGATGCGATTACCTGTACGGATATTCAGGTGCATTGCAGTTATTGGGGTGACCGGGGCATCTGGCTGGGGGATGCCGTTCGTGTCGAACGATGTACCGTCAGTTCGATGGCGTATGGTATTTGTGCCTATCAGGGCCAGTTCAGTCATTGTGCCGTTTATGAATGCGGTGCGCGAGGTTATGAGGTGTGGCAGGGCGGCGTTATCACCGATTGTATTGCCCGGTGGTGCGATGAGGCTTTTTTTGCGGACCAAAATTGCGTTGTTGATCATTGCACGGCAACCGAATGTTTTCGCAAAGGAATCATCGCGGACAATATGGCGAACATCTCCCACTGTTCCGTTCGGCTGACCGGCAAGGACTATGATCAGATTGGGATACGGGCGATCTTTGGAAACCTTATTTCGCATTGTACCGTTACCCACTGCTGGGCAGGCATCGATGTCGGCGACGGCAATACCATCCTTGATTGCACGGCGCGGGGCAATGGTGAGTGCGGGATTGGGGCGAATGCCCAAAATGTGATTATGCGTTGTGATTCCTCGGCCAACGACCTGTGGGGTATCTGGGTGCGGGATAAGACGATTGTCAAAGACTGTGTGGCGTCCAACAACGGCAACGTGGGGATTGATATACGCTGCTGCGGGCAGGGCTGCCGGATTGAGTCCAATCTCTGCAGCGGCAATAAGTACGGCATTCATGCAGATAACGAAGAAGGCACCCATCATCATCTGATTGTGAAAAACACCTGCGGCGACAACTGGCTGGCCAATTATGATTTGGGAAGCCAAAGCTCGTGGGGGCCGATTATTGATTTATCCTCGGCGTATGGTGATATCTCGGCTATTGCCGGGGCTGACCATCCCTGGGCGAACTTTGCGTATTCACTGGTACTGGCCGGGACCGGACCGGCAAAGGAATAAGACACCATTTTGTTGAGGAGAACAACAATGCGTCGAATCGCTGAAAACAGAAAACTGATCACGGGATTAATGTTTGTCGTTGTGTGCGGTGTTGCCTGGATGGTCTGGGCGGGGAATTTGTATCCGCCGGCGCCGCCGTCCAGCACGATGAAGACGCTGGAAGAGGTGCATACGGCGGTGCAGGCACTCCGCGGGACGGCTCCGAATGTGGCGATCCCTCCGCAAAACAGTGTTCTTTTCCTGCAGGTCACGGGGATTCCCGGAGACAGCACCGACGCACAGCATCCCAACTGGATTTATGCCCACGGGTACATGATGAATGTTGCTAACGGTGCAGAGCCGGATGGGAGACCGTCCCCGCTGTTTTCGGGGGTATATATTTCCAAATTCACCGACAGGGCTTCGGTTCCCCTGAAGCTGAGATGCTGTAATAACGAACGCATCGAACTGATTACACTGGAGATCGTTAAACCCGGAACAATGACTCCCTTTGCCTATTATCGTCTGCGTTTGTGGAATGCGCGGGTGGCATTTGTCGAGCCGTTTTCGACGAATAATGGAGGACTGGAAGTGGTTGCCTTTACCGACTATACCAAGATCGAATGGGCCTACAGAAGCAGCAACACGGCCGATTGGCAGGTTGAAGGCTGGGATATCCCTAAATACGGCGGTGAATCTTAAGGGATTCGGGAGATAACGATGAAAAACCATGTTATGATTATTATGTTCGTTTTTGCAGGATGCGGTCTTTGGGCTGAAAATATTGACCCTTATAACAGCGGTGCCCAGTATGGCTGGAGTGAAAACACCGGGTGGCTGAATCTGGAGCCATCCGTCGGCAGCGGGGTACAGGTTTTTGACGATAAGCTGCTGGGCTGGATCTGGGGTGAAAATATCGGCTGGATCAACCTGTCGTGCGAAAACACCGGCTACTGCGGCACGGTGAAGTTCGGCGTTGTCCATGACGGCAGGGGAAACCTGTCGGGCTTAGCCTGGGGTGAGAACGTCGGCTGGATCCATTTTGACCCTGTCGTACCCGGCGAAACGCGGATGAATGAATACTGCGTGCGGATCGGTGACGATGGCACTTTTTCCGGCTGGGCGTGGGGTGAAAATATCGGCTGGATTCATTTTGACCAGACGGCTGCCTGGAGTGCCCGGGCCTGCGTGGTGACGCTGGAAGACCTCGAGCATTTTGCCGACTACTGGCTGCAGAGCGGCGCTGTGCCGGGGGAGCTGGACGGGCAGCCCGGCGTCAAAATGGGAGATTTCAGTGTGTTTGCCCACTACTGGCTGACCTTCTGTCCGGACGGCTGGCGTCTGAAATAGATTCAATTCAGGGAGTGAAACGGACGATTTGTCCGATTTCGAGTCGTTGTAAGGCAGATATTGAAAATACGAATGGCAGGTGGAGAACAGGACTTTGCTTTAGGAGAGAAAATATGAAACTCTTTTGCCTGGGATTGGTGATGGAGGTTTTGTTTTGTGTCGGCAGTGTGGTCGAGGCAGATACGCTTTACTGGACGACGTATGGAGCAGGGGACTGGTCTATCGCAACCAACTGGACGAATAACAAAGAACCGACCAGTACAGACGAAGTTCTCCTGAACAATGGCGGGACAACGCTGGTTACTCAGACAGGAGAGGTTTGCAGCCTGCTGCGGTTTGGCGTGACGGCCGGCGGATGGGGCAGACTTGAAATGAACAGCGGTTCCCTGACCACCGGCAGAACTTACCTGGGCACGATGTATTCTGCCTATGGCATCTTTATCCAGAATGGCGGAATACATTCCACCACAGACCTGACACTTGCCTATAATTCCAAAAGCAGCAGTTGCAGCTATACCCTGAACGGGGGACAATTGATAGTCAGTGCTGGTGAAGACATCGGTTACCGCGGCCAGGGCATATTTACACACACCGGGGGTGAAAATAATACCAATTCATTGGCCGTGGGTGCCAATTGGGATTTTGATCATCCGGGAGGCTCCGGTCTCTACACCCTGTCCGGCGGATGTCTTAAGGCCAATAAAATTTATATCGGTACCGGATGCAGCAACAGCGGCACATTGGATATTCAGAACGCTTCTGCCGAAATATACGTCAATGAGATCTTTCAAATCGACCCGGCCGCTCATTTTTCAGCCGCAGCGAACTCCGTGATCCACATGGGGTATCTGGGTACTAAAGCCGCTGCGCTGGGCATCTGGAAAACCTCTTCCGAAGAGATTGCCGGGCTGGCCAATACGGAGTTTACGTTTGCCGCCGTACCCGGCAAGACGTCCACGATTGAACTTGCCGGCAGAGATTTGGGCAACACCCAGGGAGGCTTTAGCGGAAATTTTGCACTGGGTGGCCTGACCCTGGAAGAGAATGCTTCCGTGAGGCTGATCGATAACTATGATAACCAGCCGGCCTGGACCGGCAAGGAAGCCCTGTATGTCAATCATCTGCGGCTGGGAGCGGGAGCGACTCTGGATTGCAATTGTTTTCGTATTTATTACAATACGATTGAAAATCTGGGCGGAACCATTATCAATGGCTCTGGCGATTGCGATAAAATCACGGTTTCGGCCAGTCCCGCGATGATTGTCTCCGATGGCCTTTCCCGAAGCACCATTACCGCCACCCTGATGATTAATAAAAATCCGGTGCCCAACGAGGTGTTGTGGATTTCCACAAATAAAGGGACGCTTGAATCCCCGGATGCCCCGGAACAGGGCAGTTCGGTGATGGCGATAACCGATTCGGCCGGCAAAGCGGATGTGGAACTGATTTCCACTGTGGAGCCGGGTACCGCGACGATTACCGTGGAACATCCGGATACAGGATTAGTCTCGACCTGTACTGTGGAGATAACGAATCTCCGCTTGACCATGGAATCGGGTGATATTCGCTATACGGAGGTGCCAGCAAATCAATATCATTGGACAAAAGTGGTTACTCGTCCAGCTTCATCTCTGAACGAGGTAACCCTCTATGGAGAGACGATTGTTCCGATTACCCTTCGGATTGCGGATGACTCGGGGCAGTATGATGTGGCGAATCAGCTAATCGCCTTGTCCAGCCCTCAGCTGGATATGGTTGGTGCCGGGCATCTGGATTTTCCGGCCTTTATCGCAACGGAGCCTAATGGTTTTGCGCACATTGAAGTCAAGGTAACCAGCCTCTGGGAGGCAGAGTCGGTTCCTGATGACATTGTGATAGAGGCAAGCCTGCAAAGCAGTCCGGACATAAAAACGGATATCTCTTTGACAGTCTTTAATAACTGGCAGCAGTTGATTGATTATCTTCCTCTGACACTCAAACGTGGTTATATATGGAATTTTTCATTATTGAATCAGTTGGAAAAAAGAGGGTATGGGAAAGTTGTTACCGAGTTGAGAGAACTGTTTGAGGTGGGCGTCGAAGGGTCACTCAACAATATGATTTTAAACAATGTGACTTACTATGCCGGCATGATGGATGCATATAATGAAATTGATGCAACCAAATGCGGAGGGTATCAGGCGGCTATTTTATATCTCTTTGATGCGTTGAGACTCAATCAAACCAAAACCCTTCAGGGGCAACCGGACAAGACGGACTGGTTATTTAACGGGATTGATTACGGACCTATCCATTTCGCCGGCGGGTTTCATGTTGCGGCCATGATGTATCCGCGTATTGTCGGTCATGTCAGCGAATGGCGGACGGATAACACCCGGATTCTTGATCCGTGGCTTCAGCAGGACCCCGTCAATGCAGTTTATACCTGGGATGAATGGGCGACCGGCGCCACGATAGCATTATTTGGTGCTACGGCTTCTTCTCAATTTTTAACCAGTAATTTTGTGTCTCCGTTTTTTATCATGGTCCCTGAAAATCCGATTAATAAGTATTATCCGGCCAATGGCCATGATTATCCTGCAGAGCCGAACGAATCAATGAAGGTGGATATGAATACCTTTTCCACGCTGATTGTTCGTTGTCCGGTGCGCGTAACACTGACCGACGCCGAAGGTCGTCGCAGCGGCTACGATCCCGACAAGGAAGGGTCACAGGATGAATTTGCTGTCATCAGCGATATTCCCGGGGTGTTCTGGTGTACCGTTCGATTGCCCGATGGCACGGCCGCCTGGCTATTTGGACTGCCCGAGAATAAAAATCTGACCGCGACTATCGAGGGGTATGATAGCGGGACCGTACATATTGATGTTTTACCCGGTGCTGGTCCATTTACGAAGTATAAAACATCCATCACCAGTGAGCAAACCGTGTCGCTCCAGTTTGCGACGAACAACGGCGCCTCGCCGGGCCTTGCGTTTGATGATGGCTCACTGCGGCTGCCGGAATATACGGTGCAATTGAAAGACTGGTCTATGCGTCAGACACCTGCAATTTCGATTGGCTCGCTTATCGTGGAAAATCAGCAGGATTACCCGCTTTATGGTCCGCTGACAGTAACGATTGAGGCTTTGGCGCCGGATTCAATCAAGCCCCTCAATACCAACGGAACCAAAGACGGCAAACTCATTTTTGATTTGACGGCATTAACTCTCGGTCAGCCGCTGGCGCCCGGACAGCGCGTGACGATGCCGGTGGTCTTTGATAATCCCGACCATGTCCTTTTCGACATCATTTGCCAATTGGAAGGTTTCACGGAACAGGGGACGCGGGTCAGGGCCTTTTTTGATGGCCTGCAGATTGGGCAGGCTGTTTGCGGTGATGGCAATCATCCCTGTGCCGATGCGGATATGAATCTCGATTGTTCTGTGGATACGGCCGACCTGATGCTTGTCCTGGAACAATGGCTAAAAGGCGATTGCGGGCAGAATGCCGATTGCATGGGTATGGATTTGAATCGCAATGGGGCTGTTGAAATCGCGGATATTGCGGTGATGGCATCGGAATGGATGACCTGTAATGACCCGGCAAGTCCCTGTTTTATTCATCCCGACAGTACGCCTCATAGTACAACTCTGCCCCCGGATATGGCGGAACGGAATGCGTATGACTGGCTGGCCTGGGCGGAGGAGTCATCACCGGCCGGCACCTATGTACTTAATGACATGCAGCATTCCGCTGCGGGTCAGAGTTCGATACGGTTTATTACCGACGGCGGTTTTGATACCTGCCTTCGTTATCCTCTGGCGTATGATGCGGACTGGAATTTATCCACGCTTTCACATCTGAATATGGCCGTGTACAGCACCAATACCAATGGTTTTCAGGGAAGTCCTGTCATCCGCCTCAAGACGGATGACAATAATTATTTTGAATACCTGAATTATCGGGATGGCGGTCCATGCGAGTTGTTCAATGAAGCGTTTGAAAATTGGATGGATATATCGATACCTCTGAATGCCGGTGAGAGTGAAGAAAACGGCTGGCGAAGAAGTACGGTTGGTTCGCCGGATATGGCCCATATTCGACAGCTTGAAATCCATGCCGATACCTGGGATTTTGGTTTTAATCTCTGGATTGATGGAATTTACTTTGATTAACTGAAATTATTGAGGGATGGGAAAATGAAAAACAGGATGGCGTCGAATCGGGTGTTGATTTCCCGCTGCTCGCAGATTTTGCGATGTTCGCCAAATGCCGGCTGGAAGGCATGAGGCATTAAAAATTAATGTTCTCATCGGAAAGGGAAGAATCATGGAAGCGAAGAGAAATTTCCTTGCAGCGATGATATGCACGATGAGTGGTCTGCTGTCGGCAGGTTCCCTGCCCCTGGATCAGGATTCATGGAGTGAATACGCGACCGGAATGGCGGCTGAGTCCGACGGATGGACGCGCAGCTGCGGTCTGACTCAGCAGATTGTCAGTTCCTCCGATCATGCTGTCGGTGCTTATAGTGTTGGATGCCAGGCCATATCCAATCAATGGACCAAAACGTTCCATCTTGCCAAATCCGCTTCACTTGGGCGAGTCATGGAATTGCGATTTCTTCACAAGGATTCCTGGGATGGTCGCAATGTCAATGTTCGCATCTATATGACTCCGACTGGTGAAGAACAGGCGGCGGGAATTATCGAGAAATGGATTAGATTTGATTATGTTACTTCAACCGAATGGACGGAATTTGCGGAATCACTTGATTCGGGCACCTGGTACTGGAACAATCTTTCCGGCTCAGGCGAAACGGGTAATACTCAACTGACCGAATTGATCAGAATCGAGTGGTTTGCCTATTTTTTCCCCTGGCTGCAGCCTGTTTCCATCGGGGATCAGATGCTTCTGGATCATGTTCATTTTGTGACGACGGATGTGGACTTGATTGACCTGAATGACCTGGCGGCGGTGTCTCGCTGGTATGGCCGAACAGACTGCAATGCGTCAAATATTTATTGCGAATATGCCGATCGGTATCGGGATGGAGTGGTCGATATCAATGACCTGATGAGCCTGGCGAATCACTGGCTTGAAGACGATTTGAGTTGAATCATAGAAAGGAAATTACATGAGAGAGAACAAATCAACATTCAGATTACTACTTGGACTGTCAGTACTATGTTTAATGATGGGGGCGGCCTATGTCGGCGGCGGCGCCCTTAATCCTGATAATTCTCCCTCTCCGACGATGCGGACGCTGGATGATCTCTATAAAAACATCCAGCCCGGTCTGCCGTCGGATTGGCTGCCGTATCCCACGGAACAGCAGGTTGTCGGCAAAGGCGCTATTCTGATGAGCGTAACCGGTCAGGTCCAGGGAAGATTCCATGGCAGTGCCATCGAAGATATGATCAAGGTGGTGGGTCTCGGACATCAGCTTGTCAATCCGGTTGACGCTGCCTCAGGCCTGCCGACGGGGAAACGCCAGCACAAGCCGATGGTGATTTCCAAATATATTGACAGTTCTACACCTCAATTATACAGAAGTCAGGTTACCCATGAAACCCTGACGCATGTCTATCTGCGATTCTTTCGTAAAGATGCAGTGGGCCGTGATGAACAGTATTATACGATTCATTTAGTGAATGCCAGAATTATCGATGTTAAAACGGCGTATCCAAACATAGAGCAGGTTAGTTTTGTGTATCAAACCATCGAATGGCGATGGGAAGATGGCGGTATTACAACATCTGATGACTGGGATGCTCCTGTTATATAAGCAATGATATTCCTTTTTTGAACCGCTCTGGTTGCGTGTGATGCGTAAAATTATTATTGCATTTTTCTGACAATATAATATAGTGAAAAGAAGACATAACAAGTATTGTGTATAGAAATAGCGGACAATCAGGGCGGTGTCGCCCCGATACAGCCGCTTGATAGTTTTATCAGGAGGTTATTCAGTATGGTTACACGAATGTTGTTGGCTGGGCTGGTCGCTGTGTTGGTGGTTGGCTGTTCTAAAAAAGAACCCACAAAGCCGGCCGCAGCATCCCAGACGCAGGTTAATCAGACTGCTGCGGGTGCTCAGAAGGCAGTGGAACAGGCCAAGCCGGAAGTTGAAAAAGCCGCTGCTGATGCGCAAAAGCAGGCCGAACAGACCGCCGCGGATGCACAGGCTGCTGTCCAAAAAGCTGCAGCCGATGCACAGGCTGCTGCCGAAAAAGCTGCCGCAGACACTAAAGCCGCCGCCGACAAGACTGCTGCTGATGCCAAAAAGGCTGCCGAAGATGCCGCCAAGGGTATTCAGTTGCCTAAGTAACATTCTGCAAGCCCAATCTCTGCCGACAGGAATGAAACTGAATCCTGTCGGTTTTTTTATGTCATAAAGCAGGATATAGTATAGGGTATATCTAAAAATATTTTGGCGGACCAGGGATTGTTTTTTTCCCTGATGCCGCCAGCGAGCAAAATTCTTCTCTTAACCGCTCAGGAGCAATTGTCAGGGCCATCCTCTCTTAATTTCCTGATTGCCAGAGCCAGTTTTCAAGAAGTATGATTGCATCTGACATATCAATCATGGTCTCGTCGGTTTTGTTGATATCCGCGATATGTGCTTGTGAAGCCATGAGCCATGCCTGAGCCAGGATGGCCCAATCGGATAAATCCACTGTTCCATCGCGGGTGAAGTCGCAGGTCATTGTGCCGGGGGAGGGGAGGGCCGAGGACCAGCCGGCCGGGTCGCTGCCGGAAAGGCTTATATTCACGCGCCACAGGCTTGCTCCGCTTCCATCCGCCTCCACCGGCCAGGGGAGGCTGTCAAAGTAGATGACTTCATCGACGGTCACCCAGGGATTGGGCAGACCCGCAGCGTCGGCCTGTTCGGGCTTTTGCAGGGTGACCCGTTCGCCGCTGTTGGAAAGACTGCCGGAATAAGGTCCAGCGATGACCGCTGGGGTGCTGCCATCGCTGCCGACCCATTGATTGATGGACGCTGCATCGGGGGCAAAGGGTACGACCAGCAGATGCCCTTGCGGGGGAATGGAAGCGGTTTGCGAGAAGGTATAATCGATGCCGCCTTCCAGCCGCCAGCCGCTGTTGGTTGCTGCATCCCACAACGAGACGGGTTGCCCGGTGGGATTATACAGTTCAATAAACTCCGATAGTCCATCCAGCGGATGATACTGTATTTCACTGATAACCACATGGGACGTGGGCGGCTGATTGGCGCTATTGCGCGAAGGCGGCATTTGCTGCCAGTAAGTTCCGCCGTCCGGGAAACGTCCGAAGGAAATATTGTTTTCCTGACCTTCGAAACGAATGCAATCGACGACTCGGTCTTCGGATGTTCCGGGCAGATAGGACAAATAGACCTGTTCACCCGCTTTATCCAGCCCAAAGCCGGCGGTAATCGGATAATGAAAGCCGGTTACTTCGTCGAATGTTGTCCAGCCTTTTGCCGCGATGACGGTCTGCGGGATGGGCCATTTTTTCAGGTTATCCGCGTTATCGCTGAGATACCATTGTCCTGCGGTCAGGGGCGATGCCGCTGCCGCAGGATTGAAGAGTTCGATCCAGTCGTTGGAGTCGTACTCGGGCAGGGATGGATTGAAATAATCCGTATGGGCCATGATTTCGTTGAGCAGGACGGATTCCGGGCATTGCGGATCGGCCTGGCCGGGTGAGCCGGTGCGATAGGTGCTGGCTCGCCAGTTGGCTCCGTAGTCCTGTGAATCGGTCATATCAGCCTGGCGTGGAACCAGCGAATGCCCGGCGCCGGCAGCGGCAAGGGGCCAGCCGCGGCCATTGTTGTAAGTCAAGGACGTAACGGGGGCGTTCCATCGTCCCACCAGGGCCACGGTTTCGCCTTCATTGCTCAATTTGCCGGTAAACTGGCCGGCCAGGGTTATGGATGTTCCATATCGTGAACAAAAAGCGGCAGAATTGGCCGCAACCACGACATACTGGCCGGGGGCAAGACTCTGGACGGTGCTTCCTGCAAAGGCAAAGCTGATGCCCTCGCTGAACACCACGTACTTGAGGTCCAGAGTCGTCGGGCCGGTATTGCACAATTCGATGAATTCATAATCACTGCCGCCGACCGGGGCATACATAATTTCCGTAATCCGCAGGAAATCCCGCAGCGGCCGGTCCTGCAGCGTGGAAGTAATAGTGATGGTGTCGGAACCCACAAGTTCGCCTTTGAATCCATAGGCGTGGAAAACCAGATTGTTGACGCCCGGTTCGAGGGGAACCGTTGCCGTCCAGAGGAAGACTTTGCTGGTGCCGGTACCCTGACTGGACCATTGCAATTCCAGCGGTGACTCCATGCCCTCCAGATAAATATTCCGGACATCCATCCATGCCTTTCCGGATACCTGGGCATAATCGCTATCCACCGTTGCGTCAGCAGAGGTGATTTCGAAAGCGTACTTCGGGGCGATGCGGCTGTTAAGTTCGCTGTGCAGATACTGACTTCGCTGGTCGATAAAGGACAGGTACGAAGCAAAGTCCTGTCCGGCCAGAAGCTGTCCGAAATGATTTGCCCAGTAGGACATATACGTCTGGTTATAGGAGGTATTCAGCAGATGGTACAAATGGCCGTAGTAGAGTCGTTCATACCCGGCGTAGGCAATCATTTTATTCAGGTCACCGTTGGGAACAATCGAATTTTGATACGGGCTGCCCGGGTAATAGTCCAGGTCGTGCGGAAAGTACAATACCCGCCCATCCGCCGGCCGCACATAGAGCATCGCATTATGGCCGTCACCGTTGCTGCCATAATTGTCAATTGCTCCGCTGGCCACGGCAATTGCAAAGGAATTGAGCCACTGGTCCACATCGATCCAGTTGGGCAGATTGGTGTAATAAGCGGACGACGTATCCCCGAAAACTCCGGTAAACTGCATCAGCCGGTCATAGGAATCCTGTGCCCGATTGTTCTTGCCCAGATAGGTCCAGCGATAGTTCTCTTTTTCCGCCCCCATACTGACTATGGGATTGTTCCAGACGACACCATCCGGGAGAGGACGCTTGTAATCTTCCTCTCCTCCAATTGTGGATTGGGGATAGTAAACAAACTCATACTCATACAGATAGCCGCTGCTGCCGTCTTCGAACTGTGAGTCGAGGTATTCGTCATTATAGCGGGCAAGCTGGAGCTCGGCGGCGCTGGTGTGTTCGGCCCGAAGCGGCATTACTTTAATCAGGTCGCTGTATTTGCTGACGACCGCGCCGGAATGATTCATGGCCTGGTTAATGAGGATTTCCCGCTGTCCGAAGCCGACCCCCTGCGAGCGGTCGATGGCCACGGTTTTATGGGCACCGCGGAAAAGCTGGTCGGCACAAAACGACACGTTGAAACCGACTTCGTTGGCCGGGGTGCGGTGATGCTGACTTCCCTTGAGGCGAACACCGACGTCATAAAAGATTTCGTCTTCATCATAAATGACCGTGGCTCCAATCCGGTCGTTGCTCATTACATTAATTTCGGTATGCATCCATGCGTCGTCCTGTGCGGTCATGATGATTCTGACATTGTGCAGGCCGTTAGTGGCGGCCAGGCCGTCGTTGACCCGGTAAAGTGCCCGGGAATCAGGGCCTGCGGCGGGGGCTGTTGAAACAGCTCCCTGCTGATCTGAAGCCTGAACATAAAACTGAACCACTGTCCCGGCAGTCTGGGCCGGAATGATGCCGGCATAAGTTCCATCCGATTGTATGGTCATGGCGGAGGTGTTCCAGGTCTGCCCATCGAGCCGCCAGTACAGAGTTGCCGTGGCTATTCCCTGCGGGTCACTGGCCTCAACAGAGACGATGACGGGTTCGAAATTCTGCGGGACGGCCGGCTTGTGGGTCAGGTTCGAAAAAACCGGCCCGGGGTTGCTCTGGTAACAGGAATTCTGAGCACCGGGTGTTCCATTCAGACGCGGTTTGTCGATGAGGGTTGTTTTGGCCAGTCGGTTAAAGTACAGCCGGGTATTAAGCTGATTGGAGCCGGAAATCCATTTGGCCCGGAACGAAATTTCATACGTTCGTCCGTTGATGATGCTGCGGCCCGAGGCCAGCGTTGTTTCGAGGTGATTATGCATGTGGTCGGTCGGTCCGGTGGAGATCAGGTTCAGGACATGGTTTTGCGGATTATCCGGGTCAGGTATGACCGTGCTGTGCCGGTGCGAACCCAGAAGCCGCCATTTGCTGTAGGCGGGGCTTGTCTCAAAGGTTCCGTTTTGAATCAACTGGATTTTTGTGCCGTCGGGGTCCTCGATGACGCTGATATTATCCAGCAGGATTTGTCCGGCATCAAGCATGCCGATGACGAACTCTCGCCATTGCGAATCCGGCTCCGACACTGAACTGGGCTGGGCAACCCCGCGATAGGTGTAGGTTTTCCACTGGCTTTTGCCACTCTCATCGCTGGCATACCAGGATTGAGGATTGCTGTTGTCGGCATTGGGATTTCGCAGTTCGAGGCTGGCGTTATAACCGTCGGCCATGCTTGGCCAGGGGCGATCATCAAAATACACAACCTCATCCGCAACATTTCCATTGGCGTCCGTCAGTGTAACTTTGCCGCCGCTGTTGGGCAGGCGGCCTTTAAAATCGCCGACCACCGCAATGGATGGATATTGCGACAACAGCGAAAGATGATCCCGTGCTACAACCAGGTAGTCTCCTGCGGCAAGGATGGTATTCGGGGCAAAGCTGAAATCAATATCGCCTTTCATCTGCCAGCCTGACAGATCGACAGGCAGTGAGCCTTTGTTGACCAGTTCGATCCATTCTTCGATGGATTCGTCCGCTTCGACCGGGGCTGTCACTTCTTCGCGGATAATCAGTTCCGGCAGAATCAGCAGGTCGGTGCTTCGGACGCCATAATTTAAACCATGAATGGCCAGTATGTTTTGGCCTTGTTTGAGGCTGCCGATATAGGCTGATACGTCGATGGTTTCGTATCCGTAGGATTCATGGGATGCGATCGCACCGCTGGTATAGGTCGGGGAAGCAGGGGCGTTGCGTTCGGCAATCTTCTGGCCGTTCAGGTAGGCGATGAATCCGTCATCGTATTTGATATTCAGCGTCATCGATTCAACGGTGGTACTTGTCCAGTCGAAAGGGATTCGTGCATAGAACGACTGTCGCACGTTGTAGATTTCATCATAGATATCGGTTCCGATATCGGTCAGATAGTCCGGGTCCCGATCGTAGCCGATGCCGGTGGTATTTCCGGTTCCGGCTGTCCATGCGGAATCATTGAAAGGTTCATTTCCGCCGGTCCATGTTGTTCCGAAGGAGTTATCCGAGGGGATGATGACAAATGCCCTGGCTCCGGCAGGCACCAGAACCGTGGTTCTGTATTCCCCGGGCCGGGCAGGGGTGTCGCCCTTGTGATACATGATTTCGTTGATGACGATATCGGAATGAAGCCGGATGTTGTTGGCCTGCCCCGGCGTTGTCTCCTGAGGCACATACCAAGGTCCCCTGGTGGTTGTCAGACGTGCCTGAGCGGTGTCTTTAATGACTGCCGCATCCATAACGCCGGCCTGCTGGGGCGTATAAAGAAACAGCCTGTCATCCTCTGCCGGGCGAAATCCAAGGACGCTTTCATCCAGCGACAGAACCTGTGTGGGTGCAAGTGTCTGTGAAGGAAAGATATACCGGGCGGAACTGCTGCCGTTGAGCGACAGGACTGTGCCGGCCAGATTGACCTGCCGGGAGCCGGCGTTGGCGATCTCAACCCAGAAAGGCTGGCTGGTGAATGCAGGGATCTCCGTGAAGATCAGCGACAAGCCTTCTCCCGGCGGGATGGGGGTTTCGGTGACATTCAGTTCCGCCAGGAAGAATAAATCATTCAGTCCGCCGACGGCCTGATGGACCTCAACAGCCAGGGTATTCAATCCATTCTGAAGGGCATCCGCCGGCAGGGTAAGAGGCCCGATCCATGCAGGGGATGCCAGGTTGCTGATGGCGGCATCCGTATAAGCGATTGAGCCGGACGGCATATTTGAGCGGTAAATCTCTACATTGTTCAGATACAATACCGCGCCGTCATCGATCAGTCCTTCCAGTTGGATCCCCAGCGTCGCGGAGTCGGGTTTATTATAGGAAAATGTTTTGCGAAAATAGGTTGTCGTCGGACAGGCCGGCAGTTGAGTTCTGCCGTAATCAGCAACGGCAGTGCCTTCCACCCTGACGCGCAGCCCGGCGGGATTGACATCGGAGCCTTCATTGGTGAATACGAATTGGAGCGTGTTGAGTCCATCGATAAATCCGGAGTTGATGACAAAGGGGCCATACCACTGGTTATAACTGGGGCATGTGATTGCCGTACCGACACCATTAATCAGGACATTATCCACGCGATTGTCTGCTGACAGATACAATGTGATTGAAGCGGTTGCCGGATTCCAGCCGGTCAGGTCAAAAGTCGTTGCGATATAAAATTGACCCGGCGCCTGATTATCCGTCCCCCGGCTGCTGAAGCCGATCCATTGTGATGCGGCGTCATTGGCCAGCCATGCGGGGTGATTCTGCATGGCAATGACCTGCTGGCCGGTGGCGACAAAGCGATAATGTGGATCATACTGGCCCGGCGACAGGGGGTTGCCCTCGTTGTCCAGCCCGCTGCTGAACAGTGTCGTGATTTTCTCCGGCTCGCCGCTGCCGCCTGTGCTGCCATAATAAAATCCGGCCTGACCAACCGACCATGTGCTGTCGGAATACCCGGCCTGCCGCCAGGTTTGGCCCAGATTACTGCCCTGACTGTTAAAACGCCAGGTATCATTTTTGCTGACTAATTCGTGTTGTACCGGACGCATATCCAGAACAGGGAAATTTTCTGTACCCGGAGTGCCGCCAATCTGACTGCTCCAGGTCCAGTTTTCGGCTGCGGCACTGGCCTTGTTTTTATGTTTTTTGGCCAGCGTTACGCCGGCACCATCCGGTGCCACAGGCCAGTCGCCTTTGTCGTTATATTCCATAGCGTCCATTAACCGGCCGCTGTTGTTTTCCAGTCTTAGTTTTTCGCCCGCATTGGATAAACTTCCATTAAACGGCCCCCCAATACCGGTTATGTTGGTTTCTGCCTCCATTGCGGCAGGGGATTGGGCGATAAGAAGATACCCGCCGCCGGGCAGAATTGTGCCTTCGGGGAAGGTATATGTGACGCCGTCTTTGATGGACCAGCCGGAAATGTCCACGTCCACGGCCATCTGGTTATGCAGTTCAATCCATTCACCCGAAGTTTGATTTTGCCCCGGGTGATACATAATTTCATTGAAGACAACGACACTGTCGGCCCGCAGCGATGTATTCAGGCCGCAAATACCAAGGATAAGACCTCCAAACCATGATGCAAAATGCCGATTGAACTTCATAAACACCCCTGCAAATCCATGCATAATGTTGACTTTACTGAAATTCTTTGCCCCCATCAGGCTGTGATGCGATGCTGCATTAAAAGACGGGCAGGGACCAACAGCATCCCTGCCCGATTAAGCTGCGATACAAAACTTACATTACAGGCCGGTCATCCAGTTTTGGGCCAGTTTCTCAAAGTCCAGCAGGTTGACGAAGCAGTCACCGGTCAGGTCCTGCTCCAGTGTCCCGAATGAAGGCACACAATCGGTCGTGCTGTCGGCCAGTTCAATGCTGTCAATGTAGAGGGTTCCGGTATCGGCACCGCCATCTTCGATGGAGTACATAATCTGATACAGATCGGTACAGGTATCGAAGGTTACGCCCGCGGGAATCGGGGCTTCCACGGCTACCCATTCATCCATGGCCACGCCGGTGATGTCAATGGTGATGCGGCCCTTGGTGTGCAGCAGGTTGTTGGTAATGGGGTCGGCATAACCGCGTCCATCATAGAAATCGATAATCAGCTTGCTGACATCGCAGCCTGCCGGTTTCTTGATGCGGGTGATGAAGGTGTCATACAGACTGGAGTTAATCCGTTTTTCGATCAGACGCACCGGGATATGGGCGTGGAGACGACCATCGAAATTATAATCCACACGCAGTACCTGGCTATACTTGCTGTCGGTTTCGATTGACAGGGTCAATAATCCGAAAGAGCCTTTTTCGTTGGTGTAGGCCAGATAATCCTGATAGGTGTTCGGATCATTGGTATAAGCGTCCATGTTTTCCAGCACTACCGGCGACGGCTGTACCGCAACATAGTAATCCTCCAGCCATGCATCGGTCAGGGCATTCAGGTCATCCATGTCGGTGTCGAGGTCGGCGTCGATGTCGCCCTGCGGCGGCACGATCGCGGCCAGTTGCTTGATCTGTTTGGGTGACAGTTCTCCCTCCCAGATGGTGTATTCATCGAGGATGCCTTTGAAATAGCGGTAATGGCTCATCGTGGGATTCCAGTTGGTGTTCAGCCATCGAAGCGAGGTTCCCAGGGCCAGCCAGTCGAGTGTAACTTCCCCGGCCGCAACGCCATTGAGCTTGGCCCGCTTGATGCCATCGATATACATCGTCCAGTTTCCGCCGGCACGGGTGATGATCAGGTTATGCCACCGCCCGTCGTTGACCGTGATGCCGGAGTTGGTGTAGCCGATGGAACCGGGGTCATCACGAACGATCATACACACGCGTCCCGGCAGATCAACCACGCCGTCGGCGCCAATCGTAAAATCAACCAGCGGATTGTCCAGGCTGGAATGCCGCATGGAAAACAGCGGTCCATAGGAGCCGTAGGTGCGGAAATAGCAGGATACTGAGAAATCCTGGTTCAGCGACGTGGGCATATAAACACTTGCATTGCTGACATCCACGTATTCATCGGTACCGTTGAGCAGCAGGCCATTGTTGACCAGACCGGCAACATGCGACACACCGGGTGTGTTCGGATCATCAAAGTTCCTGAGGATGCCGTCGGCATCTTCGGAGGACCCCGTCTGATTGGCGATATATCCGGTAGTCTCATCCAGTTTCCACTCAATCACCTTCACGGCATCCGGGGGGGGAGTTGTCTGGAAATGCCAGACCGGACTGGTGTAAATCACGTTGCCTGCTTTGACGACCTGGACCTGCCAGTAATAGGTCATATCCGAATCCAGCGGCGGGTCATAGCTGGTTACGGTCAAGCCGGCGGCGTTGACGACCGGATTGTTTAAGGCCGGATTGGCGGCCACTTTCAGATTATAGGTCAGATTTGCAGCCTGTCCGTTAAGAACCCAGCTCAAAATCACGTCGGCATCGACATTGCTGCCGGGCATGGGGGTTGGATCCACATAAACCGGCGTGGCAATTTCATTACTGAATGCATAGTGATGCCAGCTATCGGCGGTTTGGGCATCAAACGTCACTGTCAGAGTACCGGAGGCCGGCGCAGTGTAAGCATACTTGAACAAATGACCGTTGCCTCTGCCGCCAGTCTCGCCGTCAATATTCTCATCCAGGGCGACGGTACGGCCATCGGCACTGGTGGTGATATTGACCTTACGTGTGCCTGGAGTACCCCATGCACGGGTGTACAGCGTCAGGACATAGTCCTGTCCGGCAGTCAGCCCCGTCAGTGTCAATGTCGGGTTCGGATCAGCGCCATAGAAGAAATTCCTAATCAATTCACCGCCATCCCCGGTGACAGTATAATTGCCATTGCCTGTTCCTCCCGCAGCGGCAGTCAGATTCCAGTTGGTGCCCTGACGGTTGTTGTCATTTTCAAACGCAACGCCATTGACGGTTGTTGAAACGCCTTCACTGGCATTGAAATTGACTTTGTGGGTATAGACTTTACCCATACTGATTCCGGAATCGGCATCACTGGTCCAGGCTGAATCGGACCAGTGTTCCACCTCCCAGATGGTTTTGAAGCGGCGTATATCGGTGACCAGATTGGGTTCACCATTGATATAGGTCACCACTTTCCAGTAATACATCGTTTCCCAGTTCAGCGTCGGATCAAAACTGTATGCGGTCTGCTGAGTGCTGACACGGGTTGACGGGTCCAGATTTTTCACCTTGGTTTCATTGGGATCCAGATACACATCAAACATCGGCACGGCCAGGCTTCCCGGAATGCCTTCTTCCCAGGTCAGAACCGTATCCAACCCGACCATGGTGATGCCGTCAAAATTAGCCGGGCCGGCTGGATAAATCATAATCGGCAGATCGCCGGTATATTCGCGATTGGCAAAGGCATATAAATGCAGCTTCAGCAAGCCGTCATCGCCGCCCAGTTTGAGGGTAAATTTGCCTTCTGCGTCGGCGCGATAAATCCCCACACCCTTGATGCCATTGTTCCATCCGTAGAGATTCTGCCGGAAGATAAAGGTGCTGGCTCCATGCGTGAAAGTGGCATTACGGGTGACTGTCGGGTCACTTTCCCAGCCTGTGCTGAAAATGGTTATTTCATACATGGCATTGGGTGTCAGGCCGGTCAACTGCAGTTGTGTGGCATTATAATGGAAGTGCTTGGCCAAATCAGCCCCGGCGCCTGTGACATTGAAATCATCATTATTGCCCCAATACAGCGGATTATTTCCGCTATAGGACCAGTTTGCACCGCTGCCTGTTTGTGCAGCAAACTGAACCCCGTTGATAACGGGTGCCAGACTGCTTGAAATATTCACTGCATGCGTATAGGTGTAAGACGCATTGATCCCCGTCGAGGCGTCATCGGTCCAGGGGGACACAGTCCAGACCGCCGCAGACACCATGCACTGGCATCCCATCAGCATTAACATTACCCAAACATACCTCTTTGCTTTTGTCATTGTGATTCTCCTTTGTAATGAAATTTTAAAAACGCTTCTGTAAAATTCATAATCTATTGTTAAATAACGACTTATGCCATTATTTTTCTTGCAATCTCCTCCATCTTGGTTATGATGTAAGTGTCCCTTA
>CAZVYY010000043.1:0-23155 GCA_964630775.1 uncultured Pirellulales bacterium | reverse complement strand
GTATGATTATTCCGCGAGCAAAAGAAGCACGTGGTTGAAGCTGCTGTACTGAGCCGCGACGAACCGGGAATTTTTAAGCAGGATCAGTATAACATACTGTTTTCTACAGAGCTTTTTGCTATTCGGGAATTCCGAAAAATAGAGGAGATAAATGGGTTTATGCAGGAAATGACATCGACCAAACTGGAATTAAAAGATCAGTTGACCAAAGAGCAGTTCAAAAAGATACAGACTTCGTTTACGGCCAATTATCATCTGCCGCTGGAGTGCACGGGGCTGGACGGCAAGGAGGTTTTGGGGTTGTGTACGCTGCCGTGCAATCCATATTATTGCAAGCTGATTCGCAATTCGCGGATAGGGGCGGCGCGCTGCCGGCAGGACCGATTGCGGAGTATGAACATCGCTTTGGAGACGGGCCAGCCTTATATCAGCCTGTGTCATGCGGGGATTGTGCTGGTGTGTGTGCCGATTATGGATGGGGAGACGCCGCTGGGGGGAATGTTTTTCGGCAAGTGTCTGTGGGAGAAACCCGACGAGTTGTTTGGGACGGAGATGAAGAAGCGGCTGCGGGGGCTGCGGTATGATTTTTTTGATTTGAAGGATGCGGCCGACCAGTTGCAGGTGGTTTCGGCGCGGAAGATTCACGAGGCGGCGGAGTTTCTGTATGTGCTGCTGTATCAGACGGCGGAGCTGGACCCGTGCGTGGTGCAGTGGCGGCGGCAGAAGACCCAGCAGCAGGCCAGCATCAGCGAGGTGATTCAGGAGACCAAGCGGGTGGGGGCGGAAGAGCCGTATCCGTATGAGGCGGAGCGGGAACTGATTGCCAAGGTGAAGATTGGCGACCGGACGGGGGCGCGGGAGATTTTGAATAACCTGCTGGGGATGATTCTGTTTCACAGCCCGGGGGATATGAATGTGCTCAAGGCGCGGCTGGTGGAACTGCTCAGTGTGCTGAGCCGGGCGGCGGCGCAGGGCGGGGTGGATATCAATGTGCTGCTCAACAAGAATCTGGACTATATCAACAAAGTGCTGTCGATTCATACGCAGGATGATTTGTGCGCGTGGATCAGCCGGGCGCTGGATGATTTTATCGAGAGCGTGTATGCCTGCCAGGATGCGCGGAAGATGAGCCAGTTGCGGCCGGCGATGGAGTTTATGGAGATGAATTATAACCGGCCGATTACGCTGGCCGATATCGCGCATGAGGCGCACCTGAGTGTGTCGCGGCTGGCGCATTTGTTTCGTGAGCAGGTGGGGATTACGCTGATTGATTATCTGACGAATGTGCGGATTAATGCGGCCAAGCGGCTGATGCTCAAGACGGAGATGAACTGCACGCAGGTGTGTTTTGAGGTGGGGTATAATAACCAGAGCTATTTTACGCGGACGTTCAAGCAGGTGACGGGGATGACCCCGCGGCAGTTCCGCCAGGCGAATAAACGGAAGTAGAATGCACGGGTTATTTTGTCCGTGCGAAGGGGGCTGTAGTATCCACGGCGAATCCAAAAAAAGAATTTACACTGTGTGGATTTTGTGTACAATTCTACATGATATCTGAAATGATTGATTTGCGAAGGGGATGGAGTTCCCCGTATAACCGCCTGCCAAGGCTGATAACTCCTACAGCGGAACCGACTGTGGGAGTATTTGGACAAATGATACCCCACTACCTGATCCCGCTTAAATAAGACAAGAAATACCCAACAGGTCTGATTATTCCACGAGCAAACGGAGCCCGTGGTTGAAGTTGCTGGTCTTAGCCGCGACGAAACAGATAATTTCAAGTAGGATTAGTATAAATTAATACAGGAGTATATTGTGTTGCAGAAATTTTTATATTTGGGGCTTGCGGGTGCGGCGGGGACGCTGGCCCGTTACTGGCTGTCGGGTCTGGTGCAAAAGCATGTCTCGACGGAGTTTCCGCTGGGGACGGCGGTGGTGAACATTGTCGGCTGTCTGTTTTTCGGGCTGCTGTGGGCGATTCTGGAAAATCGGCTGACGCTGACGGGCCAGATGCGACTCGTTGTATTTCTGGGATTTTTCGGGGCGTTTACGACGTTTTCCACGTTTGCTTTTGAAACCAGCCGTCTGCTGGAGGACTCTGAATGGGTTCGGGCGGCGGGGAATATTCTGCTGCACAATACGCTGGGGATTGTCGCGATGATCGCGGGGTTGGCGCTTGGAAAGTGGATTTGATAAGAAATGGAGGCAAAGATGCAATTACCATCGGAATCACAATTGCTGCGGATATTTATCGGCGAGGCGGACAAATTTGGAGGTCAACCGCTGTATGAGGCGATTGTTCACCTGGCTCGGCAAAAGGGACTGGCCGGAGCCACCGTCGTGCGGGGTATTATGGGATTTGGGGCCGACAGCCGGATGCATACGGCCAAGATTCTGCGGCTTTCGGAGGATTTGCCGATCGTGATTGAGATTGTGGACAAGCCGGAAAGGATTCAGGCGATATTGCCTGAAATTGATACGATGATTCAGGAGGGGATGGTGACGCTTGAGAACGTGACCGTATTTGCCTACCGGCACAAAGCCCAGAAATCAGTCTAACGTTGATGAAACGGAACCGAAATCAAAAAAGCGATTCCAAACCGGCAGGCATCCGGATCGAACTTCCGGATGAGGCGCCGCTGGTGTTGACCCATCTGGTGCTGGATTATACCGGTACATTATCGCTTGATGGGACACTTCTGCCAGGCGTGGCGGGGGCGCTGAGGAGGTTGTCCAGATACCTGACCATCACGGTGCTGACGGCGGACACTTTTGGAACGGCGGCAGCAGCGCTTGGCCGGGTGCCGGTGGATGTGCGTCTGGTCAAGACCGGTAAAGACAAGAAACAATTTGTTCGGGGCCTTGGCGGTCAAAGGACCGTTGCCATCGGCAATGGGCGGAATGATACAGAGATGTTGAAGATGGCGGCTCTTGGGATTGCGGTCGTCGGTCGTGAAGGGTGTGCCGCCGAACTGGTCTGCGCGGCAGATATTCTGGTCTGCGACATTCGTGATGCACTGGGACTGCTTGGTCATCCGCTTCGAATCAAGGCGACTTTGCGTCGATAAACCGAAACAGTCAAATAAAAGACAAAGAAAGGATGTGATTATGAAAGCCAAGATTGCGTCACTGAGTGCAATGGAGATTCTGGATTCCCGGGGCAATCCGACGGTGCGTGTGTTTTGCCGGCTGGATAATGGGATTGCGGTGTCGGCGTCGGTGCCGTCGGGTGCATCGACGGGTGAGAATGAAGCCGTGGAACTGCGGGATGGGGACAAAAAACGCTATGGCGGCAAGGGTGTGCTGAAGGCGGTGAAGAATGTTAATACGCTGATTGCTCCGAAAGTCATCGGGATGGATCCGTCCCGTCAGGCGGAGATTGACGGGCTGATGATTGAACTGGACGGGACGCCGAACAAGGGCAAGCTGGGGGCCAATGCGATACTGGGGGTGTCGATGGCGGCGGCACGCGCGGCCGCGGTGGCGGCGGACCTGCCGCTGTATGCCTATCTTGGCGGAGCCGGGGCGGTTCGGCTGCCTGTGCCGATGATGAACATTCTCAACGGCGGCAAGCATGCCGACAACAGTGTGGATTTGCAGGAGTTTATGGTCATGCCGATCGGGGCCGGCAGTTTTGCTGAAGCCCTGCGGTATGGCGCCGAGACGTTTCACGCCCTCAAGAAGATACTGGCCCAAAAAGGATATGCCACCAGTGTCGGCGACGAAGGCGGTTTTGCCCCGAATCTCAAGAGCAATGAAGAGGCCTGTGAGGTGATTGTTGAAGCGATTGCGGCGGCGGGGTTCAAGCCGGGCCGGGATATCGCGATTGCGCTGGACCCGGCGGCCAGTTCCTTTTATGAGAACGGCAAATACAACCTTGCCAAATCCGGGCAGGGCAAGAAGACCAGTGCGCAAATGACGGAACTGTATGAGTCGTGGATCGGCAAATACCCGATAGTGTCCATTGAAGACGGTCTGGCCGAAAACGACTGGAAGGGATTCAAAGAGCATACGGCAAAACTGGGCGGGAAAATTCAGATTGTCGGGGACGATATTTATGTGACCAATACGCAATTTATCGCCCGCGGCATCAAAGAGCAAAGCACGAATTCCGTGTTGATCAAGCTCAACCAGATCGGGACGGTGACGGAGACGATTGAAGCGATCCACCTGTGCCGCAAGGCCGGCTGGGGTTATGTCATTTCCCACCGCAGCGGTGAGACGGAAGATGCATTTATGGCGGACTTTGCCGTGGCGATGGGCGGCGGTCAGATTAAGACCGGCTCCGCCTGCCGCAGTGAACGGATTGCCAAGTATAACCGGCTGCTGGAAATCGAGGCGGAGCTGGGTTCGGCGGCGGTATTCTGCAATCCGCTGGTACAATAGAAAATGAGCCTATGAGAGAGATTGACAGCAAAAGGCCGGTCGCGGTGCGGTTTGTTGTGCTGCTGGGATTTGTGAGCCTGTTTGCGGATATGACCTATGAGGCGGCCCGGAGTTTATCCGGGCCTTATCTGGGCATCCTGGGGGCAAGCGGGCTTGTGGTCGGATTGACTGCGGGATCGGGTGAGCTGCTGGGGTATGGGCTGCGGTATGTTTTTGGTCTGCTCAGCGACCGGACCCGGCGGTACTGGACGATTACCATCATCGGATACGCGGTCAATCTGCTGGCTGTTCCCCTGCTGGGGCTGGCCCATCACTGGGAACTGGCGGCGGCGCTGATGATTGCCGAGCGAATCGGCAAGGCGATTCGCACCCCGGCGCGGGATGTGATGCTGTCGTATGCGACGGCGACGGTGGGTCGGGGGTGGGGTTTTGCCCTGCATGAGGCGATGGATCAGATTGGGGCGATGGTTGGGCCGGTGATTGTGATGGCCGTGCTTGCGCTGCGGGGTTCGTATCCGTTTGCCTTTGGAGTTCTGGCGATTCCGGCGGTGCTGGCGCTGACTGTGCTTGTCGCGGCGAGGGTCATTTATCCGCAACCGCAGAACCTGGAAGCAGCGTCAGAGGCCCGGCCGGACGGCAGGCTGCCCGCGGTGTTCTGGCTGTATCTTGCGGCTGTCGGCTGTGTCGCGGCGGGATTTGCGGATTATCCGTTAATTGCATATCATATCAAATCGCATCATCTGATAGAGGATCCGTGGATTCCCCTGCTGTATGCCTGCGCTATGGGAATTGATGCCCTGGCGGCGCTGGTGTTCGGGCGGTGGTATGACAGGAAGGGAATGAGGGTGCTGGCGGCGGCAGTGGCGATTTCGACGGTGTTTGCGGTGTTTGCTTTTTCGATGCATTGGGTCATGATTGTAATAGGGGTGGTGTTGTGGGGAGTCGGGATGGGGGCGCAGGAATCGGTTATCCGGGCGGCTGTAGCCGATCTTGTGCCGAAGACCCGGCGGGGGACAGGGTTTGGGATTTTTAATGCGGGATATGGGTTTGCCTGGTTTGCGGGCAGTGTGCTGATGGGGGTGCTTTATGATTATTCGCTGCCGGCGGTGATCGCGTTTTCGGTCGTCAGTCAGCTTGCTTCGCTGCCGATGTTGTTGGGCGTTGGAAGGCGTGCGGGTCGGATTTAGGAGATATCGGAGCGAATCGGAAGAGGGGTTTGTAGAAGTGGGATAAAATCGGGCTTGACCAGGTTTTTTAAGGCATTCTCTTGACTATTCATGTCGATTATTATAGATTTAGATGAAAAGTGCATCGGTTGTCTAAGAGGGTTCATGTTGAGCTGTCCGCGGATTCTATGAAGCGGCAGAAGGTGTGCTTTTGTCTATGCGCGCAGTTATCAGGAGATAAAAGGAATGATCAAGCAGTATGAAATCATGAATAATCGGGTTATTGCATCGCCTGAAGGTCAGGGGCAAATTATGGTTGCCCTTGCGCCAGACGAGGGAGAACGGGCCATTCTGAAGGAGCAGTTTCATATTGATGAATATGATATGGCATCGACTCTGGATATTGACGAAGTGCCGCGGCTGGATGTATCCGGCGGTCGCTTACTGGCTATTTGGAAGGTGCCGGACAGAGTAACGGTTTTCAATTCCATTGAATTGGGCATCAAAGTGGCCGGCGTGATTATCCATTCCGACCGCCTGATATTTATTCACACGGGCGGGGATATGAGCTTTACGGAACGAGAGTATCGGAACACAGGAGATATTCGCGATGTGATGCTGGGTTTTCTCTTGTACACAGTGCGCCATTTTGTCAGCCATCTTAAAGCGATTCGGCAAATCAGTTCAGAATTGGAAAAGAAGATCACGGTATCCATGGAAAACAGACACTTGCTGCAAATGTTCAATTTGAGCGAAAGTCTTGTTTACTATATTGATGCCATCGAGGGGAATGCGGTTGTTTTATCCAAGTTCAAGAATGTCTGCGGGCAATTTGGTTTTAAGCCTCATCAAATGGAGCTTCTGGATGATATTATCCTTGAGAATATCCAGGCTGCGCGTCAAGCTAATATTTTTAGTTCAGTTCTGAGCGGTCTGATGGATGCGCGAGGGACTATTGTGAATAATAATATGAATGTCCTGCTGAAGAATTTGACATTAATTAATATTGTATTTTTACCCCTGAACCTTATTGCCAGTATCGGGGGCATGTCGGAATGGACGATGATTACCAACGGAATAGATTGGCGGATATCCTATTTGTTATTTTGCGTGGGCATGGTCGTTCTTGGGTGGGGGACATGGATATTTATGAAAAAAGTGATTGATAGAGGCCCAAAACAGGATTGAAAAAAGGAATTCGTTTTGGGCCAGGCTGGAGGGCATTTCGGGGCAAGGTCCGAGAAACATTGTGATAGCGGGGCTGCGAGAGCGGTTTTGTGTTTTTGAATTGTTGACAGAATCGATTATAATTGTTCGGAAACAGGAGCTTTGATATAATATACTTTATACAGGGGACGGAATGCACCCTGGATGATTCGGGAGAAACTTTTGCAGAATTTATGGATGGAAGCAGTGGGGGTCGCAGCGATAGCCTTTGGCGGGCTGTGGACGGGGGTATTGTTTTCCCGTCGCGGCAAGACGGCGGGGCTGTGGGTCTGCGCGCTGGCGGTGGCGGCGACGTTTGGGCTTGGGGCATTGCGGTGGAGTTCGGGCAGCAGTGATGGGATTGCCTTTGCGCTGGCGGGGGGGCGGGTCAAGTTTGTGATTCTGTCGTTTGTGATTCCCATGGGACTGGCGGCGGTGCGGCCTTATCTGCCCTATCGGGCGGAGCGGTGGGCGGTGGTGTGTCTGACCGGGGCGGCGATGGCGCTGTTCGGTGTGATTCCCTGTGTGGGGACGGCGATGGCGGCGACGCGGCTGGCGGATGCGGGGTCGTATTTTGATGCGGATGGGGTTTGTCGGCAAAGTACGGCGTTTACCTGCGGGCCTGCGGCGGCGGCGACGGCACTGCGTCGGCTGGGGGTGGACGTGTCGGAAGGCCGGCTGGCGGGGCTGAGCCGGAGCTGTCCATTTATCGGGACGGCGGAGTATGATTTGTATTGGGGGATTCAGGCCGCGGCGGGCGAGCGGGTGAGGTGCCGGTATATGCGGGGCCGTGTGCTGCCAGTGCTGGCCGACGGCGAGGTGATGCTGGTGATGATGCCCCAGAGCCGGGTGATGAATCACTGCGTGGCGGTGGTGGCGATGACGGAGGCGGCGGTGGTGGTGGCGGATCCTTCGGAGGGATTGCTGACGCTGCCCCGGAGGTATCTGGAGGGCCATTGGACGGGGTCGGCGATTGTGATGGGGGGGAAATAAGAACACAAGAACATAAGAACTCAAGAACTCAAGAACCTAAGAAGGAAAGTTCAGAGTTCGGAGAGAAATGGATTCCCGTCCCCGCCTGCGCGAGGACAGGCTTTGCGCGGGAATGACAACGGGAGCGGAAATGGCGAGGAATGAACACGGGGTGATGGGCCACGGTCAAGCTTCGCTTGGCCGTGCCACGCACTCGAGTTCGTAGTTCACGGTTCGTGGTTTGTGGACTATTTATCGATAGATTCGCACCACCTCGTCGCAGGGTTTTTGGCGGTCGTTGATATCGCGTTCCTGGCCGCCGTTGTCGATCCCATCCTCACCGACGCCCCACACCCGATATCCCGGATCATCCTGCCTGTACTTTAATGGCTTGCCGTCAAACGGATCCACGTACACCTCCGACAGATACGCCGGCACCAGATCCTCCAGCGTCTCGGGCAGCTTCTTTTCCGCCAGCCGGTACCGCTCAATCGCCAGAACCGTAATGATCCCGTCAATCCCGCTCCGGACGCGGAGATTAATTTTATACACCCTGCTCAATGAAGGCGTCCCGATTTTGGTCAGAAAATACAGAAAGCTCAGATCATCCAGCTCTTGTTCAATCGCCTCGGCACGCGGCACTCGCTGGCCGATCGGCAACTCATCCACAGCCATCAATTTCTGTATTGATTCAATGGACCGCAGGATGTTGCGTTCAAATAGTCCCGACGCCCGAAACAGGCGGGTCTGCGCTGTATTGGCCATTGCCGTCCCGGGATTATAGGGATCGGCATAATATTCAAGCTGATAGCAAATCTCGCCGGCAAACACTTCCTTGATATCGAACTTCCCTCGAAGCCGCTCAAATCGACTCTGCAAATCCTGTAATTGTTCGACTGAAAACGAAGTATATTTAAGACAATCCTCGGTATTCCCCGCACTCAAAGCCGCAAGCGAGATTTGAACCAGATGATCGATTAAAAAGGGTTCGCGTGACATCGATTCGCACAGATGAATACTGTCTTGGATATGGTCATAAGCCTGTTGATTCTGTCCCTGCTGGGCATAATAAAGCGCTGCGAGAGCCTGCGTTTGAGCCGCTTTTTTGATAGCAGTCAAAACATCGGACTGGAAAAGGGTACCACTCGAAGAAAAATCCCGCGGATAGGCACAATCCGGAATCTGCCCGGCCTGATGCAGCAGATCATACATCGCCTGATTGGCCTCGATGAATTGCTTGGCCGCATCCATTTCTTCCTGCGGATACGGGGCATTGCCTTCGGGCTTCGAGCGATTTCCCATGATCGGCAGCATATCCTGTTTATTCTGATTCGCAAACGGCCGGTATGCCGCAAAGGCCTTTGCATACACATCCGCCGCATTGGGCGTCCCGGCCGGCAGCTTATGCCGGGCCTCCAGCTCGGCAAAGCTGGTCGGCAGCCCCTGGGTCTTCAATTCGGCAATCTTTTGCTCCAGTTCCGACCGCCCGGCCAGAATATACAGCACCAGCACCGCGATGATTATCGCTGCTACCACCGCAAGGCCAATAAACCACCCCTTCAACTCCCGCAGCTTCTCGTGTTTAGCTGTCCGCTCCATACGATCTCCTGTTTTTGCATTGATGTACTTTGAAAGGGGTGGGCTTTCAATGCTTTCTTATCCAAGCGCGCACAGCCTGACTGCGTCAGACTATGCCACCCGTCGAATTTCAACTTTCCCTATCTCTATTCTTAATTTGCGTAATCTGTGAAATCTGTGGTTCCATTTCTAAACTCATTCCGCTTCCACGCATCGTCCCTGTGCCCACTCATACAGGGCCAGCATCTTTTCGCGCATTGTTACCGACAGCGGCGGCGATTCCTTCAGTGCCGTCACAATCATCTCGGTTGAAAGCTCGGTCTTGCCGCCGTAGCATTCATGCAGTGCCGACACCACCGCCTGCTCGATTTCCGCTCCGCTGTAGCCTTCCGAGGCCTGGGCCAGGGCTTCCATATCAAACTGCTCGATATTCCGCTTTCGCTTGGCCAGGTGAATCTTAAAGATTTCCTTGCGGGCCTCGGCGCCGGGCAGCCCCACGAAGAAAATCTCGTCAAACCGTCCCTTGCGCAGCAGCTCCGGCGGCAGTGCCTCGATATCATTGGCCGTCGCCACCACAAACACCGACTCGCGATGCTCCTGCATCCAGGTCAGCAGTGTCCCGAACATCCGCTTGCTCAGGCCGCCGTCGGTACTCTGGCTGGCCGCCGAGGCAAAGCCTTTTTCAATTTCGTCGATCCATAAAATCGCCGGGGCCATCGCCTCGATCTGCTTGAGGGCCTGACGCAGATTCTTTTCCGACTGGCCCACATAGCTGTTGAACAGGGCACTGGGGTCCATCCGGTACAGCGGCTGCTGCCAGGCGGTGGCAATCGCCTTGGCACACAGACTTTTGCCGGCGCCCTGCACCCCCAGAATCAGCACGCCGCGCGGGGCGGTAATTCCGAACTGGGCGGCTTCTTCCCGAAACGCATTCTGCCGCAGCATCAGCCATCGCTTGAGATTGGCCATGCCCCCGATTTCCTCCATATCCAGCGGGGCCTCGACATATTCGAGCAGGCCATCGGAGCGGATCATCATCCGCTTGCCGGCGATAATCTTGTTGACGTCCTTGTCGTTGAATTTCTTATCCACCGATACCGCATCGTAAATCAACTGGCGGGCCTGCCGCAGCGACAGCCCCCGCAGGTTGCGGATGATGGCCGCCAGGCCGTTCTTGGTAATGCCGATTTGCAGCGGCGTCTTGTCGTGAATTTCCCGCAGCGTCGTGCGAATGAGGTTATCCAGTTCCTTTTCCCCCGGCAGCGACAGTTCAAATTCCCGTGCATAGGACTTGACCACCGCCGGCAGCACATCCTCGCTATCGACCAGAACCAGTATACTGCCGTGAAAGCTGATGGTATGTATCGTATCGCGCAGAATCCGCAGCGTGGTATTGACGCACAGAAATTTGCCCAAATCCAGCGCCACGCAGAATGTTCGGGGCGGCACCCGGCAGAAGGTCTCCAGACCCTGCTCGGGCGTTTTTTGTTCCTGCTCGCCGAAGCTGGGCAGCACCGGGAAAAAGCCATCCCGAATCCCCCGTCCCACCGACCAGATCTGCATCTTGTATTCGAGCTTCTCGGCCGCGTGACGAATCACGTCCAGTGCCTCGTATTCCTCGTGGGTGACGATGGAAATACAACTGTATCCCTGCCGGACTACCTCGATAAAACGACTTACATCATCCATAGATTAGCTCCAGATAAAGTTCTCCTACAGTCTGTTAGTGTACCCATTTTTTGCCTCTGGACAAGTCTTATCTGATATTTCTTATGACAAAACCGCGTCATCCGGTATTCATGTGATATCCTGCAAAAGAAAGGTTTTTTCCAAAAAAAGACTGGTTATTGCCGCGTTAAATCGATATACTATTGCGCTTTCCGTAGGTACTATTTAATGGTATGCGGACCATCCGCATGCTGTGGAAAGGTCACAAAAATGAAAGTGCTCGTAATTAACGCGGGAAGCAGTTCCATCAAATATCAATTGTTTGATATGCCCGCAGGCGAGGTTCCCGCCAAAGGCATGATTGAACGCATCGGCGAGGCCCAGTCTCAACTGACTCACAAGTACGACGGCAAGATCCACTCCGCCGCCGTTACCGCCAAAGACCACGAACAGGGCATGCAGGTCATCCTTCAGACCCTGGCCGACCCGACTATTGGCGTCGTCAAAAAGGTCTCCGAAATCCATGCCGTCGGCCACCGCGTCGTTCACGGCGGCGAAGAATTCACCGGCTCGGTCATTATTTCTGATCAGGTTGTCGGTTCCATTGAACGTTTCGCCGACCTGGCCCCGCTGCATAATCCGCCGAATCTGACCGGCATCCGTGCGGCGATGCATGCCCTGCCCGATGCGGTGCAGGTTGCCTGCTTCGACACGGCCTTCCATACCACGATTCCGCCGGTGGCCTATATCTACGGCCTGCCGTACGATATTTATGAAAAATACCGTGTCCGCCGCTACGGTTTCCACGGCACCAGCCATCGTTATGTCGCGCGTCGCTGCGCCAAACTGATGAACGTTGACAAGACCAAAGCCAACATCATCACCTGCCACCTGGGCAACGGCTGCTCCATCACCGCCGTCAAAGAGGGCAAGAGCGTCGATACGTCCATGGGGTTAACCCCGCTGGAAGGCGTCGTGATGGGAACCCGCTGCGGCGACATCGACCCGGCCATCCTGTTCTACCTGGCCGACAAAGGCTACGACATCAAAAAGCTCAACGCCATGTGCAACAAGCAAAGCGGCCTGCTGGGCATCTCCGGCGCCTCCAACGACATGCGCAACCTGCTGGAACTCAGTGCCCAGGGCAACGAACGGGCCAAGCTGGCCATCGACATTTTTAATTATCGCATCAAAAAATACGTCGGTACCTATACCTCGGTCCTGGGTCGTCTGGATGCGGTCGTCTTTACCGGCGGCATCGGTGAAAACAACGCCTTCATCCGCAGGGAAGTCTGCTCCGGCCAGACCCAGATCGGCATCGACATCTGCGACAAACGCAACGAAGCCAGGGAACCCAAAGAGCGCCTCATCAGCAAAGACAACAGCCGGGTCAGCGTCTTTGTCATCCCCACCGACGAAGAACGCGCCATCGCCGGCGACACCTACGAACTGGCCAAATAGCTCTCAGAACTGTCTGATGTAATGTATCCGGGCGGACCTGAGTGTCCGCCCTTTTCTTTTGCGCAACGCAGTTGGAGGATTCATAGTTCGGAGAAATTTCAAATTGTAAATTGTAGATTGGAAATTTCAAAGAGATGTGATGGAGGGTTTGAAAAGAAAAGTATGAATTGGGATTGACGATTGAGTGGGCACGGGGTGATGAGCCACGGTCCAGCTTCGCTTGGCTGTGCCGCACACTGCGGGAATGGCGATAGGGGGTGGGTTTGGGTTTTGGGGGAAATGGTTCAAGACGTGAGAAATTTCTTGACGGGCGGGGGGAAATGATGTAGTAAGGAGCGGACAATGGAACAATTGTTTCAAATATGAACAGGCAACCGAAACGCTGAGTGGCCAGCCTGGTATATGGCTGCGTCCACAAATGAGTAAAGGGGAACGACGTGGACAAAAAAGCGGTATCGTTTTTTGCGGTGGGGCTGGGGGTGGGTATTATCATTTCGACGGCGCTGTTCAGCGTGTTTATCCGGAATATGAAGAACCGGGACAGCGGGGATACGATGGTGCTCAAGCTGTCGCATGGTCTGGAGCCGGTTCACCCGGTGCACAAGGGGATGGTGCTGATGGCCGAGCGGATGCTGGAATTGTCCGGCGGCAAGGTCAAGATCGAGATTTATCCTTCCGGGCAGCTTGGCAATGAGACGGAAAATATCGAGCAGCTTCAGAATGGGGCGCTGGATATGGCCAAGGTATCGGCGGCGCCGCTGGAGAGTTTTGTCAAGGAGATGACGGTCTTCAGCATTCCATACGTCTTTCGGGACCATGTTCATTACTGGAAGGTGCTGGAGGGGCCGATTGGTCAGGATATGCTGCTCAAGGGGGCGTCCAGGGGCCTGCATGGGGTGTGCTATTATGATTCGGGCAGCCGGAATTTTTATACGGTGTCCAAACCGGTGCTGACGCCGGATGATTTGAAGGGGCAGAAGATTCGCGTCCAGAAGAGCGAGACGGCGATGAAGATGGTCGAGACGCTGGGCGGGTCGCCGACGCCGATACCGTGGGGCGAGCTTTATACTTCGCTGCAGCAGAAGGTGGTGGATGGGGCGGAAAACAACCCGCCGAGTTTTTATACCAACCGGCATTTTGAAGTCTGCAAGCATTTTTCGCTGACGGAGCATACCCGCATCCCGGATTTGCTGCTGATGAGCGAGGTTTCGTGGCAGAAGCTGTCGCCGCAGGTGCAGATGTGGCTCAAGCAGGCCGCGGAGGAGTCGGTGGTTTACCAGCGCAAGCTGTGGGAAGAAGAGACCGAAAGCAACCTGAAAGAGTGCGAGAAACTCGGGGTTAAGATTTATCGTCCGGACTTGAAGCCGTTTCAGGCGAAGGCCCGGCAGATGTACAAGGATTATGAGGGGACGGTCGTTGGCGAGATGATTCAGAAGATCGAGGCGGTGCAATGAACGGATTCATGCAATTATTATATGGCATTCGCCACGTCCTGGTCCGTCTGCTGCAATGGGCGGCGATTGTGATTATGACGGTGCTGGTGGCGGATGTGCTGTGGGGGGTGTTCAGCCGATATGCCATCGGGCACCAGACCGCCTGGACGGAAGAGGTGGCGACGATTCTGCTGATGTGGATTTCGCTGCTTGGGGCGAGCCTTGCCTACGCGGAAAAAGGGCATTTGGGGGTGGATTATTTTGTCGGCAAGCTGGAGCCGTCGGCACAGCGGGTCAACGAGATTCTGGTGCATCTGATTGTGGGGCTGTTTTCGGCAGTGGTGATGGTCTATGGCGGCTGGATTCTGTTCAGCCGGACGCTGGAGTCGGGGCAGACGCTGCCGGCTCTGAAGATCGAAGCGGGGTACAAGTACATCGTTGTTCCCATCAGCGGGTGTTTCATGGTGCTGTTTGCGATGGAGCATATTCTTGACCTGCTGACTCGCAAGAACAAGCAAGGGGAGGCCGTACAATGATTGAAGAAATCCTGATTCTGGTGATTAGTTTTGCGGCGCTGCTGCTGATGAATGTGCCGATAGCGATCTGCATTGGGGCGGCGTCATTTCTGACGGTGCTGGCCATCGGCAATGTGGAGTCGTCGTATATCGTGGCCCAGCGGATGGCCGGGGGGGTGGAAAGTTTTCCGCTGCTGGCGATTCCGTTTTTTATTCTGTCGGGGTATTTGATGGGCGAAGGCGGCATGGCCCGTCGGCTGATTGATTTTGCATCGGCGGCGGTGGGCTGGTGCCGCGGCGGGCTGGGGTATGTCAATGTGCTGACCTGTATGATGTTCGGGTCGATTTCCGGGTCGGCGGCGGCGGCGGTGTCGTCGGTGGGCGGCTTTATGATTCCCCAGATGAACCGGCAGGGGTACGACAAGGCGTTTAATGTGGCGCTGACCTCGACGGCGGCGACGACGGGGCTTTTGATTCCGCCGAGCAACGTGATGATTGTGTATGCGGTGGTGGCCGGCAGTGTGTCGGTGGCGGATTTGTTTATGGCGGGGGTGCTGCCGGGCATTCTGATGGGGATTTGCCTGATGATAGCCAGCGGGCTGATTTGCCGGTTTCGCGGGTATGGGGGGGCGCAGGCGACGTCGCTGAAACGGATTGTGAGCACCTTTGGCGAGGCGGTGCCGAGTCTGCTGCTGATTGTGATTGTGCTGTACGGGATCCTGGGCGGGATATGTTCGGCGACGGAGGCGTCGGCGGTGTCGGTGGCCTATGCGTTGTTTCTGACGGTGGCGATTTATCGGGAAGTGAAGCCATCGGCGTTGCCGCGGATTCTGCTGGCCTCGGCCAAGACGACGGCGGTGGTGATGCTGCTGGTGGGCTGTTCGACGGCGATGAGCTGGGTGATGGCCCGCGAAAATATTCCGCAGAATGTCAGCGCGGCACTGCTGTCGCTGTCGAATGATAAAATTGTGCTGCTGCTGATTATCAATCTGATCCTGCTGCTGGTGGGCATCTTTATGGACATGACGCCGGCGGTGCTGATTTTTACGCCGATTTTTCTGCCGGTGGCGATGAAACTGGGGATTGACCCGGTGCATTTCGGGATGATTCTGATTGCCAACCTGTGTATCGGGCTGTGTACGCCGCCGGTGGGGACGTGTCTGTTTATCGGCTGCGGGGTGGGACGGATTAGTATCGCCCAGGCGCTGCCGAGCCTGCTGCCGTTTTTTGTCGCGATGATTGCGGCGCTGATGGCGATTACCTATATGCCGTGGCTGTCGCTGTGGCTGCCGAGTGTGGTGCGTGGTCTGGGACAGTAGCATCCGGAACAGCCGGAGTCATACGAGACGAAAAAGATTGACTTATCCATCCGGTATGCTACAGTGTGTGTATTGAAGGCCGGATAAGATGAGACGATATTCCAGAATGATGATATGGTTGATGGCGGTTTTGCTGCCTTGCGGGATGCTGCTGGGCGGGCATACCGGTCCGTCGGCGCAAAGGTCTGATGAAGTCTTGGAATCCGGCATTTGCTCTGGTATCATTTCCATCCCTCTTGTGGTCTATGATCAATCGCAGCTGCGTGTCCGTTCGGGCGGGGAATTATCCTTGTCCGGCTGGGTTGTCATGCCTGTAATGGGTATTCATCGGATAGCTTCTACGGGCTATTCAGTCCGCACGTTTTATCATTCCTATAATCCTCTGGAATCGACTCTGGTTTCACTGGATTGCCAGCTCCAGATTTGAGCCTTCTCTGTACGCTGGGGGGCGTATCATATAATAATCGACAATCAACCTAAACATTGTACGGAGAAAGTCTATGAACCCTGCACAGATTGGGCAGTTAATCAACGAAAATAAGACGGGGGATGCCTTAAAGATTTTGCTTGGTATCTCGGAAAAAACGAACTGGATACAAAATGCACTGGCGGTTTGCTATATGCGTCAGGGCGATGCTGAAAAAGCGGTTTCTGTTTTACTGGATGCAGTTTATCAGAAAAATTCTGTAGTTATCAAGCCCGGCGTGTCGGATACGACCAAGCTGAATCTGGCGGCGGCGATGCTTCTGGCCGGACGGGTTGAAGGGGGCTTAAGTGTTCTTAATGAGGTGCGGCGCGACCTGCCGATGAAAAAACAATTGGACAATGCATTTCAAAACTGGAAAAAGCAGCAGCCGATTGGGTCTAAGATTCTAATGGCGCTGGGTGTATATCCGACCGATAAGCCGGTCACGCTGGATTTTCCGCCCGGCCAGATTGAAGTGGACCTGAAAGCGGAGCATTTTGCACGATAAATATGCCCAACGGTGGCATGCCACGGTCAGGCTTCGCTTGGCCGTGGCACACACTGCTTCAGCAGAAATGACAAAAGATGTTCACTGGGTTTCCAAAGCGATAAGGATATTCTATGTCAATTGTCTTGATTGGTATTGGTCTGGTGCTGCTGTATTTTGGGGCGGAGTGGCTGGTGAAGGGGGCGTCGTCGCTGGCGATTCGTATTGGGGTGCAGCCTCTGGTGATTGGGTTGACGGTGGTTGCGTATGGGACCAGCGCGCCGGAGTTGACGGTCAGTACGCAGGCGGCGATCAATAATATGGGCGATATTGCGGTGACGAACGTGGTGGGGTCCAATTCGTTCAATATTGCGTTTATTCTGGGGGTTGCGGCTCTGATTTGTCCGATCAGCGTGAACCGGCAATTGATTCGATGGGATGTGCCGGTGATGATTGCGGTTTCGCTTTTGTGTATTTTGTTTCTATGGGATATGTCTCTTTCGCGGCTGGAAGGGGCGATTCTTTTCGGCGGAGCCATGCTTTATACCGTGTGGACGTTTTATCAGGCCAGGCGTGAACCCAATCAGTCGCTTTCGGAGGAGGTCCCGGCGGAATTGAGTCACGGGCCCAGGCGGATGACGATGATTTGCGGATTGATTCTGGTGGGGCTGGTCTTTCTGGTACTGGGGTCCAAGGCGCTGATTGCCGGGTCGGTTCGGGTGGCAC
Source organism: uncultured Pirellulales bacterium (assembly GCA_964630775.1). Classification (GTDB taxonomy): domain Bacteria; phylum Planctomycetota; class Phycisphaerae; order Sedimentisphaerales; family Anaerohalosphaeraceae; genus Anaeroglomus. The sequence goes on along the minus strand of CAZVYY010000043.1, from coordinate 5,769 downwards.
ATCATTTCGGCATCTCTGAGGCGGTGATTGGGTTGACTATCATCAGTGCGGGGACCAGCCTGCCGGAACTGGCGACGTCGGTGGTGGCTGCGATCCGGCGACAGCCGGAGATTGCCATCGGCAATGTGGTCGGCTCGAATATTTTTAATATATTGGCAATTCTGGGGTTGTCCTCTCTGATTAAGCCATATTCGTCGCCGGGGTTGACGAACGTGGACTTGCTGATGATGCTGAGTATGGCGGTGGTGTCGCTGCCGTTTATGTGGTCGCGGTTCCGGCTGGATCGCTGGGAAGGGGGCGTCTATCTGCTGTGTTATGGGTTGTACCTGGCGTATTTATGGCCCAAGTAAATTGGCGTGAGCAACGAGAAAAAACTTGCGGAAACCCGCGGATAAATTATGCTTAGCGGCCAGGATGTTTGGACCGGTTCCTTTCTGTTGATTTATAAGGAAAATGGTATGAATGGTTTGTTTTGCATGACATTACGACGGGTTTTGGCGGTGGGTCTGTTTGTTTTGGCGGGGGTTGCTCTGGGGGCGGAGCAGGCCTATCTGTTTACCTCGTTTCGGGACAATGGCGACGGGCTGCATCTGGCTTATAGCAGTGATGGGCTGCGATGGACGGACCTGGATGAGGTGTTTGTGGTGCCGGAGGTGGGGGGCAAGCTGATGCGTGACCCGCATCTTCTGCGGGGGCCGGACGGGGTGTTTCATCTGGTCTGGACGACGGGCTGGAATGATAACGGGATTGGGTATGCCCGTTCCAAAGACCTGGTGAGCTGGTCGCAGCAGAAATATATCCCGGTGATGGGCAAGGTGGAGGGGGTGAAGAACTGCTGGGCGCCGGAGACGTTTTATGATGCCAAACGCGGCGAGTATATGATCACCTGGTCGTCGGATGTGACGGGGCGATTTGCTGAAACGGTGTCGCAGGATCGGATGAACAACCGCACGTATTTTGTAACGACCAAAGATTTCGAGACATTCAGTGAGCCGAAGGTGCTGCTGGAGCCGGGCTTTGACCATATTGATGCGACGATTCTGGAGTTGGGGGGCAAGTTTGTTCTGACTTTCAAGGAAGGCGACATGCAGGCCAAGGGCAAGTGGGGGCCGATCTGGCAGGCGACAGCGAATGACCCGCAGGGGCCTTATACGGTCCAACCGGTGCCGCTGCTGACGCAGCGGGCGGAGGGGCCGACGATGGCCCGGGTGGGTGAGGATTATGTTCTCTATTATGACTTCTATAGTGATGGCCGATATGGTGCGATGCGCAAAAGCGGTGATGGGGGCTGGGCGGATATCAGCGACCAGATTCGTCCGGTCAAGGGGCAGCGGCATGGGACTGTGCTGGCGGTGGATGCCGCGATTGTGGATGCACTGAAGGCCCGCCAGGCAAAGCTGCCGCCGGCGCCGGTGCTGCCGGGGTATCATGCGGACCCGCATATTGCGGTGTTTGACGGACGGTATTATATTTATCCGACCACCGACGGCAATGAAGGGTGGTCTTCGACGTCGTTTAGCTGCATGTCTTCGACGGATTTAGTGCACTGGCAGAATCATGGTGTTATCCTGCGGCTGGGGGTGGATGTGTCGTGGGCGGACAGGCATGCCTGGGCGCCGGCGATTGCCGGCAAGAACGGCAAGTACTATTTCTATTATTCGGCGGCCCAGCAAATCGGGGTTGCGGTGGCGGACTCACCGGCGGGGCCGTTTACGGATCCGCTGGGCAAGCCGCTGGTTGCCAAGGGTGCGTATCCGTGCCAGTCGATTGATCCGATGGTCTTTGTGGATGACGACGGGTCGGCGTATCTATATTTCGGGCAGGGCAACTGCATGGCGGTCAGGCTCAACGACGATATGATTTCCTACGATCCGGCGGGGATGAAGCGGATTACGCCGCCGGGGTATAATGAGGGCAGTTTTGTTCTGAAGCGCAAGGGCAAATATTACCTGATGTGGTCGGAGTTTGATACGCGCGATCCGCGGTACAGTGTGGCTTACGGGGTTTCGGATTCGCCGATGGGGCCGTTTGTCAAGGCCAAGGACAATCCGATCCTGAAGGCCAAAGGGATGGTGCTGGGGGCGGGGCATCACTCGGTGGTGCAGGTGCCGGGCAGGGACGAGTTTTATATCGTGTATCACCGGTTTGCCATTCCCGGCGGGACCGGCTACAAGCGCGAGACATGCATCAGCCCGATGCGGTTCGATGCCGAGGGCAAAATTGTGCCGGTGGATGTGTATGAGCCGGCAGTGATACAGAAATAAGCAAACAAACACGGGTTGTGCTCGTATAACAGAGTCCGTGTTTATCAAAGAAAGACCCATACAACAGGATTATGATGAATAAACCGAAATTTTTTCAGACGAAATACAGTCGCAAACTGGAAGACTTGTTTTTTCTCCGGCAGGATGCGATCCTGACCGAGGAATATCACCGGATGGAGGCGATGAAGGAGACCAAAGAGGCGCTGGCCCGAGTCTCGGGCATTTCCAATGACGCGATATTAGAGACGTTGGTGCAGATGAATATCCGGCCGGAGGTTCTGGCGTCGCTGGCGCTGATACCGCTGATTGAGGTGGCCTGGGCGGATGGCAGTGTGGATGAGCGGGAAAAGGTGGCGATTCTGGATGCGGCGGCCAAGACGTTTTTTGCCAAAGACAGCATCGATTTTGCCCTGCTCAAACAGTGGATGGAGCATCGTCCGTCGCGGGAACTGCTGGATGCCTGGACGCACTATATTCAGGGACTTTGCGAGACGCTGACGTCCGAACAGAAGAACAATCTCAAGCATGAACTGATTGGCCATGCCCGGCAGATTGCCCAGGCGGCCGGCGGTTTTCTGGGGTTTGGCAGCAAGATATCGGATGCGGAGCATCGCGTTCTGGACCGGCTGGAATCGATGTTTGAGTGATTTATAGTAAAACAGATATAAAATATTATACTATTATAATATGGCAATATATTTATGGTAAAAAGAGAATAAATTACTTGAAAATGTGATTTGTTTATGTAAATTATATAGTAGTATATATGATATACATATAGTGTGATTATGTTAATACATAGGATTATTGCCAAACAATTGTTAGATGCGGCTCAGAAATATCCAGTGATAACATTGACTGGACCGCGTCAATCCGGCAAAACCACCTTGTGCCGACATGTTTTCAAAGACTATGTTTATATTTCTCTTGAAGATCCAGATAATGCCCAAATGGCCAAAGAAGATCCTCGCGGTTTTCTTGGTATGCATACCGGCAATGTAATCCTTGATGAAGTACAACGTGTCCCACATTTATTTTCCTATATTCAGACGCTTGCTGATGCTGAAGACCGTCCTGGACGATTTGTCTTGACGGGATCTCACAATTTTCTTTTGATGGAAAAAATAACCCAATCTCTGGCCGGGAGGTGCGCAATTTTCCATCTTTTACCTTTTAGCAGAGCGGAGTTGATGTTGGATACCCCTTTGGACATTGAGACCCTTGGTCGAAATGTTAAAATTGCGGACCATCCAGTACAAATGGATTTGTATGATATGATGTTTCGTGGATTTTATCCCCGTATTTATGATAAAGACCTAAATCCGCAGGAATGGCTGCACGATTATTTGCACAGTTATATTGAACGAGATGTGCGATTAATATCTAATATCGGCCGTGTGGATGAATTTGAGCGATTTATGGGATTATGTGCGGGCCGGTCCGGGCAAATATTGAATATCAGTTCACTTGCCGCCGATTGCGGCATATCTCAGATTACAGCGAAAAAATGGATTTCAATTCTGGAGAGCAGCTTTATTATTAAGCTGCTCCGTCCACATTTTCAGAATTTCAACAAGCGGTTGATCAAAAGCCCCAAGCTCTATTTTAATGACACAGGATTATTGTGTTATCTGCTCAGAATCCGTTCTGTAGAAGAATTAAAAACTCATGGTATGCGGGGGATGATATTTGAGACCTGGGTCGTTGGTGAATTTATCAAAAATTATTTCAATCGTCGTCTTGAACCTGATATTTATTACTGGCGTGACTCCAATGCCAATGAAGTTGATCTAATCGTGAGTCTGGGCAATCAATTGGTGCCGGTTGCAATCAAATCTGGTCAGACATTTAATAGCGATATGCTGAAAGAGTTGGTGTTCTGGCGGAACTTGACAAATTGTCCCGACCATCCAGGTGTTCTGATTTATGGGGGGGCAAAATCGCTCAGGTTTAAAGGCCTGGAGATTTTGCCGTGGTATATGTGTTAATCTGCAAAACCTGTCTGCGGATTTACTGCATCAGGTGGGCCAGCAGGATTTTGAGGCCGATGCCGATGAGGATGAGTCCGCCGAAGACTTCGATTTTGTTTTCGAAGAAATGGCCTGCGCGTTTGCCGATTTCCCAGCCTGCCAGGCAGATGACAAAGGTGATGGCGCCGATGAGGGTGACGGCCTGAAAGATGAACGGCGTGATCAGCGACAGGGTGATGCCGACGACGAGGGCGTCGATGCTGGTGGCGATGCTCAGGGCCAGCAGGACGCCGAGTCTGGACGGGTCGTGCGGTTTCTGGCCGGCTTCTTTCATCTGGAAAGCCTCATAAATCATCTTGCCGCCGATGATTGTCAGCAGGAGGAAGGCCAGCCAGTGGTCATACGAGGTGATATAGCAGATTAATTTTTCTCCGAGAATCCAGCCGAGGAAGGGCATGAGGGCCTGGAAGCCGCCGAAGAACAGGGCCATGCGAATGGCGTGGCCGATATGCAGTTGGCGATAAAGGCTGCCGGTGACGACTGAGACGGCAAAGGCGTCCATCGCCAGACCGACGCCGATGCCGGAAACTGTGATTAATTGCAATCCTGTCATTCTTTTGCCTTGCTGGGAACAATCTCAAACACTGTAATTTCAGGTCTGGCCAGAAATCGTACCCGCGGCAGCCATCCGCCGTCAAGTCCAATTCCGCGATTGGTGTACATGGTTATATTTTCATAGCGATTCAAACCGCGTTCAAAGGATTTGCCGGTGGCCGACATGGTGGTGATGGCTCCCCAGTACGGCAGGGCGACCTGTCCGCCGTGGGTGTGGCCGCACAGGTATAAATCAATCGGCAGGCCTTTGAGCCAGACGACAAAATCGGGGGTATGGAACAAAAACAGTGTGAAGAAGTCCGGCTTGAGTTTGGTGATGACCGGGCCGCTGTGGGGGCCGTGCATATAGCCCAGCCCGGCGACACAGAAGGTCTCGCCGTCTTTTTCGAGAAACCGCACGTCCTGATTGAGGACTTCGAAGCCCGTGTCGGCGAAGCGGTCCAGGTCGGTCATGCGTTTGGTGTCCCAGTTGCCGGTGACGGCGAATTTACCGATGGAGGCGTTGAGGCCTGACAGTGTTTTGCGGAACAGGTCCAGCCCTGCGGGGGAGTTGATGGCGTCGCCGGTGAAGACGACCAGGTCGGGATTCAGCGGATTGATAATTCCGGCTAAGCGAGGTTCGAGGCGGACTTTGTCTTCGCAGTGCAGGTCGGAAATCTGGACAATCCGCAGGGAGGTGTTGACTAATTTGTCTGTTTCGAGCCGGACGGTGACGACTTCCAGACGATACGGCTCGATAAAGCAGCCATAGAGCAGGCAACCCAGAGCAATGAGACATACAATGTGATTGATAATCATCCCGCGTGAGGTCAGTATCCTTTTGGAGGGTTGTTTTTTTATTCGCTGTTTGAAAAACCGCAGCAGTTGAATTAATATGACAGCGCTAAATTTGCTCAAGAGATGTGAAGCTGTTTGCCGAT
>CAZVYY010000042.1:0-22500 GCA_964630775.1 uncultured Pirellulales bacterium | reverse complement strand
ACGCTATTCCGAAGCACGAGGTACGTTACCTATCTATTCCGCACCCTTTCGCCACTATACGATCTCTCGGTTACCCAATCGACCGTATCGTTCGACTTGCATGTCTTAGCCACGCCGCCAGCGTTCATTCTGAGCCAGGATCAAACTCTTCAATTTGTATCCTTGACTTCCGTCCTTACGGACGGCAATCTTTTTCGCAATCACCAACTCAAACTCGCTCACGCAACGAGAACTCAATTGGTGAACCGAGACCTGGCGTCCCGGCATGAGATTTTTACACCTGAATTGGTTTTTTAAAGTTCTTAAGGGTCTTGTCGTGATCCCTTAGAACCAACGTTCTCGCTGCTTTAATATGGCATTAACTGTTTACTTTTCAAAGAGCACTCTTCTTTCAACTCAGGACATACTCTATCGACTTAGTCGACTGGTTTCCCTTGTCGAAATAATAAGCGGCCAAGTCTGGCTTCTTAAGGAAGCCTTTTCCTTGCCCGCCTGAGAGAGTACATCATAGCTAAAAAAACTTGGCCGTCAACAGGCAATTGCAAATTTTTTGCAATTTTTTTTAGCTCTCCGTACCCCTCGGGTTCCAAAGAGAAGGGGGAGTTTATCCATCCAGCCGCCCCTTGTCAAGGCCTTTTCAAATAAATTTTTCATATATGCCGTAACTACTTAATATAAATATATTTACGATTCACATAATTTTATCAATATCCTTTTTTTCTGTATCCGACTTTAAAAATTTCGGTCTATCCCGATACCACAATTCCATAAAGAAATGATTCATTTTTTTCTCTTTGGCGGTATGATGGTGATTGGTGAATGTTAATTTTAAGAACAATAGTTGTTGTGTCGGGAGCAGAACCATGCATCAACACAGAGGATTTGCAGCGATTTTGGGGCTTTTAATCGTCATCGCCATCGCCATGATGCTCTATTTCATGGACCTCAAAGCCATTTTTGGCCCGTCCGGGCAATATATGGAACGCCCTGCTGCCATAGAAGATCACCCCTGGCAGTTGGAAGACCTCTTAATCGGCCCGGACAAGAACGTTCCGTCCCCTCGAAAAGGACAGCCGGAACTGCTTGAACCCATTCATATCAAAGCTCCTGTACATCGCAACGATACCCCGCGAGGCCAGGTCACGCTGTCTTTCGGCAAAGACTGCCGCGTTGCCGCCGACTGGGCCGCACAGTATGAATCCGACAAAAAAACGGTCACCATCGAGTCGCATCTGAGCGGCAATGTCGTCCCGTCAAAAGTCTATGCCGATGCCCGGGGCAATACCGACAAGACACGCCTGTTTTTTATTGCCAAAGGCCCTTACACTCAGACGACACGCCTGCCGGATAAAACCATACAGTCTGAACAGGGAACCGCCTATCTCCTTGGCTGGCTGTGTACCGACAACACCGCCGCCGGCACCCTGACCATCACCACCGATCAGACCTGGTCGGCCCAGTATCCCTTTACGTCGAATCCATCAAATCAATCGCCGCGGTAGCCTCGCTTTTCGGAATTCCCGGCAATGCCGTCTGGATTCTTTGCAGACTTTGACTACAATAGAGGCAATCAACGAAAGGAAGCCATGGATGATAAAGACGTGCATAGACATAAACGGGCCGTGGGAATTTCGGGAGTACCCCGAAACCGCCCGCAAAATGGCCGATCTTGATGAAGGCCGATGGCTGACGACATCGCATCCGGGATCCGTCTTTTTGAGTCTTGCCGAAGCCGGCATCCTGCGGATGGAGGATGTCTATGCCAGCCCCGAGGCCTTTGGCTGGGTCGCACGGCAGGCCTGGATATTCCGCACCGTCTTTGACATCGGCCCCGGACAGGTTCCGACAAACCATACCGAGCTGGTTTTGGAAGGACTGGACACCCTGACCCGGATATGGCTCAACGAAAAGAAAATCGGCGGCACAGACAATGCTTTTATTGCTCATCGCCTGGATGTCGGCACTGCGATTCGCCCCGGCCGCAATACCCTGCTGATTAAATTCTGCCCGCCGCAGGAGCACGCCCAGCAGCTCATCAGCAAATACGGCTCGCCCAACGAGCCATCCGTCTGCAATCCCGCCCGTGTCTTTATTCGAAAATCCCAGTGTCAATTCGGCTCTGCGATGGGGCCGGCGCTGCTGGACTGCGGCATTACAGGCCCCGTTCGCCTTGAACGAATTCCTGCCGCGGATCTGGCGGACATCCATGTTCGCACCATCGACTGCAATCGGCAGTTTGCCGACATCCGCATTGCCGTTTCGGTTCGTCGATGGTCTGCAGTCGGAATCCCCCTCCATTGCCGGCTGACCATCGAGGGCGGCGACCTGCGACAGACTCATATCATCGACCTGGGGACCAATGACGCCCACGCCGCCGTCATTCGTATTCCCAATCCGCAACTGTGGTGGCCGCGGGGTTACGGCAGCCCGCACTTATACACACTCCGGGCCGACCTCGCCGCCGCCGACCAGACTCTCGACAGCAGACAGATGTCGTTCGGCATACGCATGATCCGCATCCTTCGGACAAAAGATACGCAATCCGCCGGCTTCGGCATCGAAATCAATCAGCAGCCCATCTACATCAAAGGCATCGTCTGGCTGCCGGTCAGTCTGTGTGCCGACAAAGCCAATCACGCCGCAACCACCCGTCTGATTAACGCCCTGGCCAACACCCATATCAATATGATTCGTATCTGGGGCGGAGGAACTTACGGGGATGACCATTTTTACAATGTATGCGACCGGATGGGAATTCTGGTCTGGCAGGATTTCATGTTCGCTTCGGCCTGCTATCCGGACTACGACGGGTTTAACGAGCAGGTTAGCCGTGAAGCCCAGGCGGTTATCCTGCGGCTCCGCAATCATCCCTGCCTGACGGTCTGGTGCGGCAACAGTCATATCGACAGTCTTTGTCAGTCCGGCAAAATCAGCAGAAATAAAAAAACCGCATCCAAAGAAATTTTCACTCAACTGCTGCCCGATCTGCTGGCCGAACTGAATCCCGATTGCGACTATCTCCCGTCGGCACCCGAGCCGCACCTGCCCGGCAAAGCTCCCGCCGTCACGGATTTATGGCAAAGCTGGAATGAATACAAACCGATGGAGTCATGGATGCAGGAACCGATGCCGCCGTTTGTGGTCGAGACCGGCTTCCAGTCCCTGCCGTCGCAGGAAACCCTCCGTATCGCCTGCCCGGACGAAGAACAAACTCTTGCCGGCCCGGGAGTGGAAAAACTGAATTATCACACCGAAGGCATGCAGCGGCTGGCTCGCTTTGCCAGCGACTACTTTGCCCCCCCCGGCAATCTTGCCGAACAGATTTATCAGACCCAGCTCGTTCAGGCAAGATATGCCAGGCAGATTGTCGAAACCCTGCGGGCCAATAACACCATCAATCGAGGAATCCTCCTCTGGTCAGGCAATGAATTCTGGCCCGCGGCGGGATTCTCGATGCTGGATTTTCAGGGCCGACCCAAGGCATTGTATTTTTACGCCCGGCGGTTCTGGGCTTCTGTATTGATCTGTCTGGGCCAAACAGGTCCCGCCCGCAACGGCTATATCGTCAACGACACCCCGTCCCCGCTGACAGCTCAGGCCCGATTCCAACTGCTGGACATGAAAGGCGGCATCCTCGATCAAAGCCAGTCCCCGGTATCCGTCAGCCCGTACAGTACGGCATCCATTACACTGCCGCGCGACCTGCTCAATCCCGTTTGCCCGGAAAAATCCATTCTGCACATGGCTGTCTATCAGGAGGATGTGCTGCTCAGCGAAAACACGTACCTGTTTACCCCGGATAAATACGCCCGGCTTCGCCCCCTGGATATGGATATCACCGTCGAGTCCATCGACCGCCGGAGCCTGCACTATACCCTGCAGAGCCGCTGGTTTGTCAAGGACCTTGAAATCGTCCTGGATCCGTCGGCCGCCCTCAGTGACAACTTTTTTGACATGCTGCCCGGACGTCGCTACCAAGTCCGGGCTGAATTCCCGGAGTGTGCCCCCGACATCCGACACCCCCTTATCCTCCGCTCGTCCTGCAGAGCATAAAAAACGCCGCCCTGTTCTTCAGGACGGCGTTGAATACTGCTCTTGCTTGAAATTCTTCGTTTCGACACGGTATGGGATACGCAGCCGCATCGCTGCCCGCTTAGAATATCATGGGCATCCCTTCCCTGGGCATCCCCATCGGCGCCATCATCGTATCCATCTGGCCGGTCGTTTTCGTCATTTCCTGCTTGACGGCATTATACTCGGCGGTAATCTCTCTGGGCCAGAATTGTCTGCGCGCCGCCATCGAAACCATCTGGTTATTCTCATCGATATAAAGCATTATCGGATAGGCCCTCTGGCGATAATTCGTTCCCAGCCAGTCCTGCGTATTGAAGATATCCACCAGCATCGTGCCCGTGGCAAAATCCACAAGCAGCGGAGCACCGGTCTCCACACCGCCCATCATTCCAGGCTCCATAAGCATCATTCCGCCAGCCTGACCGCCAGCCGTTTTGGGTTTGGTTTCAATCGCCTTGCCAATAACCTGGCCGGGCTGAACTTCAAAATTTTCCGTCCGCCATTGCCCCATATAATATTTGTAGATTTCAACCTTGACGCCGGAATTGTTGGCCAGGACATCCATCGGGAACATGTGCAGCATTTTGGGAACCTTAACAGGCTCCGGCAATTCCGAATACGGGCTCCACAGCACGATATGACTCTGGTATTGCTTGCTGTCCGGGGCAAACCAGTTCTTTCCGGCAATCGGGTTGAATACGCCATAACGGACACGATACTGATAGGTCGCTCCGGGCCTGGCCGAATCGTCATGAATCCAGACCAGAACATCTTTGAGGGTATTGATTTTGGTTCTGTCGGTGATCATCGCTGCATTGAAGTCCCGTTCCACATCCTGCTGCGTGCGAACCGGCCGGGCGGGACGCTGCGGCTGCACTCCGCCTTCCATCCCCATCATCGGATCCATTCCCATCATACCCGGTTCATTAGTACGTCCGCCCCGACGGCCGGGCTGAGGCTGAGGCTGGGGCTGAGGCTGGGGCTGAGGCTGCATCTGAGGCATTCCACCCATCCCCCCCATTCCCCCGGGAGCAGGACGGTTGACATTCCGGTTTCGCTCGCGTTCGGCGGCACGGCGATCACGCTCTTCCCGCTGTTTCTGCTGGTCCGCTTCGTCCTTGAGCTTGCGGGATTCCAGGGCAAACTCCGGCGGCAGCCACTTCATTGAAGAACTCAGAAATTGATACTGCTCCGGCTGAAGAATATTCCTGATGACCGCCGCGTTTTTATACTGATTTAAAAACAGGGTAACATCCCCGAATGTCATCTGCTCGGTAGTCAGCGGCAGATCCCTATACATCTTTTGATAGGGATCAATTCGCGTAAACGGCACGGTTTCCCATTCCCCCCACGAGCCGTCGGACTTCTGAATGCGACGCTGCATCTCAATCCGCGCAAAAACCGGCTCGGCGTAGGTGGGATCTTTCCACTTGGGCATCAGACGCGGTCCATTGAAGCTCTGCTGGAAGTTGTTGGACAAAGACTGCAGATTAATACGAGCTGAAATGGTAATCACATCAAGATCTGCCGGCTGGGCTGCAACCATCGTATAAGGCCGCTCTGGGCTGACTTCCTCGCTGGGCATACGCACCGCCCCGCGAGTAGAATCCACCATAATCTTCTCCATCGCGGGAATCGCTGGAATGGCATACATGCGATCTTCCGGACTTTGTTCATCGCCCGTCGGACCGGAAACAGGCCAGTTGGCCGCGATGGAAACTCGGGATATCGAACAGGTCAGGGACTGGGTTAATTCCGCGGTTTTATTCTGATCATAAGGCCTTGGCTCAGCCGGCCCCTGTAATTTCTCCAGAATCTGCTGCGACTGCTGCTGATTAAAACGATCAATCTCAGACGGACCGTATTTACGACCCCCCACCGTCTTGCCATAGGGATTGCTCAGCACAAACGCCCACAGCAGGTATAAGCCGGCAAGCCCAGCCAGTCCCAAAACAAGTTTATCCAGATACTGGTCCAGAAATGATCCTTTTTTCTTACTCATATACGCTTATCCTAATCGAAAATCCCAGCTCTTTTGAATCCTTGGCCTATTCGCCCCGGCTCCCGGCTTACTGCCGCAGCAGGGCGAGATTACGTCAGTTTTACATCCCGAGACCGCCCGGCATTATCGGGGTTCCGCCTCCCATGCCATCCGGCGTCGCCGTCGTTCCCGCCGCCTCCTGCCCCAGTGCCTTTTTGACCGGGGCCGGCTTGATCACATCATACCCTTTGCGGCTGAACACATACTCACAGACCAGGTTCAGACGAACCACCGCATTCTTTCCATAACGGTAATACGCATGAACCGCATCGTCTTTCAGGACCGGCTCTATATCAAACTGCAAAATGGTGATCTGGTTGTGGGCAGCCGTCTCCTGCTTTCCCTTCTCAAGAAATCCTTCCCGGAAGGTATGGGGCTTGATACTGCACAGTTCCTTCATAAACGGAGTGGTTGCTGATGAATCCACAATGACGGCAACGGCAAAGTGCACGACGTCAATCTGGTCATTGCACACACGTCCCGTCCAGGCAACCGGCAGAAAAGGACTTGAGGTTTTCACATACATCGGAGCATCCAGCATGGACATCCCGCCGGCATACCCCTGCATCCCGCCCATCGGTTCCATGCCCATCATCCCAAAACCCATCGTCTGCGGATTGAACACCTGAACCGGCCCATTGAACTGAATTCCCAGCAGACGCTTGACCGGCGATGTGGATACTCGGGTTGAATTGGCATTGAGTGCCTCAATGGTCTGAATAATATCCTCGTAAATCCAGTAGGCAACCTGCGAAGACCAGCAGTTCTGCAGCGATTCATCAACGGATTTATAAACAAATTTTTCCCAATAGCCATACCAGTTCAAACTGCTCGGATTGGCATAAATCGAAATTTCTTCGGCACGTTTCAGACACACCGCATCCACCATCGCATTCATCGAAGCCCCGGGACCGGCAGTCGGCGTCACAAAGCCTCCCCCCATCAGTCCCCCGCCGGCCGCCCCGGCGCCGGTCTGGCTGCGAATTTCTGCATCGCTGGGGGCATCTTTGGCCTTGATGCGAATCATCAGTGAATCAATCGCCGCACGGTAATCCCGGGCAAACACATTATACACCTGCGCGGATTTGTCGGTCGGCTCGGGAAAAATCACCGGGTTATAGCAAATCAGTTCACGCTGGGAAGCTTTCGTCATCAGGTTGTCAACCTGGTCGGCATCCTGAACATATTTCTCCAGGTATTGCATATCTTCCTGGGCCTGGGCTTCGCTGGGGACCGAATCGGCAGTCGAACGTACACGGCTTGCGACCCCGGCGCTGTCCTGCATCTTCTTGCTCACCGACCCGCCAACCAGCAGGGTCACGATCAGAATAACCAGCGTCGCTACAAGCAGCCCAATGGATGGAAACAGCGCGGAATACTTTTTCACTGAGGTCAGCTTGATATTCTTCAGCGACCCAGCCAGTTGCTTGAGATCAATATTCTTTAAATCAATATTCAGATTTTTTGCCATGACTTTTACTCGAAAAAAAGGTCATCATATTAGAAAATCATATCCCCATACCGCCTGCGCCGCCTGCCGGCATTCCGCCGGGCATGACGGAACTCGTCCCGGGCACAGCTACTTTGGGGGCATCTTTCCAGATAAACTTTGCCTTAATCCGGAACCACGAATCCCGCTCAATGAATTTGGGTTTTCCGAAATCGTATTCGATACGCCCCAGATCCTTATCGGTCCAGTTGGGATTGGACGCGATATCCTGTTCGGTAACGATATCGTACACCTTGCTGATTTCCTCGCCGGTCATGGGATCGATCAGCACTTTTTCCACACTGATCCGATCCATTCCTGGCGTTCCTCCCGCCGGCCCCATTCCCATCATTCCCATTTCCATGGGCATCATGCCTCCGCCCATCGGCCCCGGCATGGCTCCCGGCGCCGGTGTCTCCGGGATCGGAACCCGACGCACTTCATTCAGAATGCCGATACCCGCCGGCTGATTCTTCTGCACCCCGCCCATCGGCCCGGATGCCCCGGGGGCTTCAACCGTACCCCATTCCACCTTGAAATGGGTGGTATCATTTTTATTAAACAGCTCGAAAGGAGAGCCTTTGATGAATTTACCAAGATTCTCAAACCGGGTTATCATTCCCCATCGGCTCGGGTCCGCCGCAACGCCGGGCGGATCCAGCAAATCCGTGACCCTCCGATAAGGACTATACCCTTCAATCAAAACCACAAAACCGGACTTCGGGGCCTCGGCAGGAGTATCTGTCGGCGTCGGACCCATATTGCCCATCATAAGCTCATCCATCGATGGATTTCTCGGCATCCCCTGCATCATGCCCGGCATCATCGCCGGCTGATTAAATACAGACACCGCTCCCGGATCCGGAAACGCGGCCACAGACAAATCTGCCGCATACTGAATCATAACCCGGGTTACAAACACCTGCTTGCGCTGCGGACGGGGAATCGACCGAATCGTCTGGACATCACCTCGCACAAAAGCCTCAAATAATGCCGTCTGATCGGGCGTATTCGACGCGTTCGGCAGGCAGGCAATCAACTGCTCATTCAGGGTCGGAAGGATGTCACGATAATTAAACAACTCTTTTTGCTTCTGAATGCGTTCGTTCAGGGGCGCTATTTGATTTTGTGCCTCCTGAACCTTATCAATCGCCGCCTGGGCCCGCGACAGCACCTGCAATACTTCGTTTCGAACCGGGGCATTGGCATTATATTGCGTCAGGTCACGATAAGCCCGCCCCAGCCCCAGCATGGCAATCAGGGCCAGGACCGCCGCCGCAACCGTAAACATGCGGGCTTTGCGGCTCCAGGCCATCGTGCGGGCAATTTTCCGGGGCAGCAGATTCGCCATAATCTTGCCCTGCCCGGTCAGTTGAACGCCTAATCCGTAAACAACGCCGAAATCACAGATATTCTCATGAAGCTTCGCCGACGACACCTCGGAGGAAATTTTCAGCTTCTCAAACGATTCCGGCTTGACCACGTTCAATCCCAGCGACTGCTGCAGATACTTGGTCAGCCCCTGCAGCTTCATCCCGCCGCCCAGGGCGATAATCTGTGAAAACCCTTTATCCCGCCCCGCACCGCTGCTGCTGTAGAAACCCAGACTCCGCTGCAGTTCCCCGCTCAGTTCCGTATAAACCGGCTTCATCGCCGTATAAATCTGACGCATATACTTGCTCATCGGGGCAGTCCGTTTGAGCTTCTCGGCCTTTTCAAAGTCCAGCTTGAACGCATCGGCAATCGCATGGGTAAAGGTATTGCCGCCGATGCGAATACTGCGCTGCCAGACACTGTCTTTGGTACAGATCACCAGCGTCGAATTCTCAGCCCCCATATCCAGGATCACCGTCGCCTTTTGACCATTGCCCCCCACATCATCCCGGTCATACAGCAAATAATTAAATAAGGCCATCGGAGAAATCTGAACACAGGTAACATTCAGATTTTCTCGCGTAAAATGGTCCATAATTTCGGCAATCAATTCATTCTTGATGGCAAAAATACCCACTTCCGCATCCGGGCTGTTGGACGCATCCATTTTCTGCCAATCCCATTCCACCTCATTAATATCGAAGGGGATTTGCTGGACAGCTTCAAACTGGACAATTTCTGGTATCTTTTTGGGCTCTACAGGGGGAAGTTTGATAAAACGGGCAAAACTGTTCTGACCCGCTATGGAAATGGCAACCTGGTCTTTCCCGATATCATTCTGCGACAGAAACTGCCGGAGGGTCGCCGCGATGATATCGTGCTTTTCTTTGGGATTGACATCCGACCCCGACAGGATTTTGCTGTGCTCGATATGGTCAAAACCCACCACCTCGATCCCATCGTCGCTGGGCCGCACACGCAGAGCCTTTAAGGAACAGGTTCCAATATCAATCGCCCATACACCACGTACAGATGAAGCCATTAGCGCTTCTCCTGGAAAAAAGTTATGATTCCATCCTCGGCCCGGAAAAACACTTGCTCTCAGGCCGGTTATATACGTAAAATACCGCACTCTATGAAGTTTTTTACGATCCAGACGCTCGGTTGCAAAGTCAACCAGTACGAAAGCCAGCAGATTCGCCAGCTTCTGCAGGATATCGGTTTTGCCTGCGCAACACCCGGGCAACCCATCGACCTGGTTATTGTCAACAGTTGCTGCGTTACAGGGACCGCCTCAGCCAAAAGTCGACAATCGCTGCGTCGGCTTCATGGCCTCTATCCCAACGCCAAACTCATCCTGACCGGATGCCTGGCCGCCGCGGACTCCGATGAACTCAAAACCCTCTCCGCCGGCGACGTCCGTCTGGTCCCCGACAAGGATAAAATCGCCCTGGCCGTTCAAGACCTGTTTAATCTCACATCCGAATCGGGTCTGCAAGGCCTAAGTAAACCACTAAGTCCAGATAAAATCAAGGATAAAAACTCATTGCCTCTCGCAGAACATGACCACCTTGAACCTTTAAAGAGCTATACCGGACAATGCCGGGCGTTTTTGAAAATCCAGGATGGCTGCGATGCCTTCTGTTCCTACTGTATTATACCCAAAATCCGCACCCAGGTTTGTAACAAGGATGTAAAAACCGTCCTGGCCGAGGCACAAAACCTGGTTCTGGCCGGCCATAAGGAAATCGTCTTATCCGGCATATTCCTTGGCGCCTATGGCCAGAATACCGCCCGTCGGAAGCACTGGGACCCCGAAAAACGCGATTGCCTGGCTGATTTACTCGATCAACTGGCCGCCGTTCCCGGCCTGGCACGTATCCGCCTCAGTTCCCTCGAACCCGCCGACGTCACCGACCGCCTGCTGGAGGTTTTCGCCAAAAATCCCAACATTATGCCCCATCTTCACCTGCCGCTGCAATCCGGCAGCCCGGCAATTCTAAGAAAAATGTGTCGCCAATATACCCGAGACGACTTTTTCAGTGTTATTAATAAGGTTAACGCCGTCCTCGACCGCCCCGCCATCACCACCGACATCATCGTCGGCTTCCCCGGCGAGACCGACGACGACTTTGCCGAAACCCTGCAAACCGCCACCAAAGTTGGATTCTCCAAAATCCACATCTTCCCCTTCAGCCCCCGCAAAAACACCCCTGCCGCCAAAATGCCCGGCCGAGTCAATCCGTCCGTCATCAAGGCTCGCACGGAGGAATTACACAAACTGGATACACATTTACAGGAACAATTCCGCCTCCAATTCGTCGGTCAATCCGTCAGTGTCCTTGTCGAAACCCTCCGCCCCCCTCGCGGCCGCTGCGAACGCTATTTCATGGTGGACCTGTCCAAACACCCCAGCGCCCCCACCCTCCGCCGTGGCGACATCGTACCCGCGATTGTCTGACCTTGACAAAAATTCTCTTGTGCCTGCTAAGTGATTGTTGTATATTATCCTTGTCTTTTTTTGGGAAATAGGAGGTTTTTATTCAAGGAGAGTAATATGAGAACGATTCTGTCTTTAACGCTCAGTTTTGTTGTTATGGTCATGTCGCAGCCCGCTCTTGCAGATATCCTCTACAGTCCGTCAACCGCCAACGGCACCATCTATCGCTGGGGCTGGTATGACAGCCTCGGCATCATCCCCGAATTCGTCGATGAAACCACCTGCCAGACCCACTGCCAGACGGCCTATCTGTCCGAACACGTTCTGCCCGAACGCATCACAAACTTTGCCTCCCAACGCGCCGTGATTGAATTCCCCATCGCCCAGTACAGCCAGGCCGACATCCAGCAGGCCACGCTGAATCTGTATTTCTACCAATCGACCTTCACCACCCCCGAGGTATCCGGATTTACGGTCTTTGGATTCCACACCGCCGGCAACGGCCAGGTGGATACCACAGACCGCGACGGCTCCATCCCCCTGTTTATAGCCCCTGATACCTCCAACTGGCCGCCCCACTGGATTTCCTTTGACATCACCGCCATCCTCCGGCAGGCCGCACAAAAGTCATACCCCTGGATTCGATTCAGCATCCAGGTCGATTTGGCCGAGTGGAGCGACACATCTGATATCCTTATCGGCATGTCCGAAGACCCCGCCGGCCACGCCCCCTATCTCCAGATCATCCCCGAACCGGCAACCCTGACTCTGTTCCTCCTGTCCGCCGTCTTGCTCCAACGAAAACAATCCGTTAACTGATAACTGGACAGCATCAACACATAGTTTGTAAAGTATCCCATTCGAGGCAGCTCAAATTATCATTGATGATAATAGATGAGATTGTATAATTCTCTTGCGGAAATCACTCGCTCACCACGGCCAACCTTGAGCGGTCCATCGCCGGACTCAGAAATAGTTCTGCAAACTGAATTTGATTGGATTAAACCATGGATTCAAAAAAAGCAAAAGACCAAAGCTGTCAAAAAGCCTGCCAATTGGCTTTCATCAATGGAAATTGGGCACCGGCCTTCAAAATCTGGAAAGCACTGGCGGATGACGGCTGCATGGACTCTGCTTATTATACCGGCCTCTGTTACGACTTCGGCTGCGGCACAAAAGCCAATCGTAAAAAGGCCTTTGCATATTATCTGTGTGCCGCCCAGTCAGGAGAAGCTGCAGCACAATACAATGTCTATATGATGTATCGTGACGGACAGGGCACGGCAAAGAATCTAAAGAAAGCCATCCTATGGTTAAAACAAGCCGCACATCAGGGAGACCCGCAAGCCCTGCGTGACCTCGGATATGCCTGTCATAAAGGCAACGGTTTGAAAAAGAATGATAAACTGGCCGTAAAATATTATAAAATGGCCGCAATCAAAGGGAACCCAGAAGCACAATGGAATTTGTCGCTGTGCTATCAGGATGGAGTTGGGATACGCAAGTCCGACCGATGGAGCCGACACTGGCTCATAAAGGCCGCCCAGGGCGGGCACAAAGACGCAAAAGAAAAAGCCAAACGATTAAAAATTGCGAACAAGAAAATATAGGGCGTAAAAAATATACTGATCCTACTTGAAATTTTCCGGTTCGTCGCGGCCATTGTGGCTCAAGCCTTCGTGCTTAAGAGTAATTCAGCTTCCGCTCCCCGGCGGTTTCCATAATTTTGATTTTTGCTCTTTGATTTTTAATCTGCTTCTATACCCGTTGGGTATAATCAATTATTCGCCAGCTTCTGGCGGATGATTTGGGCGCGCAGGGCGTCACGCTGGTCGGCATCGAGCATCTTTCCGGCCCGCAATTGCAGATGAGCCGGCTGCGTCAGCAGAAACAATTCGTTAATCGTCGACAGCGACAGATTCGGTACCCGCCCGAGGTTAACCCCCAGCCGCACACTCGACAGCAGATACAACGCCTCCTGAGAACTGATCAGACACGCACTCTTGAGCACCCCCAGCGCCCGCTGAATCTTATCGTCCAGCGTATGCGGCTTCTGCTCCAAAAGCACCTGCCGCGCCGCCTTCTCATACTCCACAATCCGCGGCACAATCGTCTCCGACAGCTCCCGCACCACATCCTCTTCCCGCACCCCCAGCGTCACCTGGTTGGAAAGCTGATAAAAATCCCCCAGCGCATCGGTCCCTTCCCCAAACAAGCCCCGCACCGCCAAATCCGCATCCTTGGCCGCGGTCACAAATTTCTCAATCTGCCCGGTCATCTTCAGCGCCGGCAGATGCAGCATCACCGACACGCGAATCCCCGTCCCCACATTCGTCGGGCAGGCCGTCAGATACCCCCACCGCTCGCTGTAGGCATATCGCACTTTCTGTTCAATCATATCATCGATGGCGTTAATCCGCTTCCAGCAATCCCCCAGGTTGAACCCCGCCGCATACACCTGCATCCGCAGATGGTCTTCCTCGTTAATCATCGCCGTAAACGATTCCTTCGCCGACACCACCACCCCGCGCGGCCCCTTGCCCGCCGCGTGCTGACGGCTGATCAAATGCCGCTCCGTCAGTAACTGCCGCTCCAGCGTCGCCGCCCGGTCCACATCCATGAAACACACCTCGTCCCCCAGCGACAGCGACAAAATCGCCTCACTGAGCTTGTCGAGGATTTCCTGCTGGCGGACCGGCGTCAGGCACGACAGAAATTCATAATCCGCCAGGTTTCGCGCCAGCCGCACCCGCGATGAAATGACAATATCCCATCCCGGCCCCTCGGCCCCGAACCACGAACTGCACTGATTGGCAAGCTGTGCCGGTTTCATTGAATCTGCCTGATCTGGTCGCGCAGCCGCGCGGCGGTTTCATAATCTTCAGCCTTGACTGCCTGCTCAAGCTGCCGCCGGAGATGCAGCAGCTCCACTTCTTTTTTCATCTCCTGTCCCGCGTGCGTGGGCACCTTGCCGCAATGCTGTGCATGGCCCGCATGAGTCCGCTCAATCAGCGGCCCAAGTTCCTTCTGAAAATGCTTATAATCCTCCGGGCACCCCAGCAGGCTCGTCTCGCTGAACCGACGCAGCGTCATCCCGCACACCGGGCAAGTCTTATCCGGATGGCTGAAATTAACCGTTTTCTCCTGCGAATCGGTCGCGGTTTTGGCTGCCTGAAGCAAACTGCTCAGCAGTTCATTCAAAGGAACCTGTGTCTGAGCACCAAGCCCCTGCTGCTGAGCACACCGCTGACACAAATGCGTCTCGCAGCGCTGCCCATGCGTAATTTCGGTCAAATGAATCGTGGCCGTGTTTTCTTTACATATCTGACATAACATATATATATTTTCTATTATAGTATTAGCTCAATTTCAGACCGACAAACCATATCCTATATTATATCGGCCCGTTTCGCCGCGGCCTCAAGGTCAATCTACGGCTCGTACCGCACCCGACACCCGGCCGCTTCCGTCACCTCAACCCAGATTAACTGCCCCGGCGGCGTTATCAACCCTGCCATCCGGCCAAACACATACTGAGCCACCCGCTCCGCCGAGGCATTAATGCCCACAAACGGCTCGCATTGCTCCAGATTCTGCCCCGTCAGAGGTCCGAGAATGCCCTCCAGATGCCGCGACACCACACAAAAATCAATAGCCAGACCCGCCGCATCCAGATTTTCCGCCGCCACCGCCGTCGCCACCTTCCACACATGGCCATGCAGCGGCTCCCGAACCCCATCCGGCATCATCAACTGATGCTGGGCCCGGAACTCTTTTTCCACAATCACAGTGTACATTCATTCTACTGATTTTGCATGAAATTTCCCGCCAGAGTCGCGGCTATAACCGCATAGCAGCATATAGTGCTCCCGACGCGGCAACAACATACCTCTTAGGTATATTTATACAACTCGCGGCATGAAAATACAAGGTGTAAACGAAACCATAATTCCTTCTGTCTCGGAAAAGCTACTCCAAAATACTATACGTCATGGCCAGGCCTTACCTAACCATGACATATTTATGAATCACCATCCGCCCCCGGCGGATTCCTTAATTTTGATTTTTACTCTTTAATTTTTGATATGGTATGAGTCGTGCCGTCTCCGCTGGGATTGGGCCGGTAAAATTTAAATACCGCCGTCAGCGGTTCATGATTGCGCCAGGCCAGAAACAGCTTGGGTGTGGATTGATCGAGCCGCTTGAGTATCGTCACCGGAAAATGATTACGAACTTCCCCCGTAATACCCGTCTTCGGGTCCGGCTCCCCAACCACCATCTGCATATAGGCAGCCGCTTCGATGGAATCCGCACGCCCCAGGGAAATCTGTGTGGATTCCCCCTTGATCCAGCCCTGCGATTTGCCGGTCAGGAAAAGATGGACCGTCTCCGCTCCAAACGAAACCGTCCCCAAAACCAGCACCGGCGACACGACCAAACACATCGTCGGATTTTTCATCACGCTACCTCCAATAAAACGGCTTTTCACTTTCATTTTCACATTTGCAGCACGATACGCATTATATCATTTTTACCCGTGAAAAACAAAAATATCGCATCGCATCATTTTCAAAACCACACTTTACATCCCACCGGCCAAGCTGGATTTGCATATCCCCGAATATAAGTCTTGACTTCTCAGATAGATTTTCATACAAAATAATAAACCGTTCGAATGGGAGATATCCGACGATGCATTCACAGGAAAAACACACATCCGCGTATCGTTTAGGCAAATCACAGGTCGCCGTGCTGGTTTTATTACGATTCGCAGTCGGCTGGCACTTCCTCTACGAAGGCCTCTCCAAACTGCTGATGCCCGACTGGTCCAGTGCCGCCTATCTCGAAAACGCCAGTTGGTGGTTCAAAGACATCTTCCACTGGATCGCCGCCACGCCCAGCGTGCTCTATGCCGTGGACCTGATGAATATCTGGGGCCTGACGCTGGTCGGCCTGGCCCTCATGCTCGGCTGCCTGACCCGCCTGTCCTGCATCTGCGGTATCCTGCTGGTCACCCTCTACTATATCGCCAATCCTCCCTTTATCGCCACCGGATTCAGCGGCCCGGCCGAAGGCCACTATCTGCTGGTCAACAAAAACCTCGTGGAAATCATCGCCCTGGCCCTCATCGCCCTTTTCCCGGCCGGCCGATATTGGGCCTTTGATACAATCCTGTCAGCCTTCTTCAACCGCAAATCCCCCAGGCCCGCCCCAAATGCCCCAACCAGCCCCGCACCTATTCAGAACCTCCCGCCCGCCAACCTCAGCCGCAGACAAATCCTCGAAAGTCTGGCCTCGGTCCCAGTCCTGGGCTTTTTCGGCATCCTGGTCGCCAAAAAGCACCGCTGGAATAAAGTCCACGCCATCACCGGCGCCACCATTCAGGCCAGTTCCCTGCGTCTCAAAGACCTCAAAGGCAAACTGCCCACGGGAAAAGTCGGCCCGCTTCAGGTCAGCCGCCTCATCCTCGGCGGCAATCTCATCGGCGGCTGGGCCCACTCCCGGGATTTAATTTATGTCCCCTCGCTGTTCAAGGCATACAACACCGAAAAGAAGGTCTTTGAAACCCTCATGCTTGCCGAAAAAGCCGGCGTCAACACCATCAACATCTCCAAAGACCAGCTCCCCCTGATCAACAAATACAAGAAAATCTTCGGCAGCAGCCTCCAGACCGTCTGCCAGGTCCACCCCACCGCCGACGACCTTTACAGCGCCGCCAATTACGTCATGGACAACGGCGGCACCATGGTCCAGATTCAGGGCAACTGCTGCGACTGGCGCGTCCGCGAAGGCCGTATTGATGTGCTTCAAAAGTGCATCGACCACATCCGCTCCAAAGGCTTCCCCGCAGGCCTTGGCGCCCACTCCATCCAGGCCATGATCGAATGCGACAAAGCGGGCCTCGAGCCGGACTTCTACATGAAAACCATCCACCACGACCGCTACTGGTCGGCCCATCCCAAAGAAAACCGTAAACCCTTCTCCGTGGACGGCGACCGCTCACCCAACCACAACGAATTTCACGACAACATGTTCTGCCTGTTCCCGGATGAGACCATCGCCTTCATGAAAACCAAAAAAATTCCGTGGATGGGATTTAAGGTGCTTGCCGCCGGCGCTCTCACTCCGCAGGATGGTTTCAAATACGCCTTCGAAAGCGGTGCCGATTTCCTGTGCGTGGGCATGTTCGACTATCAGATCGTCGAAGATGTCAACATCGCCATCGATATCCTCGCCAGCATGAAAACCAGAGAACGCCCCTGGTGCGGCTGATTATTGAATCTTGAGTTCCTCGGGTGACTTCGGCGGAGCCATCTGCTCAAATAACTCGACCGGCCACAGTCCAAGCTGCTCAAAACCCTGTGGAACCGTCTGCTTGAACTGCACGTATGCCGCAACCTTGCCCTTCGTCGTGCAACTGGCGACTTCCGCATCTTTGCCCGGCGTCAGCACCGAATACCCCGCCAGAACACAGTCCTCCAAATCGACATGCAGCCGCCCGGTCGGGCAATGCCCCTCGGTACAGATAATGCCCGTAGATTTACCGCCCATTTCCGGCTGCGTAAAGTTCAGCACAATCATCCGGCAGTTTATAAACCGCGTCCTCGTGCAATGGGCCGCGTACGACATCGCCACCGCATTATCCGGATGCACCAGCGTACAATCCTCAAACACCGCATGCGGCGCATCGGGCATCGTTTTTTCCCACCCCCCCATCAGCACCGCCGCCGTATCACCCACATAATCCAGCGCCAGAAAATAACACCGGCGAAACACACTCGGCTCGCCCGGCCGCACCACCGGATAACACACCCCGCCGCCAAACGCCCGGCCTGTCCCCACGCAATCTTCAACAATCACCGTAAAGCCCTGCCCGCTCTGATCGGTCAAATCCCAAAACAGCCCCGCATCCCCGCCGGCGGTGTACAGATTCCGGAAAATCCACCGATCGCACACAATCGATGAAAACGTCTGGCCGGTCTTGTTGCCCGTCGGCCAGTTCTTATCCGTGGAGCGGAACGGCCCCCACCAGTCCCAGCTCTTGAATCCCTTGTCCGGGTCGCCGCAATCCAGCAGCACCCACCCCTTGCCGCCCGAACCGAGGCTGCCGTCAAAATCCCCCACCAGCACATTATACGCCCCCGCCGCCCCGCGATAAGCCGGCGCCAGATTGGCCTCCACATACCGGCCGGGCCGCACAACAACCCGATGCCCGCCCTGCTCATCCGGCACCGCCGAAAGCCCCGCCTGAATCGTATGAAACGCCTTCTGCCAACTGCTGCCGTCGGAATTGTCCCCCAGTTTGGACACATAGATGGTCTTCCCCGCATGGCCGGAATAGTCGGCCGCCATAGGGTCGCACCCCGCTGCAGGCACCACCCCCACCCCGCAAAACATCACCAACAACATCCCACGCATCACCAATCCGATATTCATATCCGCACTCCCTGAATTTGTATTTGATTCTCGCAAATCTTACATCAAAATTCTCAAAGCCCCAATTTATTTTTTTATCCAATCCGAAATATCAAATCTTCTGAAACCACGAACTTTTCTCTTTTTCCTCTCTACTCTATCGCCACCCGCAAAATCAAAGCGGCTTTGTCTCGGAGAAGGTAAAAATGGATCGGTTCGTTATGTGAGAGAGGAGGTATTTGCCTATGAAAAAAACAGGCTGGTTTCAATCGACTAACCAGACCTTACCAGAAAATCAAACAGATAGGGATCCTTGAAGATCTGCTCAGCCATATCCGATTGCTCCGGCGGCAGGGTCACAGAAAAATTATTGATCGTCTTGCCCTGCCGGTCATACAAGCAGGACTCAATTTGAAAAGCCAACACAGGCTGCGACCACCCATTTTCAATAGTTTTTTGAGCATACCACAGTCGCTCCTGCGGCGAATTCAGTTTATCCAACAGGGCTATATTGCTGCCCCATGGAATTTGTGAAACACGCTGTTGCACAATTGTTTTATCAGGCCATGCCGCCGCAAAGGCCCGCATATACTTGAGATTTCGCGTCGACAGCCCCTGCATATTCACAATTCTGATTAATTCGCTCCGTATTTTTATTGTAAAACCGACTTTTTTAATGCGACTATATCTTACATTCTCCATCTGTTTTCTCGAAACCTAATTTCGTGAATTTTCCATGTTTTGCACCTCAAATTTCGGATTTATTCCATCTTGTATCCATGTATCCCTGAATCCTTGTATTCTTGTTTCTCACCAAACGAACCCATTTTCCCGGCCGGATATGACCTGTTGCTTTCCCCTGCATAAAGCCGTACAATCATTGTCTTGTTTATGGCGAAAACAGTACAACAATCAGGTCAATTGGTAATCCGGGACTGCGGCCTGGCCGGATATGGCGAGGTTCTGTCCATCCAGCAGGAGCTGCTCGCGGCCCGGCAGGAGGACTCGGTCCCAAATACGATCCTCGTGGTCGAACATCACCCCGTCATTACACTGGGGGCACGTAAAAGCGAGAACAAGCTCCGAGCCGAAGAGACGACATTGCAGGCAAAGGGCATCGAGATTGTCACCATCGGTCGCGGCGGCGGCACCACCGCCCACAATCCCGGCCAGCTTGTCATCTACCCTATCATCAAACTCAAGAGCCTCAAAATCGACGTCACCGAGTTTGTCCGTCGAATCGAGCAGCTCGGCCTGGAACTGCTGGCCCAACTGGGCGTGACAGCCGACCGCAAAAAAGGCCTGCCCGGCCTGTGGGTTGGCAACGACAAGATCGCCTCCGTCGGGGTACAAATCAAAAAATGGGTCACCATGCACGGCATCGCCATCAATATCCAGAACGACCTGTCGATTTTCGACTGGATCGTCCCGTGCGGGCTGGACGGCGTCACGATGACGTCGGCAGCCCGACTGACCGGCAAACACTACGATATGAACGAAATCCGAACCGCTGCTGCTCATTTATGCGGGCAATTGTTCGGCCTGTAATGGTAACAGGATGACCTTAAAAAATGTGGAATGGGCTTTAATTCCTCTTATAAAGTGATAAGCGACATAATTAATAAACCAAAAAGTAAATAATTGAATGGAGCATATATGAGTCAATTAATTTCAGTGCTTGAATCTTACACCAAAGGATTCAGGACATTAATAAACGAAAAAATTAATAGTTCCGACCAAGATGTTAAAAGCATATTAAACCTTAATAAGCCCGAAGATTGGGGGTTTCTATGCGCAAGTATGGATATTATTGAAGATGCTTCTTTGGCCATTGATAACTTCAGAAAATATGGTCTTGGAGGGCCTACAAAATACGAGGATTATGGTGAAAAATATCTGCGGTTATATGGCTTACTAAATGCATGCTATCTTCAGCAAGATGCAATCCAAAAATTATGTGCCCTTTTTTCTATTGAAACAGGCAACCAAATTTATTCTCTCGAAATACGCGAACTGAGAAATAAATTGGGCGCCCATAGTACAGACTTTGATAATCGATTGTCAAAGACAAAAGAAGCATATAGTCCAATACGAGTATCTTTAGATGGTTTTAGTTGTGAATACATAAATAAAGTAACTCTTAAATCCGGCAGGACGGAGCTGAGAGACTCTCTTAAACAACATTTGAACTTGATAAACAATTTTTTAGATAAAATCCTTGAAAAGGCAGTTTCGTTGTTTTACAAAGACGATAAATCAAAGGAAGACCTTTTAAAAGAATTAAGAATCCAGAAAAATGGTGGATTCGTTTTAACAACACCAGAATCTGATACTAAAATTTACATTACATGTTACTCACAGACATCAAACCAATAGTGATAGGATAGATAATCTTATATGGAGTATTTTTGAACTTTAATTTATATTTTTGATTTTTGAATTGATCTTATGACTGAACCCAAACGCAGACTTCCCGAATGGCTCAAGCGGCGCATCGGCTCCGGCGAGACCTTCCAGCATACGCACCACACCCTCAACACGCTGGGGCTGGAGACCATCTGCACCCACGCCAACTGCCCCAACCGCGGCGATTGCTGGAGTCGCGGCACGGCTACCGTCTTAATCCTCGGCGACGTCTGCACGCGCAACTGCAAATTCTGCTCCGTCGGCCACGGCAAGCCCAAACCCGCCGACCCCACCGAGCCGGCCCGTGTCGCGGCGATGGCGGTGGAAATGAAGCTGCGATTCCTAGTCATCACCAGTGTGGACCGTGACGACCTGCCCGATGGCGGCGCGGGGCATTTTCGGGATGTCATCCACGCCTGCCGCAGCGCCAGCCCGGAATTGAAGTATGAATTGCTCGTGCCGGATTTCCGCGATTGCCAGGACAGGGCCTTAGACATTCTCGACCCAGCCCGTCCATTTATCTTCGGCCATAATATCGAAACCGTCCCCGCCCTGTATCCCATTGCCCGGCCCGGCGGAGACTACCGGAGGTCACTGAACCTGCTGGAAAAGGCCCACACCCGCTGGGCTGACACCCAGACCAAATCCTCCATCATGCTGGGGCTGGGCGAAACCGACGCGCAAATCCTGGACGTCCTCAAAGACCTGCGCAGCGTCGGCTGCGACCGCATGTCCATCGGGCAATACCTCAAACCCGACAAAAACTCACTGGATGTGGTCGAGTATGTTCATCCGGACAAATTCGACTACTGGGCACAGACCGCAAAAGACCTGGGCTTTTCCTGGGTCCAAAGCTCCCCCTTCACCCGCAGCTCCTACCACGCAGAAACATAAGAAATGAAGAAAATACATTGCTAACCGATTTTTTATTGGACATCCAAACCCTATAAGCTATACAATCCATACAAATGGCATTCGAGAGGTTTGGGCTTATGACAAAACTGAATTCGTCCTATATTCATGGCATCGTGATTTCATTATTCATTACCGCCTCCTCCCTGGCCGCGATAACCAATGGAACCTTTAACAGTGGACTTGACGGCGGCTGGATTATCAATGACGAAAATGGAGTTGTCTGGTCTCCTACGGGCTTTTGGGATGAAGCCAACCAGGGAACAGCAAAACTGCAATACCATGAGGGGCTCGTGGTCCATCCCCCTAAAACTGGGCCATTGACAAAGTTAGGATTTCTCTGTAACT
>CAZVYY010000041.1:0-24215 GCA_964630775.1 uncultured Pirellulales bacterium | reverse complement strand
GCTGGAAGCTGGCGGCTGAAAGCTTTTTAGCCGCGACGAACCGGAAAATTTCAAGCAGGGTCAGTATAATATGCTTCCTGTTCTTCAGGGGCTTCATGGTGAATAATTTATAGTTCATGGACTAAATGGAATTTGATTGGAGAGCGAAAAGATGGGAGGTTCAGATGGAGACGCGATGGAAATTGGACAGGCGGGTAAATTTGTCGATGCTGGTGCAGTTGGTGACGCTGGCGGGATTGATGCTGGGCAGTTGGGTGAATCTGCAGCGGCAGTTGGATGTACTGGGACGCGATGTGCGGCAGCTTCTGGTGACACAGGAGAAATTCTGCGAGAAGCTCGAGCGGATCAGCGATACGGTCGTGGCCCATGAGTATCGGTTGCGGGAGAAAGAGAAGAAATAAGAATGTAAGGATGCAGGGATGCAAGGATACAGGAAAAAAGAAATTCTAAATCCGAAGCACGAAAACCTAACAAATTGGAAAAGTTTGTAGTTCGGAGTTCACAGTTCGTAGAAATCTGGATTCCCGTCCCCGCCTGTGCGAGGACAGGCTTTTTGCGGGAATGACAAATCATGGCTCTGTAGCGACCATGAACCAAAGGGCGGACACAGGGGGTTGTCCCTACGTGAATTGAAAACGGGCAGGCACGGGGCGGTGAGTGTAATTCACCATGAAGAGCAGGAAGGGCGTGAAGGAATAATTTTATCATTTTATTCTTTCTGTTCTTCAGGAGCTTTATGGTGAATTTATATAGAATGGCATGTCAGTAGCGAGACTGAAGCAGGGGGGCTTGGGCTACGTTAGAAAAAAAGGGCAGACACGGGGGTTTGTACCTACGTGAAATGAAAGGGCGACCGCGGGTCGCCCCTACGTGAAATGAAAAGGGCGACCAGTGGGGCGCCCGTACGTGAAATGAAAAGGCGACCAGTGGGGCGCCCGTACGTGAAATGAAAAGGGCGACCGCGGGTCGCCCGTACGTGAAATGAAAAGGGCGGCCAGTGGGGCGCCCGTATTATCACTTTATTTTGAAAGGAGCTTTGGGTATGCGACAAATCGTGCGTGTGGTGGTACTGGTGTGGTGCGGGGTGATGTTTTGCGGGTGCGACGCGGTGCGGTTTGCGCCGGGTCAGGAGCAGAAGGCCAATGCGTATCTGCACTGGCGGGCGACGGAGCTGGCGGCGGCGGAGGCGAAGTCGGAAAACACGACGCCGGTATTGCAGGGGCTGACGGCGCTGTCGGCGCAGCAGAGCCGGGCGTTTGTGGCCGACTATGGCTTGCCGAAGGAATTGCCTGCGGCGGATAGTGCCGAGCAGATTCTGGCGGCGGGCGGTGCGGTGGCGGAGTCGGCATACCAGCAGAGCCTGGAGCGGCCGGACGTGTGGCAGGCGGCAGAGGGAGCACTGGAGCTGGGCATCGGGCTGGCGGGTCTGCTTGGCGGAGTGTGTGGGGCCAGGGTGGTGCAGTTTTTGCGGCAGGCCCAGGACAAGTCCCGGGCTTTGAAGGAGATTATCGCGGGCAATGAGTTGTTCAAGCGGGACTATCCGGCCCAGGCGGAGGCATTCAAGGCCGCTCAGCAGGGGCAGTCGGCTGCGACGCGAAAACTGGTGGCCGAGGAAAAGGCTGCCGGGTAGCGGGTCGGCGGACGCCGTCGGCATCGGTCTTTTGGGGTGCCGGCGGCGTTTCTTTATGCTGGAAATTTGATTAATCTGTCTGCCAATTCGGACGATGAATATGAACGATGATTTTAACGAAATGGATTGCGTTTCAATCGTCCGATAAACAGATGTGCAGATAACCAGATAATCCAAATAAAAGGAGACCGACGATGGCATTCATCCAGTGGCAGGACAGTTTTTCGGTTGGGGTCCCGGCGATGGACATTCAGCACAAGCAGTTGGTGGCGATGGTCAACCAGCTTTACGAGGCGATGCGGACCAGCAAGGGCGATGCGGTGATGCAGACTATTCTGCCGACGCTGGTGCAGTACACGAAGACGCATTTCAATTCGGAAGAAAAGTTCATGCACGAAGCGGACTATCCGAACATTGCGGCTCATCAGGCCCTGCATCACAAACTGGCTGTGCAGGTCAGCGATCTGATGGATAAATTCAAGAGCGGCAAGATGGTGCCGACAGTCAGCGTGGCGACGTTCCTGAAAGACTGGCTGATTAACCATATCCAGGGCCAGGATAAGCAGTACGGCGCTTTTATCGCACAGCGTCAGTTGGTCGGCGCGGCACGTTAGCATTTACATTCCAAATTTAAAATCTCGCGTCGGATGGAGAAGGCCGGCGCGAGATATACCCAACGGGTATGATTATTCCGCGAGCAAAAGATTAGGCTGCACTTGCAGGGTGGGGTGTGTGTTTTTTTACCATGAAGGGCAGGAAGAGCATAAGGGATAAAATATATTTTTATAATATGCTTTATTTTCTTCAAGGTCTTCAGGAGCTTCATGGCAGGGGGAGTTCATGGTTGGGTGTTTGTTGAATAGTGTGAGTATTATGTAATCGATTCGTTAGTTGTCCATTTTACGTCGGATTGTCGGGCGAATTTGATTTTGCATCCTTTCTGAAATTTACAATTCTCTCATTTTTATCTAATCGACTGGTAACAATGGTCCTGTATTTTCTGTGCCGTCAAGGGGGGAGGTGCGGGAACGTATTTTGTCTGGAATGGCCGGGAGGCGTTCCATGGTACAGCCAAGATGAATGTATACCCAACGGGTATGATTATGCCGCAAGCAAAAGAAGCACGTGGTTGAAGCTGCTGTACTTAGCCGCGACGAACCGGAAAATATCAAGTAGGATCAGTATAAAATGAAGATACAGAAAGATCGCAGTGAGTTCAGAAAGGATGAGATGATTATGATGAAAAGAATGTCGTGTTTGATGATACTGTGTGTGATGGCGGCGTGGTCTGCGGCCGCACCGTTCAAGATGGCGGTGCTGCCGGATACGCAGTACTATTCGAAAAGCTACCCGGAGATATTCAACAGCCAGACGCAGTGGATTGCGGACCATGCCGAGGCCGAGGCTATCCGGTTTGTGACGCATCTGGGGGATATTGTCAATAATTACGGTGAGGATCCGAACCAGTGGCT
Organism: uncultured Pirellulales bacterium; assembly: GCA_964630775.1. GTDB lineage: Bacteria > Planctomycetota > Phycisphaerae > Sedimentisphaerales > Anaerohalosphaeraceae > Anaeroglomus. The sequence continues at coordinate 21,113 of CAZVYY010000041.1, read as the reverse complement.
GAATGCCCATGCGGCCATCAGCATCCTGGACGGCGACCCGGCGCTGTATCCCAACAAGCGTGTTCCCTATTCGGTTTCGATGGGCAATCACGACATGCACACGGCCAAGGATAAATACGGCGGCTATGCGGAGTACCTGTATTTCTTCGGCAGTCCCCGGTATGCGGGGTGTTCGTGGTACGGCGGCAGCAGTCGCAGCGGGGCCAGCCATTACCAGGTGTTTGAAGCGGGCGGGCGGCAGTGGCTGCATCTGAATATGGAGGTATTCCCGGATGACGAGGCTTTAAAATGGGCGCAGGACGTACTGGATGCGCACGCGGAGCTGCCGGCGATATATTCGACTCATGCGTATCTTTCGGACCAGGAGGACCCCAATACGCTGATTCCGCCGTTTTCGACGGTGGCGTATAATACGGTGACGTCCAACGGCGGGCTGGGGCAGTGGACCAAGCTGATTTACAACAACGACCAGATTTTCCTGGTGCTTAACGGGCATCATTCCAGTGAAGATACGGAAGGCAACGGCGAGGCGGACGGAGAAAGCCTGCTGATTTCGCAGAACGCCTGGGGTCGGGATGTGATTCAGATGTGTTGTGATTATCAGAATTACGACAACGGCGGCAACGGCTGGATGCGGCTGCTGGAGCTGGATGATGCGGGCAATCAGCTTCGTGTGCGGACGTATTCGCCGTATTTGAACGCGGAGAAGACCGACTCGACGAGCCGGTTCAGTGTGCCGCTGAATTTTGCGGAGCGGCTGAGTCAGTTCCGTCGGCGTGAGGTGATTCCGACGGTGCAGGCGGCCAATATTGAGGTGGTTGAGCTCAGTGCGGGCAACGAGCCCAATGAGATTATTGTGAGCATTCCGGCCGGTCAGCGGACGGCGATGATGTCGGTGAATGATCCGAATTCCAAAATCGGGCAGTCCAACCGCGGGGATTACGTGGTGAAAATCGGCAATGTGCTGGAAGACGATCTTCTCAACGGCGTGCATATTGCATCGATTGCCGAAAACGGCCGGCAGAACGGCCTTCAGCGGAATTTTCATACGCCTGCGATGGGGTATGGTCAGACTCATGCCTGGATTGCTCTGTTTACGACCTCGCTGGGGTATGCGGGGTATGCCGGCGGGGATGAGGACAATGTCAATGTGGGCGTGGCGTATTTTCCATTCAGCGGGGGCTGGATCGGCGGTCGGGCGCTGAATATGAATAATAACGGCGATATCTGGGTGGTGCATGGTTCGGGGCCGGTGGTGCTCAATGAGACGCTGGTTTCGGCGGCGGGGATGAGTCGTCCGTATCCGTTCAGTGGCAGCCTGTTTGCGGCGACGGCCAAGGGCGCCTGGAAGCTGACGATTCCGGGCGTGGACAGCCTGCGGGACGGGGTGCTGATTGTCTGCGGCGGCAAGAATGAAGACAACTATGCCAGTGCCAGCCCTCAGTTTGACGGCAGCGGCTGGATGATTACCACGCACGACAACGGCGTCAACGGCGCGTCGTGGGAGCAGGATCCGTTCAATTATGTTTACATTCCGTATGAGACGCCGGGGATTGCCGCGGGTGTGATCTGGGGCAGCGGCGGCGTGCTGAACGGGACGAGGAATTTCCGGGTGAAGTTTGAATCGGCGGGGACGTACCGGCTCAGTGTTGACGGCCACAGCCCGAAGACGGGGACGCTGCTGGTGTGTTCGGGGCCGGGTTCGTATTCGGATGACAATATTATCACCTATCAGCCGGACGGCAATGACTGGCTGATTCAGACTCGCGATCTGCCGATTGACAACGGCACGACCTACAGCGTGCAGACGAATCTGTATGAGGCGTTTACGTTTGCGTTCATTCCGTTTGCCGAGGCCCCGTCGGCTCCGGGTCCGAATCGGACTGCCGAGATAACGGGGATGGCGGCGGGGGATTTTACGGTGGTCAATAACACCGCGACGGTGCTGGGCGGGATTTATACCCGCAACAGCCGGAATTACCTGTCGTCGTTCCATTATGACAGCGGCGATTACGGGATGGCCTGCAACGGGTATCAGTTGCCGATTGACAAGGGGATTCTGATTGCAACGGCCCGCCAGTCGAGCCGGACGTATTCGGGCAGCACGTATGTGCCGACGATTTCGACGGACCGGGCGATGAAGGAAGGCAGCCAGGGCGTGGTGGTTCACAAGGCGGCCTCGGCGGTGACCGAAGGGGAATCGGATTTTGCGGCGGCCTGGTTTACCTACAGCGACGGCTTTTCCGGAGGGCATGTTGATACGACCCTGGCGGTCGCGGCTTCGGGGGGCAAGACGCCGACGGTCCGCTCCGGCGGGCTTGCGGGCAGTTATCGCGTGTCGCTGGCCGGGACGAGTGCCAGAGATGGTGTGCTGTTTGTGACGGCCCAGAACGCGGGCAAGAATACCACGGCCTCGGCGGCTCCGTCTGCGGATGGAAGCGGCTGGGATGTGGTGACGCGGACGAACCAGGGCGCATTTGGTTATACCGCGGAGCGATTCGGGTATCTGTATCTGCCGTACAACAGTGAGAAGGTGATGATTGGTCATGTCGGCGGCAATGGTATGGTCAAAAAGACCAACGGGAATGCGACCGTCATACGCCAGGATAAAGGGGTGTACCGTGTGCGTATCCCCGGCGGCAGTCCGGAGCAGGGTGTGCTGATGCTGAATGGATACGGGCAGACGGCCGGGGCGCCGGGACATTTTGCGATGAGCTATACCGGCGACAACGGCGAATTTGTCGTGACCTGCATGGAGCTGTCGGCGACGCAGGCAGTCAATGATACGGACTTTATCTTTGCTTATGTTCCGTTTGATACGAACTGGACGTTTACCTATATTCAGCCGTCCACGGATATGAGTGACTTTGCGGCGTTTGCCCGCACCTGGCAGCGGAATGCCCAGAGTGCCGGGTTCAACAGCCGCTGGGATTATGATCACAACAGTGTTGTGGATATGGCGGATTTGATGGTGTTTGTCGAACGCTGGCTGCAATAAAGACAAGAATACAAGAATACAAGAATACAAGAATACAGGAATACAGGAATACAGGAAAAAGGCCCAGGCATGGAAGCCTGGGTCTTCACGAATGGTCAGTGACTATGCGGAAAGGACAAGACGTGAGCAACAAGCGGCACAAAGATGGATTTACACTGATTGAACTGCTGGTGGTGATGGCGATTATCGGGCTTTTGCTGTCGATTGTGATGCCGTCGCTGCGGAAGGTCAAGCGGTATGCCCAGCAGATGACCTGTGCGGCGCATCAGAAAGGGTTTGGGGTGGCGTTTCTGGCGTATGCGGAAGAGAACAAGGGGCGGTCGCACTGGGGGCCGAACCGGGGATACTGGTATATCAAGGATCAGCCCGGTCAGATGTATGACAAGGATAATATTAACGGGTACTGGGGGATTGCGTATCTTCCCTACGCGCAGAATATGGATGTGTTTCATTGTCCCAGTTCGCGGTATAAGCTGCAGACGTGGAATGCGTCGGATTCGATTGAGATTTACTACTGGGCGCATTTCGGGCTTAACGGGTTTGCGGCCAATCGGATTCTGGGACGGATTCAATCGCCGGGGACGATGATTGTGATGCAGGACCATTTCGAGCAGAAGCTGGACAATAACGGGGATATGTTTCATATCAAGCCGGGCAATCCGTTTAATCTGACGCAATGGCGGGTTGCCAACCGGGACAAGTTTCCCGATGCGCTGCTGGAATGTTTTCGTCACGGTCGGACCAGCGACGTGGTGCAGAACGTGTCGCCGTATTCGCCGGAGGGGACGGGGTATTCCAATACGCTGTGGCTGGATGGGCATGTGTCGCCGATTCAGCAGACCGAGGGGCGGGATGTGCTGATTCGCTGGTACACCGGCGGGGTGGGCGATGGTACCCAGAGCAATTATGTGGCCACGCGGGAAGAGGCGGCGCAGAAGGTGTATTGAGTACAGGGATACAGGAATGAAAAAAACCTAAATACTAAACCCTAAATCCTAAATAAATCCGAAATATGAAGCGCGAAATCCGAAACAAATTCCAAAGGGAAAATTTAAAAAGCAAAAAGCAAAAGTCAAAACGACAATGTAAAATTCAAAAAGGAAATGTTTCGTAGTTCGGAGAAAATGGATTCCCATCCCCGCCTGCGCGAGGACAGGCTTTTCGCGGGCATGACAAACAGCGTTGGCAAAGGGATATTTGCACCATGAAGAGCAGGAAGAGCATGAAGGGGAAAAAATATCATTTGATTATTCTTCGTGTTCTTCAGGGGCTTCATGGTGAAGAAAAGTTCGGAGAATAACTGGATTCCCGCATTCGCGGGAATGACAAATGATTGGCACGGGGTGATGCGTCATGGCCAAGCAGGGCTTGACCGATGCCATCTTTCGACGATGCTAAGACGGACCGAAGCTGGAAGCTTCGGCTACGCTGTGATCAATCCCTGCGGGGGGGGGGAAGTAGTGGACAGGGGGGCTGGGGTGTGGTATAGTGTAAGAACTCAAGAACCTAAAACTCAAGAATGATGCAATAGTTGAGGTTGAGATGGGAAATTTGAACAAGATGGCTGCGGCGGCGGTGATGTGTGTGGGGGTGGTTGTGGGGAGTTCCTGTTCAGCGGGGGCGTCGTCGGGAGCGGATATGAAGACCAAACGTGTGGAGTATGTGGCGCATCGCGGGGCATCGTATGCGGCGCCGGAGAATACGCTGGCGGCGGTCGAGCTGGCGTGGAAGGCGGGGGCGGATGCGGTCGAGGTGGATGTGTATCTGTCGGCGGACGGGCGGGTGATGGTGATTCACGATGCGACGACGCGACGGACGACGGGTGTGGATAGGAAGGTTGAGGCGACGGACTCGGCGACGCTGCGGTTGCTGGATGCGGGCAAGTTCAAGGGGGCGGAGTTTGCCGGGCAGAAGATTCCTTATCTGGAGGAGGTGATTGCGACGATTCCCGAGGGGCGGCGGCTGTATGTGGAATTGAAGAGCGACCAGCGGCTGGTGCCGGTGCTGGAAAACATGCTGGAGGGCAATGTGCATCGCAGGCAGATTGTGTTTATCTGTTTTAAGCTGGATACGATTGCTGCGTGCAAGGAGCGGATGGCGGATATTCCGGCGTACTGGCTGGCCGGCGGAGACAAAGACAAGATAACGCAGGCCTATATTCCTATCGATCCGGCGATTATTCAGACAGCCAGAGAAAAGAAACTGGATGGTCTGGATTTGCATTCTGCGGGTGTGACGGCTGAGCTGGCGGGGGCGATTCGGGCGGCGGGGCTGGACCTGGCGGCGTGGACGATTGACGAGCCGGCGGAGGCTAAGCGGTTGATTGAGCTGGGAGTGGGGAGCATTACAACGAACCGGCCGGATTGGGTCAAGCAGGAGACGGAGAAAATGTTCGGGACAAATTAAAAAATTAAAAAGAAAAATGCAAAATGACAATGTAAAATTCAAAAAGGAAAATGTTTCAGAGTTCGGAGTTCGGAGAAAAAGTGGATTCCCGTCCCCGCCTGCGCGAGGACAGGCTTTTGGCGGGAATGACAAGAGGGATTAGTGAATGGGTGTTTTGACCATGAAGAGCAGGAAGGGCATGAAGGGAAAAAAATATCATTTGATTATTCTTCGTGTTCTTCAGGGGCTTCATGGTGAAGAAAAGTTCGGAGAATAACTGGATTCCCGCATTCGCGGGAATGACAAGAGGGAGTGGGAATGACAAAGTTGCAGCACGGGGTGATGCGTCATGGCCAAGCAGAGCTTGGCCATGCCATCCTTCGACGATGCTAAGAAAGACCGAAGCAGGGAGCTTCGGCTACGCTTGAGAAAAAGGGCGACCTGCGGGTCGCCCCTACGGATGCAATCAACCGGGTGAAAGAAAGGGCAGGCACGGGGGCGAGAAACAAGAATATAAGAAGACAGGAATACAGGAATACAAAAAGAGGTATACAAGTATGCAGGTATGCAAAGGGGCAATTCAAGGCGTGGCATAAAAAACAAAGGTTAAAACAAAAAGGCGACCGGCGGGTCGCCCCTACGCGAAATAATGGGCGGGGATGTTAAGGGATGTTATGAGAACTGGAATGGAAACAGAATCAGGAGAACGAAAGATGAAGCAGCGGGGTATTATTGCCAAATGTGTTGTGCTGATGGTGTCGCTGGCGGCGTGTGTGTGGGCGGCGCCGGAACGTCCGGGGCTGCGGTATTTCCCGGATACGGATGCATACAAGACGCTGGTGTGTGATTTTCATGTGCATACGGTGTTTTCGGATGGGGTGGTCTGGCCGACGGTGCGAGTGGAAGAGGCCTGGCGCGAGGGGCTGGATGCGATTGCCCTGACCGACCATATCGAGTATCAGCCGCACAAGGAGGATATTCCGACCCATCATGCCCGGCCCTATGCGATTGCGGCGGACAAGGCCAAAGAGATGAATATTCTGCTGATTAAAGGCAGCGAGATTACCAAGGATACGCCGCCGGGGCATTACAACGCGATTTTTATCAATGATATTGACCCGATTGACAACAAGGATGTGCTGGATTCGGTTCGGGTGGCCAATGAGCAGGAAGGGTTTGTGTTCTGGAATCATCATACGTGGAAGGGTGAGGACAAGGGCAAATGGGAAGAGGTGCAGACGACGATGTTTGACAAGCAATGGCTGCACGGGATGGAAGTGGCCAATGGGGATACCTATTATCCGCAGGCGCATCGGTGGTGCCTGGAGAAGGGTCTTGTGATGCTGGGCAATTCGGATATTCATCAGCCGTCGTATGATGCGGTGTACACGCCGGACAAGCATCGGACGCTGACGCTGGTGCTGGCCAAGGAGCGGACGGCGGATGCGGTCGAGGAGGCCGTGCGTGCGGGGCGGACGATTGTGTGGTGGGGCAATACGCTGGTCGGCAAGCAGGAGTATCTGCTGCCGCTGTTTGAGAAATCCGTGACGGTGCGGCCGGCGTATATGACGACCGACGATGCGTTTTATTTTGAGATTGTCAACAATGCGTTTGTGAATCTGGAACTGAAGCGGACGGGCAAGGTCGGGCCGGCGACATTGAAATTGGGGGCGCGGACGACCAAATTAGTCAAGGCGGCACGCGGCAAGGATGATGCGTCGGTGAAGCTGTCCTATACCGTGACGAATCTGCTGGTCGAGCCGGAAAAGGGATTGCCGGTGAGTTTTGAGATAGGGAAATAGCGAAACCACAGATTTCACAGATTACACAAATTAGGTAGACGATTATTCAGGTATAAAAATTCGAAATCCGAGAGTTCGTAGTTCGTAGTTCGTAGAAAATGGATTCCCGTCCCCGCCTGCGCGAGGACAGGCTTTTCGAGGGCGTGACAAACAGCGTTGGCAAAGGGATATTTGCACCATGAAGAGCAGGAAGGGCATGAAGAAAATAATTATTGGGTTCATCCCTCTTTCTGTTCTTCATGGTGGATTGATAGCGATTACGTTCAGGTGAGATAGAAAACCGAAGCTGGAAGCTTCGGCTGCGTTGGGAAAAGGGCGGCCGGTGGGTTGCCCATTTCAGGGTAAATGTAAATACAATTGAATGGGGGGATTGTGGTTACGGGGGGTCGGGTTTCGAGTGGGGATTTTGGGGAATTGCACAATATAGTTTTGACTTGCGGGGGGTGAATTTCATATAATAGTATTGACCTATACACAGGGATTTGGAGATTTTCTGTCCCCCGGCCAGGTAAAACAGTCATTATCGCTCTAATTTTTTTATGTCTGCCGGGACAGGCAGAGAATGACTTTTTATAATGAAAGGGTTGGATTATGAAAACGCAGGGCCAAAATGTGTGGGTAGTGTGGTTGTGGCTGATGTTGTGCAGTGTGGGGGTATGGGCGGGTCAAATCGTTTCTCCTACGATGAAATACACGATCATGACGGGAGTCGATGCGCGCGGGATTGTGTATGATGCGCGGGCCGACCGGCTGTATGCGATGGTGAAGCAGCCGGGACAACAGGTGATGATACCGTATATTGCAGTCATTAACCCGTACATCGGGGAAGTGGAACGTATGTTCCGGATCGAGGGTACTCCGGTTCTTTCTATGGACCTTTATGAACTGGTCCTGTCGGATGATGGGCATTATTTGTATTTTGTGCATGGGGTGGGCACGATTATCCGAATCGATATGACGACACAGCAGGTAGATTTACAGATTCAGATGCCGGGGCGGGAGGATCAGGCATCCAACGGGGTTGCTTATGATATCGTTGTGCTGCCGGGGCAGCCGCGGTCGGTGGCGGTCGTGCATGCGGTTTATAATGCGGCCAGCGAGATGAAGTGGGCGTGGAAGGTGCGGATTTATGATGACGGCGTAATGCGGCCCACCGAGGCGATGGTGCCGATGGAGACGACGCAATTTTCCTACGGGGCACAGATCGTTCCGACGCCGGAGCCGTCGGTGCTGTGTTTGTATGACCAGGCGGGGGGGCTGCGGCGGATTGCGGTGGATGGGTCGGGTGCGAGCCTGATTGAGACGATTGCGACGGGGTGGGGGCAAGTGACCATGAAAGACCTCAAACAAAGCGGAGGGATGGTGCTGGGGGTGCCTTCGAATGGTGTTATCGGTTATGTGTATGATTTGGAGGCGAGGAAAAGTTATTATCAAAGACAATTGTCCGGGACGCCGATGGAATTGGATCGGAGTTTGAATGGGGTCTATACGGCATCCTCGACGGGCCTGGCGGAATATTCACTGTTTGGCGGGCCGGATAGGCAGATCTCGTATTATTTAGACCAGACAGGGACGCTGAGTTGGAGCTTCGGGGCACCTCTGGAGATGGTGCGGTTTGGGGCCTATGGGCTGGCGATGAGGATGGGTGGTAAGCAGATTGTTCTTGGGCATCGAAACGCTGGGCCGGTCCTTCATTATAAGATGGATGAGATCGATGGGGCGACGGTTAAGAACAGCGGTGTGACGCAATCCCAATTTAATACATACGACGGGGTATTGGAAGAAAATTTCTTACAGCCGTGGGTTGAGGGGCGGTGGGGCAATGCCTTAAATTTAGAGAATTACAACTATGTTCGTTCTAATTTTACGCTTGCCGGCGGCAGGTCTCGTACGTGTGCTGCCTGGATTAAGACAACGGATGCTGATGGCGGTTCGATTGTCTCGTGGGGTTCAACAGGGAGCAATGGAGGTCTGTGGTCCTTTCGTGTGGGTGCGACGGGGAAGATTTTACTCGATGTGCAGGGCGGCTTAGTCCGAGGCAGTACGATAGTCAATGACGGCAAGTGGCACCATGTGGCGGCGGTGCTGCCGATTTCCGAGGCCCCCAAAGTGTCTCATATCCGTCTGTATGTGGATGGCGTCTTAGAGGCGCGGGATATGATAACCAATCCGGATTTATTAATCAGCACTGTCGGACGCGAATTGTTTGTTGGCCTGGACAGATATTCTCAAGTTGGTTCTTATTACACCGGTCTTTTGGATGAGGTTCGGGTTTATGATGTGGCACTGGAGGAAGAAGAGTTATGGCGTTTGATCTGGCCGGTGCCGGCGCTGCCTGCGGCGTACTGGACGATGGATGAGCCTTCGGGGACCGGGGTGCGGGATTGTGTGGGCGGGCATGACGGGACGCTGGTGAATGCCACCGATGAGGTGCGGATGCCGGGACGTAACGGCAATGGACTGGTACTGGACGGAGTGGATGATTATGTGACGGTGCCGGGGTATAAGGGGGTTACGGGCAAGGCATCGCGGACGTGTTCGGCGTGGATTAAGACAACCCGGACGAACGGTCAGATTATCGGATGGGGTGCCCTTGAGACGGGCAAGAAGTGGGTGATCCGGCTGGATGAAGTCGGGACATACACATGGGAAAAGGCGGTGGTGCTGCGTGCGGAGGTGCAGAACGGGTGGATCGTTGGTACAACGCCGCTTAATGACGGGCAGTGGCATCATGTGGCGGTGGTTTTAGACAATGACGGGACGCCGAATGTGTCGGAGGTTCGGCTGTATGTCGATGGGGTTCGGGATACGGTCGGGGGCGTGCAGGCGTGTGCGATAGATACGGCGGTCGGGCAGGACGTGGGGATTGGGGGATTTATTCCGCTGCCGCAGTATTTTGGGGGATTTCTGGATGATGTGCGGGTGTACGATATTGCCCTGGACGATACGGCGATATCGGCGCTGCACGGTTCCATCGATAAATATATGACGATGCAGCCGACGGACCCGATGCGGGATGAGCCATTGGCGCACTGGGCGCTGGATGAGACGACGGGAACGGATGCGGCAGACAGCCTGGGACGGTATCCGGGCAAGCTGGTCAATAACGACGGCAGCGGGGCGTGGGTCGGCGGAATGGCCGGCGGAGCGCTCATGCTGGATGGCGTCGATGATTATGTGACGATACCCGGATTTAAAGGGGTGACCGGGATGCGGTCGCGGTCGAGCATGGCCTGGATCAAGACCACGCAGGTCGGCGGGCATATTTTGAGCTGGGGCAATAAAGCGACAGGCCGGAAATGGATTATGCGGGTGAACGAGAACGGAACGCTGCGTGCGGAAGTTGAGGGCGGATATGTTTATGGCCGGCGGGTTGTGGCCGACGGGCAGTGGCATCATGTGGCGGCGGTGCTGGACAGCAGCGGGTCGCCGACGGTGATGAATATTCGTCTGTATGTGGATGGGGTGCTGGATGAGGTTGGTGCCATGGCGACGAATTCGATTGATACGGATTCGGGCAATGACGTTGCTATTGGAGTATTTTTGCCGCAGCCGCAGTATTTTGCGGGGCTGGTGGACGAGGTGCGGATTTATGACTACGCTGTCAACGGCGTGGTGGCGGCAAAGCAGGTTGCGCCGTATGTTGTCGATGAGCCTTCGGCGTACTGGACGATGGATGAAGCATCCGGGGTGGAGATTGCCGACAGCCTTGGCGGGCACACGGGATACCTGCTCAACAGCGACGGGGCGATTCGTGCCGACGGCGTCAGCGGCCATGCGCTGGTGCTGGATGGGGTGGATGATTATGTGACGGTGCCGGGGTATAAGGGCGTGACGGGGAAAGGTTCGCGTTCCTGTATGGCGTGGATCAAGACAACCCGGGCTGCCGGACAGATTGTAAGCTGGGGCAGCTATGAGACGGGCAGGAAGTGGGTGATGCGTGTGAATGAAAACGGGACGCTGCGGGTGGAGGTGCAGGGGGGGTATATTTACGGTACTTCGCCTGTGAGCGATGGACAGTGGCACCATGTGGCGGCGGTTCTGGACAGCGACGGGACGCCGGATGTGTCGGAGGTCCGGCTGTATGTGGACGGCTATCTGCAGGCGGCCGGCGGTGTGCAGGCGTGTGCGATTGATACGGCGGTCGGGCAGGATGCGGCGATTGGAAGTTTTGCGCCGCTGCCGCAGTTTTTTTCGGGGCTGGTGGATGAGGTGCGGGTCTATGATTATGCCCTGACGTCGGCGGCTCTTACGGTTCAGATGGGTGCGTCGGTTACGGTGGAACTGGAAGCCTACTGGAAGCTGGATGAGCAATCGGGCTTGACGGTGGCGGACAGTGCCGGCGGGCATGATGGGCAGATCAATTACAATCAAGTAAATCCCTGGGTTATGGGCAAGAGCGGCAACGCGCTGCTGCTTAATGGGTGGAATGATTCTATGACGGTGCCGGGGTATAAGGGGATTACGGGCAAGGCGTCGCGGACGTGTACGGCGTGGGTCAAGACGACCAAAACCGGCGGTCAGATCCTAAGCTGGGGCAGCAAAGAGACGGGCCGGAAGTGGATTGTGCGGGTCAATGAAAACGGGACGCTGCGTGCGGAAGTGGAGAGCGGGTATGTGTTTGGCACGACGCTGATCAACGACGGGCAGTGGCATCATATTGCGGCGGTGCTGGACAATGACGGGACGCCGAATGTGTCGGAGGTTCGGCTGTATGTGGACGGCTATCGGGATATGCTCCACAGCAAGGGTGTGCAGGCGTGTGCGATTGATACGGCGGCGGGGCAGGATGTCCGTCTTGGGGCATTTGCACCGCAGGCAGTGTATTATTCGGGCACGCTGGATGAGGTGCGGATTTATCGGGGGGCGCTGACGGATGGTGAGGTGATGGATGTGATGCGGTCGGCTGGCGTTGTGGAGACGAAAGTCGATGCGGGGCCGGACCAGACGGTGTATGCGGATGCGGACGGGACGGCCGAGGTTGTTCTGGACGGCGGCGGGTCGGTGGGGGAGGATATTGTCGCGTATATCTGGCAGGTGGCGGGGCTGACGCTGATTGACGGGCAGCCTGCGGCGGTGGTGCGTCTGCCGGTTGGGGTTTATACGGCGGGGCTGGCGATATCGGATGGGATTATGGTGTCGCAGCCGGATGAGGCGGTGATTCGTGTGGTCCGGAAGCAGGCGGGGGTGCTGACGATGGTGCCGACGGCGATTCGGCGGAGTGATGCGTCGCGGTTTGTAACGGCGATGCTCAAGCTGCCGGCGGGTGTGGCGAAGCTGGATACGCGGCTGCGGCTGAGTCCGGGGGATGCGGCGGCGGTGTTTGAACAGCGGGCGGTGTCCGGCGGCGATGCGTTTGTTGTCGGGTGGTTTGACAAGCAGGCGTTGTTGAATGCGGCTGCGGATGGGCCGGTGGAGGTGACGGTGTCGGGTGAACTGGCCGACGGGACGCTGGTGTATGGCAAGGCGATGGTGAAGGTGGGGCTGTGAGGAACAAGAATATAAGAATACAAGAATGTAAGGATACAAGAATACAGGGAAAAATTCGAAATACGAAGCACGAAATACGAAACGAATTTTAAAGGGAAAATTTTAAAATCAAAAAGGAAAAGTTTCGGAGTTCGGAGAAAATGGATTCCCGTCCCCGCCTGCGCGAGGACAGGCTTTGCGCGGGAATGACAAACGATTGGCACGGGGTGACGCGCCGCGATCAAGTGGAGCTTGACCATGCCACCCTTCAACGACGCTGTGCTGAGGCAAGGGGTGGCACAGTCTGACGGAGTCAGGCTGTGGGGGATTTGGAAATGAAACACAAAAGGCCAGGCACGGGGGCGAGAAACAAGAATACAGGGAGACAGGAATACAAATAAGGTATACAGGTATACAAGTATGCAAGTATACATGATTTTTAAATATGGCAATAAGGTGGGCACGGGGTGACGATGGGCAGGCACGGGGGCGAGAAACAAGAATACAGGGAGACAGGAATACAAGAATACAGAATGCAGGGCACGGGGGATGGACCGAAGCAGGATGCTTCGGCTACGTTTGATAAAAAGGGCGACCGGCGGGTCGCCCCTACACGTAGATTGGCAGGGGGTGACGCGCCGCGATCAAGTGGAGCGAGGCCGTGCGACATCGCAGAATGGATTCCCGTTTTCACGGGAATGACAAGAAGAAAACGGCGGGGGGGGGACGTACGAATCATTTCATATTTTTCATTTCATCATTATAGATTTTTTCATAAGGGAGCTTGACCATGGCCAAGAAGAAGGTGCGAACAGGGGGATGCCGTGCGCAGAAGGCGGCGGTGGAGGTGCAGGAGCAATTGGTGGAGACAGATACGGAGATGGTCTGCGCGCCGCAGTCGCGGGCGGAACTTCATACCTACGTGAAGACGCATCTGGGGCTGGATGTGCCGGACAAGGCGGTTTGTTCGGGGCATGATGCGCCGATGGATTATTTGTGGCATGCGTACAGTGCGGATTTTGCGGGGCTGACGGATGCGTATCGGTCGATGCTGGAGGGCAAGGTGCGGGTGGGGCGGTGCCGGTTCGGCAACCGGTCGGATGTCGGGGTGCTGGCGCATTCGCCGCGGGATGTGCGCGGGATTCATATTCACAAGCTGCGGTGCGACGAGGCGGAGCTGTTCAAGGAGGATGTGTTTCGGGCGGCGCAGTTTGTGACCAAGACGCGGGATGGGATTCGCGGGGCGATGGAGATATTCAGTACGATGCACCAGCCGTACGGGGTGATGCAGCGGCTGATTGACGGGACGTATCAGTCGAAGATTCGGCTGCTGCGGTGGTGCGTGTGGGAGGTGATCGAGCGGTGCGAGGGTCGGACGTGTTCACAGTGTCCGCTGTGGTCGGATTGCGGGGGCAAGGCTCAGCAGGCGTCGGGGTATCTGAAGATTGACGATGTGATTGACCAGATGCGGCGGAGCAGCCGGGCGGCGTTTGAGTCGGAGATGCTGTGCCTGCGGCCGCGGATGGACCATGCGGTGTTTGCGGATTTTGAGATGGAAACGCATGTCCGTCCGGTGGGGTACGACCCGGGACTGCCACTGTATCTGGCGATGGATTTCGGGTGCCGCAGTCCGTATGTGTGTCTTTGGATTCAGAAGGATGACGCCGGGGTGGTGCGGGTGCTGGATGAATATCTGGAGTCGAATAAAGAATTGAAAGTGCATGCTCAGGAGGTGCTGCGGCGGATTCCGGGCGGAGCGGATTCGATTACGGCGACGTATTGCGACCCGGCGGGCATACAGCGCAACAGCGTGACGGGGACCAGTGAAATCACGGAGCTGGCCCGTTACGGGATTCAGTGTACGTATCATGCCTCGCGGATTGTGGAGGGGATTGAGCTGATTCGGCAGGTGGTCAAGTCCGGCGACGGCAAGAGCCGATTGGTGATTGATCCCAAGTGCGGGCGGCTGATTGAGGCGATGCGGTGCTATCATTATCCGGCCAATCCGTCCAGTGAGCTGCCGGAGAAGGATGGGGTGTATGACCATCCGATTGATGCGCTGCGGTATTTTTTTGTCAATTGCGGGCGGACAAAGAAGGCGAGGGTTATGAGAATATAAGAAGACAGGGAACAGAATTTTCTATTTTCCAATGTGGAAAGGGATTGAGAAAGTTCGTAGTTCATAGTTTGGAGTTCGTAGAAACTGGATTCCCGCCCCACGCCTTCGCGGGGGCAAGCTCTTCGCGGGAATGACAAATGCTGGGTACGGGGGAGACCGAAGCTGGAAGCTTCGGCTACGTTAGGTACAAAGAGCGGCTGGGGATTAACGGGGATTGGGGGCGAGGGCGACGCGGAAGATGCAGCCTGTGGGGGCGGCGGTGATGATTTGGACGAAACCATGATGGGCTTCGGCGAAGCGTTTGACGAGGGCCAGTCCAAGGCCTGTGCCGGTGGTCTGGCGGGTGGATTCGTCGGCGCAGCGGTAGAAGGCCTCGAAGATGCGGGCCTGTTCGCGGCGGGGGACGCCGGGGCCGTGGTCTTCGACTTCGATGAGGACCAGGCCGTCCTGTGTGCGGGTGCGGAGGGTGATGCGGTTGTCGGCGGCGGGGCGGGCGTATTTGCAGGCGTTGTCGATGAGGTTGATGGCGATCTGCATGACGGCGTCGCGGTCGAAGGTGAACGGTTCAATGTCGGCCAGTTCGGTGTGCAGTTCGAAGCCGGCTTTCTGGGCGTACGGCTCCATCATCCGCACGGTCTGGGTCAGGCAGTCGTTGACGTCGCCAAGGACGAATTGATATTGCTTGCTGCCGCGCTGGATGCGTGAGAAATCGAGGACGTTTTCGATGAGGCGGCTGAGGCGTTCGGTTTCCTGGCGCATGCCGGAGTAATACTGGCGGCGTTTCTGTTCGGTGGGGACCCAGTCTTTTTCGAGCATCTCGGCGTACATGCGGATGGAGGTCAGCGGGGTGCGGAGTTCATGGCTGACGGCGGAGATGAAGTCGTCTTTCTTTTTGGACAGGCGGACCTGTTCGGTGAGGCTTTTGTAGAGGCTCAGCATCGTCAGGATGATGGCGAGGATGACCACGGCGACGATGGCGTAGAACCAGTGGCGCAGGCCGGCGACGCGGGTTTGTATCCAGGCCGGCTCCAGCTCCAGCAGGTGCAGGCCGATTTCACCGAAGCCAAAGTCGAGGATGGCGGTGTAGGCGGCGTCGAGGCGTTCGGAGCGGGACAGGTCAAATCCCATGCCGCGGCGGAGAAAGCGTTTGGCGGAGTCCTGAATCTGTGCGGCCAGTTGGGTCTGGTCGAGGCGGAAGCCCTGGATGAGGTGGGTCTGTTCGATCTGGATGTGGCGGAGGAGGAAGACCTGGCCGGAGAACAGGCCATTGGTGCCGTTGCTGTAGGGAACCAGCAGGGGGACGAACGGCTCGATGCGGATTTGGACGGGAGTCTGCGGGGCGGAGGGTTCGGCTGTTGCGGGGGCACCGCCCATCATGCCGGGGCTGACTGTTGGGGCGGCAGCGTTGCTTTTGTCGGCGGGGGCTGTGCCTTTTTGCGATTTTTGGGCGAACTCACCGGAGACGGTTTCAGGTGTGGCTTGTTTTTCGGTTTTTTTCGTTTCTGCACCGGCAGGACTATCCGATTTGGCGGCTTTGCCCTGCTGGGCGATATTCAGGTCGGCGGCCTGACGCTGCTGGGTGACGACCTGAACGGCCTGGGCGGATTCGTCGAGGCTTTCGATGCGATAGCGTCCTGCGCGGTCGGGACTCTCACGGAGCGGTGGTGCGGCTTGCTGGGTGTATTGGGTTTGAGTCTGCTGTTGTGCGATTTCCCGCTGTTGCGGCAGATTGGCTTGTTGAGGGATTTGGGCGGGGGGTTGTGCCTGCTGCTGAGCGAGTGCCTCCGGGGTCTGCCAGTCGTCGAGGGACTGGGTGGTATGTTCCCGGCGCGAGGATAATGGTGCAGCGGCATTGCTGCGGTTAAACACGTAATTCGAGAAGGTGTTGTCGCCTGCACCCTGCTGGAGGTCGAACTGGACGCGCTGGGTTTCGAGAAATTCGCGTCCGCCGAGTGCGGGCAGGAGCTGATTTTCGAGGATGCTGTTGTAGGCGAGTAATTCGGTGTTCGATTGGGTTTGCTGTGCATCAAAGGGCAGGGTCAGGGTGGCGGAGCTGTCGATCTGGAAGTAACCGTAGGCTAATCCGTTGGTCAGGGTGTCGGCCAGGGGGCTGCGGACAAAGGCTGCGGCCTTGTTGGTGGTTTCGGGGGCATAGACGGGCAGATAGTCGGTATAAGGGCGTTTTTGTTCGGCCTGGACGAAATCGTCGAGGGTGCGTTTGATGTCGAGGCGGATTTGTTCGGCGACCGAGACGAACTGGGTCTGGCGTTCGGCGATGAGGGTTTTCTGGTGCATGTCGAGGGCGCTGAGGCCCAGGGCGATCAGGCCGGCGATGACGACGGTCAGAATGAAACAAATTAATATGAAGCGTTTGAGCATAACGATTCGCCTTTTCAATCAGCCGTTGAACTGGTAGCCGGCACCGCGGACGGTGTGGATGAGTTCGGTTTTGGCGCCGGCGTCCTTGAGCAATTCACGCAGGCGGACGATGTGCATATCGACGGTGCGGGTTTCAATGCCTTCCATGGATTCGTTCCAGACGTTCTGGTAGAGTTCCTGGCGGCTGATGATGCGGTTTGGGTTGGCGGCGAAGAACTGAATCATCTGGGCCTGGCGCGGGGTGAGTGTGGTTTTTTGGTTACTGGCCGACAGGGTCAGATTCGTCATATCGACGGTGAACGGGCCGAAGGTGAATTGCCGGCCGACGCTGTGGGTCGGGTCGGTGCGGCGAAGGACGGCGCGGATGCGGGCCAGGAGTTCTTCGAGCGAGAAGGGCTTGACGATGTAGTCGTCGGCGCCGAGGTCGAGGCCGTCGATTTTGTCCTGCTGCTGGCCTTTGGCGGTGAGCATGATGATGGGGGTGATGATGCCCTGTCTGCGCCAGGCGGCACAGAGGTCCGAGCCGCTGATATGGGGCAGCATCAGGTCCAGCAGGATGAGGTCGAAGCGCCGCTGGGAGGCGATGCGGCTGGCGGTCAGGCCGTCTTCGGCGATATCGACGGCAAAGCCGTGAAACTCGAGGAAGTCTTTAAGCCCGACGCGGATTTTTTCTTCGTCTTCGATGACCAGTATGTGTTTTTGATTTTCCATCGTTTCTGCTGTCATAAACCGGATACTCTGGCTCTGTAGAAAAATCGCTTTTGTGCCGCCCCTGCCGGGGGTGGTCAACGACCACCATTCTGCCGCGAGAAAGCACAGGGTCGCGTAAAGCTATATAGGCGCGACGTCGGCAAACTGTGCCGCCCCTGCCGGGGTGGTCAATGACCACCATGATGCCGCGAGAAAGCACAGGGTTGCGTAAAGCTATATAGACGCGACGTCGGCAAACTGTGCCGCCCCTGCCGGGACTTGATGAGGTTTGTACCTCTTTTCCGGGGGTTTCCACCCCCGGCTATTTTATCAAACCCCTTCGGGGTTAAAATACCAGATTGATTTTTTACAGAGCCATTACTCTTGTTTTCGGCAAAGGTTCACTTGCTCACTATATTATAGTCAATCTCCCCCTTTGGCTATTGTAAATTGTGTGTAAAACCTGGGCGATTCTTTTTACAGACTCTTTACATCCACTTTCCTGCCGAAAGCCGTATAATTTAAGAGTGAGATAAAAAGTGAAAAGGGAAAAGTAAAAGGAAAAAATGAGGAATGCCTGCGGCATGGATTTTACCTCAAGCACGGAGGCTTGAGCTACTATGAATATCCCAGGCGAGAAAGCTTGGCGAAATAGGGGAAATTGTAGTGGGAGCCGGGATTTTATCCAAGAAAGGGAAATGATTATGGGAACGAAAAGCAGAAGGTGGCGGGGCAGTCGGCGAGATAATGGGGGGAAAATCTAAATCGTAAATTTTAAATTCTAAACAAACTGTAAAAAGAAAAATGAAAAAGCGAAAAGTAAAAATCAAAATGACAAGGTAAAAATCAAAAAAGATATTTTCATGACGAAATTTGGGTTTCGTGTTCTGGATTCCCGCCCCACGCCTTCGCGGGGGCAAGCTTTTCGCGGGAATGACAAGCTGTGATTGCAATTTTTGCGTAAAGCATACATGGAAAAGTGAAATTGTGTGTTGAATAATCAGGAGAGATACAAATGAAAAAGTACACAGTAAATGGTATGGGTGGGGTGTTGATGCTGGTGGGTTTGCTGGCAAGCGTAGGATTTGGGGAGGATGCGGGGCGGGCGGTGTATGACAGGCTGCCGGTGAAGGAGGTGACGGTTTTCAAGGATGGTCACGCGTATGTGCTGCATGAAGGGCAGATGGCGACCGACAGCCGGGGCAATGTGCTGCTGGATACGCTGCCCAATCCGGTGATGGGGACGTTCTGGGCGTACAGTGCCCAGTCGGGCGCAGCGTTGACGAGCGTGATGTCCAGCCGGCAGGACCTGGATGTTGAAAAGACCAGTGCCAGCCTTGAAGACCTGGTCAAGGGCAATGTCGGCAAATCGGTGCTGATTAAAGAAGTCAATAAAAATGAAAGCTATCAGGCGACGATTCTGCGTATCCTTGAAGAGGCCGCGGCAGAGGAGGCATCTGCGCCTGGCGCTACTATGGATAGTCATGGTTATTATGTGCCGTCGCGGCCGATTGTGCCGCAGAATCCGATTGTGCTGCTGAAAGCGGCCGAGGGTATCCGGGCGCTGCCGGTCAGCCAGATTCAGACGGTGACGTTTCTGGATGAGGTGAACGATACGGTCAGCCGCAAGCAGAAAAAAGAAACCCTGACGCTGCAATTGGACTGGAAGGGCCGGGAGCCTGAGTCCAAAGCCGCCGTGGGGATGGCTTATGTGCAGCGGGGGATTCGGTGGATTCCGAGCTATCGTGTGGATATCGACGGCAAGGGCAAGGCGGTGCTTAAGCTTCAGGCCTGCATCATCAATGAGCTTGCCGATTTGAATGATGTCAAAACGCACCTGGTGATTGGAGTGCCCACGTTTGCGTTCAAAGAGGTGGTGGACCCGATCTCGTTTCAGGAGGCCGTGGCGTCGCTGTCGGGACATTTCCGCTCCGACAACAGGACGGCTTATTCGTTTTCCAATGCGATTATGAGTCAGCAGGCGATGTATCCCTACGAATCGCGTTCTGAGCCTTCGGCTTCGGGAGAGACGTTGAATCTGGGGCCGGAACTGGAGGGCACGGAGAAATCCGAAGACCTGTTTGTTTTCACGGTGGACCATATCACGCTGAAGAAGGGACAGCGGCTTGTGATGCCGCTGGCGGAGTTTACGCTGCCCTACGAGGATGTGTATAAGGTGGATATCTCGTTTGCGCCGCCGCTGGAGATGCGGCAGAATTTCAATAATGATCAGCAGTTGATGCTGGCTAAGCTGTTTCACTCGCCCAAAGCCGTTCATAAAATCCGGCTGAAAAACGAATCGGAATATCCATTGACGACGGCGCCGACGACGATTCTGAAGGAGGGGCGTGTGCTGGCGCAGGGAATGATGACCTATACGGCCATCGGCAATAAGGGCGACCTGGAGCTGACGACGGCGGTTAATATTGGTGTGAAAAGCTCCAATGAGCAGACCAACCAGACGCCCAATGCAGTAAACTGGAACGGTCATTCCTTTTCCAAAATTGATATGCGGGGTACGATTGAGCTGACCAACTTCGGCGATAAGCCGGTGAGACTGGAGGTCCGGCGGTCGGTGCTGGGCAGTATGGATGAAGGCAGTCACGACGCGGTGGTCCGGCAGTTGGGCAACGGCTATGACGAGTATGCGTTTGAGGACGGTCAGCCGGTGTGGTGGAGCTGGTGCAGTTGGCCGTGGTGGTGGTATCGGTTTAACACTGTCGGGCAGGGCAACTGGACGGTGGAGCTGGAGCCGGGAAAGACGATGACGCTGGAGTATAAGTGGCATTATTTCTGGGGCTAAATACCCAATGGGTATTATTATGCCGCGGCCAGAAGAAGCACAGAGGTTCATGTTGCCCTGCATAGCCGCGACCGAGCTGAAAAACGTGTCTTACCTGCTGTCGGAGGATGCCGAATATCTTCGGACGGAGAAAAACAAGGGAATTCTGCGGTGGGATTTGCAGCTTGACGGCGGGATATTCGGGCCCAAGGCGACGATTGTAACCTATTGCTACGGAATGAAATACGACAAATTCTTGTCGGTCGTTCCGGCGGGTCCAAGTCAATAAATACCCTGGAAGGAGCTTTGATGCCGGCCTGTGGGTCGGCTTTTTTTGGGCTTGTATAATTCTTTGTGAATTACTATAATAATATCTTGCTATCACTCTGTAAGAAAGTTGCTTTTGTGCCGCCCCTCTGGGGCTTGAAGAGGTTGTTACCTCTTTTCCGGGGGTTTCCACCCCCGGCTATTTTATCAAACCCCTCCGGG
>CAZVYY010000040.1:0-24499 GCA_964630775.1 uncultured Pirellulales bacterium | reverse complement strand
ATGATTATTCCGCGAGCAAAAGAAGCACGTGGTTGAAGCTGCTGTACTTAGCCGCCACGAACTGAAAAACTTCAAGTAGGATCAGTATATTAAGGAAAAGACGATGATAGATGTCAATAAGCAGGGAGAGGTTTGGGTATTCGCCGAACAGCATCACGGCAAACTTGAGGATACACCGCTGGAGTTGATCAGCAAGGCGCGCGAACTGGCCAATACGCTGAAAGTCAAGCTGGGTGCGGTCTTGCTGGGCGACCGTGTTGGAGAACTGGCCGTCAAACTCGGTCATTTCGGCGTTGACAAGGTGTACCTGGCGGAGCATCCGCTTCTGGCGCATTACCAGACCAGCAGCTACAGCAAGGTCATTGATGACCTGATTCACAAGCATAAACCCCAGATCGTTCTATATGGTGCGACCCCGACCGGCCGCGACCTGGCGCCGCGGATTGCCAGTTCCGTCAAGGCGGGCCTGACCGCGGACTGCACCGACCTGCAGATCGGCACCCACGAAATCAAGAAGACCAACGAAGTCTATGATAATCTGCTGTTCCAGATTCGACCGGCCTTCGGCGGCAATATCATTGCGACGATTATCAACTATGACCGCTGGCCGCAGATGGCGACCGTGCGCGAAGGTGTTATGCCGATGCCCGCCGCCGATGGAAACCGCAAGGCCGAAATCGTGACGGAGAAGGTTCACCTGACCCAGACGGACCTGGCTCTGGAAATTCTGAGCGAACATGTCCAGCAGAAAAAAGTCAACCTCAAGGCCTCGCGTGTCATCGTGGCAGGCGGCGCCGGGGTGGGCAGCAAGGACAACTTCAAGCTGGTCTGGGACCTGGCCCATTGCCTGGGCGGTGCTCCCGGAGCGACTCGCGCGGCGGTGGACCTGGGCTTTATCGACCGGGATCACCAGATTGGTCAGACCGGCACGACGGTTCGTCCGAGTCTGTATGTGGCCATCGGCATCAGCGGGGCCATTCAGCATCAGGCCGGTATGGTGGAAAGCCAGAAGATCATTGCCATCAACAATGACCCGTCCGCCCCAATTTTTAATGTGGCGCATTATAAGATTGTCGGCGATCTGAACCAGGTTGTTCCGATGATGATCAAGGCTCTCAAGGAAAAGACGATTAAATAACGCTGACCCATAGCGGATAAGGAAAACAATTATGGCAAATTTCTTTCGCGATAACGACGATATACAGTTTCTGTTTAAGCATTTGGACCTTGAAAACATAGCCGGCTATTCGGAAGAAGGGTTCAAGTATGCGGGCCAGTGTGATTATGCTCCCGCCAACGGCGCCGAAGCCCGGAAAAACTATGAAATGGTGCTGGATGCCCTGGGCCAGGTCAGCGGTGATTTCATTGCTCCCCGCAGCGAGGGTATCGACCGCGAAGGCAACACCCTCAATCCGGATGGCACGGTCAGTTATGCCAAGGGCATTGCCGAGTCGCTCAAGGCCCTGGCAAAAATGGATGTGATGGGCTTTACGCTGCCGTATCGATTCGGCGGGCTGAACTTCCCGAACACGATTTACTCGATTGCCATTGAAATTGTGTCTCGCGCCGATGCTTCACTGATGAATATTTTCGGCCTGCAGGGCATTGCCGAGACGATCAATTTCTTTGCCGATGAAGATATCAAGAAGCATTACCTGCCCGACTTTGCCTCCGGCAAGGTGACCGGCGCGATGGTGCTGACCGAACCCGATGCGGGGTCCGACCTGCAGGCGGTCAAACTCAGAGCCTTCCAGGATGACAACGGCCAGTGGTATCTGCACGGCGTCAAGCGGTTCATCACCAACGGCTGCGGCGAAGTGCTCCTGGTACTGGCTCGCAGTGAGATGGATCGCAGCGGCGGTCTGGGGTTAAGTCTGTTTGTCTGCGACCGTGGCCCGACAGTGCATGTCCGCCGTCTCGAAGACAAACTGGGCATTCACGGTTCACCGACCTGCGAATTATTCTTTGATAATACGCCGTGCCAGTTGATCGGCGAACGGCAGCGCGGTCTGGTGACGTATGTGATGAGCCTGATGAACGGCGCTCGTATCGGGATTGCCGGCCAGTCGATGGGTATTGCCGAGGCGGCCTACCGGATCGCCCGCGATTATGCCCACAGTCGTGAACAGTTCGGCGGCGCGATTGAAAAGCTGCCTGCGGTCCGCGACATGGTCATCAAGATGAAGATGGATATTGAAGCCGGCCGGGCCTTGCTGTACGAGACCAGCCGGATTGTGGATTTTGAAGTGGGACTCAGCAAGATTGCCGAAGGCCCCGACGCCGAAAAGAATAAGGAAGCGGCCAGGGAAGCCAAGCAGCAGCTCAAGAAAATCAAGCGTCTGGCGGCCATGCTGACTCCGATGAGCAAGGGCTACTGTTCCGAGATGTGCAACCGCGTGACATACGATGCGATTCAGGTGCTCGGCGGCAGCGGCTATATGCGGGATTATGCCAGTGAACGGCTGGCCCGTGATGCCCGCATCACGACGATTTACGAAGGCACGACCCAGTTGCAGGTGGTCGCGGCGGTTCGCGGCGTCTGTGCCGGCACGGCGGAAAAATACCTCGAAGAACTGGCGGCGATGCAGTATTGCGATGAGGTCAGGGATCTGGTGGCATTGCTGGATGAAGGCCGCAAGACGATGGTGGACTGTGTCGCGTTTGTCAAAGAGCAGGGCGTGGATTATATGGACTTGTATGGTCGGCAACTGGTGGATATCGCCATGTGGCTGATTATCGGGTATCTGTTCTGCGGTCAGGCGTCCAGCCGGGCCGAGTACAATGCCGCCGTGGCCGACAGCGGTCAGGCTGATGCCATCAAGACCATTCCGATGGCCGAACGCAAGAAGATGCTGGCCCGCCGCTGGGTGACCCGCAATGCCCCGATGATTCGGGCACTGGCCGAGGAAATCAAGGCCGGCGACCGGTCGTCCTTCCGCCAGTATGAAATCCTGGCCGGCCCGATTCCGGAACTGGGATAATTTAATTGTAAATTGGCAATTTCTGATTGTATAATAAGCCCCGGCCCAAAAGGTTGGGGCTTTTTGATTTATGTAAAATACCCAATGGGGATAATTGCTCCGCAGCGGCCACAGGCCGCTTTTATATCTCGCGTATTTACAGGGTAACGGTATTCTACGCAGCCGTGATGATAAAGATGTTGCTGAAAGCTGTTTCTTCGCCGCGCCGAACAGATCCGGGGCTGTCTTGCTTTGAAATGAGGCATCAAAAAAGAATTCCGGGTGCCCTCGCGAACACCCGGAATCCATTTATTTTTATGAACTAAACGCGTTGAATATTACGTCTTACTTCGCCGGATAGATACGGTCGTCTTCCAGCCATCGTGCGGCCATACTTGCAAAGTCGTACAAATCCAGCAGGCAGTTGCCGTTGGTGTCATAGTTGCCCAGATCATAGACAAGCCGGTTGCAGACATAGTCTTTGAGGGTGTCTGCAAGGTAATCCTGCCCAATCTGTACGGTCGAAAGAGCATAGTTGTAGATCTTCAGTTGATCGATCTTTCCATTGAAGTATCCGTCACCGGAACCCCATTGGCTGCGTCCGATCCAGTTGTTCACGGACGGACCATAAGTGATGGGGTCGTTGGTGATGGACGTGCTGGTCACAACCAGTTCACCGTTGATGTAAATACGGGCCGTGCTGCCCGTCAGGGTTGCGACCACATGGGTCCACTGGCCCACGGGAGCTGCTTGGTCGGCCGTAGTGACGGTTTGTTCGGTACCGGCGACTTTCACGGCAAAACGTACGGCATTATTGACACTGCCCGGATTGACACAGAGCATCATATAGTTGTTCGTGTCGTTGCCGTAGTCCAGGATTCTGTTCCAGTTGGAACCGCCGCTGTTATAAACCCAGGCGGAAATGGTAATGTCCTTATAAGCGCCGGCCCATCCCTGGGAAACCGCCGCATACTGAGCATCGCCATTGTTCGGGTCCGCCGGAGAGGATCGCGGATTATGGAACTTCAATGAAGACGCATTTCCGGCAATACCCGGAGCTGGCGGGAGGCCTGCATCCAGAGACGGCACATCAGTTCCCGTGTCATTGCTCAGCAGTTTCATATCATAACCGTTGACCAGGTCCGGCGTAACTTGGTCACCGTCAACGACATTGACCGTATTGAAAGCATACAAATTCATTAGGCGCGGAGCCCAGAACCAGCGTGCCGCTGAAGGTGCCGAGACTTGCGTGGTCGCCTCACCCGGAATACCATTGTAGGCCTTTGCATAAACCCTGGCATCATCAGATCCGTTGGCCGCGGCGCCGGTAATGACCAGTGTTTTAGTCGTCGTTCCGGAATAAATACCGGTATTGGTCAACATGATGTCGTTGGTCTCTCCGTTCGCAGCCGTATCGGGGTTGCCGACAACCTTAAACCAGCGGTAGTTGTTGGCAATATTCGTGGCGGTAATGGTAAAGGATGTCCCCCCATCGACCAGCAGCATGTGATCCGAAATGGCCGTAATCGCAGGAACAGCATTCGCGGTTGTAAACGACCAGACAGAACCCCAGATGTTTTCGGGGCTGTTAGCGGGATAAGGAATACCATTCGGATCCTTCATGACCATTTCGACCTGCCATTTATAGGTCGTACCCTGTTTAAGTTTGATAGGGGGGACAACATCAGCCAGAGCAAATGACTGAAGGGGATCGCTCAGGGAGACCTGTGGAAGGGAATAATTGACCAAAAGCATATTTGCATCGTTCGGAAGACCGTACTGCAGATAAACGTTGTGATGATGAATCCCAGGATTAACCTGGTTTGCCCCGGTGAGGTCGCGACCGGCTTTGAAGCTCAGTACGATATCATCAATGGTATAGACTCCGGGGCTGACCTCGACTGGCGTTCCAGCCGTTCCGTCCACATTCTCAGGTGCTGCCTGAGGATCATAGGGCAGGCCGAGCACTTCATCATCCTGGCCCAGAGCTGCGTCATCAACATAGATCTCGCATGTCGCCGACCCTGGAGCTTCGATGTAAAATGTTATTTCCGTGGGATCCGAAGGGCACGTATAGGTGCCTGAAACTAAATACCACTGGGCTTTGTCTGCCTGAACGGTGCCCACATTAATATATCTCGGGGTGGGATTGCCGCCGTTCTCCTGCATCGTCAAGGCGACCGTCACTTTTTCGTTGGTGTTGGTTCTGACCCAGGCGGATGCCGGATAGATCTGACCTGGAGTCAATTTGCCCACCCAGTTGGTTGACTGCCAAATGCCATGCCATGTAGCGGTCCTGTTGTAGTCACGCACACAGTAGTTGCCGGTGCGAGGCGAGGGGTTGCTGGTGATGACCTGGATGGCACCGGCGCCGAAGCGTGGCCCCCAGCCTTCTGTTGTTCCCGTTTCAAATCCGGGATTGACCAGCAAATTGACAGCAAACAGCGGAGACACCAAACACAAACACATCAGAACAAACCATAGTCTTTTCATTTCTGCTCTCCTTGAAACAAAAAATTATTGAAACACCACCCAAGACCAGTACGCCTGACCTTGCTCTTGTCATTTTTTATAGTCTTATGCTGTGCGGCTTTAAAACTATAAGACACCAACAGAACCGGCATCACGGGCTGCCGATTCTGAAAAGCAGTATTTCCGTTGAGAGGGAGCAATGAAAACGCCTGCAGTTGGATCCGCAGGAAGATCCTTTGGCGAACCGACTAATCGTATGATATCCATGGGATGAGCGTTAGAAATGTGTCCTGAATCCAGGCTGGTGTCTGAATAAGCCGAATTGGCCCCGCCGCCTTTAGAAAAAACGAGTACCAGCGGCGCAGACACACTCGGACTTATGCAGCGTGCGGTTGGCCGTATTGTAAACAGATATTTGCCCGTTAAGCGTTTACAATACATAAGATTCTCCTTATCACATTCATTATTTTACAAAATGCACGGCCATAGAGTCAAGAAAAAATAGATACATGCAGTTTTGTGCCCCGGCATTCCTGAAAAATTGTATTTGCAGGTAAAACAAGAGAAAGAGAATGGGAAATTGTCGATATTCTTAGGGCAGATAGAATCAAAATTACCAAAGAAGACTGGTAAAGCCAAATAATTATTTTATACTATCGGTGTAATCAGGATGAATAGACATGAATTAGGGTGAGAATGATATGCTCAAGGCGGTAATATTCGATTTTGACGGGGTGGTGGCGGATTCCGAACGCCTGCATTACAAGGCCTTAAACCAGGTCTTTGCGGCGAGGGGGGTTCATGTACCTGAAGAGGTGCATTGGCAGAAGTACCTGGGCTACACCGACTTGGAAAATGTGCTGGCTGTGAATGAAGATTATAAAATGAACTGGTCGTCACAGGAGATTCAGCAGATTATCGAGCTGAAAACAGCACAATTTCATGCCCTGGCCCGCACCGAAGCCCCCATTATCGATGGCGTGGAGGAATTTGTCGAAATGCTGTCCGACCATGGCTATCCGCTTGCGATCTGTTCGGGGGCGATGCGGGAGGATATTCGGATTATGCTGGAACACAGCGGCTTTGCCAGTGCGTTTAGTGTTATGGTGACCGCAGAAGACGTCGAAAAGGGCAAGCCCGACCCGCAAGGTTATACTCTGGCTTTGAAAAAGCTTAATGACAAAGTTGGCCGCAAGATTGAAGCCGGCAATTGCATTGTGATTGAAGATTCTCACTGGGGATTGCAGGCTGCTGCAGCGGCCGGAATGCGGCGAATCGGCGTAACCAATACCTATCCGAAGGAGCATCTTGCCCAATTTGCGGATTTTGTTATTGACCGGCTCGATAAACTGGCTATTTCGGACCTGAAAAGAATATGTAATTCCAACGGTTCATAAGCGTTGTGTACGGATTTGGGCATCACAAGGTCTGATAATCTGTTTGTGTATATGGCTAAGTGTCCAATGCTGTGGAAAAATGTTTTTTTCAGTATCAAAATCCCATTTTAGACCCTCTTGTTTGACTTTTTGACTTTTTCCTCTATACTATAATATCTGCACGTTTCATTCATTCGGAGCGATTTTATTCAAAAACCGGGTGGTGGGACTGCTATTTTAGCGTGATGGGCTTTGTTTTCAACAATCGGCCCCGAATCAGGATGCCAGGGATAGATGTCGAACCAAGGGAACGGGTTTGCCGATGCAGTTTGATGCCAGTCTAATCAGCCGGATACAGCAGGCCAACGATATCGTGGACGTGATATCGGAACATTTGAGCCTGACCAAAAAGGGCAAAGAGTTGGTGGGTCTGTGTCCTTTCCATACCGACCATAAACCGAGTCTGTATGTTAATCCGGCCAAACAGATATTTAAATGCTTTGCGTGCGGAGCAGGTGGTGATGTTCTGAAGTTTGTGCAGATGAAAGAGAATCTTTCATTTACGCAAACACTGGAGCGGCTTGCCCAACGGGCCGGAATTCGCCTGGAACGCACAAAAAGTGTTTCACAGGGGCCTGCTTCCGCTTCGGCAATCGATGCGAACCGACTGGCGAAGCTGAATGAATGGGCCGGAAAATTGTGGATGAATAACCTCTGGGATGAACAAAAGGGCATTCAGGCTCGAAGTTATCTGGAACAGAGGAAAATCACTCAGGCTACAGCAAAAATATGGCAGTTGGGCCTGGCAGTGGATAGCTGGGATGATCTGGCCCAAAAGGCCTTATCGTCGAAAGTGAGTGAACAGATTTTAGTCGATGCAGGACTTGTTGTACGTCGTGAAAACGGCGGTTGTTATGACAAGTTCCGTAATCGTTTGATGTTTCCGATACACGACGTAACAGGTCGTGTAATTGCTTTTGGCGGACGGACGCTGGCCAATGACCCGGCCAAGTATATGAATTCGCCGGCCACGGTGCTGTTCGACAAGAGCAATTCGCTGTTCGGTCTGGACAAGGCCCGTCAGGCCATCTCCGAAAGCGAGACGGCCGTGATTGTGGAAGGCTATACCGATGTAATTATGGCCCACCAATATGGCGTCTGTAATGTGGTGGCGGCTTTGGGTACCAGTTTTACGACCGGCCATGCCCGGATTCTGCGACGGTATGGCAAGCGTGTGGTTTTAGTCTTTGACAGTGATGTGGCGGGTATGTCGGCGGCGGAACGTGCGCTGGAAGTCTGCTTAGCCGAGAAACTGGACTTGCGTCTGGCGTTTGTGCCGGAAGGCAAGGACCCGTGCGATTTTCTGATTGCAGCGGGGGCCGATGCATTCAGGCAGGTTTTGCATAATGCTGTCGATGTGATGGACTATGCATGGAAAGGCCTGTCCGGAAATCTTTCCGGCGATAAGGCCCTGGCCGAAAAATCGCAGATGATTGAAAAATTTCTGACGACGATTGCGTCTGCCATGGTCGCGGGCAATGTCGATAGCATCAGCCGGGCGGTTTTGACGGCTCGACTCAGCGAGATGATCGGCATTTCGCAGGGTCGAATCGACAGCGAGCTGGCTAAGCTGGTCCGGCGAAAGCAAAAAGGCCCTGAACCGCAGGCCCAGCCGGCGGCGTCGAAGAATGAGGAACAGCCGCAAAGCGATATTTTTGTTCAGGCGCAGTCGGAAATGATTGAAGTGCTTCTGCGGGAGCCGAACCTGTTCGGCAGAGTTCAGGGGCGTGTCAGTCCGGACCTGTTCGAGGGACACATGAAGACCATTGCCCGGGTATTGTTTGAACTGCTTGGGGCAGGTCAGGAGCCGACACTGACGATGCTTCTGGGACAGATTGAACAGGTGGAAGCGGCTCAGGAATTAATGCGTCTGGATGAACTGGCTGGACAGAAGGGCGATTATGCCCGGCGTCTGGATGATGCGGTTGAGACATTTCAGTATTGCCTGATGCGGCGCCAGACGCAGGATATCAGCAAAACGCTGAGCGACGATGATGTCGAATCGCTCGAAAAAATAAATCAGATGCTTCTGCAGAGAAAGGATAATCTCAGAAGCCCGGGAGTTCGAAAATAAGGCAAACGGCCGTCGCAGGGATGAATGTCGTGTCGGCTTGAAATTGCATACGTAATCGTAAGGTAATAACGGAATATGTCGGAAAAGAAGAAGAAAAACGAGACCAACGAACCAATGTCCGAAGAAAAGGAACTGGCCGGCGAGCCGGAGATGGATATCGATGACAAGGACTTTGCCCCGGAGGCCAATCCGCTGGACACGCCCCTGCTTGGCGGCGCGGATCCTTTTGAAACGGACGAATCCGCCCGCCAGAAAGTGGACCAGGCGATTCAGTCCATCATTGAAAAGGGCAAAAAGAAGGGCTTTCTGACCTATGAGGAGCTTAACGATGATTTGCCCGATGAGGTGATCAGCCCCAACCAGTTGGACAGTCTGCTGATGACGCTGGATGAGATAGGCGTTCAGTTGCTCGATGAGGCCAATGTCAAAAAGACCCCCGAAGAAGAGGAATTTGAAGAGCCTGTTCAGATTGGCCCGGAAGACGAGATTGCCGTCGAGGACTTGACGCTCGAAGAAGAGCTGGCCGAGACCGAAGGGCGTAAAATCGACGACCCCGTGCGAATGTATCTGACGCAGATGGGTGAGATTCCGCTGCTGACGCGCGACCAGGAAATCAGCCTGGCCAAGAAGATTGAATTGACGCGCATGGCTTTCCGCCGCAAGGTTCTGGAATGCGATTATTGTGCGCGTACCGCGGTTGAAATCCTTCAGCAGGTGGATGAAGGGGCGCTGCCGTTCGACCGGACGATGAAGATGGGCTCCAGCGAAATGCCCGTCCGGACGACGCTGAAAAACCGTATGCCGATGAACCTGGCGACCGTGACCAAGCTGCTGGATAAAAACAGCGGTTATTTTGAGCAGTCTGTTGCGGCCAAGACGATTGAAGAAGCCCGCCAGCCGCTCAAGCAGATGCATCGCAATCGCCGCAAGATAGCCACGCTGCTGGAGGAACTGGGTCTGCGGACCAGCCGCATTCAGCCGATGATGAAGAAACTGCAGAGTATTCAGCAGAAGATGCACCAATTGGAGCAGGTGATTCAGACTGGCCCCGGCAGAGACTACACCGTCGAAGACATTGATGCGATGCGGCAGGAATTAATGGGGCTTCAGGAACTGGTGCTGGAGACGCCTCGCCTGCTGGACAAGCGCCTGCGTGCGATTGAAGCGGTGTTCAGCCAGTATGAGCAGGCCAAGCGGGAACTGTCCGGCGGCAACCTGCGTCTGGTCGTGTCGATTGCCAAGAAATATCGCAATCGCGGTCTGAGTTTTCTGGATATTATTCAGGAAGGCAATACCGGCCTGATGCGTGCGGTCGATAAGTATGAATATCGCCGC
Source organism: uncultured Pirellulales bacterium (assembly GCA_964630775.1). Classification (GTDB taxonomy): domain Bacteria; phylum Planctomycetota; class Phycisphaerae; order Sedimentisphaerales; family Anaerohalosphaeraceae; genus Anaeroglomus. The sequence goes on along the minus strand of CAZVYY010000040.1, from coordinate 14,222 downwards.
GGCTATAAATTCAGCACCTATGCGACCTGGTGGATACGCCAGGCGATTACCCGTGCCATCGCCGACCATGCCCGGACGATTCGTATTCCGGTACACATGATCGAGACGATGAGCAAACTGCGTACCGTCAGCAAAAACCTGATGCAGGAACTGGGTCGGGAAGCCACGCTGGAAGAAATCGCCGAGGTCGCCGGGATGAGCCTGGCCGAGACGCGGCGTGTGATGAAAATCAGCAAGCACCCGTTCAGCCTGGATCGGCCCATCGGCGAAAGCGAAGACAGTTATTTCGGTGATTTCATTGAAGATGAACGCGCCGAGTCCCCTGTTCAGTCGGCCACTCAGGAAATGCTCAAGGAACGCATCGATCAGGTGCTCAAAACGCTGACCTACCGGGAACGCGAAATCATCAAGCTGCGATACGGTATCGGCGACGGCTATACGTATACCCTCGAAGAAGTCGGGCGAATCTTTAAAGTTACCCGTGAGCGTGTGCGTCAGGTGGAGGCCAAGGCCATCCGCAAGCTTCAGCACCCCGTTCGGGCGCGAAAGCTGGAAGGTTTCCTCGATCATAAATCCGTGTAACAACTGGAATTAAAACAAACCCCGACTCATACAATGAGCGGGGTTTTTTGTGCATGGGATACAGTGTTTTTTTTCTCGATATTTAGTTGTGGGGTCTGTATAGTATCATTTCTTTAAAATAACGAGAAATGGATAATGAAGAACTATAAAATATATCGTACAGGTATTATACAGATAGCGTTGCTGGCAGGTCTTTGTGGATGGAGTTGGGCCGCTGGGGATTCGCCTCAGAAAGCATCCGAAATTGCCTCGATCTGTCTGCAAATCGAGCAGGGGCAATTTGAACAGGCCCAAAAAGCGATCCAGGCGATTTCACCCGCCACGCCGGAAAGTCAATGGCTGGGTACAGTGATCGGGGATTACCTCAACCTCCAGAAAGAATTGGTCAGCCAGAGGCAATCTGTTTATCAAGCCCAGACCCAGCAGGTGTTCGAGATGCTGGAGCGTTCTGATCCCAATCGCAGTGATAAAGAGGTATTGGATCGATTATTGAAGGCGTACGAATATGCCGCGGATGAGACCCAAAAAAAAGACATCCTGCATCACCAAAAGGTAAAATCGTTTCTGGAAGGTATCCGTGAAAAAAGCAAGGCGTTCTATGAACAGGAAAAACTTGTCGAGGCCATGCAGGGCTATGCCTATCTGCGACTGTTTGAACCCAATGATGTTTTTCTCGCACAAGTTACCGAAGAAGCTGAATCATTCAGAATTGTATCAGGCGGTTTGAAAAAAAGTGTCTGTCGCGACATACGCCGATTTGATACCATCCGTCCTGACATCTTTCTGGAAGTTGTGAAAACCCTGGACGGGGGTTATGTAACGCCTCCGGATTATCGGCAGATGACCCAAAAAGCCCTGCAGCGATGTCTGATGCTGGGGCTGGTCTTTCGCGAAAGCAGCGCGGAGTTCATGTTTACAGCCGATGCCAAACAGGTGGATGACTGGCGGCTGGAAATCGAATTGCTGATGGACAAACTTAAGGGGGAAACCAATCCCTTAACCCGTGAGCAGTTTGAAACGACCTTTCAGTCGGTTTTAACTCATAATCAGAATACACTGAAACTGCCTGCCGGCGTGATTGTCGAGCAATTTGCGGATGCCGCCCTGGCTGCCCTGGACCCCTATACGGATATTGTCTGGCCGGACAAGGTGGCGGATTTTGAAAAAGAGCTGACCGGCAAGTTTTCCGGCGTGGGAATTCAATTGGCCCGGGATGAGAAATATATCAAGGCCGTCAGCATTATCCCGGATTCACCGGCATGGAAATCCGAGATTCTTGCCGGCGACATGATTATCGCAGTCAATGGGCAATCCACCCAGGATGTCCCGGTTGATTGTGTGGTCAAGCAGATTTCCGGCCCGAAGGATTCCCAGGTAACTCTGACTATTCAGCGGGGGCAGGAGCAGCCCCGGGATATTCAGTTGACGCGAGGCGATATTGTCGTTCCGTCGGTGCAGGGAACCGTGCGAAGCAACGGGGATGCGGCAGGGAATCAGTGGGATTATCTGCTGAATACCGAACTGGGGATCGGCTATATCCAGGTGCAAAGCTTCACCGAAGGCATTGCAAAGAAAACGCTGGATATTCTGACTCAGCTTGAACAAAAGAAGCTGCATGGATTGATTCTGGATTTACGCGGTGACGGCGGGGGACTCCTCAATGAAGCGGCGGAACTGGCAGGCCTGTTCCTCGACGAGGGAGCCATCGTGGCCAGCCGAAACCGCAAAGGACAGACCGCACTCTGGTCGGCCAAAGGACAGGGCAAGGGGCGCCAATACCCCATTGTTATTCTGATGGATTCAGGTACCGCCAGTGCCGCCGAGATTGTCGCCGGGGCGCTGGGCTGCAAGTTATATGATCGGGCTATTCTGGTGGGAGCACGCAGCTACGGCAAAGGCTCTGTGCAGGAGATTGTTCAGGGCAGGTGGGACGGCTGCGAATTAAAATATACCACGGCATTTTATTACCTGCCCGATGGAAGCCCGGTCAAAAACCGGTATCAGGCCGAGCGTGAAAATCGGACCGACTGGGGGATTGCCCCGGCCGTCGCGGTCGAATTAAAAAGCGGTGAGATTAAATCGCTGCTGGAGTTTCGGCGTAAACTGGGCGAAAAGGCCGGGCCGGATGTTCAGCATGGAGACTTGTTCGCGGCAGACCCCCAGCTTTCGGCGGCAATGACGGTGCTGAAGGCTCGCATGCTGCGTCAGGGGCAAATTGACCTGCCTGCGGCGGAATCATCTCCAGCCCCTGCGGAGCCGACGGCTCAGACGCCAGATCCCAATCAGAAATAAAGATAAACTGATGCAGCAATCCCTCCGTGAACTAATACATATTTCCCGCACACTCGGCTCAGACCGGCGATTAGTCTGGAAGGGCGGCGGCAATATTTCCGTTAAAACCGATGATGGGGGGATGTTCATTAAAGCCAGCGGTTTGGAGCTGGGCAGGATGACGAGCACCCGGGGCTGGCGTAAAGTGGATATTGCCAGCGTTACAAGGCTGCTGAATCGGCTGCTTCATTCGAAAACAACGCCCGCGAAAATCTCCAAAGGTCTGCTGAAGTGCTGTTGTGATGAATTGGATTCCACCGCGATGCCTTCCATTGAAACGTTTTTTCATGCCTTGCTGGGACGGTGTGTCGTTCATCTGCACCCGGTTTACCTGCTGCCGTATCTGTGTTCTCAGGCAGGAAAAGAATTGCTTCAGGCCGCCCTTCGCGAGCAGTATGATTTTCAATGGATTCCTTTCCGCGGACTGGGGGTTGTCACTGCCGGACAAATTCAGCAGCATCTTCAATCAGGTCGGATCGGTCATCAAGTCCCCACCATTTTATTGCTGTCTAATCACGGGCTGATTGTCAGTTGCGACACAGCCAAACAAGCCCAACAGGTTGTTGGTGCTGTCATTAAAATCTGCCGAAAGAATCTGCCCTCGCTCAAACCGGTGTGTTTGCCTCAACGTAAACAGTTATCCATGACGTGTGACAGAATACGTGACAGCCTGGGCACGCAGAGTCCTTCGATGGTCGTCAGGCCGGTTTGGGGAAATCGGATACGAACTCCCGATGGTGCTTTGCCTGTAAGCGGATGGTTTAAAAGAACCATGACTCCGGAAGAAATGACTTATCTGGCCGGCGGTATCGTGTGGATTGAGCAGCCGGAAATGAAAGTGATTCAGAAGGCAATAATCCGGCATCGAAATAAAACAGCTCAGACACCGATGGCTTTTTATGTGAATCAACAGGGCCTTGTTCTGGCGGCAGACAAAAAACACATGGCGTTATATCAGGATGTGTTTGTCTTTTATCTGCAAATTCGCGGCTGGGCAATGCGGATGAACGGGCTTAAACCTCTGCCTGAGAAATATTTAACCCCTGAAGGGATGATTTGAGGCAAGGATATCTCCACAAGGTATCTGAACAAGAGGGAAGTTTTCAGCGTATAATATCCTAATAAAACAGTATGTATATAGGTGAATAATATGCGGGAATCCATTCAATTATTGTTGAGTCATTTCTGGGCGACGTTGACTCAAATGTCGCCTTATTTGTTATTTGGTTTTCTGGTGGCCGGGATTATCAGCGTATTTGTTTCATCCAGGACTGTTGAACGTCATCTGGGTTCAAAAGGATTCTGGTCGATCTTAAAAGCCTCGCTGTTCGGTGTGCCGATGCCATTATGTTCCTGCGGCGTAATCCCCGTGTCGATGTCTCTGTATAAAAACGGCGCCAGCAAAGGAGCGACGGTTTCTTTTCTCATTTCGACGCCTCAGACCGGTCTGGATAATGTTTTTATCGTTTATAGTCTGCTTGGTCCGATCTTCGCGATTTTCAGTCCCATCGTGGCCATGCTCAGCGGTCTTTTTGGCGGAACCGTGGTGAGCTTGTTTGACAACTATGACGCTCATCCAGGCCAGTCTGCATCCGGCAGCGGAGAAAAGCCGGCGAACAAACAAAATCCGGTGCTCAAAGCATTACGCTATGCGTTTTTTGTTCTGCCTGCCGACATCGGCAAAGCCATGCTGGTGGGATTGGTCATCGCCGCAGTGATTTCCATTCTGGTGCCGGATGATTTCTTTTCCACTTATTTAGCCTTTGGCGGGGGAATCCTGGCGATGATTCTGATGATGATTATTGGAATTCCGATGTATGTCTGTTCCGCCGCCTCGGTTCCGATAGCAGCCGCCCTGATTGCCAAAGGGCTTAATCCCGGAGCGGCCATGGTCTTCTTGATGACCGGCCCGGCGACCAATGCCGCGGCCTTCACGACATTATGGTCGGTATTGGGCAAAAAGACAGCCGTTCTATATCTTGTATCCGTAGTAATTGCATCGTTCACGGCCGGATTTCTTATCGATCTGTTCTTCCGCGGCGTCCCCAAAGAGACTATCTGTGCACACGGCGATATGTTTCCCGCCTGGTTCGGTAACCTGTGTGCCGTTTTACTGCTGCTGGTTCTGGGCAGGGCGATTGTGATCAAAAAACTCAAGAAGTCATAGCCTGTAATAGAATGTCCTCTGGTCGATAAACACAAACCGGAATAATACTGTCGGAATACAGGGGAAAGTAAATAGTCTTGACAAAAACAGAGGTAATTTGGTATAATTCATTTTATATGAGGGGTAGTTTTGTTTCAACAGTGATGCATTCTGCGAATTGAAAGGATGTCGAAATGTTAAAACGAGTCTTTTTCTCTGTTTTTTGTTTGGCACTGGTCTTTGTCGGCAGTGCTTTTAGCGCTTCTGTAATTCTGAATGAATATAATGCAGTCGATGATTCCTCGTATCTGGGAGGTGGTACAGCCCTGATTGATGAAGCCGGAGGAAGAGCCTCCGATTCGTATTTTGGCAGAGTGCCCGGCAATGGCGGCGACTGGTTTGAAATGGTGGTTATTACGGACCATCTGGATATGCGGTATTGGAAATTCGACATTTACACCGATGGATTGCTTGATGAAACACTGGATTTGACCGGCCACAGCATCTGGTCCGACCTGCGAAGCGGAACTATTATTACAGTCTCTGAAAATGTCCCCAGTGATATCAGCTATAATCCCGCGGCGGGTGACTGGTGGATCAATGTTCAGGCCAATAATGGATCCGACGGATTATATATCGAGGCTTCCAGTTTCCCTGTCAACAGCAGCAACTGGCAGCTTCGTATTCGCAATGCCTCCGGCGTTATCGTTTATGGTCCTGCCGGCGAGGGTGTCAGTCCCGCATCCGGGATTGGCAGTGATGAAGTCTTTAAGCTGGAAGCGACTCCCTCTGCTGCGATAACAGCCAATTCCGCGGATTATGATGGTGGAAAGAATCTCAGTACGTTTGGTGCCCCCAATCAATGGGGTATCCAAAACCTGGAAGGATTGCGTGTGGTTGCTCCTGCTGCTTCCACCCTGACGCTGCTTACTCCCAACGGGACCGAAGTAATAAAGGGCGGTTCTATCCAGAATATCACATGGAGTTATACCGGCACAATCAATACGGTGCTGATTGAGTTTTCGGTTGACAACGGCCTGTCCTGGTCGCAGGTTTATCCTGCCAACATCGGCAACAGCGGCTCCTATGCGTGGCTCGTACCCCTGATCGATGCGCAGCAGTGCCGGATCAGAATATCCAATATGGCCAATCCCGGTGTTTACGATATCAGCAATGCCGCTTTTGCAGTGTACCAATGTGCACTGGACGGCGATGTCACGGGAGATTGTATTGTGGACATGAATGACCTGACCCGAATGGCGGCCGCATGGCTGGAATGTGCCAATCCCGTTTGCCCTTAAGCGGATTATAACAGGGATTGAAATCGGGGATATGCGCGGACAAAGACGGAATACTGGGGCTGTTGAAAAAGTCGGCCGATCAAGCGTTTATTCTTCATGCCGCCCGTTTCCATAAAATAGCTTCTGTTTTTCTGACAATTTCCTGTTCGAGGCTGCGGTGTTCATCAAAAAGAGATTTCATCAGAAAATCACAGGTAATTCTCCGCAAAAAACGCAGTAAAACGGCCGCCAGCCGCTTGAGATTGATCACGACGGCCGTCAAGTAAGCCTGGATTGCCACATTCCACAGTCCACGCCGCGCAGCGCGACGCAATCCATGCTGCGTCTTTGCCTGGCCATGCATCCCTTCCACGCGCCAGCGATGCCGGGTGTACAGGGTCTTATACCGCTTATCCCGTCTGGCATGAACTCGCCGTGCCCGTAATAACGCTTCATATCCCCATCCAATCAGAATGGTACGGCATCGTGCGTCTTTGCTGAAACAATGCTGCCGTAACGGACAGCCTTGACATGCTTTGACCTCTGCTCGATAGATATCCCCTTTCTCGGTCGTACCCCGCCAGGTCAGTTTCTGTCTGGCCGGACAGGTCACAACCCGGTGCCGGGCATCATATTTAAACCGACAGGAGGGAATACAGCCGGATCGTGGAGTCAGGGGCGACGGGGGAATAATCGCCTCCATCTGGGTTTGTTCCAGATGGTCATAATTGACCCCATGAGCATAGCCTTTGTCTGCGGTCACAACCTGGGGTTTTTGACCCACATTGGCCTCAATCCGCTCGATTTGTTCGGGTAACTGGTTGCCTTCATTGGCCTGGCCGGTGGTCACGTCGATATCCACAATAATACCGCACTGATCGTCCACGGCGCCGTGCTGTTTATACGAAGGTTCCATGTGGAACGTCTTGCAGGAGGTAGTCAGGGTGGCATCGGGGTCGGTGGTACTGCGTTTCTGAGGCCTGGGTTTGCGAGTACGGGGACGGCCGGGACCATCTGTCGGCTCGTCTTCTGTCGCATTTTCTTCCAAGACGCTGTCGGTATGAATTTCAACCAGACTTTCCCAACTGACATCGGCACGAATTAACGTGGCGTCAATATGGACCGTCTTGCCGCCCACTAATCCGGCATCCACACACTGCTTAACAATCCTCTGGAAAATCTGCTTAAACCGTTCGGCTCCCCAGCGTTGGCGAATCCGCGTTAAGGAACTGTGATCCGGAAGGGATTCATGCAGCCGATACCCGGCAAACCACCGCATGGCCAGATTCACCTGGGCCTGACGCATCAGCTTGCGATCCTGGGTAATGCCTTCAAAGAACCCCGCCAGCATCAGCCGCAAAGCCGCCTCCGGATCGATGCTGCGTCGTCCGTTGTCGGTACAGTAGGTCGTTTTGACCAGTGCGGACAGCCACGATAAATCCAGAATCGCATCCACGCGTTTGAGGATATGATCCTCAGGAATCAGAGCCGATAACGGCCCGGCTACGAATAAATCCTCCTGCCAACGGTCTTGCTTGCCTATCACATAACCTCCATGCTTGAATTTATTGCCTCGTCAAGGTATGATGGCTATTATATGGGATAAAGGGGACTTTTTCAACAGCCCCATACTCTGCCATAAATGAACTGCCTTGCAGCCAAACTGCCGTGAAAACAAATCTAATTCGGCTGGCGAGGCGTCAGGTAGGTATAATCAATGATGACCGGATCCTTGTCTTCCGATTCTTCTTCAGTCATCCCCAATCCGGGGTCTAAGCAGGCAAACATGAATTTTGCCGCCTGACGTCCGCTCTGAGTCAATTCCTGGACCTGCTGCCGGAATGGGCTGACTAATTTGTATTCGGAGGGGATAATCTGCTTGTGTTCATCAATCCATTGGCGATTGACCAGGGCCGGCAGGGTGGTTATATCCTGACCCAGAGCCTGTTCTTTTTGCAGCATGACGGACAAATCGCTGGAAATCGTCCACATGACAGCCGCAGGAACAGCCAGCAGCAGGATTGCCGCTGCCACAGACCAGCGATGCCGGCGATGGATAATCCGCCGCTTATGGCTGATCGTCGTGCTGTTAAGATGCTCGGCGACTTTATGCTGAACGTCCAGAGATGCCCTGGCCGGCAGAGGCATTTCAATATCCAGTTCCCGCTCGATTCCGCGACACAGATGATAAAACCGTCGGCAATGCTCGCAATGCTTCAAATGGCCGGCGACATCGTGCGACAGCACCGCGTCGTTTTCATCGGCGAGCTTTGAAATCTTCCATTTGTAATACCAGCATATCATCGTATTGTTTTATCCAATCATCTCGGTCCAACTTAATTGTTGCCCAACCGCTATTCCGCGGCAGCTTCGGAAAACTCCGTCCGCTCGATCCGGCTGTGAAGCTTGATTCTGGCCCGATGCAGCAGCACCTTCACGTGCGAATGGGTTTTATTCATGGCTTCGGCGATTTCCATGGTTGACAGTTCGGCTCGGTACCGAAGCAGCATGGCGGTATATTGATCGCTGCTCAGATGTTTTTCCGCAACATCCCAGAGCTGCTGATTTTCTTCCTTGCCTTCGACGCTCTGGTCCGGGCCGGGCTTGGTGCAGCGCAGGATATTGGTCAGCGGCAGCAGGATTTTTTTACGCCGCATACGGGTTCGGAGCTGATTCAGGGCGATCGTGAATAACCAGGCGCTGAAGCTGCTGTCCTGTCGGCATTGATCGATATTGCGCCAGGCCAGAAGAAAGGTTTCCTGGGCCAGGTCTTCCGCATCGGCAAGATTGCGGAGTCTGGCATAGAAGAATCGCAGAATACTGTCGGTGTGCAGTCGTACGAGTTCAGTGAACGAGTCCCTGCAGCCGGCCTTGGCGGCAATCACAAGTTCACGTCGGTTCGAACTGGCAGTCTTGCGGGCGGTATCCAGCGCCTCGCCTGCCAGAACGGTTTGACCCAGAACAAAACTGACTGTTGTATCTGAACTGGCCATCCTCACAGCCTTTCAAAAAAGATTAATTGCGATTGCTCACAGCCTTGTCAGTACCGCTGACAGCAGTCGCATTCTCTTTGGCGGTCATCCTTTTGGCCGCCTTGCTCAGCGCATCCACAAAATCCGAGCTTTTATATTCCATCCAGACGCTCATTAACCCCGCGCTGGGCTGTATCTGAATCGCCTGAAGAATCGGCGACAACTCCGGATTATTCTGTTTTACATCCAGCAGGCCGTATGCCAGCAAGCCCCGACAAATCTGCTCAATTTCCACCAGTTTGTCCTGCGATGGAATCCCGACATCAACACGACACTGAAACCGCCCATTGACTTCACCGGCGGTCATCAGAAGCTGTTCCATGTGCTTCATCATGATGTCGTCCGGGTCATTCTTGGCGATTTCATAGACCTGGTCGGCCCGGACATATAAGAACTGTCCGGGCTCAGCAATGAAACCCGACAAATAAGACCCTGTTGCCGCATTTTCTGTCGTTCCATCCAGCACATCAATCGCCTGCTGCACCGATTCGAGCGAGCCGGACATAATGATCAGATTATAACCCCAGATGGTGCCGTATTCACGCTTATTTTTCTTGGAATTTTGGGCCTTCCAACTATAAATCGTATGAGGCCCGTAGGTTACCATTTCCGGCTGAGTCAGCAGGCTGATCAGCTTATTGGCGTTGAATTCCGCATGAATCAGGGCTACCGCATGGTCCTGTTCATTATCAAATCCATAAATACTGACACCATGTACATCGTCAATCGGATGAAATGAGAACATTTTTTTGAATTGCTCCATTTTTTCTTCAAGCCCTGCCTCTGCCGATTTCTGCCGTAAAAATGCAGACATCGTAGTGGATTTGAAGGTATCCATGTCGGCGTGGAGAACCCAATTGGCATGGCGGTTGATCTGGGCGGGATTCAATGGCGCCCCCCAAACCGGTACAATCCCGGCCACAATGACTAAAAACAACCCGATATATTTGATTCTATTTGTCATATAAAACCTGCAATGTCCACTATTATAATAAAGGAACTCCGAGATTTCCAGTAGTTACTCCAAATTCTGTTAATTTAGACGAGATGCAGAAATATGTGGTTACAGGTTTTTATATATGACTAATAATGACAAGACATTATCTATATTGGGCTGGATTTGTGATAAAGATGCCGGATCAGACGTATTGAATGTACCACTGATGAATCAGTTCCCGGAGTTTTTGGGGTTCTTTGACCCGCATAAAGTCCAGAAGCACTTTTTTACGTTCGGGGTGCCGGTGGGCAAAGCGGGCGGAAAATTTGCGGAAAAAGGAAACCCCGCGTCGTCCGGGGCGTTCCTGATTGATCATTTCATAGTGCTGGAGCATGATGTCTGCCTGTTCCGGGAGGCTGGGGGGCTGCGGCAGGGATTTTCCTTCCCAAAGGGCGATGCTGTCGGAAAATATCCAGGGATTTCCAATGGCCCCGCGAGCGATCAAGACACCGTCAACGCTGGTTTCCCGTATACGCTGTAAAATGGCAGGGGCGTCCATCAGGTCGCCGCTGCCGAAGAGTGTCAATTTGGGGTATTTCTTTTTAACTTCTGCGATGACCGACCAGTCTGCTTTGCCTTTATACTTCTGTTCGACAGTCCGGCCGTGAATCCCGAGGGCATCAACACCATCGGCCACGGCATTGTCAATAATCCGCCAGAAATCTTCCCTGGCGGCCTCGCTGTGGTCAAATCCAATCCGCAATTTCATCATAACAGGGCAGTCAACGGTATCCCTTGTTCGTCGGAAAGCCTCTCGCACGATATCCGGCTTACGCATCAGCCAGCCGCCGCGTTCCCGACGAAGCACTTTCGGGACCGGGCAGGCAAAATTCAGATCAATCATATCATAACCAAGCCGGTGGAATTGTGCGGCGGATTGAGCGATTATCTCTGGATCGTGTCCAAAAATCTGGGCAGCAACCGGGTGCTCATCGTCCAGACAATGAAACTTGGTCTGTTTGATGGCCTTGGGATGAAGCGATATGCGGTCCAGCATCACGCCGGTAAAGGTCAGGGGGCACCCGAACCGCCGGGCAATGATCCGCATGGGGTAGTCGGTATAGCCGCTTAACGCCGCCTGCAGAAACGGATTATTCAGTTGTATTGAGCCGATTTTCAGCATTTGTTCTCGATAAAGGTCAGGGATTGTAGGCTCAGGCGGCTCGAATGTCAAGGGGCAAGAACTGCCTGTGGGGCTTGTTGCGAGAATGCACGATAAAATACGATCCGATGGGCAATCGAATCTGGAGAGAGTCGGTCGTTAATGGGGTTGCTACAGGCCGGAAATATATTGTTGACATTTCCGGCGAATTGCCGACAATATTGTGCGAGATTGAGGATCCGAATTCGTTCGTTCCCGGCTCTTTGAAAAAATCATATTATTATGCCGATGGGCAGATCCTGAGTCAGCGGGTGCATGCTCCCAATGATCCGAACTCCTATACGCCGTATTTTTATGTGCATGACCGGCTGGGCAGTGTGCGGATGGTGGTGGATGATACTGGTACGGCGGTATGCAGCTATACGTATCGTCCGTATGGGGCGTTCTATGAGGGCGAATGTGTCGAAACCACTGGCGTGGATAACCCGTGGAAGTTTACGGGGCAGTGGTACGATGCGGAGATTGAACAATACTACCTCCGCGCCAGACAGTATGATCCTGCGATGATGCGTTTTACGTCGAGGGATCCAGAAGCTATATATGTACAAGAGCCTTCCACGATAAACAAATATTTATATGGTTTTAATTGCCCTTTATTATATGTTGATCCAACAGGAGAATTTGGAGTTGTTGACGGCATCATTGCTGCCTACGATATGCACATGACCGCAGTTGGTGTGGTGGCTACAGGTGTCGCAATGGGAAATTGGGAGGTGATGGCATTTGGTGCTTTTCTTGATACAACGATCGCTCCTATGATGCTACAGGCGATTATAAGTGTGAGAAAAAAAGTATCAGCAGATGATGCACTAACAATGGGAGAAAAATGGGCTAGTAAAGGAGGGGGGTATAAGGAGATTGCCTCTGGTGTATTCAGATCTAAGGATGGAACACGACTTTTTCGAATAACTGATTCATGTATAACGGGAAAACATGGGGGAGGACCACATGTTGTATTTGAATATCTCGAAGAAGGAGCAAAAAATATGAAAAAAATCCACGTAAATATTTATGAATAACCGGAAGCATAAATCATGAAAATGAGGGCTATGATAAAAAGAGCCACGAAACATTATCAGGCTTATTATGGGACAATAACTAATGATCCATTAGAAGTAATAATGACACAAAAAGTTCCATGTCCGGCTTATATTGAAATTGTGGATGAAGTAGAAAGAGGTGTTAAATATTATCTAATTTTATATTACGATAAGAATGGAGGATTTCTGACTGATTCGTGGTGTCAGACTTTGGAAGAAGCAAAAGATGAGGCACGTTTAGAATTTAACGTTTCGGATGATGATTGGGAGATTATTGCCCCATAGGTCTCATAAAGGAATTGCCGACAATATTGTGCGAGATTGAGGATCCGAATTCGTTCGTTCCCGGCTCTTTGAAAAAATCATATTATTATGCCGATGGGCAAATCCTGAGTCAGCGGGTGCATGCTCCCAATGATCCGAGCTCCTATACGCCGTATTTTTATGTGCATGACCGGCTGGGCAGTGTACGGATGGTGGTGGATGATACCGGCGCTGCGGTATGCAGCTATACGTATCGTCCTTATGGGGCGTTCTATGAGGGCGAATGTGTCGAAACCGCCGGCGTGGATAATCCGTGGAAATTTACGGGCCAGTACTACGATGCGGAAATTGAACAATACTACCTTCGTGCCAGACAGTATGATCCAACCATGATGCGGTTTACGTCACGGGATCCGAAGGAGGGGGATGAATTTAACCCCTTGACAATACATAAATATTTATATTGTGCTAATGAACCGGTGAACCGAGTGGATAAAAAAGGCGAAGATTTCGCGTTGATTTGTACTTTGGGGAGTATCATCATAGGGGAGGCATTGAGAAGATCAGACTTAGATGCGAAATATGCGGTGTATGCTTATATTGTTGGTGCGGTCGGTACCATGTATGAAATTTACTATTTTCCTGAAACTATGGAAAAATTCAAGAATGGAAAAATTTATAAAACATTTCAAAGATTCCGAAGCGAAGAGGCCGTAGATGTATTTATGGAATGGTTCACTGGTGGCAAGTGATAATCTACTATATTCCCGGAGTGAAGTATATTGGAAGAAAATTAAAATGGAGTTTCAGATGAAAAATAATAAATCTATTCCATGGTTTACTCTTGCTCTTTCCATGCTCTCTGGACCCGCTTTTTGTATCAGAATGATTATTAATGATGGCCAAAGTTCAAATCTTATCTCACGATTTTCTATATATTTTATAATTTTTTTCTCTCTCGTATGGGGATTACATTTTTTAGGAGTTTTATTATATTTTCTGTCTAAAAAGATTCGGAGTTTAATAAGGCCGTCTAAGCCGATTGATACCCATAGATAAGTAAAAACAACTGACATTATCCCGGCTCTTTGAAAAAATCATATTACTATGCCGATGGGCAAATCCTGAGTCAGCGGGTGCATGACCCCGCTGATCCAAACTTTTATACGCCTTATTTTTATGTACATGACCGGCTGGGCAGTGTGCGGATGGTGGTGGATGATACTGGCGCGGCGGTATGCAGCTATACGTACCGGCCGTATGGGGCGTTCTATGACGGCGAATGTGTCGAAACCACCGGCGTGGATAACCCCTGGAAATTTACAGGGCAGTGGTGGTCCATCCCCCTAAAACTGGGCCATTAACAAAGTTAGGATTTCTCTGTAACT
>CAZVYY010000039.1:0-28943 GCA_964630775.1 uncultured Pirellulales bacterium | reverse complement strand
GTTCATCGGCAAACAGCTTCACATCTCTTGAGCAAATTTAGCGCTGTCATACTAAATTATGATTCTTAAATGCCCCTGAGAACATTTTGAATGGCTTTGAGAGTCATTCCGTTGGGGTCGCCTTTGGTGGGCGGAAGATAACCCCCTTCGCCGAATTCGTTCCAGGCATAGAGCAGGATGAGGCGTTCAGCGGTAGTTTGATTGGGGTGGGCATCGAGCCATTTGATGGCATCGGAGAGCAGGCCGGCAAGCTGCTGGGGGGTACGATCCGGGAAGTACCAGCCTTCTTGCTGGTTGAGGCCGTTGGGACCTTCCCAGGGGCGTTTGTCCCAGCCCACGGTAACGACAGGAATATAGGGTTGAGCCTGGCTGCCCTGCCAGGCGGAATGATGGAGGGGGATCAGTTCGGAGTAGGGGTGCTCCTCGGGACCATCGACGTAGCCCTTATTGATGTTGTAATGAGTTCTGAGGGTATAGCCCTGCTCAACCGTTCCGTTACCGCAGCAGGCCACCGCGACACCGGGCAGGCCGGCCTGTTTGGCGGTTGACTGGAGCATATCGAGATCGGCTTTGGCAGCACCGGCGGCATTGAAGATGATGATGAGCGGTTTGCCGTCGACGGTAACATACCTGGGATGCTTAAAATAGGGCAGCCAGAATTCCGTGGCGGCTTTCCATTGCCGGGGTCCCTGGATTTCAAAACCGGCATGGTTGGCGACCAGCAGGCAGAATTTGAGCCGCGGGTTGTTTTTGGCCTTGAGATACAGGTTCAGGCCGACATGTTTGGGATCGGATTCGATAGCGGCCCGGTTGATCGGCTTGCCGTTGTCGTGCCAGTACCAGCAGAAGGCGAACCATTCCAGGCCATGGTCGGCGGCCAGGTCGATCTGCTGTTCCATAATCGGCAGGGAATCATCCCGCCAGCCCCAGATCGGTTCGCGTTCGGGAAATTCCTCGAGCATCCGCCGGGTCAGGTGGGTGGGGGCATCTTTGGCCCAGGGCTGGTTGGGGTCATTGGCCTGGTGACTCTGTCCTGCCCATCCGTCAAAATAATAGGCGCCAACTGAGGCTTTTGTGGTCTTTTTAGCGGTCTGGGCATACATTACAGCCGGAAAGAGAGGAATGACCAGTGCGGCCAAAAGGGTGAATTTTATTACAACGTGTTTCATCTTGTCTGAGATTTCCCATTTATACTTAACACGTATCATTTTGCCGCGAGGATGGCCACAGAACACATTGAAACCGTACTTAGCCGCGCCTCGGGCGGACAATTTCATTCATGATTGGTATCCATATTTACCAAACTTGATTTAATCCTAACGACATCGGCCACTTTACTCAATGCACTGCCATGCGGTCAAGAAAATTCAATTCCTATTCAATTCCTTGCCGGATTTACTGGAAGGCTGTTTTGCAAGCAGGTTTGTTAGTTGTCAGACCCCTTTATCGCTGTTGTGCCTGTCGAATAGAGTCAGGGCTTGATGGTTCGCGTGCGGAAAGTGCGCATCCAGTATGGCAGGAGCTTGTTTTCGATGGGTCCTGCGGGAGTGTCAATCAGCCGGGTTCCATCATCACTGAGCAGGTGGATATCACTGCTGCCCGGGAACTGGAAAACCGCTTCCGGCGTCAGGTCAGAAAATGCGGCCAGTTTGTCTTTATCCTGCAGGGCAAAGTCGTAATTATAGAGAACCTGGACAGGGCTTTCGCCTCCTCCTAAATGCGAGCCGGCAACGACGAGGTATTCGCCCATGGAGGGGCTGTATTCGATGCTGCGGATACCCATGTCGTTGAGGTTGATGAACAGCGGCGGTTCGAGGATGGGGGGCTGGCCGCCCAGGACGACCGCTTCGGGATTGGCAAGCGGGATGACCAGGGCCATGATTTTACCATTCACGACGGGTCTTGGGTTACGAAAACCGATAAACATTTTTGTGCCGTCTGCGGTGGTGCACAGTCCCTCGATATTGAGTCCGTTGACCTTGGGGGCCAGGTCGGGAATAGCCGCAGGATTAATGTGGTCGCCGAGTGTGCCGATGGCGGCTTCCAGTCCCAGATTCCAGATTCTGTCATATTGGATCAGGCTGTCAATCAGATTGGTATAAACACCATCGACAACCGCCGAACCGTCCGGGGCGATGGTCGTGGCAAAGATGCGGTACCGACTCGGCCAATAGTCCCCTTCGCGGCTGCGGCCATGCGACGTAATCCAGAAGACACGGTTGTTGAACCAGGTCGCCCCTTCGATATCGGCTTCCGGATGAGCCGGGTCCACCGCAATCGAAGCGGAGACACACGTTTTGATAATCGGTCCAGACGCAGGCTGGTTCCAGTGATAAACACGCAAGGAATTATCTTCATCGCCGGCCGTGATAAAGCGATGGTCGTCCAGCGCCACCGCCGCGGAGGCGTCGGCAATCTGATAAAACAGGCCGTCGGTCCGGACGGTTTGGGTTGCGGACGGGAGCGTTTCGTTCCAGCGGCTTGAGGTGTCGCGTGCTTTGACTCGAAAGGAGATATCCGAGCCTGTCGGCAGGCCGACGGGACTGTACTGGCGGTCATACTGCCAGCCGCTGGAGTATAGAGTGTTTTCGATGCACTCAAAGCTGTATTGAATACCATGCAGGTCGTCATTGGCAGCGGCGGCTTTCATTTGGACGAAGCCGCCGTCCTGAATCGCGGGAATATTCGTCCACGCGGACGGATTGGGCAACGGTGCGGCAAAATCCACTCCCAACAGCCAGAACTGGGCCTGGAGCATCAGGTCGCCCAGATTCACCTGTCCGTCGGGGACAATATCGGCCCGTGGGGGATTAGTTTGCGGCAGATTGTCCTGAAGCCAGTGGTCGGACAACTGGCAGAAGTCCTGCAAATCCACATCCCGGTCGCAATCGACATCTCCGGGCAGCCAGCACTCCGGCAGCAGTTCAGTAATCGCATTACGCAGAAGCTGTCTGGCCGCAGGCGTTGCGTTGGCGAAAAAGACCGCTGGAGTCGCCGGCATCGCAAAGTATATCCGCGGCGATTGATTGGGATTATAAATCGAACCATTATAATAGCTCGGTTCAGTCCCGGTAAAACGGACCAGAACAGGCCGGCCTGAACTATCCGCAGCCAGAGGGATGCCGCTGCCGGCATACGGCTGATCGGGAACGGAAAAGTCAACCGCCGAACCAAGCAAGGGAATGCGTCCGTCAATCAGGTCAATCCCGCCAAAGATGGGATCGCTGGGATTGCCGGCGTAAAAATCCGCAATGGAAGCGGTTGTTCGGTCGCAGCTAAACCAATCCCAGTTTTGATGATTATTGCTTCGGCAGATAGAGATATTGTGACACAAAACCGGCACAGGCAATGCGGCCCAGAAAGCGGAATCGGCGTTGTAGTCCCCGCCGGCGTTATCGCTGGAAACAATGACCAGATCGGCGCCGATTAATTCCTGTTTTTCACTGTCGGTGAGGGGCTCGGTGTATCGGTTATCATCGATTTCAATGTTCGCATTATCCAGATATAGATCCCGCAAAAATCTGGCATAACTGTCTTCTGATTTGTCTGCACTGGTTACAATGATAATAGTCAGCGGTCGTGCCTGCACACACCAGCAGATGGATAGGAAAAATATTATGGCACAGATTTTTCGAATCACCCGGACTCCCCGCTTGTCTGAGATTTATCGGACGCAACACGCAAATCCAAGGCTGACTGCAACTCCCCATTTTCTGGATTTGGATTTACACTATCGCCATTTCATTTTGGAACTATTTTACACTATTTAGCCGAATTTTGCAACCTTTTTCTGCCATGGCCATCGACCGCCGACGGCCCTGTTTTCGCCTCCCTCCCCCCTTTTGGCATACGATACTCAAGTCAGCGATTAACAGAGAAGTGATATCAAATATCAAAAAGCAAATATCAAAATGACAGTGCAAAAATCAAATAGAGCAGGTCTGTTTCCCTTTACCACACGATGACCGCGGAGGGGCCTTTTTCCATGTAATTTTCGCTCATGACAAATGATTGATGAATCTTCGGATTCCCGCTTTTGCGGGAAGGACAAGGCAAGAGGATTCAGGTTATCTCAGGGTGTTCAGTTCGGTTGGATAGAGCACCAGCTCGACATATCATTGACCATCCTGGCTCAATTTCTCTTTACTCGCTGTTACTTCTGGGGCACAATTCGTATCTATGAGATAAACGATTACAGGAGAACCGGATATGAAACGTATTCAATCAGATTTTCACGGATGTGTTGGCCTTTTTATCCTGCTTTGCGGGTCATGTTTGTCGGAAACCGGGCCTCAGCCCGGCACCCCACTGAGCCTCTGGTATGACGCCCCTGCGGCACGGTGGGAACAGGCTGTGCCGATCGGCAACGGCCGGCTTGGCGCCATGGTCTTTGGCGGCGTTGAAAAGGAACGTCTCCAGCTCAATGAAGATTCCCTGTGGGCCGGGCCGCCGGTCCCTCAGCCGCGGGATGGAGCCTTTGAAGGATTGGCCAAGGCCCGGAAATTGTGCTTTGAGGGGAAGTATGCCGAGGCGGATAATGTGATTCGAAACGAAGTGCTGGTTCCCGAAATCTCTCCGCGCAGCTATCAGCCACTGGGCGATCTGCAATTGAGCTTTTATTTGCCTGAAGGGCCGGTTACGGAGTATCGCCGCAGCCTGAACCTCGAGACAGCGATTGCCACAACGTCCTTCAAGGCGGGACAGACCACCTTTACCCGCGAAGTCTTCAGCAGCCCCGCCGACCAGGTTCTGGTGGTCTGGCTGTCTGCGGATACACCCGGGTCGCAGACTTTCTATATCCAGTTGGATCGCCCCGCTGACTTCGAGACTCAATCCGTCGGTTCCGATACCCTGATTATGTCCGGTCGGGCCAGCCAGAAAGGTCAGCATCTCGGCACGTTTTATCATACCCGCCTTCAGGCTGTGATTAAAAATGGAACGATCGTCGCGGAAAACAATCGTCTCAAAGTGCAGAAGGCCGATTCCGTGGTGCTCTATCTGGCCGCGGCGACTGATTATAACAGGAAAAACTACAGTCAGCCGCTGACAGAGGATCTTGCCGCGAAATGCCAGAAGCAAGTCGCCCAGGCTACCGGCAAGAAATTCCCGCAGATACGTAAAGACCATATTCAGGAACATCAGCGGCTGTTCAATCGCGTCAGCCTTGACCTTGGGGGGCAGGATAAGCAATCCATTCCCACCCACCTGCGGCTGGAGGCCGTCAAAAAAGGCGAGGACGACCCGGATCTGGCTGCCCTGTATTTTCAGTTTGGCCGTTATCTGCTGATGTGTTCATCCCGGCCGGGCGACCTGCCTGCCAATCTCCAGGGCATCTGGAATGATAAAATGGAAGCGCCGTGGAATGCGGATTACCACATCAATATCAATATTCAGATGAACTACTGGCCTGCGGAGGTCTGCAATCTGTCCGAGTGTCATGAATCCTTCTTTGACTTTATCGAAGCGATGGTGCCGTCCGGCCAGGACACCGCCAAACGGGTTTATCACGCCCGCGGATTTACCGCCCACCATACCACCGACGTCTGGTTCTGGACGATTCCCACCGGCCAGCCCGTCTGGGGGATGTGGCCTTTTGGTGCCGGGTGGAGTACCCAGCATTTCATGGAGCATTATCGCTTCACGGAAGATAAGGTCTTTCTCAAGCAGCGGGGTTATCCGATTCTGAAAGAGGCTTCTTTATTCTTTCTGGATTACCTGTGGCCGGACCCCAAAACCGGCCAATTAGTCGCCGGCCCCGCCACCTCACCGGAAAATCACTTTATTGATCCGTCCACCGGAAAAGGGGCCAGTGTGGATATGGGGGCCGCGATGAGCCAGCAAATCGTCTGGGACACGTTCACCAATTGCCTGCAGGCGGCGGCGATTCTGGGCATCGAAGATGAATTCACAAAGGAAGTCAAACAGGCGATGGACAAGCTGGCCCTGCCGAAAATCGGCTCCGACGGTCGGCTGATGGAATGGTCGCAGGAGTTCAAAGAAACCGAACCGGGACATCGTCACATGTCGCATCTGTTCGGTTTGCACCCCGGCAGACAATATACCTTTGAACAGAATCCCGACATCATCAATGCCATTCGCAAGAGCATTGACTTCCGTCTGGCCAACGGCGGCGGCCACACCGGCTGGAGCCGGGCCTGGATTATCAATTTCTGGGCACGTCTGAGAGAGGGGAATCTGGCTCACGACAACATCAACGCCCTGCTGGCCAAATCCACACACCCCAATCTGTTCGACAACCATCCGCCGTTCCAGATTGACGGCAACTTCGGGGGCACCGCCGGGATTGCTGAAATGCTGCTGCAAAGCCATGCCGGGCAGATTGACCTGCTGCCTGCCCTGCCCAAGGCCTGGGCCGCCGGCTCGGTCAAAGGCCTCTGTGCCCGCGGCGGCTATGTCGTGGATTTGACCTGGAAGGATGGAAAGCTGACCGAGGCGGTCATTGAGTCCAAACTTGGCAATCCCTGCACTCTGCGATACGGCGACAAGACTCAAGCCATCGCCCCGGCGAAGGGAAAGCGATTCGTCTGGTCTAACCCGTAAGCAATTCGAACTGCTCGGGGCTGAGGCTGTGGCGGAGTTTCTGAAGGGCCTGCAATTCGATTTGTCGAATGCGTTCTTTGGTCAGGCCCAGTTCGTCGCCAATTTGTTTGAGTGTCTTGGGTTTTTTGCGGATGACGCCGCTGTCGATGGCGAAGTGATTGATGACCACATAGCGTTCGCGTTCATCAAGGGTGTTATCGATGACCTGACGGAGGTCCTGGCTGGCCTTTTCCAGCACGCCGGCATCGGCCAGCAGTTCGGAGCGGGCATCGTCGCTGAATTCGGATAAGTCCGAGCCGGTAATGCGGTCCAACCGGGCGGATTCGGCGGGGATTTTGCGGGCAAAGTCCTTGGCAATCACCCAACTGGCATAGGTGCTGAATCGATAGCCGCGGGTGTAGTCGAATTTGTCCACGGCCCGCATCATGGAGACTGCGCCTTCGCTGACCAGTTCCGACATGGCCGCCCCGGTGGCCAGGTGTTTTCCGGCAATTCCGGCCACCAGCGGCATATTCACCTCCACCAGGAATCGGCGAATCTGTTCGGCCTCGTCGAGGAGCTTGTCGATTTTCTTGAGAGTTTGCAGGGATGCGTTATCCGGCGTCATGCTGCCTCGCAGGGCGTGGGCCAGATATTTCAGATAGTTATACCGGCAGAAAAGCTGCTGTTCGCGAGGGCGTGCCAGCACACCTTTGTGCGGTTCTGCCGTCAATGCAAGGGGCTGACCGAGAATAGCCTGCTGGGCCTGGGCGGATTCAAATTCAAGACTGGGAATATAGCTGATCTTGCGGGACAGGATTTCAGCGGCCCAGCATCGGATAATTCCCCGATGGATCGCCACCCGCGTCCGATTGAACCGGGCGGCCAGCTCGCTGATTTTCTGCCCCTGTCGATACAGTTTATAAATCTGAACCATTTCTTTATTGTCGAACCTGCCGCGAGAGGCTATCGGAAGCGGTTCCTTGGGGTGTCGTTTTTCATATCCTGCAAGGACGTACCGTATGGTTTCTCTGGCTCGCCCCGTCTGATAGACAAGCTGGGCAATAAGCTGATTTCGTGTCTTGTCTGGATTCTGCTCGGCCAGGATGCGGAAGGCCTCAATGATGCCCTTTTTTTCAGTCGATGACAGCAGGCGAAAGTCTTTGGCCTGTTTAATCAGTTGGGCATTGGCCGCCTGAAACTGTTCGACCATCGAGGCTGAAAAGCCCAGACGCTTTTTGCCATCCGCAAAGACATACATGCGTCCCACCAGGCCCCGCTGCTGCCACCG
This sequence comes from uncultured Pirellulales bacterium, assembly GCA_964630775.1. Taxonomy (GTDB): domain Bacteria; phylum Planctomycetota; class Phycisphaerae; order Sedimentisphaerales; family Anaerohalosphaeraceae; genus Anaeroglomus. Next base: position 21,112 of record CAZVYY010000039.1, on the reverse strand, counting down.
GCGTATGGTTTTGGTTGAAACCGAACATTGTTCGGCAAGCTGCTGAATGGTGTAAATGGTTTCAGACTGCTGCTGGACAGGGATTGCAATGGAGGCCGTCTTCATGGTCAGCCAGATGCGCAGGTCATCCAGGATTTGCCGGCCGGGGATGGTCTGGCCAAAATCATCGGTGCGCGGACGTACGCCGGACAGGCGAAAGGCGACAAAATCATACGGGTATTCCCGATCCGGGTCGATGACCATCATCAATGACTCAGCCGCATCGAGCACCTTCTGTTCCTGCTCTTTGGATACAAAGCGAAGCTGGTCAAAGAATTCACGTAAAAGCGGATTGGATAACTGTATTTTCATACCTCATTCATTATCGGCAAAACGAGCGGTAATTTCAATCCTGCAACTCTAAAAAAGGCCTGTTTTCTCCGGAATTTCGCTATGCGGGGCAAGTTTTCACGCTGTTCGCACCCTGTAGCGTTTGGATTAGGTGCAAAACTCACAGGCTTTTTCGAGCAAAAATACTGAATTCGGCCAGAAAACAATATATAGTATATTTGCCTATTTTTTCTAATTCCACATTTTAGCTTCCAAACAAAGTAAATATAGAGCAATAAAAATTTAATTTATAGGAATGAATCCTCATAATCTTTTCAAATACATCATAATAGCTTACTATGTAACGACTTATGAAATTACCAGAAATTTGTCACAGAATTAAAGTTTCATTCCACCAAAGGTCGATACCAGTACTGTGAACGCTGTTTCGGGAAATACGGAGTCAAAACTAACACTACAATATATAGTGGGTCAATGTTTTCGGCTATTCCGATAAAAAGGCTCATAGTAAAAAGTTCTTATCAAAGCTCAATAAAAACGCCGAAATTAATATAGACAAAACCTCACAGGGAATAATGAGGATACATCCACGAGAAGCAATGGCCGGTTGTTCCGGCATTGCCGGATTCAGTACCAGGAAGGATTCCTGTTCTGTGATCCGAAACAGACAAGGTTAAAGGTATGAACCAAAACTCAAACGACAACCAAATTCAGAACCGTTTCATGAACGACCCGCACGACGATGGCCGATTCGAGTTGCCGAATCCGATGCAGGATTTCTTCGCGGACAAGATTATGGATAATATCCATAATACCCCGCTTGGAAAACTGCTTGGGATCATTGCTGCACTGCCTGAAATCCGTCAGGAAAAGGTGGAACAGGGCAGACGGATTTGCCGCCGGAAAGATGCTGAACTGGACGACCAGTTGGATGCCGCGATGGATCGTGTTCTGGAAGAACTGCTGCACGAAAGCTAAACTGTCGTCTCAGCGTGTCGCTGAACGTGACTCCTAAAAAGCTCCCCATGGAGCTTTTTTTATGCCCACAAGGAAAAATACCTATTTTCGAGTCAGCCTTTTTCCTATTAAAATAATCCCTGATTGGAATAGACTCTTCTTGTCCCCATTATAATCCCCCCGGATGTCTTGCAGATCATGGCAGCCTAATCGTCGGGCGTGTCCATTTCGACGGGCTTATAACCCGGCAGTTTGGACTTTTCGACTTCTTCGTGGAAGGCCTTGACGATCGTCTCCTGGATTTTCTTGCGGCATCCGGCGTTGATGGGATGAGCAATATCGGCATGCAGCTTCATGCGTCCATCCATATCCTGCCTGGCCCGGTTTTCGGGGAGTTTCCCTCCGCAGTGGTTACAGAACTTGGCCCGGAGATGATTTTTACCGCCGCATTTGCTGCAATGATCGCTCATTTTGCGTGACGGCATGGCCACAAAAAGTCCCCCGGCACCCTCAATAATCTTGATGTCGCGGACAACAAATTCGTTGTCCAGCGTCATCGAGCAGAAGGCTTTAAGCCGGTCATCCTGATTGGCTACGAGCTTGACTCTGACTTCGCTGATTTCCATTGTCTGCCTCTCGTAAAACTTACCATCTATTGTTGTGTACGATCCTGCTTACGCAGTTGAAATTGGTTTTCAGAGTATCGCAGCAACGCTGGATGATAGAGCTGTCCTGGGCTTCAAGCAAGCAATACATCGCACTTCCGCTGCCGCTGAGACAAACTTTTCTACCGGTGAGCCTTTCGGCTTGTTCATGGATGGCCGCAAGGTCCGGGTGTAATCGGAAACAGCTTTCCTGGAGCATATTTGCGCACATTTTTACTGCAAAATCAACTCTATTTTTATCAAGATATTCATTTATTTGGCTTGCCCAGAGGGAATACCGCTGGGGATCGTGACTGTAATTTTCGTAAACCTTTTTGGTAGATGTATTTACATTTGGGATAATCAAAAGGGCCTCAAACGGATAATCGACAGAGATAGGCGAGATTTTTTCGCCCCGGCCGGTACAAAAAGCCAATGGACCTTCGAGGAAAAAATTCACATCGCTGCCCAGCGAGGCGGCAATCGCATGGATATCCGTGTGGGAAACCTTCAGCTGGGCAAAACGATTGAGGCCCAGCAGGGTCGCTGCTGCGTCGGAACTGCCGCTGCCCAGGCCTGTGCCGGCGGGGATATTTTTAGTCAGGGTAATTTTGACGGACAGGTCTTTTCGGGCCTTGTCCAGCAGAAGGCGGGCGGCACGCCAGACCAGGTTATCGGGGCCATCGGGTGCCCAGAATGGGCCTGTGCAGACCAGTTCGATGCCGGGGGTGGTGCCCCACTGGAAATCAAGCTGGTCGCAATAGTCGATTTTGGCCATAACCGATTCGAGTTCGTGGTAGCCATCAGGCCGTTTGCCGGCAATCAGCAGGGTCAGATTGATTTTGGCGGGGGCCAGCACGGTCAGGCCATGGGCAGTCTGGTGAAATTGTTCCATATATTCTTTCCTGTATCTGTATTCTGTCAATTGACTTATGGAGTCATACTATATATGATTCAGGACAAAAGAAAAGCATTTTCAGGAGACTGCATGGAATCAACACAACCCCAGCCGGTGGCCTGGTGGCACTGGCATCGACGGCTGTATAACTGGGTAGTTCATTTTGCCAATACGCCCCACGGCGAACGAGCCTTGTTTTTGCTCAGCTTAGCCGAGTCCAGCTTTTTTCCGGTGCCGCCGGATGTGCTGCTGATGCCGCTGGCACTGGGGGCACCGAAGAAATGGTTCCGGTTTGCGATGACCTGTTCGATTGCCTCGGTATTCGGGGGGATTCTGGGATACTGCATCGGGATGTTTCTCTGGCAGCAGATCGGAACCTGGGTGTTGACCCATCTGGGCGGAATCGGCATGACAAAGGCCAATTTCGACCTGTTCCAGAAGTGGTATGATGATTACGATTTCTGGATTGTGTTTACCTGCGGCTTTACCCCCCTGCCGTACAAGGTGTGTACGATTACGGCGGGGATTGCCAAAATCAACTTTTTAGGCTTTGTGATTGCCTCGGTGATGAGCCGGTCGGCACGGTTTTTCCTTGTGGCGGGGCTGTTCGGCTGGAAAGGCGAAAAAATGCGGCCGTTTATTGAAAAGTATTTCAACTGGCTGAGCCTGGCGTTTATGATTCTGCTGATTGGCGGATTTATGGCGATCAAGTGGATGAAGCATTGATAGTTCGTAGTTCGTAGTTCGGAGAATAAAAAGAGGTTTTTATGAATGAAGAACAGAAACAGGTTTTGCTTCGGACGGCCAAGCGGACGGTGGAGGCGGTCGTCAATCACCGGCCCGCCCCCCTGCCGGAAAAGACCAGCGACCCGGCCCTGCTGGCTCACCAGGGGTGTTTTGTGACACTCAAAAATGGCGACGACCTGCGGGGATGCATCGGCAACTTTGAAGGCGATAAGCCGCTGATTGAGATGGTGCGGGAGATGGCCGAGTCCTCGGCGCGACGCGACCCGCGATTTCGGCACAATCCCATCCGGCCGGCAGAACTGCCGCGGCTGGATATTGAGATATCGGTGCTGTCGCCGATGGTCAAAACCAGCGATCCGCTGAGCCTGGAACTGGGCAAACACGGCATTTTTATTTCGAGCGGATACAACAGCGGGTGCTTTCTGCCGCAGGTGGCAACGGAGACAGGCTGGACGAAGGAGGAATTTCTGGGTTACTGCTGTGCGCATAAGGCAGGATTGGACTGGGACGCATGGAAACAGCCGGGCGTGGAGGTGTATCTGTTTACGGCGGAGGTTTTCGGGGCAATGTGGGGAGAGATTCATATAGAATGATACAGCTTCTATTTAAACTTGCTTGACAGGAGAGATTTATGATGGCCATTATAAATAATGTATCATCCCCCGCGTTACCCCAGAACAAAGGGAGTTTTGAGTTGACTTACTGGCGGAATTGCAAGGCCAAGGAAGGCACTCTGTCCAACAGCCATTATCAGTATTTTTATACCGAGCATTTTGGATTTCCGCTGGATTTCTATGCCGGCAAACGCATTCTGGATATCGGATGCGGGCCGCGGGGCAGCCTCGAATGGGCGACGATGGCGCAATGCCGCGTCGGCCTGGATCCGCTGGCAGGATACTACAGCGAACTGGGAATCAACAACCATCAGATGCTTTATGTGGCCGCTCCATCCGAGGCGATCCCGTTTCCTTCGGATTATTTCGATGTGGTCTGTTCATTCAATTCACTGGACCACGTTGACAACCTGGATAAGGCCATCGCGGAAATGATTCGCGTGGTCAGGCCGTCGGGGGTATTTTTGCTTTTGACGGATTTAAATCACAATCCGACGCCGACCGAACCCATCACGTTTTCATGGGATATCGTGGAGCGCTTCAAGGGCGGCCTTACGCTGCTGATGGAACGGCATTTCGAGAAATTGGCCCCGGGCATGTATGAAAGCATTCGCCGTGCGGTCCCTTACGACAAATCCAATCCGGCACGGCGGTATGGCGTGCTGTCGGCATTGTTCAGGAAATAAATTTCAATTGGAATGCGGTGTGAATCGATTGGACAATGAATTGAATCCACGGAAGAAGAGGGGGTTTGCAGACATCATTTCCCCAGGCTTGCGATCCGGAATGCTGTTTGTAAAAATAAATCTTTGACGAGAGGAACTTGATATGAAGAATCGAATGTACTTATCGATGCTGTTATGCGTACTGGCGGGAATGTCTGCGGCGGGAGTTGTGCCGGGGCGGCTGCGATGTGAATTGCGGGATAATCCGCAGGGGATAGACACTGCCACACCGCGGTTGTCGTGGGAGATGACTTCCGAGCAGCGCGGGCAGGTTCAGACGGCCTGGCAGGTGCTTGCAGCGGCCAGTGCCGAGGCACTCGGTCAGGATAAAGGCGACCTGTGGGATTCGGGCAAACGCCAGGGCAATCAGGCTGCGGGGATTGCTTATGACGGCAAGGCCCCTGCGTTGGGTCAGCGGTGCTACTGGAAGGTCCGCGTCTGGGATCGGGACGGCAAGGCATCGGACTGGAGCGAGGCGGCCTGGTGGGAGATAGGGCCCCGCAGCGACAAAGACTGGCAGGCCAAGTGGATTACCGACGGCAAGCCCCAGCCGACCAGCGATGCGGATTTTTATCGCGAAGACCCGGCGCCGGTATTTCGCAAGGTCTTCGAGCTGGACGGCGAGGTTAAGCAGGCCCGGCTGTATATCAGCGGGATAGGGTATTTTGAGGCGAAGCTGAACGGGGCCAAAGTCGGCGACCATCAGCTTGACCCCGGCTGGACGATGTATGCCAAGCGGGTGCCGTATTGCACTTTTGATGTGACCGGGATGCTCAAGGCGGGCAGGAATGACTTGTCGGCCATGGTCGGCAACGGATGGTTTAATCCCCTGCCGCTGAAGATGTGGGGGTCGATTAACCTGCGGGATCGGCTGTTTGTAGGGCGGCCGCGGCTGATCGCCCGGCTGGATGTGGAGCTGGCCGATGGGACGAAGCGGTCGATTGTGACCGATGAGACATGGCAGGTGGCCGAGGGGCCGATACGATTCAACAGTGTTTATCTGGGCGAGATTTATGATGCCCGGCGGGAAGTGATTGCGGAGAATGCCTGGAAAAAGGCCGCAATTGCAGAACAACCGGTCGGGACACTGGTCAGCCAGCATCAGCCCCCGATACGAATACGCAGTACGGTCACGCCGGTGGCGATTACCGAGCCGGAGCCGGGGGCGTACATTTTCGATATGGGGGTCAATTTTGCGGGCAATATTGAACTGCGGGGGGAATTTCCGGCCGGGACGAAGCTGGTGCTGCGATACGGAGAATTACTGTATCCGGATGGCAAACTGAATCCAATGACCAGTGTCTGCGGGCAGATCAAGGGAGCGGCCGATCCCAAAGCAGATCCCACTATCCCGGCACCGCCGGCAGTGGCCTGGCAGACGGATACGTATATCGCACGCGGGAATGGGCTTGAGCGGTGGATGCCGCGATTTACCTTCCGCGGTTTCCGGTATGTGGAGGTTCGCGGGCTGAGTAAACCGGCCGTGAAAGATTTGATTACGGGATTTGCAATGGCATCCGATGTGGGCGAGGCGGGGGAATTTTCCTGTTCGAATGAGTATCTGAACCGCATGGAGGCGATGTGCCGTCGGACGTTTTTGAGCAATCTGTTCAGTGTGCAGTCCGACTGTCCTCACCGGGAACGCTTTGCTTATGGCGGAGACATTATCGCAACCTGTGAGGCGATGATGATGAATTTCGATATGGCGGCGTTTTACGAAAAGACGCTGACGGACTTTGTCGATAGCGCTACGCCGGATGGACGATTTGTCGATACGGCTCCATCGACGGGGATTGACTATTGCGGGCTGGCGTGGGCGATGGCGCATCCGTATCTGGTGGAAACACTGTATCGGTATTACGGCGACCAGAGTGTCGTGGAACAACATTACGCAGCGGCGGCTCGCTGGCTGGAGGGTGTTGCCAAAGCCAATCCGGGGCACATCATCGAGGCCGGACTGCACGACCACGAGGGTCTGGAAGAGGCAACACCTGCGGTGATGGTAACGCCGTTATACTATGACAGTGCGCGGCGGCAGGCAAGGCTTGCGCGGCTTCTGGGCAAGTCCGAAGAGGCCAAACGCTGGGATACGCTGGCTGAGGCAATCGCCGCGGCGTATCGCAAGCAGTTCGTTGATGCGGCATCGGGCAAAGTCGGGCCGGGTACACAGGCCAGTCAGGCCTTTGCATTGCATACCGGCGTCGCGGCCCAGAGTGAACGTGCGGCAATACTGGCTGTGCTGCTGGATAATATTAAAAACTATAAAGGCGGGCATTTCTCGACGGGGATTTTGGGGACGCGGTTTGCACTGGAAACGCTGTCGCGCGAGGGACTGGCGGATTTGGTGCTGCAGACGGTCGAGCGGCCCGGTGTCCCCGGCTGGCGGTATATGCTGGATAATGACGCGACGACACTGTGGGAACACTGGGAAGGCAGCGATAATACGTTTTCGCATAATCACCCGATGTTTGGCTCGGTCAGCCAGTGGTTTCATCAGTGGCTGGGCGGTATTCAGCCGGCGACGGATGCGGTCGGGTTTGACCGGATTGTGATTCGTCCGCAGGTGCTCGGCGACTTGAACTGGGTCAAGTGCGGCTATCATTCGATACGCGGGCTGATTCGCAGCGACTGGCAACTTGTCGATGGAATCTTGGAGTTGGATGTCACCATTCCGGCCAACAGCAGCGCCAAAGTGTATATACCAGCCGGCAGCGCCGAGACCGTGAAGGAAGGCGGACGACCGGCGACACAGGCCGATGGCGTGAAATTCCTGCGGATGGAAGGAACAGCAGCGGTGTTTGCGGTCGGCTCGGGACAGTACCGGTTTTCGGTGACTAAAGCGGCAGCGTCCGCTCAGGAAAAGCCGGCCATGTCGGGCAATCCGATTTTTCCGGGATGGTATGCGGACCCGGAGGGGATTATTTACGGCAAAACCTACTGGATATTCCCGACGTATTCGGATGCCTATGAGAAGCAGATTTTCTTCGACTGCTTCTCTTCGAATGACCTGGTGACCTGGACCAAACATGAGCGGATTCTGGATAATACAAGGGTAACGTGGGCCAAGCGGGCAATGTGGGCGCCGGGGGTAATCGAAAAAGACGGCAAGTACTACCTGTTTTTCAGTGCTAACGACGTGCATCAGGGAGAAGTCGGGGGAATTGGGGTATCCGTGGCGGACCAGCCGCAAGGCCCCTACCGCGACCTGCTGGGCAAGCCGCTGATTCAGGATATTGTCAATGGAGCTCAGCCGATTGACCAGTTTATCTTTAAAGATGATGACGGCACGTATTATATGTACTACGGCGGCTGGCAGCATTGCAATGTGGTCAAGCTGAAAGATGATTTTACCGGGCTGGTTCCGTTTGAGGAGGGTACGCTGTATAAGGAAGTCACGCCGGAGCGGTACGTCGAGGGGCCGTTTATGTTTAAAAAGGATGGGAAATACTACTTTATGTGGTCGGAAGGCGGCTGGGGCGGGCCGGATTATTGTGTGGCTTACGCCATCGCCGACGGACCGCTGGGGCCGTTCAAGCGAATAGGCAAAATCCTGCAGCAAAACCCGCAGGTCGGCAAAGGCGCAGGGCATCACTCGGTTATTCATGTGCCGGGGACAGATAAGTGGTATATTGTCTATCATCGCCGTCCATTGAGCGAGACCCACCCAAACCATCGGGCCACCTGCATTGACAAGATGGAATTCGACAAAAATGGTCTTATTAAACCTGTTATTATTACATTTGAAGGAGTTGAAGCTCAACTTATTCCGTAATTAATACCACGCCTAAATTTAGTTGAACCTGAGATAATATCTAATTCTTTACTGTCTTTTTGGCTTTGAATCGGGTAGAATCCAAGAATGCTGTCTTTCTGAAAAGATGCATTGACTATGTATAATAGTTAAATCCCATCATTAGTACTACAATTGCCAGCAAGTACTTCCAGGAATAGATTGCTCTAAGTGATATCTTGAGGCTGGTTTCTTTGGTGAATCAAAGATACAGCAAAGAATATCAGTAATACCGTATGTTTGTATTTAATAAAATGATATAGAATGGAATAAAAATATAAATGATACCTTCCGATGGAACGATGCGTCCCCTTCAAATCGGCAATCTGCAAATCAATCCCCCCATTATCCAAGGCGGCATGGGTGTACGTGTTTCGCGTGCCCGTCTGGCCGCCGCGGTAGCCAATGAAGGGTGTGCCGGCGTCATCGCCAGCGCCGGAATCGGGCGCTTTGAGGACTTTCCGAATACGGATTTTACAGAAGTCAACATTAACGCCCTCCGGAATGAAATCCGCAAATGCCGGGCCATGACTCGCGGTGTCATCGGGGTCAATATTATGGTAGCCCTGTCGGACTATGACAATCTGGTTAAAGCGGCTGTGGCTGAAAATGCGGATATGATTTTTTCCGGGGCGGGGTTGCCGTTTCATCTGCCCGGCCTGGCCGCAGGGACCAATATCAAGCTGATTCCGATTGTCTCGTCGGTGCGTACATTCAATATTATCTGCACCCGCTGGAAAAAACAGTATAACCGTCTGCCGGATGCTGTGGTTATTGAAGGGATGAAAGCCGGCGGGCACCTCGGATACAATCTTGAACAGCTTGAGGAGGGGACGCCGGACCTGGAGACCATTCTGAAAGAGGTGCTGGATTACATCCGAGACAAGAAACTTAACATTCCGGTTGTTGTCGGCGGAGGTGTTGTTGACGGCTGCGATATCCGCCACTTTCTGAATCTTGGTGCGTCGGGTGTTCAGATGGCGACACGGTTTGTCTGCACGCACGAGTGCGATGTGCATGACAACTTCAAGCAGGCTTATCTGGATGCGACGGAGCAGGATATTACGCTGATTAAAAGCCCGGTCGGTTTGCCCGGCCGGGTGATCAATAATCCATTCGTCGAGGCGATCAAAAAGGGACTTCATGTTCCTTTTGAATGCAAATATCAATGTCTGCGAACCTGTGACCCGAGTACCGCTCCCTACTGCATCGCACAAGTCCTGGCCAATGCCGCAGAAGGCAAAATGGACCAGGCGTTTGCATTTGCCGGCTCGAACGTCGCCCGCTGCCATGAAATTATCTCGGTCAAAGAACTGATCCAGAAATTGATGCAGGAATATGCGGCCTGCCAACTGTGTTCGTAAGAAATCAGGACACGGAAATTCATAGACACCGTTCCGTTTGATTGACTGGTGATGGACTGATTATCTGGATGTTGTACATACATCTTGTCTAATATGCAAATATTTTCATTTCCTGCATTTGGTTCTTGCAATTCCTTGTCAATTTAGGTAATATATTTGCTCGGTACTCTAAGGCGGCTATTTGTAAATCTCTATTTACAAGATATATACCGGCTAATATATGACAATACAGGCGACTTCCCTTTTATCTATCGAAAACAGGCACAGCTCTGCATTGGAGAGGTTGAACATGCAGGAGTCGTGTTTGTTCATCAACGAGTCGCCAAGCCACTATTTAGTTCATTTTGTATGTTCCCACGCTTCCCTTTTCCGGCAGTTGCGTGCCTTGTTTTACATGGTTCTTATCGTTGTCGGCCTGATGAGCCTCGCCGGGTGCGGCTCGTCGCTGCAATCCAAAATGACTGAATCTTCCGCTTCGATTCAATGGGATCACCAGCGGCTGTCGGAGTATCTGGCGGATGTGCCGGGGATACGCAAACTGGAGCGATGGGAGGAACACAAGGATGGTCTGTATATCGAGACCGACCACTACCGCATCAAAACCACGCTGGCTGACCCGCTGATGCTGCGGCAGGTGCCGGCATTTGTGGAATCGGCCTATAAGGCCTATCAAAGCCAATTGCCTGATCCGGTCAATGACAGCGAGAAATTCGAGACTTACCTGTTCGGCCAGCGGGCGGACTGGGAGGCATTCACCCGGACATTCACCGGCAGTGATGCCCAGGTGTATTTACAGATTCGCCGCGGTGCCTACGCCCTGAACAGTGTTTGTGTGGCATATAATATCGGGCGTAAGCAGACCTTTTCGATACTGGGGCATGAAGGATGGCACCAATTTACGCAGCGGCATTTTCGCTATCGGCTGCCGAGCTGGCTGGATGAGGGGGTGGCGACGCTGTTTGAGACCTGCCGGTTCGACCAGGGGGTATTTGAATTCCGGCCGCAGGACAACCTGCTTCGCCTCGGGACACTCAAGCAGGCTATTCAGCAGGGACACATCATTCCCCTGCGGGATTTGATTACGATGAATCCGGGGCAGGCGATGGCTGGATATGGTTCGAATGAGTCGGCTATCATGACGTTCTATGCACAGAATTACGCCCTTGTGCGGTTTCTGAGGGAATACAATTACGGCCAACGGCTTAACCAGTATCATACGCTACTGCTGGGCGGTCTGCGGGGCAACTGGCAGGTGGAAGCCGGACTGGCCCAGGCGGCGGCCAATCGCGAGGTACCGCTGACGGCGGCGTGGAATCGGCAGATTTCAACACAACTTTTCCAGACATACATCACCGGCGATGCGGCTCAATTTGAGGCTCAATATCGCCAATTTTGCAATGAGATCGTGTATAATATACGGATCAATAAATAAGGGAATGACACAACAGCGATTTCAATTTATCCTGGCATCGGCTTCGCCGCGGCGGAGGGAACTGCTTGCAAAGGCAGGTTTTATATTTCGTGTGGAGCCATCCCATGTCGATGAGGAATCCTATGATAAAGCGGGCGTAACGTCCGAAGACCATTGTCAAATTCTGGCTTTGGCCAAGGCCCGCGAGGTGGCCGGACGATTTGGGGATATGCCCGTGCTGGGGTCGGATACGGTGGTGGATTTTGACGGGCAGATTATCGGCAAACCCGCCGACGCCGCCGATGCGGAGCGGATCACGCGGATGCTGTTCAGCAAGCCGCACAAGGTCATCACGGGGCTGGCGCTGGTTTGGAAGAACAAAGGCATTGAGATTGTGGAAGTCGATACGACGATTGTGTATCCGCACAAGCTGACTGAACAGCAGATTCAGGAGCATATCGCCGGGGGACTGTGGGAAGGCAAGGCGGGAGCCTACGGCATTCAGGAGACGGGGGATGAATTCGTGGACCGCATCGAGGGGTCGTTTACCAATGTGATGGGCCTGCCGATGGAGCGGGTTGGCCATCTGCTTTGTCAGTACGGGATATTGCCGAAACAAACCTTTTAACCGTCCGCATGTACCGCAAGAAAATTTGTTCTACGGGGAGGTATTGTCCGCTGCTTGTCCAGAGCAAATGGCCGGCCTTGAGATCGCCAGCCTCCATTTAAAAGATTTCTGCTTGTTATCAAGCCGCTGCGGCTTTTGCCCGATAATTTGATTGCCATGAAAATGATTGAAGATATAACACCGACAAGCTGCCAGAGGCCGACCGAATCGTTTCAGCCAATAGCGTCTGCCTGTGCGGCGGGAAGCCCGGCTTCCGACGAAACTTTCATTGATCGCCGGTTGTTATGCTGCAATCGGCACTGCCCTGCCGGCCAGTTTTACGGGCGGGCGATCCTGTGGGCTGTATTGCTGGTGTGGGGCATGATGATGATTATCGGACCGGTTGAGAAAGGCTGGAGCACTTTTTTGCACCATATCAATCTGCCGATTCACGAGACCGGGCATTTGATTTTCCTGGTGTTTGGCCGGTTTGTGCAGTTTCTGGGCGGTTCGATTGTTCAGATTCTGCTGCCGGCGATTTTTGCGGCGGCATTTCTGATATATAAACGCGATGCGTTCGCCGCGGCGGTGATGCTGTGGTGGACGGGGCAGAACTTTCTGGATGTGGCGTCCTATATCCACGATGCGCGGGCGATGTCGGCCAATCTGGTCGGGGGCGGCATTCACGACTGGAACTGGCTGCTGGGGAAGATGGGGCTGCTGCATCTGGATCACTCGATTGCCGCGGCGGTGTTTGCACTGGGGGCGGGGATTATGATGCTGTCCATGTTCTGGTCGGGCTGGATTTTGTGGCTTATCGCCGACCATCGGATTCATGCCAAAAAGCGTATCGTGAAGTAAACAATCCAAACTGACCCATTCGACTTGTCATACCCGCGCAGGCGGGTAACGGCCGTCACGGTATTTGTCGCAGGACAAGGGATTTTCTTACAGACATTTTATTTTTTGATGGATGAAAACGCCAAGATAATCCGGCATGGGGAGAGAAAGGCTGCAAGGTATTACAGGTTTACATTGGCTTGTTTATTCAGTTTTCGACTGCCGCAGCAAATCGGGGCGGCGTTTGGACAGCCACTGGGGCAGGTCTTTACGGGTCGCATTTTTCCACAGGCCGGTGCCGGATTGCATGGCCTGATTCTGCAATTCAAGATAGGTATCAAAGTGGGTATGCTCATACGGTAAATATGCGTATCCGTAACCTTCGGCAAGAATACGCTCATTGAGTACGGTTCCATCCGGCAGGCGGATATAGGCCAGCAGCCGGCCGTATTTATCGCGCTGGTCTGCCCTTGAATCCAACAGGACAATAACGGTCTTGTTTTCACATAACCGGCGCGTAAATTCCGAGGCCTCCGGCCCAAAATACATCACGCCGGTCTGCGGATTTTTGGTTTCAGGGGTATCGACACCCAACAGACGGACTCGTGTTGTCGGATATTCCTTGTCGGGTATTTTCAGGTCGATGGTATCGCCATCAATGACAGCCGTAACCAGAAACTGCTGCTCGTGATATTTTTTCCAGTCTTCGGATTCATACAGGCTGGACTTGACCGTCTGGCGGACAGAGACACCTGCCCATCGGTCCAGCATCATCCATGCCGGCAAAATAAAAAGGAAGAACAGCACCAACAGTGTGTTCTTCCTTGTTCTGCTTATTGCGTATCGTTTGCGGCGTTTGCTCATGACTCCATTCCGCATTGCCACCGGTCCATCGGCGGCAATTCACCCTTTCGGGTGCATACCTGCGTCGCCGATTCGATTATTTCGGTTGTTTCCGCTTATCGACGGCCTTATCCAGTTCGAACGCGTTGCAGACCGCTTCATAGGCCTTCATCGCATCTTTGATATCCACCAGGCAACTGATGCGGATTTCACTGGTGGTGATGGCTTCGATATTAACCTTCAGATCGGCCAAAGCCTTGAACATGATATTGGCCACGCCGTAATGCGACCGCATACCGACGCCAACGACAGACACCTCGGCGATGTCTTCACGGACAAAAACATTGTCGCAATGAACCTGTCCGCGAATCTTCTCGATGGTTTCCTTGGCGGTCAGCAGGTCGGACTTGCCGACGGTAAAGGACACATTCGCCTTTTCCGTGTTGATTTCGGTTTGAATGATGTCGTTGACAACTACCTTGGCCGCGGCCAGATGCTCGAAAATACGAGCGGATATGCCGGGCTTATTATCGACGCCAATCATCGTGATTTTTGCAAGTTCTTTTTGTACGGTAGCACCGGATACGAGAATACCTTCCATTTGGGGGACCTCATGAGTAATATATGTACCTTCATTTTCGTTCATACTGCTGCGAACGTGAATTGTGACGTTGTATTTCTTGCCGAATTCGATGGAACGGCTGTGCATGACGCCGGCGCCGAGGCTGGCCAGTTCCAGAATCTCGTCATAACTGATCTGCTTCATTTTGACGGCATTTTTGAAAATGCGGGGATCGGCGGTGTAAATGCCGTCCACATCGGTATAGATTTCACAAAACGACGCACCCAGCGCTGCGGCCAGAGCTACCGCACTGGTATCGGAGCCGCCGCGGCCAAGGGTGGTAATATTGCCCTCATCGTCAATTCCCTGGAATCCGGCGACAAAAACAATGTACCCCTCAGCAAGCTTTTTCTTGATAACTGAGCCGTCAATGCTCTTGATGCGGGCTTTGGTATAGGAATCGTCGGTCACCATCCGGATTTGGGCACCGGTAAAGCTGACGGCCTTGTGCCCCATTCCTTCCACCGCCATCGCCAGCAGTGAAACGGTCTGCTGCTCGCCGGTGCTCAGGAGCATATCCATCTCCCGCTTGGGGGGATTGGGATTGACTTCTTTGGCGTCGGCGATCAGCTCGTCGGTCTGCTGACCACGGGCGGAGGCGACGACAACCACCTGGTTGCCCTGTTGCTGGGCTCGAATGGCACGCTGTGCAGCCCGCTTGATTTTCTCGGCGTTGGCTACAGAGGTACCGCCAAATTTTTGTACAAGAATCGACATAGGTTCTTAGTCCTGCTGAAAACGATATCAAAACCCGCTGTCCGGCCCCTGCCGGCAGTGAGTACACAAATGGGGTACTATATCTGCCCGGCCTGTGTTTGTCAATTAAGTTTTTGAGGAATTTGGACACCCTAAATCTCTTTCGAGATATTCCGCAACGAAAAGTTTTGACATCGGCCCGGCGGCGGCGTATAATCCCGGGGTGTTTTTGTCGCCAATCATAACTACTTTGCAGATAAGGCCTTCAGGCCTGTCGTGGTGGTAAGGAAAGGGGAATACGATGGTAATAAAGACCTCCGGTCACAATGTACGGATCATGCTGATGGCCGCGGTGCTGCTGACGGCGGGCGGGTGTGCCAAACAGTTTGGCAAACAGCCCACCGAAGCCCAACTCATCGCCGAGCAGTTGGAAGAGCAGAAAGAACTGGCTGTCAGTCTGTATGTCGATGCGCTGATGCTCAATGAAATCGATGCCCATCAGGACGCCCTTAAAAAACTGGAACTGGCCACAGAACTGAATCCGCAATTTGCCCTGGCCTATTCGATGAAAGGCGACATCTACCAGAAACAGCAGGATTACCCCAAAAGCGCCGATGCCTATGAGCGTGCCACCGAACTGGACCCCTGGTCGTTCAAGGATTTCTTCAATCTCGGTAAAGTCTCCGAGGCGATGAAGGAATTTGCCCGCGCCGTCAAGGCGTATGCCAATGCCTGCAAGCTGGACCCCGGCCATTACGAATCGCATTATAAGGCGGCCCGCTGCTATTATGAATTGAAAGAATATGAACCCTCCCTTGAATATGCCAACAAGGCCAAGACCCTGAATCCATCATCCGGCGAGGTCGAGGCCCTGTTCGGCGATGTCTTTGAGGCCCAGAAAAATCATGCCGAGGCGATTGACTCCTATCGCCGGGCGCTGGAATTGAAGGGCAATGACCCCAATATCATGGTGCCGCTGGCGGTGTGCTATCTGCGGACCGGGCGATTTACCGCCGCCCGGGAATTGCTGACCGATGTTATTGCCAAAGACCCCAAAAACGGCCCTGCTTATCAATACATCGGGTATGCCCAATTGAAATTAAAGGAAACCGACGCGGCCATCGAAAGCTACAAGAAATCCGTTCAGATCAATGATAATGACTGGATGGCCCACAAGGGACTGGGCGTGGCTTATATGCTTCTGGCGATTAAAAACAACGACGAAAAGCTTAAAGTACTGGCCGTCGAACAGTGGAATATTTCTTTGAATATCAAGCCGGATCAGCCGGAACTGCAGGCCCTGCTGGAAAAACATAAATAATATTTCCCGTTTTCGCATTTGGACTGCTGCAGGTCACAATGAATAATTCCGAATCGCAAACACCTCATCACGCCGGACGCAGGTTTCCGGATATCACGGGGCATTTACTGTTCTGGTCGATTGCTATTGGAGGGGCGGCGTTTGACCTCTGGAGCAAAAAAGCGGTGTTTGGCTGGCTGCCCTCGATACCCGACCAGAAATATGTGATTATCGAAGGGTATTTTAATTTCATCCTGCGGGTCAACCTCGGCGCCGCGTTCAGCATGTTCTTTGGTCAGCGGACATTTTTGACCGGGATTTCAATTGCGGCATTCCTGGTCGTTATCGGCATCTTTCTGTTCAGCGGGATTCACCGCCGCATCATGCAGATTGCACTGGGCTGCATGATCGCCGGGATTATCGGCAATCTCTATGACCGTGCCTTCAATGAGGGGATGGTGCGGGATTTTATCGATGTCACGATTCCGGTCATCGGTTATAACTGGCCGACGTTTAACATTGCCGACAGTCTGCTGTGCATCGGGGTGGGACTGCTGATTATCGCCAACCTTACGGCTCAAGCTGATCCAGCACGCGGTCCTCAACAAACAAAGGCACGTTGAGGCCGGAAGCCAGGCCCAGAGCATCCGAAGGCCGGCTGTCCACTTCAATCAGATTCTTGCCCTGCCGGATGTAAATGATCGCATAAAAGGTATGGTCACGCAGATCGGTAATGACCACCTTTTCAACCGTACCGCCTAACTGCTCAATCACCCGGGCCAGCAAGTCATGCGTCAGCGGTCGCGGCAGCTCGATTCCCTTGAGCCGGCGGTCTATCGCCAGAATCTCGGGCATCCCAATAACAATCGGAAAACTTCGCCCCCCCTGCAACTCCTTCAGGACAATCACCTGCTGATCGACGGATTCATTAATCAGGATTTGCGACAGTTCCATCGGGATTTCCATACGCAGCCTTTCAATTAGGCCAGTTCGGCCAGGTTTTTATTCACCGCATCGAGCTGGTCGGTCAGGTCTTTGAGTTTCTGGCGGCTCTGTTCGACAACCTCCGGCTTGGCCCGGCTGACAAAGCTTTCGTTGGACAGCTTCGCCTGCAGGGGTCGGATGCCGTTTTCGATAAATTCCTTTTGCTTTTGCAGACGCTGCCGCTCGGCCTCCACATCCACGACATCATGAACATAAATCTGCATTTCCTCGACAATCGCAGCGGCGGAATTGGCGGGCTTGGCGGCATCAGCCTCGATAATCAACTGTTCCATTCCGGCCAGTTCGCAAATCAGGCGGCTTCCGTCACGCAGCATCCCAAGATGGCCCTGCGGGGCGACAAGGGTCCCAATCAGCCGCCTGGCGGGATGAATGTTGTATTTATTGCGGATATCGCGGATGGCCCCGATGCAGTTTTGCAGCGTTTCAATCTGCCGCTCGACATCCGGGGCGATAAACGCATCCAGCCCGGCAGGCCAGGGAGCAATCATAATTGACTCCGCCGACGGTGCTGCGGCCAGTGTCCCCAGCCTGCGTACGGGGGCAATTGCATTGAGATTCTGGAAAATGCCCTCGGTAATAAACGGCACAAACGGATGCAGCATCCGCAGCGTCTGGTCGAGTGCAAAGGCCAGCACATTCTGGGCAATCGGCCGCTGGGCGGCATCGGCCATACGCGGCTTGGCCCATTCGAGATACCAGTCGCACAGGTCATTCCAGAAGAATTTATAGAGGGCATTGACCGGGTCGTTGAAACGATAGCTTTTCAGCGTCTCGGTCACATCCCGAACCACCACTGCCAGACGCGACAGAATCCATTTATCGGTAATATCCATCTTCGACGCATCAAACGCCGCCGGGTCTGTATCTTCCAGATTCATCATCGCAAACCGCGAGGCATTCCACAGCTTGTTGCAGAAGTTGCGGCCGTTGTCAAACTTGGGCGAACTGTTGACGGTGCGGCCATCGGGCAGCGTCAGCGGCGCCACCGGCATGCGCACATCCTGCGTATCGGTGGTCATCCCGGCCAGCGTAAACCGCATCGCATCGGCCCCGTGGCTTTCGATAATCGTCAGCGGATCAATGCCATTGCCCAGACTCTTGGACATCTTGCGACCGAGGCCATCCTGAATCATCGCGTGAATATACACATCACTGAACGGTATATCGCCGAGGCAGTATTGCCCCATCATCACCATACGCGACACCCACAGCGTAATAATCTCGCGGGCAGTACAGAGCACATTGGTCGGGTAAAACGCCTTGAGCGTCTCATTCTCTTCGGGCCAGCCCATGGTGCTGAACGGCCACAACGCCGACGAAAACCACGTATCAAGCACATCACCGTCACGAATCCAGCCTTCTTTATCCATCGCCTTTTCAAGTTCTTCAAATCCTGGCTTGACACAGGCATAAGTTATAGGCCCCTGCTCTGTTTCGACCACGGTGCTGAATGTGCCGTATTGACAACGATTCGGCAGCCGTCCTGCTTTCGACCACACCGGTATCTGATGCCCCCACCACAACTGCCGGCTGATGGGCCAGTCGCGGAGGTTTTCCAGCCAGGTCTGATAGTTGTTGCGATAGCGTTCCGGATAAAACTTCAACCGCCCATCCAGCAAGGGCCACAGAGCCAATCCGGCCAATGAATTCACCGGAACATCCGTCCCCTTAATATAGACAACGCCATCCTTGGTTTCAGTTTCCAATTTACAATCATCCATCGCCAATCGACAATTCGGAATCGGCTTTTTGACCGCAATATACCACTGGTCGGACAGATACGGCTCAATCGGCACATGGCTGCGGTAGCTGTGCCCCACCTCGTGGGAATAATCCCGCACCTCGGCTAACAGCTTTTCTGTACGGAACCATTCCACAACAGCTTCACGGGCTTCAAAGCGATCCATCCCGATGATATTTTCCACATCCGGATTTTTCACCGCATTCCAGTCCGTCCAGCCGTATTTATCGCTGATGGAGCCATCGGGTGCCATCACGTTAATCACCGGCAGATTATGCCGCTGCCCGATCTGCCAGTCATCCGGGTCGTGGGCAGGTGTGACTTTTAAAAAGCCGGTCGAGAATCGGGCTTTTTCCTCGCTGCTTTCCGGGTCGGGCAGGACCACGTGTTCGTCGGCGACAATCGGAATCAGCCGCCCCACAATCGGCAGGCGAACATGCTTGCCCACCAGCGCCGCAGCCCGCGGGTCACTGGGATTCATCGCCACGGCCGTATCCCCCAGCATCGTTTCGGGGCGTGTGGTCGCAACCGTGACATATTCTATTGTATGCCCGCCAACCATGACCGGCTCAACGAGCGGATATTTCAAATACCAGAAAAAGCCTTTAACTGTCTGGTGTTCCACTTCATCATCGGCCAGTACGGTTTGCGTGGCCGGGTCCCAGTTAACAAGCCGCTTGCCGCGATAAATCAAGCCGTCGGCAAAGAGCTTGAAAAACACTGCCCGCACCGCTTTGGCACAAACCTCATCCATCGTAAACCGCGTCCGATCCCAGTCGCAGGAACACCCCATGCTCTTGAGCTGCCCCAGAATCCGGGCCTCATATTCATCCTTCCAGCTCTGGACATGAGCTACGAATTCCTCGCGGGTAAAGTCCGTCCGGCGTTTGCCCTGCTCGGCCAGAAGCCGCTTTTCGACCACCGTCTGAGTGGCAATCCCCGCATGGTCCGTTCCCGGCATCCATAGGGTCACCTTGCCCAGCATCCGATGAAATCGTACCAGAATGTCCTGAAGCGTGTTATTCAAGGCGTGGCCAAGGTGCAGTGCGGCGGTCACATTGGGCGGCGGAATCACGACCGCATAAGTCTCTTTTGGAGTTACCGTTTTTTCATCCGCATGATAATACCGTCCCTGTGCCCATAACTGCTCGGCTTGCTGCTGTGTACTTTGCGGGTCATAAATCTTGGGTAGCTCTTGTGCCATATCGATACCTGGTTCTCATCTGTCTGTCTGTTTTTAAATAAAAAGTCCCGGCAGAAACCGGGACTTTTATTGTACATAATCTATCGAAATTGTAAAGACTGTTACTCAGGAAGTCTTTTTCGCGGCCAGGGCCGGAGTTTGCTTGGTCATCAGAGAGACTGCCACCAACACGACAAAACTCAGCGGAATTGAGATGATTCCCGGATTATTCAATCCAATCGGGGTCCAGGAACGAGCCAGTCCGTGTCGTTCAAACATACGGAGAGTATCGGGCTTCGGAATCTATTGCCCCCTTGCCCGGCGATAGCGGCCTTATATCCGATTCCTGTTCGTCGAGTCCTGAGTTTGTCTCCAGCTTCCTTCCCACGAGACCTCACGGGACCACATTTGCCTTTGGTTTGCAATTCCGCTCATCACGGCCTGCAAGGGACTTTAACCCCACGAGCGTTGAATCATGCCCGGCGCACAAAAAAGGACTTGCGAATTTTCGCAAGTCCTTTATTTACAATGAATTGGCGGGGGCTGGATTCGAACCAACGACCTCCGGGTTATGAGTCTTTTAAAGGGTGATTTTCTAAGTTTCGAAAGAACAACAAATTACACGTAAATCCCGGCATTTCAAAGACATATCTTCATTCTGCATATAGTGCATATGAAGCATCAAGTGCACCAAATATGCTACAATTTATCTACACGCTTGATTGTATTGCATATGGCGAAGAACATGTCCCGGTTGTCGTTGAAAGTTAGTTGAAAAATCTTGCGGTCAAGGTA
>CAZVYY010000038.1:0-33382 GCA_964630775.1 uncultured Pirellulales bacterium | reverse complement strand
CTGTATTTCAGTCCAGTACCAGCGGCCGACTTCATTTTACGGAGCCTATTACTACGACCATCAGCGCGATGAAATTCACCTTTACCATTTATGATTCCAAGGGCGTTTTTCCGGACGGCAAGACGTTTACTCATATTGTATATCTGAATAATTAGCAGACAGCGGAAACGACGAGGCGGATATGCGGGCATCAAAACAAAACAATCGATTCAGAAACGGATCGGCACTGATTCTGGTGGTGGTGGTCACAACGCTGCTGGCGGTGGTGGGGGTGATGTTTGTGATGGTCACGCGCGTCCGGGATGCGGCTTCTTCGAATGTGGCCGACAGCCGCAATCTGGACAATGCCGTGCAGTCTGTCGTGGCGCGTATTAACAAGACGCTGACCGAGGATTTGCTTGGAACCGGCGCCACAGGACAACTGCTCGGTGAAACCGGCGGCAACGAGACGTATGATCATCCGGTTGCGGATGCCTGGCTGGCCAGCCTGGAGCCGGTACTGGAGGATCCGAGGGATGCAGCCAATCAAAATGATGACTGGTATCGCTGGGAATATGTAACCGATCTGACCGGAAGCCTGTCGGTGCCCGGAGGAAAACTATGGAATCAGATCATCCGGGACGGCAGCAATACGGTTCTCGAGTATCCCGCTGCGTCTTCGGTTGCGGCCGGAAGACAGGCGGATGCCGATGGGGATGGCGTGGCCGACAGCATGTGGATCGTACTGCCCGATGTGAGTACCGTCCGGGGGGAACCTGTCTATGCGGCGGTGCGAATTATCGATAATTGCGCCATGCTGAATCTGAATACGGCGTATTGCTTTTATCAGGAACCCTATGCCGGCAATCCGGCCAGTTCGTTTCAAAAGCCCTGGTTTATCAGGAAGGGAATTCCTTATGGCTCATCGTATTGGGCCGACGGCGGACGGTATCTGACGGAAATCAATTATCTGCCTTTATTGCGCGGCAGTGACCTGAGCAGTACGCTGAATCAGACGGAAAACAGCGGGTGGTATAATATTTTCGTGGCGAAAAATTTTGGTCTGTTTTCAGGCGGCTCGCTGACGTCGCAGTTATCACTTCCCCAGGTTCAGATGCTGCTGGAAAATATGGGGACGATGGGAGCCTCGTATCGTCTGTTTGACATTGGGGATGAACTGGAGCTGCGAAACCGATTTATCCTGACCAGCGGGACCGAAGCCAGAATAGAGAGTAAAAATGTCGCCAATTATACACTGGATGCCGGGGGGGCTGAGTACGCGGCCCTGAGGATTCCCCGGGACAGCTCGGTGGATAATGGGGTTCCCAATTTAGCCCCGTGGAAATGGCGGATTGACGATCGTAATTTTAATGTCTGGGAGGCGGATGGCCAGATGAAGGCATCCGGCTCTGAGTATTACAACAACAGCTACAAATACGACCGCCGGCATATCTGCACGACCTACAGCTTTGACCGGAATATCCGCAGTGGTTCTTATCTCCTGCTGGATGGCGCCCTGAGTACGGTATCTGCCGCCAATCGCAGCACCGTGGAAAGCTATTTCCGGCCGCTCAATCGGCGCCCGGTGAATCTGGGAAAGCTTGATATTACGTCCAACACCATTGCTGCAAAAAGAAATATTCTGCATCTGCTGTATGCATTTCGGGACTGCTATTTTTATGATATGCAGGCGGGGAATGTCAATCCGGCCGAGGTTAAACTTCTGGCTGCCCGCAAGGCCGCCCAGATTACCGCCAATATGATAGATTATCTGGATGATACGACGGATGGAGCAACCGGTCCGCTGGGCGGATCCAGTTATGGCACACAGAAAAATGTGAACCCCACTTTTTTTACCAAGACCATCATCGACCGACTGATTGACGAAGTGGACGCTGCCAACTACATTACCAATATGGCGGCCTTTGATTTCGGCCTGGCGGCGTCGGATACCATCTATGGCTATGAGATGCAGCCGTTTATCTCGGAAGTCTGCACCAATTATAATACCAGTGTCGGCGGGGCACTTGCGTTTGCCGTGGAACTGGTTAATCCTTACCAGGCAGCGATTCAACTTGACGGCTGGACCATTCGAATCGGAACACAAAACTTTTCCTTTGATAACACGTCCATTCCGGCTGCGAGTTCAGAGCTTTCACCAGGCCGGTTGACGGTTTATGCGGGAAGCCTGCCTGCATCCATGCAAATTTCCGGAACTGGAGCAAAGCTGGAACGCCCGGGAATGGGGCTTATGACCGCATTGCTGGGCGGACTTTTTCTTCAGCGTCCGGATCCGGCCAATTCCGGACAGTATATCGTTGTCGATGAAATTACAGAGGCTCAAAAAACGTTTCTGATGACGGGCAACGGGGTCCATGCCACCAAGCGGCAGGATACGGCCTGGAAATTCACCAACAAGCTTGGTTATGTCAACGATAATGTTCCAACATTAGGTACTGCCAATACCGGTGTGAGTGTCGGTCGCCAGGGATATCCGTTGCCTGTTGCCAATGATAGTCAACCAATTAACCGGCTGGCGGATTTCCAGCGAATTCCTTTTGTCTCCAATACCACGCTGGCGCCTGATCCCAACTCGATTACAGAATTGGTTGCGGTTGCCGCCAACGAGTCTGCGATTCGCTTTGATCCGGTCAAAGATGCTCGCATGCTCAGATATGTGTGTACGATGAACAGTGATACGGGTGTTTTGCCGGGACGCATCAATATTAATACGGCCCCACAGTATGTGATTGCCGCGGCGATTCCGCCCAATCTGGTGATGACCTCCAGTGATCCGGCATGGTGGATTAATCCGGTTACCCTGGCGGAACAGATTGTCCATGGCCGGCCTTATACCAAATTAAGCGATTTGGTCGATGCAGCCATGAAACCGTCGCTGGCTTATGCCATGCAGAAGTATTTTGGTTCCGGGTCCACAAATGTCGGCGATATAGGCATTGAAAACGATTATGAAGAACGGTACTGGATATTCAATCGTCTGGCCAATATCTTTACTGTTCGCAGTGATACGTTTACGGCCTATATTCTGGTCCGGCTTGGAACCGATGGACCACAGCGGCGTATGATTGCCATTTTTGATCGCAGCAATGTCTGGCAGAAAGGCGATGTTCCGCGGCTGGTTGCTCTGCATCCGGTACCGGATCCACGTTAAATATACCCAATGGGTATGAGTGTTCCGCGGCGGCCACGGGCCGCTTATATGCCGCATGTGTTCACGGGGTCAAGTCGCCCTGCAGGGCCGCAGTGGTAATGCTGTTGCTGGTAGCTGGCGGCTGATAGCTCTTCAGCCGCGTCGAACCGGGAAAATTCAGGTAGGAATCAGTATAAAAATAAACGCGAAGGAGGGGGTAATTTCAAAAAAAAGCCGAAGGTTATGAGGCCTTCGGCTTTTGTGTTAATCGTAACAAGGTGAAATTACTGCTTCATTATTTTTCCGAGCGATGCACTGATATCTTTCGCTTCATGAGTGCCAATCAGCACATCCCGAATGACGCCATCCGGATCGATGAATATCATCGTCGGAATGCTGGTAATTGCGTCAAAGGGTGCGGGCAGGTCGTTGGAATACGAGACAATCGGATAGTTGATACCGGCCTTTTCGACAAACGGTTTCAGTTTGTCTACGGATTCATTGGAAATTCCGATGATTGCCAGCTTATCGGCCTGGTGCTGTTTTCGCAGGTCAATAATCAGCGGAATCATTTCTTTGCAGGGGGGGCACCAGGTTGCCCAGAAATCGAGGATTACCGGTTTGCCTTTCAGGCTGGATAACGTAATATCCTTGCCGGTCAAATCCTTCATTTTCATTTCCGGAACAGCGGTGCCGATGGTTTTAAGCATCGGGTCCTCGAATTCCTCATCAGCTTCTCCCTGACCGCCAAACGGCATGGTCTGTCCGGCCTGCTGCGATTGCTGCATATAAAAAGCCATCTGCTTTTGCTGAATCTGCATGAAGGCCTGGACGATTTCGGACAGATGCTCTTTGGGTAATACCATGACGCCGCGAATCTGGCCGGGTTCCACAAATGCTGCCGCAGACAGATTGCTGGTGGTTTTTGTTGAGACACCCTGCCAGAAATCAGGCATCTCCATACCGCTTCCGGCGGTGAACTGGCCGGCCATGTCCATGATGCCTTTCATCAGGCTCAGGACATTGGCCGACATGACAAATTCAGCCTTGCCGCTGTCGGTAATGGCATCAAGGGCGGTCTTGATTTCACCTGTGGCCGGACCGGCTTTGGGATTGTCGATCAAAGCCTTAAGCTGGGTCATGGCGTCGGGGCCAAGGGTCATCAGAAATCGATCTGACGTGGTCGCCAGCGGATATTGCAGGCCCTGTTTGCCGTACACGGATTCAACAATACCGGATGTTGGGTCATCCGCTTTAAATTTTATCTGATATAATCCAATATCCGTACCTTTATATTTTTCAACGGATGCTGCGTAGGAGAAATCCATTCCCAGGCCCATGGAGGCATACAGGGAATTAATCGGTTCAATAGTTTCTTTCTGCAGCTCATTGATGGCCTTGGCATCGGTAATCTGGATGATCTGGCTGAATTCAAAGGGAGGCGTTCCCGTTCGATAGGAGAATGTGCCAGCCGCTTCGTTGCCGTAGGCGGCAAACCATTTGTTCATCAGCGACTTCATCTTTTCAAGCTGGGCTTTTTCTTCCTCTGCTGCATCTTTCACAAACATATCAATAATGCGAACACTCATTTGTTCCCACAACGGTTTGTTAAGCCGCATCAGGTATTTGACCGCGCCCGGCCCGTTTAGATAGCCGGCGGTTTGCCAGGGTGTTCCGGCAGTTGCTGCCGGCTTGAGCATGCCAGCCAGTTCTGAACCAGCCTTGGCCGAAAAGACGGTTTCTGCCTGGAGCGTCTTTGCCGAGGGAGTTAGTGACAGTGTCATCCAATCAGCCTGCCCGGCAAAATATTGCAGCATCTCAAACATTGCTTCTAATTTTGGCTGGAGTGCATTTCCTGTTTCTCCGTCTGCCTGTTCGGAAACGGAAACCTGAACTTCCTGAATGCCCCGGTCAATATAGTCTTTATACAAGGTATAAACTTTATCTATATTAACATAGGCCCAGGCCGGCTGACTTTGTGAGGATTTTGCTTGGGTGGCGTTAAATCGTGAAGCGAGAGGGGCTTTTTTCTCTTTAATGAGGTTACTTGCTGCCAGAATGTCCTCTTTGTTCTGTTCGCGGGTAACAAGAAGATATTTCTTATCCGCCATAGGATATAAAATCAGGTTCCCAACCGGAGAGTTCTCGACTTGCAGGGTATAAATACCAGCCGCATCCGGAGTGGATAGATTTTTATTGGCTTTAAGGAATTCGTCGGTCGTGGTTGTCGGCACCAGAAAGGAGATGAATAAATCCTTATTCGATGGATTGACTTGCATTGCGATCATGGCGATACTGCCTTGCATATCCAGCCCGGTCATCATCGGATCGCCGAAAATCCCGGCCACATATCCGGTTGCCAAAATCGAAAGCGATATCGGCATTGGGCTGGCCCCGGCAAGATACTGGTCTAACTGCCCCAGTGCCGTTTGAAAGCCATTGACTCTGACACAGATGGGACAATCCGACGGCAGCAGTTCCAGCAGAGGGTCTTTTGCAGGTGCTGTTGGGGCATTTTCAGCCGCAAATCCTGTGATTCCCGACAGAAACAGCAGGGCTAACAAGCCCAGTGATTTCCATTGACAACATTGTTTTCTCATACGTTACCTCCTTCGAGGAAAAAAGGTTATTATTTGTCGTTTTAATACAAGACGGTATTTACGAATTCGTTGTTTCAAAGATTCTTGCCAATTCAGGATAGATTTCGGGATTAGCGGCCAGAAGACGGAATCGCTCTGAGCGATAAGCGTTCATGTCGATAGGAAATACCGCTTTCCCGTCCAAAGTTGTAACGATGCCGCCGGCTTGCTGAATTAGAATCACCCCGGCTGCGATGTCCCACAGCCTTGCGGATACTGTAAAGGTCCCGATGATTGCTCCTTTGGATAAATAAGCCAGATGCAGGGCGGTTGAGCCTACGCTTCGTGCTCGTGTCAGGCGGAGCATCTGATGGACTGCCGGTTCCACGGACTGGTCGAAGTGGCTGTCGAAGGCAAAACTGGATATTTTACTTATTTTATCATGGCTTACGGATACTGGTTTGCCATTGCAGGTGGTTTGAAGGCCTGATACGGCTGTATAGAGCGAGTCTGTGCATGGATCATAAATAACGCCTGCAACAGGACTTCCGTTGTGAATGATGCCGATGCTCACACAAAAACATAACAGGCCGTGGGCGTAGTTATTGGTACCATCAATAGGATCGATGACCCACCAGATATCCGAGTTATCCTGCGGAGCTTCAACAAGCATGGAGGCATTTTGGCCTTCTTCAGCAAGAATCCCATGATTCGGGAACACATTGCGGATACACTGGATTATGATTTCCTGGCATAGCGGGTCTGCCTGCGTGACCACTTCGGTCTGGTTTTTGAGGGAACTGGTGACATGCGACAGTTCCTCAATAGCCTTTTTGCCGGCCAGACGGGCGGCTTGTGAGGCTGTATCCACGATTTTTTTCAGTACCAGGGGAGTTAGTTCCATGCGACTCCTTTGACCTTGACAAATCTATGTTGGAGGTCTATTTTAGCCGCAGTATGACTGATTTCCAACAAACAAATAGCTCAAAAAAACCGATTTTTGCACAAAGACTGATTGGATTGGCGATTTTTGCCGGAATTTCAGGGGGGTGGATATTTCTCTGGCTGGCAGAAAAAGGAATGATTCAGCCCCAGTATGTGCTGGGAGTCTGCGGGTTTAAGCAGCGATATGGTTTGCCCTGTCCGGGGTGCGGGTGGACGCATTCGGCCCAGGCATTTGTCACCGGGGATATCGGGCGGTCGTTTGTGCAGCAGCCGGCGGCGATGGTTTTTTGCGCAGTCAGCGTGATCGTATGGATTTTGGCTTTACATACGGCTGTTTTTGGGATACACTTCCGGCTACGGCAGGTATTATTGAATCCTCGTTTCTGGAAGTATGTGCTGATCTGTTCAGGAGCCGTCATTCTGCTGGGCTGGATGGCCACACTGGTCCGGGCTTTTGTCGGCCAGTTCTGAATGCTGATGAAACAGGACCGAATTCTGCCTTTGGAAAACAGACCAGGTTGATTATCAGACAATCGTGATGGATAGTCTTATACTGCATGGGAAAAGCTAATTTAGATCGAATGCGTCAATCCGGGATCAGCCTCATGGTTGTATCTCTGGTTCTTTTGTTTACGGGGGGCGGGTGCACTCTATTCGGATTTTTGGGCAGCCCCAGTGCATTTGAAGAAACGGTCAAGCCCGAATTCGAACTCAAGAGCCGGCAGTCGCAAAAAATATTTGTCTGGGTAGAGCCAACGCCGTCCAGCGGGATTGATATCACAACCGCCGATTTGCTTGCCCAGTCTGTTGGTGCTCAGTTGAATAAAAAGGCCGGCATCAAAAAAAGCAATATGATTATAGGGTCGTCTCTGGAAGGACAGA
Organism: uncultured Pirellulales bacterium; assembly: GCA_964630775.1. Taxonomy (GTDB): domain Bacteria; phylum Planctomycetota; class Phycisphaerae; order Sedimentisphaerales; family Anaerohalosphaeraceae; genus Anaeroglomus. The sequence goes on along the minus strand of CAZVYY010000038.1, from coordinate 25,846 downwards.
AGGATTTGTTTATCCGGCCGGAAACACTTGCCGAAAAGGCCGGAGCCGGGCTGGTTTTATACATACGGGCGGAATCCTTTGAAGCAATCAATCATCATTCCAATAAAATATACAGCGGCAGGCTGGCAAGCCGGTCCGTGCTGCTGGATGTCAACACCGGGCAGCTTTTGTGGCCGGCCAGAGCCGACGGCCTGGAAACGGATGTTGCCATTGAAATGATGGCTCAGGGCAAGGATGCGATGGTGTCCCGCTTGTGTGCGGCGGCTTCGCATTGTATTGTCCGTAATTTTTATGCGTGTCGTAAGACGGAATACAGGGTGGACGAAGAGCGTTCACGTCTGAATGAAATGATCCAGCAAGATGTTTATTAGGAGATGCCGAACATGTTAAGAATCCTGATCAGCGACAAACTGGCACAGGAGGGTATCGACCTTCTGAAGGCAATGGACGATGTGGAACCGGTTGTTCGCCTGGGGCTCAGCGAAGATGAGCTGGCGCAGACCATCGGTGAATACGACGGTTTGATTATCCGAAGCGGAACCAAAGTGACGGCCAAGGTGCTGTCCAACCCCGGCAAGCTCAAAGGGATTGCCCGAGCCGGTGTCGGCGTGGATAATGTCGATATCCCGGCGGCCACCAAGAAAGGCATAATTGTAATGAATACCCCCGGCGGCAACACCATCAGTGCCGCCGAACATACCATGGCCCTGATGCTGGCGATGAGCCGTCACGTGGTGCCGGCGTGTGTCAGTCTTAAGGGCGGCCAGTGGGATCGCAAGAGTTTTGAGGGAAATCAGTTGAACAACAAGACTCTGGGCGTGATTGGTCTGGGACGCATCGGCATGGCGGTCGTGCAGATGGCCAAGGGGTTTAACATGCGGATTCTGGGATTTGATCCGTTTGCAGCACCCAAAGAAGCCGAATTGCTGGGTGTGGAAATCGTCGATAATCTGGAAAAGATTTATCGCGAAGCCGATTTTATCACGGTGCATGTTCCTAAAAACGAAAACACGCTGAATATGATTTCGGCCAAAGAATTGAAGATGATGAAACCGACCTGCCGGCTGGTCAATTGTGCCCGCGGGGGGATTATCAACGAAGACGACCTGTATAATGCGCTGCTGTCCAAGACGATTGCCGGGGCGGCGCTGGATGTGTTCTCCAAGGAGCCGCCGGAAAACACGCGGTTCAAGGAAGTGCCGACCTGTCTGGTGACCCCGCACCTGGGAGCCAGCACCGAAGAAGCCCAGATTGAGGTTGCCGTCGAAGCGGCCCAGATTCTGGTGGATGCCCTGCGGGGCGGCCCGATTCGCAATGCGGTCAATGCCCCGTCGCTGGGATCAGCGGCACCGATTGTCTGTTATTATGCCGATCTGGCTCAGCGCGTTGGTACCCTGATGAGCGCACTGGCGCCGGGCCATATCAGGAGTGCCAAGGTGGAATTCCGCGGCGCCATTGCTGAAAAGCAGGTTGAGCCGATTGCGACGTCGTTTACGATTGGATTGCTCCAGCCGCACTTTGATACGGTGGTCAATATTGTCAATGTCGGGATGCTGGCCAAGGATCGCGGCATCAGCGTGGATATTACGAAAAACCCGGACATCAAGGACCTCGAATCCAGTTTTGCGGCCACCGTGGAAACCGACAAAGTCAAACGCACCATTCGCGGCACGGTGTACAGCGGCAAGCTGCTGCGTATCATCGAAATCGACGGCTTTGCCGTGGAAGTGACGCCCGAAGGCACGATGATGACCATCTTCAATGCCGACAAGCCGGGTGTTATCGGCGCCGTCGGTACACTGCTGGGCAAGTACGGCATCAACATCAACACGATGGGTGTAGGTCACAAAGCCGAAGAAGGCAAGGCGATTCTTGCCGTCAGCCTCAACAAGCAGCTTGATGAAAAGGCCATCACGGAATTGAAGGCGATGGATTTTGTCAACGAAGTATATGTATGTAAATTGTGTTAAGGCGGATGAGCGGTTTTAAGCGTTAATTCAGATTTTTTAAACAGGCCGGACCGGTGGGTTGTCATGTTTTAACCCATGGGTCCGGCCTGAATATACTTAATGGCGTACAGTATTTGCGCGATTTCGCATAAGCAGAGATTCGGCAGGATGCAGCTTATCGCGAGTCGATTAGAAGATTGGACTTGATAGCATTATGGATGGAACGAAAAAAACCAAAAAAGGCAAACAGGAAAGCCAGTTGGGATTTGATTTTGACGGAGCAGCGGACGGGGGAGTGCAGTCGAACGCTGCGGATAAAGCAGATTCGACGGCTGTGATGGAGATGGAAGAACAGGATCCGGCGGCGGAATCCGAAGCTGCGTCGAAACCGTCACGCCGACGAAAAAGTGAGGCTGCAACCGCCGAGTCGATGGCGGCCAAACAGCGTGATATCAGCGTCAGTGAATTTTTTGCCAAAAACCGGCACCTGCTGGGCTTTGACAATCCCCGCAAAGCCCTTCTGACGGCTGTCAAGGAGGCTGTCGATAATTCGCTGGACGCCTGCGAAGAAGCCCATATTCTGCCGCATATCATCGTGACCATTGCACCGGTTGATGGCAGTGAGAATAAATTCCGAATGACCGTCAAGGATAACGGCCCGGGAATTGTGGCTAAACAGGTCCCTAATATTTTTGCCCGGCTGTTGTACGGCAGCAAATTTCATTCGTTGAAAATGAGCCGCGGTCAGCAGGGCATCGGCATCAGCGCCGCGGGTATGTACGGGCTTTTGACGACCGGCGAACCCGTGCAGATTATGACCCGAACCAGCGGCAAAAAGCCGGCTAATCATTATCATGTCCAGATTGATACGACCAAAAATCGCCCGGAAGTGATTCTGGATGAAGAGTGCGAATTCGATCTGCCTCATGGGACCAGTGTGACGATTACCATGGAGGGCCGCTATCAGAAGGGCAAGCAGAGCATTGATGAGTATCTGGCCCAGACGGCCATTGCCAATCCGCATGCGGCATTTACTTATCATGCACCGGACGGCAAGACCTATGACTATCCGCGGCAGAGCAATGAGATGCCGTTTATCCCGGTCGAAATCAAGCCGCATCCCTATGGCGTGGAAGTGGGAGTCTTGTTCAAGATGGCCCGTCAGACCGAAGCCAGAACCATGCGGGAATTTCTGCGGTCGGATTTTTCGCGCATCAGTCAGGCGATTGCTGAAGACCTCTTGAAAAAATCCAAGCTGTCGGTCAATATGAAGCCCTGGGATCTGACCATCAAGGATGCCGAACGTCTTCACGGCGTGATTAATTCGACCAAACTGATGGCTCCGCCGACCGATTGCATCGGCCCGATTGGCGAAGAGAAATTAGTGGACGGCCTCAAGCGGGTGGTGGATGCGGAATTTTATACAAGCTGCACCCGCAAGCCCGCCGTATATCGCGGCAATCCCTTCCTCGTTGAAGCTGCTCTGGCCTATGGCTGCAAAGATGCCTCCGAAGCGGGCAATACGGATGAAGAGGAAGATACGGGTGTGCCTGCCGAAAAAGAAGAAAAAGATCAGTTGATGCGGCTGGTTCGGTTTGCCAACCGCGTGCCGCTGCTGTATCAGCAGTCGGCCTGCGCGATCTATAAGGCCGTACTGGAGGTCAACTGGCGCAGTTATGGGCTGGGTCAGAGCCGCGGGGCGCTGCCGTCCGGGCCGGTGATGCTGATGGTGCATATCGCATCGGTCTGGGTGCCGTTTACCTCGGAAAGCAAGGAAGCCGTGGCCCATTACCCGGAAATCATCAAGGAAATCAAGCTGGCGGTGCAGGAATGCGGACGCAAACTGGGCATGCATGTTCGCAAGCAGCGCCGCATCAAGGACGAAATGATCAAACGCGGCTACATTGAAACATACCTGCCGCATATTGGTCAGGCGTTAAAAGATATTTTAACCCTGAAAGATACGCAGGTTGAAAAACTGGTGGAAAAACTGAAAGTGACCCTGGAGAAATCGAGGACAATCTGACGATGGCACAGGAATTGATAATCAGCATCAGTGGAATGCGAGGCATTGTCGGCGAGAATCTGTTTCCGGAAACCGCCGCCGAATATGGTTCGGCCTTCGGGACCTTTCTGAAACGCAATCCATCCGGCAAACGGCCTGTTGTGGCGATTGGGCGGGATTCAAGGCCTTCCGGCTCGATGATCTTCTGTGCCGTGGCGTCCGGGCTGGCTTCGGTGGGGGTGGATGTTATCGATCTGGGCATTTGCACGACCCCGGGAGTGGGGGTTATGCTTCGGCATCTGCACTGCAGCGGCGGGGTGGTCATCACCGCCAGTCATAATCCGCTGCCGTACAACGGCATCAAGTTCCTGCTGGGCAACGGCATTGCTCCGCCCAAACCGATGGCCGAGACCATCCGCAGCCTTTATTTCGATAAACAATTCGACCGGGTTAATTCCGTGGACTGCGGTAAAGTGAGTGCTAACGAGGGTGCGGCCGCGGTCCATATCGAAAAAGTGCTGTCGATTATCAATCCATCCCAGATTGCAGCAAAAAAGTTCAAGGTTGTCCTGGACAGTGTCAACGGAGCCGGCGGTCCTGTCGGATTAGAACTTCTCGATAAACTGGGCTGCGTGGTCACGCCGGTCAATACCGAGCCGACAGGTCTGTTTGCCCATGGTGCCGAACCGACTGAGCAGAACCTGGTCAGTCTCAGCGAGCAGGTCCGTCAGGCAAAAGCGGATATTGGTTTCGCCCAGGATCCGGATGCCGACCGACTGGCCCTTGTGGATGAAAAAGGCCGTTATATCGGCGAAGAATTCACACTGGCGCTGGTCGCCCGCTACATGTTCGACAAGAATCCCGGCGGTTCCGCGGCGGCGAATCTGTCCACCTCGCGGATGATCGATGATATCGCCGCCAAAGCCGGCGGCAAAGTCATTCGTACCCCGGTCGGCGAGGCCCATGTCGCCGAGGCGATGGTCAAAAACAACTGCATGATTGGAGGCGAGGGCAACGGCGGCGTGATTGATCTGCGTGTCGGGCCGATTCGCGACAGCCTGGTGGGGATGGCGATGATCCTGCAGTTGATGGCCCAGACCGGCCAGAGCCTTTCGCAGTTGGCCGATGCGGTGGGGGGGTACGCCATGTACAAGACGAAATATACCGCCAATGGTCAGCAGGCCGGCCGTATTATTGAACAAGCCAAACGGTTGTATCCGGATGCCAGACTCAATACCAGTGACGGCTGCCGGTTTGATTTTGCCGACGGCTGGCTGCATATCCGCACCAGCAACACCGAACCGATTATGCGCGTGATTTTGGAGACCAAAGATCCGGCTGCCGCAAAACGGTACCTGGACACAATCGAATCTTTGTGCAGGGATGTCCTGAAATGACAAAAGTACTGGCTGTCGAAGCCGCCAACACACAAATCCGGCGGGTAACAATTAAAGGCATGTTTATCAACATTACGTTGATGGTATTCAAGCTGATTGCCGGATATCTGGTTGGTTCGCTTTCTCTGATTGCCGATGGCGTGCATTCGCTGTCGGATTTTGCCACGGATATTGCGCTTCTGGTAGGCGTATATTTGGGTTCCAAAAAGCCGGACGATAAGCATCCCTTCGGCCATGGCCGCCTGGAGACCTTTGCGGGGGCCTTTGTTGCCGCGGCCCTGATTTTTGTCGGAGCGTGGCTCATCTATGAAGGAGCCAGAGGTATAGCCGAAATGCATAACACCGGCAATGAAAAGGTCCAAATCAGTTCTATGGTAATTTGGATTGCATTGCTGTCTGTTGCCTTGAAAGAGTATCTCTATCAAATCACGCGGATTGTCGCCAAACGTACGCACAGCTCGGCAACCTATGCCAATGCCTGGCATCACCGAAGCGACGCATTCAGCTCAGTGGCTGTGTTGATTGGAGCGGTTGCGGTGAAATTCGGCTATCCCCATGGCGACCAGCTTGGTGCGATTGCCGTCGGCCTGATGATTGTGATGGTAGGGATTAAAATTGTCGGTGACTGCATCTGCGAATTTGCCGAAGGGGCGGTGGATGCTACGACGCTGGAGCAGATTCAAACAGTGATTAACGCCCACCAGGGCATTCGTCAGTGGCATCAGCTTCGCACCCGCAGTGTGGGGCGGGAAGTCTTTCTGGATGTGCATATCCTGGTGGACCCGTTGTTGAATATTACTCAGGCCCACGAGATTGCTGAATCACTGGAAGCGGAATTAATGGAACAGCTTACCCGACCGGTCAATGTGATGGTCCATGTGGAACCGGACTTGCCGGAACTGCGGCGTTAAATTGAATCTCGCCGGGTGAGCCTCCAGAGATTTTCGGACTGGCGGGTGAGTGTAAATATCCCCTGCAGAAGTTTCCCCTGCATATCAACGCACAGTGCATCGGTCTTCTCTGAAATTAAACGGAATAATCCTTTATCGGCAATTTTCACCAGTCCGGTGTTGTTCTGCACCGGTCCCTCATAAGACAAAAACCGCAGCGGATGGTCAGCAATCCGTACAATAGGCACGCAGGCTGCATGGATGTGTTCCGGGGAAACGGTCATTCGCCACGTCCAGAGCATTTCCCCCCTTTGCAGCATCAAATCCCAATGACAGCCTTGGGATGTTGTATGCTGCTGGATGACAAAGTCATTGTCCGGACCGGCCATGTGTGCCTCGTCGGGATGGATTACCCCATAGCCTGAATGGCCGTGATGGCGACCGTGGCAACGATATCATCCGAACTGCAGCCGCGGGACAGGTCATTAACCGGCCTGGCAAGTCCCTGCACGATGGGCCCATACGCCTCGGCTCCCGCCAGACGCTGCGTGGATTTATAGCACAGGTTGCCGGCACCCAGATCCGGGAAGACAAACGTGTTGGCATTGCCCTTGAGCGGGCTGTTGGGTGCTTTTTGTGCAGCTACGGAAGGGACGTATGCCGCATCAAACTGTAATTCGCCATCGACAATGACTTTATCGCCAAATTCCTTTTGAAAGGCATCTTTGGCTTTGGCGGACGCATTGGCCATTTTTTTGGCGTTGGGGCCGGAAGCCGAACCCTTGGACGAATAACTCAGGATGGCTACGCGGGGCTGGATACCGAATTGCAGGCCGGTTTTGGCGGTGGATACGGCAATATCGACAATCTGATCTTCGGTCGGGTCTTCAATCAGCCCGCAGTCGGCATACAGCAGAATTTTGTCCGGCCAGCACATAAAGAACATACTGGAAACGGTTTTCATCCCCTCGGCGGGTTTGATAATCTGCAATGCCGGACGAAGTGTATCGGCGGTGGAATGACAGGCCCCGGAAACCAATCCATCGGCCAGTCCTTTTTTAACCATGACCGTGGCAAAGTACACTTCATCCAAAGCCAGTTTCTCGGCCTGTTCCATAGTCAGGCCTTTGGATTTGCGAAGTTCATAAAGATACTGGGCAAACTCTTGTCGTCTCGGGTCGGTGGCCGGGTCGATCAGGTTGACCGCCCTGGCATCCACTTTATATTTATCCAGCAGCGGCTGTACTTTAGCCTGGCTACCCAGGACAATGATATTGGCGAATTTCTTTTTGAGGATGACGGATGCTGCTTCGATGGTACGTGCATCACAGCCTTCCGGCAGGGCGATTGTTTTTATATTACTTGCTGCTCTGCTGAAAATCTGTTCCAAAAAACTGGCCATATAAATAATCCCTAAATCAAATCCTGTTTATCCTGTTTTGTTATGAAAATAAGAAAAACGAGCCTGAAGGGACTTGAACCCCTAACCTTTGGTTCCGTAGACCAATGCTCTATCCAATTGAGCTACAGGCTCTTATAGAAATGGCGTTCTTCGTGCCGTTCATGCCGACAGGTAACGTATGAATTTATGGCCGATAGTGTAACAGGAGCCGACATTTTTGCAAGCAAAAATCGGTTCTTTTTCTGATTTTTCTATATCGACAATGCTCTTTGTAAGGCGGTCGATAGTCCGTACGTCCGGTTACAGGCTTTGCTGCTCGGTTCGGGCGATAATCTCATTTTGCAGGTCAGGGCCTAAATCGTTGAAATAATCGCTATACCCGGCCACACGCACAATCAAATTGCGATATTGGTCGGGGTTTTTCTGGGCATCCCGCAGGGTCTGGGCCGTGACGACGTTAAACTGGATATGGTGGCCGTCCAGCCGGAAATAGCTGCGAATCAGGTGAAGCAGCTTTTCGATCCCTTCTCCTTCGAGCAGTTGGGGGGTTAATTTCATATTCAGCAGCGTACCGCCGGTGCGGGCATGGTCGATTTTAGAGGCGGATTTAATAACCGCCGTCGGCCCGTGCACATCCGCACCGTGAGTGGGCGAAATCCCATCCGACAGGGGTTCCCCGGCGCTGCGGCCATTGGGCAAAGCCCCGGTCATCTGGCCGAAATAGACATGCACCGTCGTCGGCAGCAGGTTAACCCGGTATTTGCCGCCCTTGGTGTTGGGCCGGCCGTTGACGGTGTCAAAATAGATATTGAATGCCTCTGTCGCCAGACGGTCGGCATAATCATCATCGTTGCCGTACCGCGGGCTTTGTTTTAATTGCTGCTGAAGGGCGGGATTGTCCTTGAAATTCGCCTTCATGCTCGACAGTAATTGCGTTATCGACAGGGTCTTCTTGTCAAAGACATTATACTGAATTGCCGCCAGGGCATCGGTCAAGGTGCCGATACCAACACCCTGAATGTAGGTCGTATTGTATCGCGGGCCGCCATTGTGATAATTGCGGGCTTTCTTAATGCAGTCATCGGTCAGAATCGACAGCATCATCGCGGGCAGATAATTGGCATAAAGCCGCTCAATGACATTATTGCCTTCCACCTTCAAATCCACGAAATATTTCAATTGGGCTTTATAGGCATCGATGACATCATCGATGGAATGAAACGTCGTCGCATCCGGCGTCTTGACACCAATCTGTTTTCCGGTCAAAGGGTCCACGCCGCCATGCAGTGCCAATTCCAGAATCTTCGGCCAGTTGATATAGCCGGTCAGTGTGCAGCTTTCCTTGCCGAAGGCGCTGGTTTCCACGCAGCCGCTCGGCCCGCCGGAACGGGCATCGAACATGGTCTTGCCGTCATGCAGCATCTCTCGAATAATCACATCCGTATTAAACACCGACGGCTGCCCGAAGCCGCATTTAATGACATGGCAGGCCCTGCGGAGAAAGCGATCCGGATTCTTGGCGCTGATCTGAATGCAGGCGCTGGGCTGAACCAGCTTCATTTCTTCGACCACGTCCAGCATCAGGAAAGATACATCATTGACCGCATCCGAGCCATCGGACGGATTGACACCGCCGATATTAATCAGGGCAAAATCCGTATAAGTGCCGCTTTGAGCCTCAGTAATACCGACTTTCGGCGGGGCGGGCTGATTGTTGAATTTGACCCAGAAGCATTCCAGTAGCTCTTTGGCTGTCGCTTCGGTTAAAGTGCCGGCTTCCAATTCTTTTTTATAGAACGGATACAGATGCTGATCCAGCCGGCCCGGATTATACGAATCCCAGACATTCAGTTCCGAAATCACGCCGAGATGAATAAACCAGTACATCTGCAGCGCCTCATGGAATGTGCGAGGGGCGTACGCAGGTACATGCTTGCAGATTGCTGAAATCTTCAGGAGTTCCTGTTTGCGGGCAGCGTCCTTTTCCTGAGCGGCCAGTTCCGCGGCCTTTTCCGAATACCGCCTGGCTAATGCAATCAACCCATCAATCGCATGACTGAATCCCAGAAGCTGCTGCTGTTTATCGTAGGCTTCCGGATCCGTCATAAAATTAAGATTGCGAAGTTCCTGGCGAATGTCATCCTGGAAATCCAGCAGGCCCTTCGTGTAAATCTTATTGTCGTGGATAGCGTGGCCGGGGGCCCGCTGCTCCATAAATTCCGTAAAGATGCCCGCCTCAAATGCGGCCATCCATTTGTCGTTCATGGCGGCAAAGACCTTTTCCCGCATCGTCTTGCCTTTCCAGAACGGGATAATCGTCTCGGCATAGACCTTGCGGACATGGTCATCCACATCAAACCGTGTCCGATCCCGCTTGCTCATAATCTCAAAGTCGGCCATCGTATGGCAGCATAATTCCGGGTAGGTCGGCGTTGCTTTGGGAGCAGGGCCGCGTTCTCCAACAATAAGCTCGCCGTCTTGAATGGAAACAGCCTTGTGCTCCATCAGGTATTTAAAGGCAAGCCCCCGCGCTACCGGCGTGGACACCTGCATGGGGATATCGCTTTTATAAAACGCGGTTATCAGTTCCGCGCGTTCGGAAGAAATATAAGGTCTGGTATTGACGCTCTGCTCTCGAAGCCGCTTTACACGTTCATTCATAATGTCTCAATCCCGCAAAAACCGTTCTGCACGGCACATCCTGTTTGCCGGGTCTATAACCCGCCTGTATGTACTGTATATCCCATTGTAATCAGGATGTCTGCCAGGTCTGTTATATTAAGACCTGATGACTCCTGAATACCTAACATTCTATACTGTTTTCCCATTCGCTGCGATTTCGACTGACCACCCGTATTATACGGCAAAAGGTCGATTTGGTGTATATTTTTCATATCAGCGACCAGCTTTCCAATGGCTTTTATCGTCTCGGACTGGTCGTTAAAGCCGGGAATCACAGGAATTCGAACAATAACCGGCTTCCTTTTCTCAGCGAGAAAACGGATATTGTCCAAAATAGTTGCATTTTCTACGCCGGTAAATGCGCTATGTTTGGCAGAATCCGGATGTTTTATGTCGCACAGAAACAGATTTGTTTTATCCATTATCCGTTCAATAACATCACGAGGAGCATAACAGGATGTGTCCACCGTCGTATGGATGTCCATCGCCCGGCAGCGGGACAGTAATTCATATAAAAACTCCGGCTGGGCCAGAGGTTCGCCTCCGCAAAAAGTAACGCCGCCGCCGGACTGGTCAAAAAAGACAATGTCCTTGATTATTTCCTTCATCACCTCGTCGGCTGTCACTGATTTGCCGACAAGTTCCATGGCTCCGGAAGGGCATTGGGTGACGCACCTGCCGCAGCCGGTACACTTTTCCCACGATATAATTACTTGTTTGTCTTGAATTTCAAGGGCCTGATGCGGGCACACCAGAACACACCGGCCGCACTGAATGCACCGGCTGGGCCGATGCATAAGCTGGGGTTTAAAAGAAATCCCCTCCGGATTATGACACCACAGGCAATGCAGCGGGCAACCCTTGAAAAAAATGGTCGTGCGAATGCCTGGACCATCGTTTATGGAATACCGCTTAATATCAAAAATGATGCCTGTTGTGTTTGCCATATCACGTGGATTAAAATGTCAGCAGGTGCTCCGAGATCGCATCAAGCAGATTGGCCTCATCGACTGCGGCAATTTTCTGGCCGTTTTTATAAAGGAAGCCCTTGCCGCTTCCTGCACAAATTGCCAAATCCGCATCGGCGGCCTCGCCCGGCCCATTAACAACGCACCCCATCACGGCAACACGAATCGGTTTGTTCGATTTCTGGAGAAGTTTACGCACTTTTTTGGCCAGGCCAACCACATCAATCTGGCACCGTCCGCAGGTGGGGCAGACAATCAATTCCGGCTGCGTTTGTTTATAGAGTCCGACTGATGCGAGAATCTTTTTGCCGGCCTCGATTTCCTGAACCGGGTCGCCTGCAATACTGACACGGACGGTATCGCCAATGCCTTCGGCCAGTAAAGTGCCAATCGCTACCGACGACGGCACCAGGGCATCTTCCAGTAATCCGGCATGGGTCAGCCCGATATGCACAGGGTAGTCGAATGTGTCGCTGATAGCCCGGTTGATTTCGATGGTGCGAACTGTATCGGCGCTTTTGGCACTGAGCACCAGGTTTTCGAATCCGCTCTGCTCAAACATCCGGACATAGCCCGTCATTTCTTCAAGCATCAAGGTCACACGCTGATCCCGGCCGACATCGTGCTTCAAATCCCGGATACTGGCTTCATTGACTCCAATACGGATCGCAATTTTATGATGCTTGGCGCAATCAATTATCCGCAGGATATCAGTTTTGTTTTTGACGTTGCCCGGATTCAGACGAATCTTGGCTGCCCCGGCCTCAATCGCCTCAACGGCTCGGTCGGGCGAAAAATGAATATCCGCTACCAGCGGAATCGGGGATTTCTGGACAATCTTGCCGAAGGCCTCGGTATCCGCCCGCGTGGGGACGGCAATCCGCACCAGTCCGGCGCCGGCTTTAACTAATTTTTGAATCTGCTTCAAGCATCCAGCCACATCAGTCGTTTCCGTTTTTGTCATCGACTGAAGGACAATCGGGTTGCCCCCGCCAATACGGACTGAGCCGACAGTGGCTGTACGTGTCTGTTTTCGCATTCGTTTTATCCTTATCGTTATAAACCTGCAATGATAATCAATATGGCCTAAGAATGCAAATGAAAAAAGCGGCTCATGTCTATCTGGAATTTGTAGTACATGGCCGCTATATTGTTGAAAAAACGTGTTAACCCATGATAACAATGATTTAAAATCGTCGTACCAATCCCACCACAATGGCCTGAACCTGACAATCTTTCGACAAAATCGGAGTGAAAGCATCATTCTCCGGCATGAGGCGGATATTCCGTTTGTCCTTGAAGAACCGCTTGACCGTGGCGTTTTGTTCGTCCAGCAGGGCGACGACCAATTGACCGTTTTCGGCGGTTCGGGCGTGTTTGCAGATGATATAGTCGCCGTCGAGAATGCCCGCATTGACCATACTGCTGCCCCGGACCTGCAGGACAAACAGGCTGCCGTGATTGCCGAATACCTCCGAAATCCCGAATGCCTGCTGGTTTTCAATGGCCTCGATGCCGTAGCCGGCGCTGACATATCCCAGCATCGGCAAAACCTCGGCCTGCTGCGGCTCGGTCTGCGACGATTCAATTTGCTCAAGCAGTCTTTTTGCCTTTTGCGTAAGGACTAAAGAGCGAGCCTTGCCGCTGGATTGCTCCACCAGATTTTTTTCGCGCAGTGCGACGATATGTTCGAATACCGTTGGCCGGCTTACGTCCAGTGTGTCTGCCAGTTCGTCCATCGTCGGCGAATAACAGTGCCTGACCTGAAAGCTTTCGATTTCCTGAAGGACTGCCAACTGCCTGGGCGTGATGATGACTGGATTGGGATTGGTTTTCATGGGCGATATTCTCCACCTCGGATACAGGTTGTGCTGGAGTCTTTAAATTTGCAAGAGCGTCTTCCATCAGCAGTTCCGGCTGGATTGACCCGCCAACCAGATCAGCGATGACTTCGAGCACTTTTAACAGTGGATTCGATACGGTTTCCGACACCGGTTTTTCCTGATTCTCGATAATCTCGTAACTAAATTCTCCGCCCGGTCCCAGCTTGAACAACGGCGGCTGCTGCTTAAAACGTTTCCATTCCATGGTTTTACCTTTCTTCTACATCGTCCATCCATCGACCCAATAGTCTATCGGCAAAACCACACAAAAATCCTAACAAAAACCGTACAGGAAGGAAAGAAAAATCTCATTATTTCTATAACTCGTTTTGATTTATTTGCTTATGCACCCAAAAAAAGGAACAAAATTCATGATTTGCTGTGGCATGATTCCGAGTTGCCTGAGCGCAAAAAAAGACCGCCCGCACTTCGCAGAAGGAGGAGGAAGTCGGTGTACTTCCCAGGGCTACTGAAGTTACGGGCGGCAGAAGGAGCTTTCAGATTAATTGTTGCATCAAACCTTCTTATAACCGCTCAATGTCAACAGTCTCACTTTATTGTATCCACCAGAACAATGCAAGAAAAAAAGCGGAATCAATAAAAATAATTTTCCTAAAAAATAGGTATATCTCCGGATATATGGACATGAAGAGTCTTGTAAGTACTGTAACTGTTTAAAATATAAAGGCATAGATAAGTAGATATATAGTGGCTATTTTTGTCGAATCAAGAGGCGAGAGTCAAAAGAATCGACAAGATTATTCTTTTTAAGATCAGCTATATATCGCTGGCCGTCTTGCCAATATCCTGCAGTAGGTTTAAGTGCAGGACAAGATTTTGTAAAATAACGATTCAATTCCTCAACAAGCAATTCACGAATCAGCTTACTGGTCATCGACGCCAGCGCCACCGGCAGAAACTTGCTGTCGGCCTCGACGGAAAAATGCAGCCGCATCTTTTTGCTGCCGGTGCTCATTTCATAGCTGCTTAGCGTCTCGCTTTCGCCCAGGATGGCCAACTCCATCCCCGGAAACATCCGAAGCAGTTCCTGATGGTACTGCATCCGCCCGCCCTGACGGTCGATTAAAAACTGCATCGGCCCGTCGTTGTCTGCATAATGATGAAATGCCTCATGAATCAGGGAGCAGATTTCGATAAACAACACCCGGGATTTATTTTTGATTTTGTCGATGCGTTCATTATAAAGCCCCGCTTCCAGAAACCGGGTTTGCATCCACAGCAGCTTCATCTGCTGTTTATCGAGCGTTCGCTGCCAGACCCCTGCGGCAATCGCGGCATCCTGCGGCCAGGACAAGGCCACTGAAGATAATTCTTTATACCACGGATAGCGGCTCAAATCGCCCCATGATGCGGGACTGAGCTGCTTGAGCAATTCCAGGAGCGTCTGCGGTGCTGCAAACGAAGCCAGCGGATTCTGCGATAGTGAAATGGTTTCAAGGCAGGCCAGGACGGTGCGTAACAGATGAACCGGGCCTTTTTCGCGGGAGAAGGCCTTTTTGCTGTCGTTGATGAGCAGTCTTCCGGCAAGCCCTTTTTTATCTTTCGAGACGGCACTGTTCAGCACCGACCATAAATCCGATTTGAGCAGCGACTGCGGCAGGGAAAAGGCCACCCCCGATACAACAAGAGGGCCGAGTAATGGTCCATAGCCGGCTTCGTCGATTCCTACCAGAATCGCCATCGATTGCTCCGCCTAATCCGGCCAGACGCCGGAAAAGACCTCAACGGCCGGGCCGGTCATATAGACACAGTTGTCCGTATCGCTCCAGTTCAGTTCCAGGTCACCGCCGGGCAAATGAGCGATGGCGACGCGCTGACATCGTCCGGTCAGAAATCCCGCAACCGCACAGGCGCAGGCCCCGGTACCGCAGGCCAGCGTAATCCCGCTGCCGCGCTCCCAGGTTCGCATAGTGAATTCCTGCGGGCTGTCGGCTTTGACAAAATGCACATTGATCCGCTGGGGGAACAGGGGGTGATTTTCAATCAGCGGCCCGACCACGGACAAGTCGATGGCATCGAGGTCTTCACAGAAAAAGACCGCATGAGGATTGCCCATGGAAATACAGGTCATGCTCAGTTCCTGCCCGGCCACCTGCAGCGGAACGCCGACGACTTGATCAGTTTCCAGAGCCACGGGAATTTGCGAGGCCTGAAGAATCGGCTGGCCCATATTCACGCAGACCCGAACGACTTTATCATCCCGGTTGGTATCCAGCCCCAGGGTCAAAATACCCCGGCCGGTCTCAATCCGAAGCGAATGCGGCATGGTGGCCATGCCCGGCACGGAAAATTCCGTATTAGCCGGGGCCAGTCCATGGTCGTAAACATATTTGGCAACACACCTTATGCCATTGCCGCACATCTGCGATTCCGAGCCGTCGGCGTTGAACATCCGCATCCGAACATCGGCTATCGAAGAGGGGCAAATCAAAATCAGGCCATCCGAGCCGACGCCGCGATGGCGGTCGCTGATTTTAACAGCTAATTGTGAAGGATTTTCAATGTTGTGGCGGAAGCAATCGACATACACATAGTCATTGCCCAGCCCGTGCATTTTGGTAAATTCCATAATCTCGCCTCAATCAAGGTCTATATCAGACCCAAGAATAACCTGAAATTGGCAAAAAAGCAAGCAAAACAAGATATGAAACAAAGTATATATAGAATGGCTTATATAGAGGATTTCCGGCCGATCTTATGTTCCGAACCTTCCATCAGCCGCTTGATATTCTCCGCATGGCGGGCAATCACCAGCAGCGGCATCAGAATTGCCACGATGAACAACGGCCACAAACGTCCCAATTCCCACTCCGCCAGCAAAAATGTGAAAATAGCCAGCGATATCGGAAATATAATCGCCGCCAGAATTGAAGCCAGCGAGACATACCGCCATATCCACAGGGCGATGCCCCAGACGGCAAAGGTAATCAATCCGCAAAAGGTATAATAAGGCCACAGGCCAAGCACAACGCCCAGGCTGGTGGCGACGCCTTTGCCGCCCTTGAAGCCCAGGTACACGGGGAACACATGCCCCAATATCGCCAGACACCCCACAAGCAGCCACAACGAAAGCTGCCCCAATGTTGCCTGCTCCTTATCAATGAGTCCGAACGCCGGCACCAGCAGCATCGGAATCAGCCCCTTGAGCACATCCATCGCAAAACACAGGTAGCCCCATTTTTTGCCCAGTGTCCGGGTGACATTGGTTGCACCGATATTGCCGGAACCGACTTTCCGCAGGTCCACCCCCTGGGTACGGGCTATCAGCAGGCCAAAGGGAATCGCCCCGACCAGATACGCCGCTATGGATAAGACCGCAAACATCATCAACCGTGTCGTCCTTTCTTTTGCTCGATAATCACACCATACAAATCCAGCAGTTGCCTGACGTGGCGGGTAATCGAAACACGCTCTTTCAGGCCGTCGGCAAGAATATTGCCTGTCAGTCGCTGTATTGTATCAGGATTTGCCAGGTCTGCAATAGATTTAGCCATCGCAATAATATCGGATGGAGATTGGATAATAAATCCATGCCGGCCTGCTTCGTATTGTTCTGATGCGCCGTTAAACGCGGTTGTAATGACCGGCTTGCCCGCGGCCAGGGCTTCGAGGATAAACCGCGAGCAGGGATCATACCAGGACGGCAGAATTGCCGCATCGCAGGCCGTCATGGCAGTGGCGGTTTCCTGCTGCGGGCCGCAGAAGAGTATCCGGTCGCCAACATGGTATTGCCCGGCCAGTCGCTGATAAGCGGATATCTTATTCGACCCGGCCGCCACGATGACAGCAGGACACGACGGGCAAAGCTCGATGGCTTTCGACAGGGCGATAATGGCTTCTCGCAGCCCCTTAAGCCGAAAATTCGTCGCGGCAAAAAACAGCAAAATGGCTTTGTCTCGCATTGCCGCCGGAATCTGGTCAAGAATTCCCCGACGAAAGGCCTGACATTTCTGCGGATCGGCGGGGCGGTTGGGATTGATGCCGTTGGCTATTACGGCAATCCGGCTTTCCGGCAGACGATAATGCCGCAGGAACTGCTGCTTGACATAATCGGACAGCGCCGCAATCATCGTCTGCTGTTTATTATCGCACAAACGGGCCTCAGCCCGCAGAAAGGCCGTCCGATGGAAATTCAGAAAATGGCTTTTCGCTTTCCAGAGCCGCACCCACGGATTCGAATAACTGGCCGCATTTTGCAGCATGGCCTCTTTGAAGCTGCCGCCGCGCGGCTGGTAAATATCGGCACAGCCCAAGGGCAGGGTACTGTGAATAATATCGTAATGCCGTTGTGACAGATGCTGTTCGATGGCGGCTTCAAATGTTTTTAATGAAGTACGCTGATGATCCTGCTGCGAACATAAAATCGTCACATGCTCACTCGGCTTGCCTGCCGCGGCCAGGATATGGGCATCGACGCCCTGCGCCTTCAGTTCCTGCGCCAGTTCGGACACAGACCGCTCGGCTCCGCCAAGGCGTATGGATGTTCGTTCGATGATGATTGCAGTGGACAGCATGATTGTATTGTATCCGCAGAGGATTTATTTTGCAAAGGGGACTTCTTTGCCCCGGCGGATTTCGCGGTCGGCCATCCGCCACGCTTTTCGCTTGAGCTGACGGATAAACCGGCGGTCCGAGCTCATCAGTCTTTCCTTTTGACAATAACGCAGATAAAATCGCAGACGGTCCGACCGGCTGATGACGTCTCCGGGTGAGGAATAATACAATTGTGTCAGGTCTTTTAAAATCCATCGCCGACGACACAATCGCGGATGGAAGGCCCGCTGCAAATCAATCAGCGAAAAACCGTTGGCCGCAGAATAAAATATATGGCACAGATACAAATCCCGATGGCAATAGCCGGTCTGGTGAAACCGCCGGACAAAATCAGCCAGCGAATGAATAAATGCAGTGCGTTCCGTCTGGCTGCTTTCCAGAGGTGATCGAGTCAGGCAGTCAGGTAATTGTTTTTCCAGCGACTGCGCCTTCGGGATTTCCAGCAGGATGACGAAACTTCTGTCCTCAAACAATCCCCGCCAGCGTCCGCCATGCGCAATCGTTTGATAGGTGCCGACATCGGCCTGTTCCAGCGGCCGGCAGGGCAGATAATCGTACATCGCCGTCAGGGCCTTCCGCCCGTGAGCCAGCCAGTTGCGAAGCTGCGTCATCCTCGGCGGGTGAATATATCGCTTTAGAAAACATCGCTGCGGGGGATTGCCGATAATAAACTCCGTCCGGCTCCGCCAGTGCGTCAATTCTTTCTTGACCAGCGCCGTGCCGCCTTCAAATGCAAAGATCGCATCCAGCGTATCCAGATGCATCTGCTTGAGCGCCTCGGCATAAGCCGGGTGCACAAAGACATCGGGGCTGAGCTGGAGATAGTCAGCATTCATTGTGCAGACATTCCAAGAACGGATTTGGCGGCATTGAACACCTGCTCCACACTGATGGACAGCATACAGTAGTGTTCTTTTTCAATACAGCGAGGTTTATCACAGGGTGCACATGGACTCTGGCCGATAATCTGCGTTTCATTGAGATTATGCGTCTGGGTCCAGGCCGGATTATTGGGGCCAAACAGCGTAATCAGTTTTTTATCCAGAGCCGCGGCAATATGGCGAGGCCCGGTATCGTTGGTAATCACTAAATCCGCCTTCTCGTACAACGCTTTCAGCGGGCCGGGCTTGAGCGGCCGCTGTCCGAGGCTTAATATCGGATGTTTAGCGTTGCTCTGAATCTGTTCGGCGATGGCGATTTCCTGCGGTGTGGGAGCAATGGAAATCACCACCGTGGCCCGATAGGTTTCTTTCAGTCGATCCGCCAGTTCCGCAAAACGCTGAACGGGCCACAGCTTGCTGGGGCCGAAAGCCCCGCCGGGCACCAGAATCACCAGCGGACCGGTCTTCGTGTTCAGCTCCGGCCACGATTCGGCCAGCATCTGCCGGTCGGCATCCGTCAGCCCGATCGACAGTTTTTTATTCTCAATGCTGCCGCCAAGATGCTGTGCGACATGAAGATAATAATCCACCGCCGACACCGGCTTGAAATTGCCGCCTTCTTTTTCGGGCATCAGCTTGTCGGTCAGCATCCAGCTTCGCCCTTCACGGACATAGCCCACTCTGACGGGAATGCCCGCCAGCTTCGTCGTCAGCGCACTGCCGAAGGAATTCTTGAACAGAATCACCATATCATAATGGGATTGACGGAGTTTACCGAACATCCGGAAATAGGATTTGTCCAGTTCCATCCAGTCGTCGCAGAACGCCGAGGGCTCCAGAAAAGCCCTGTTGGTCCGGCTGGCCAGGAATGTAATCCTTGCCGACCGAAACCGCTGTCGAATCGACGACAGGGCGGGTGTGGCCATAATCGCATCGCCCAGGGGCGACGGCAGCCAGACGAGAATATGCTGGGGGTTGGCAATCATAAGGCGGTCAGTTTCGATTTCGTATCATGAAAAAGGTTAATGTCATCAGTTGCAGCACCGCGGCAAAGCCGATCATAATCAGGATGTGCTCGGCCGACCGCGTCGAATCGAGGAAAAACCAGAAGCTCACCACCAGGCAGCCGACCGCCACAATCTGGCAGGCCCCGGCCAGAATCATCCAGATGGAAAAATCATCGTCCCGCCCCAGCTTATAGGCCGCCTTCAGATGAATCAGCACCTCATTAAGCAGGTTTTCGGTATCTTTGGTCAAGGGGGTGTCGGCCTGCGGCTTCGTCTTCCGTTCCGAAGCAGGGGGCTGCCTGAGCGGTGTCGGTTCTTCTGCTGCGGGTATTTCACGTGCAGGACGCACAGTCTGAACAGACTGCGTCTGGACGGGATTTACGAGGGGACGGGACGTCTGGGCAGCAATCGTGTCTTTGGGATTTTGCATATTGACCTGAACCTCCGAAATGTCCTGGACTGACAGATGCTCTGCTGCGGGCTTGCTGTCATGATGCTGATCAAACATCCGAATGATATTGACGGCCTCACGAATATTGACTGCCTGACGGTCCGGCTCCGGATCGGCCGGATTTTTCACCACCGGTTTGACCGGATTATTAATCAGAATGGTTTTGCACCCCGCCCGCTTGCCGGCCTCGACATCCCGATACGAATCACCAACCATCCATGACTGGCTCAGGTCAATATCGAGTTCTTTGGCCGCTTTCAAGAGCATGCCCGGCGCCGGCTTGCGAAGATCGCTTTCCATGCGATATTTGGGAATCGAGCCTTCCGGGTGAAACGGGCAGTAGTAAATCGCATCCAGGTACGCCCCTTCATCCGCCAGCAGCTTTTCCAGCGTATGATGAATCTGGGCAAGACCCTCCTCGGATACAATCCCCCGGGCCACGCCGGATTGATTGCTGACCACGACCAGCCGATATCCGATCCTGCGAAGCTGGGCCAGCGAAGCCGCCGCACCCGGCAGCAATTGAACCTGGCTGGGGTGATTGATATACCCCGGGTCTTCAATCAGTGTATCGTCGCGATCCAGAAATACGGCTTTATGTTTCATCCCAGGCCCTTATTGCTGTTTCATTTTTTCGATGGTGGCCGTGGAGCTTTTGCCCTCCACCATCGGCGCCAGAATCGTCTGGCCGCCGTAGGAAGCGACAAATTCCCGTCCAATCACGCCTTTGTTGGCCCAGTCGGCCCCTTTAATCAGCACATCCGGCCGTACCTGCTGAATCAGCGCCAGCGGGTCGGGCTGGTCGAAAATCGTCACATAATCCACACACTCCAGCGCCGCCAGGACCGCCGCCCGCTCGTGCTGGTTATTAATCGGACGGGTCGGCCCCTTGAGCTGCCGGACGGAGTTGTCCGAATTCAGCCCGACGACCACAATATCCCCGTGCGATTTGCAGAATTTCAGATACTCGATATGTCCCAGATGCAGCACATCGAAACAGCCGTTGGTAAAGACAATCTTCTGCCCGGATTTGCGATGAAACGCCAGCTCATCCCGCAGGGCGTCAATCTCCCGAATCTTTCCGGCCTTGCCCTTGCGCGTGGCAAGGATTTCATTGACGATTTCGTCGATGCTGACGGTGGCCACACCGAATTTCTCGACTTCCAGCCCAGCGGCGATATTGGATATCTGCACCGCCGTTTTGTAATCGCATCCCGCCGCCAGCGCCACCGCAATCATCGCCAGCATCATATCGCCGGCGCCGGTCACATCATACACCGTGCGAGGCTGGGTCGGTATCTGTTCGGAGACCGTATCCGAATGCAGGTAGGCCCCTTCCTTGTCCAGCGTGATAATCGCCGCATCCAGGCTGAGCTGCGATTGCAGTTTTTGGGCCGCCTGCTGGGCCGCTTCGATGCTGGTGACGTTAATCCCGGAGGCAACCGATGCTTCCTTGCGGTTGGGCGTAATCAGGCAGGCCCCGGTAAATTTCGAATAATCCTCATGCAGCGGCGGATCGACCAGCACCTTTTTGCCTGCCTGGCGGGCCAGCGTAATCATCTGCTGACAGAATCGCGGCTGCAGAATCCCCTTATTGTAATCCTGAAGACAGACTACGTCCGCCTTCGGCAGTCGTTCCTTGTACAGATCCAGAAGCTGCTTGTAGCGTTCGGCCTCCAGCGGCTCGGTGATTTCATCGTCCACCCGCAAAAGCTGCTGACGGTGCCGATGCTGGGCAAGGCCGATGATGCGCTGCTTGGTAATGGTCGGGCGTTCTTCCACAGCCAGCAGCCCCGATAAATCCGCACCGCGTTCAGCCAGCTTGTTTCGCAATTGCTGCCCGGTGTCATCCGTACCGGTAATCCCGATGCACAGACATTGGGCACCCAGTTCCAGCACATCCGCGGCAACCGACGCCGCACCGCCGCAGGCATAGTCCCGTCGGACGACCTTGAGCACCTGAACCGGGGCCTCCGGGCTGATCCGCAGCGCATCACCATAAACATACATATCCAGCATGAAATCGCCAACCAGTAACACCGTTGGTGAACCCAGGCCGGTTACTATTTTCAATAAATCTGAACTATTCATAGTTATATATACTGATCCTGCTTAAAATGTCCCATTTCGTCGCGGCTAAGTACAGCAGCTTCAACCACGTGCTTCTTTTGCTCGCGGAATAATCATACCCGTTGGGTATATTATTTACCTTGGTATGACTTTATCAATCAGGGCCTCGATAGCCTCCGCGTTGGCGGCAAAATCCAGTTCCATGGCCATCGCACCAAACGAAATCGTTTCAATCTGCCGGCAGAACACCGCGGTCTTGACCCAGTCTTTCTGAGTACATACCGCCATGTCGGCGCCGCTGTGCCGGGCCTGCGCGGCAATCGACTTGATATCCTGCATCGTATAATCATGATGGTCGTTAAAAAAGCACGATCCGACAATCGTAATGCCATCCTGCTGCAGGCAATTCATAAAAGCCTGCGGATTACCAATGCCGCAGTAAATAAACAATTTCATCCTCCGCAGTTTGTCCAGCGGCAGCAACTGGCCGTTGGTCAGCATCGCATGCGTATGGCGATGCACCGCCCGGGCCACAGGTATCGGTCCGGCCAGCTCCATAATCCGCTGTTCAATGTGACTCGCCTGGTGGGCGTCGGCCAGGTCAAACCGCGTGATGATGGCTGCATCGGCACGTTTCAGTTCGCTCAGCGGTTCACGCAGCAATCCTGCCGGAAGCAGCTTATTATATCCGAACGGACACGTCGCATCAATGGCCACGATATTCAAATCCCGCTGAATTCGCCGGTGCTGAAATCCATCGTCCAGCACCAGTACCTGCGGCTGATACTCCCGGATGGCTTTTTCCGCCCCGGCCACACGGTCGGGGTTGACCACCACCTGCACGCCAGGACAGCTTTTGGCCAGCAGCGCGGGTTCGTCGGATATCTCTCCCGCGGTGGTCTTGTAGCCCCGGGTCAGCACTGCACAGCGGACCTGCTTTTGGCTCAGATACCGGCACAGCCAGATGACCAGCGGCGTCTTGCCCGTCCCGCCGGTGGTGATATTGCCGATGCTGATGACCGGCACCTTCACCGCATGACTCCTGAGCACGCCAAAATGATACAGCAGGTTACGGCAGCGCACCGCCGCCGCATAAATCAAAGCAAAGCTGCTCAGCAGCGCCCGCAGCAGAACGGCCCGCATTCGGCGGTCCTGCCCGGAAATCAACATCCGATAGGCTGTCTGATTCAACGCTTGTATCCTCGGATTCCCACAATACAATGCCGGCAGAATACTTACAGCCGGGCAATAATCGCATCGGCCATCTGGCTGGTTCCCACTGCCGTCGGGTCGTTGCGGTCGTCTTTCATATCGTAGGTGACATATTTGCCTTCGGCAATCACCTCGGCAACCGCCTTTTCAAGGGCGTCGGCTTCTTTCGTCAGATTCATGTGCCGCAGCATCAGGACACCCGACAAAATCAGTGCCGTGGGATTGACCTTGTTCTGGCCTTTGTACTTGGGAGCGCTGCCGTGGGTGGCTTCGAAGATGGCTCCTTTTTCGCCGATATTGGCTCCGGGTGCCACACCCAGCCCGCCGACCAGCCCAGCACACAAATCGCTCAGGATATCGCCGTACAGGTTGGGCAGCACGATGACATCATACAGCTCCGGTTTCTGCACAAGCTGCATGCACATATTGTCCACGATACGGTCTTCAAACTCGATATCCGGAAAAGACTTGGCGACGTTGCGGCTGACTTCCAGCCACAGGCCGTCGGTGTATTTCATAATGTTGGCCTTGTGAACGGAAGTGACCTTTTTACGCCTGTTCTTGCGGGCGTAGTTAAAGGCGTACCGCACAATTCGTTCGGTCCCTTCGACGGAAATCGGCTTGATGCTGATGCCGGCATGGGGGCCAATCTGCCGCTTGGAATGCTTATTGAGCCAGCCGATCAATTCCAGCGTTTCGTTTTTGCCTTTTTCAAATTCAATCCCCGCATACAGGTCTTCGGTGTTTTCACGCACAATCACCAGGTCGATATCTTTATAATAGCTGCGAACACCCTGATAACTCTTGCAGGGGCGGACGCAGGCATACAAATCCAGCGCCTGCCGCAGATACACATTGACGCTGCGAAAGCCGGTGCCGACCGGTGTGGTAATCGGAGCTTTCAGGCCGATTCCGTTAGCCTTGACCGAGTCCAGCGTTGCCTCCGGCAGGGGCGTCCCGGCCGTCGCCATCACATCGACACCCGCCTGCTGAATATCCCATTGAATTTTTGCTCCCGTGGCATCGATGCAGCGGCGGGTGGCTTCGGCAATCTCCGGCCCAATCCCATCGCCCATTATCAGCGTTACTTTTGTCATTTGCGATATACTCCTGTATAATATGCTCGTATGGCCGGGCGGAAACAGCCCACCCTCTTTACTTTAAGCCATCACAAAGTCCGTTATGTTACCGGAAGTTCCCGACCCGGTCAATTGAAAACGACCTTTACCGATTCTGGATGTTATATTATGAATGGAATTTGTAGGGAACTTCACAACAGCAGCACGGAGCGCAAGCGACGTGATTTAATTTTGCCAAAACACCCCAGACGGAATTTACATTATTGTATAATTTATAAATCCACAAATCGAAATATGAAAATTAAAATATTTATAAAAATGTTAGTAATATTTCCTCCCCATCCGACATATTTATATAGGCTGGGTCAAAGGAGGCCCATCGGGAACCATTTCCCGACCAGGTTGGTAGTTTTTACTGCGAACTACGAACTTTTCAATAAGGAGGAATAACATGATATCCAGCAACAAACAAATCAAACCCAAACATAAATACTTATATGACTACATACATATATACCTTTATCCTGTTGTTCCTGTAAATCCTGTCCAAAAGTTGATTTTGCAAAACAAACCCAATTTCTGCGTTTTTGAGCGAAAAAAGCATGACTTTCCGGAAAACAAAGCCAATTTGTTCAAAGCTGCAAGCTGGCCGCTGGCAGCTTTTTCTCCAAACGAAGCCATTTCCAAATTCTTGTATCCCTGTATCTTTGAATCCTTATATTATTGTTTTTACCAAACGAACCCAATTTCATTTTTTGATTGCCAAGCCACAGGCAATTTAGGTAAAATATAGACTAAGCAAAATCAGGAGAAGGCAAGTCGTTTTTAGCCTTGAATTAAAACAGGAGTTTCAGAAGAGCTTTTTGGAGGATACAACAATGTTTGGCCGAAGTTTTTTGGGTTTTTCGGTAGCGGTGGTTTTAATGTTATCTGCGATTTCTTTGGGCGCGACTTACGGTGGAGGCAGCGGCACGGCGGAGGATCCCTATCAAATCTGGACGCCAGAGCAGATGAATACGATTGGGGCGAATTCTGCCGACTGGGATAAGCATTTCAAGCTGATGGATGATATTGATATGTCTGTTTATACAGGGACACAGTATAACATCATTGGCAATGAGACTATCAGTTTCACTGGCACGTTTGATGGTAATAGGCATACAATCAGCAATTTTACCTATGAAACAGATAAACCAATTTATTATGTTGGATTATTTGGTGCCACCAGTAAGGGTAAGACTATTGTCACCAGTATAGATGAGGCTATGATTAAAAATTTAGGTGTTGAAAATGTTTATATTAATATAGTTGGGCAGAATGAAGCGAAATCTGTTGGAGGCTTAGTATGACAGCGCTATAAGAATTCGATATTTTTGGTCTTTGCCATTTTCTTTC
>CAZVYY010000037.1:0-35392 GCA_964630775.1 uncultured Pirellulales bacterium | reverse complement strand
CGCGCCCTGACCCCCGACCAAATCAAAGACTTGGCCAAATAAACGAGGACTTAAAAGGGACAATAATGACTACAGTGTGCTTTCTTCAAGACCTGCTTTCTGCTGCAGTTTTCCACGGCAGCGATCGCAGGTGCAGGCGTAAACCATGCGAAGATGAGAAGCTCCCAGCAGTGTTTTTGTGTCGGTGAGTTTGGCACCCTTGGCATGCATTTGCCGCAAAGCAACCTCGGCGGCCGCCTTATCATGGCTGCCGAGGGCGTCCGTCAGCAGCGTCACAGCTCGGCGACGGATTAACAGGCCGAGAACCAGCATTTTGATCGCGTTCTCGATGACACCGCCAATGATGACAAACTCCGTCGCACGAGTTTCGCTGAGTAAACGATCAATCCGGGGCTGATCGAAGGGATCTTCGGTGTGACGATACAAAATCACCTGTTCGTAATCCTGTAAAAGCTGCCGCGGCAGGTCCGTGCCGGCATCATCGCCAAAATCGGCATGACGTTTGCGAAGCGTATAATGAATCTTGCGAACCCCCTCCGAGCCTGCAACACAAAACTGACCATTGTGGCCGTTAGTTCCATGATGGTCGGGGTCCTGGACCCTTCCCAGCGATATCTGGCGAATCCGTTCACGACGTGCCCATGCCATCGCTCGACGAATATTGGCCAGAACGCGCCGATGATTTCTCACACAAGCCTTTCCGTCAGCCAAAAACAGGTCATGCTGGACATCCACGTCCACCAGAACACGTCGTCTTCGTAATGTCAATGCCGGCCTGACCATACAGCCTCACCATTATTTCGCCGGAGTACCTCTACATTTAGGGCTTACTGGGTTATCTTTCCGGCCTATACCCAACATCCCACATCTTCTTTACGCGAGCTAATCTCAGATAGTTCTCACCAATTGGTCGTATCGAACGATACAATTCTTGACTTTAATTGTTTTTTCTGCAAAATCCCCATTGTTAAGATCTGTGTTCTATTAGATACTGGGGACCAACCCGACAATTGGCGACCAGGTACTCATATTGTAAAGAGAAATTCAGGTTAGTAAAATGCAATTTAGAAAATTAAGAGATTTTTCAGACATCGCCATTTTATTTGAAGACATCGATGGCAGGATTGATTTTGCCGCTGTTTTCGGACGTTCGGCGCCTGTTCATGTAGAAATCGGTTCCGGCAAGGGAACGTTCCTGGTCTCAGAGGCACATGCCAATCCGGGCATCAATTATTTTGGCATCGAATGGGCCAATAAATATTATCGTTATGCCGTGGATCGCATGGGACGCTGGGGTTTGAGCAATGTCCGGCTGATCCGGGCCGACGCCGCGGAACTGGTGCAGGATTTTTTCCCTGACGATTCAGTCGATTGTTTCCATATTTATTTTCCCGACCCCTGGCCCAAAAAAAGACATCACAAGCGGCGGCTTTTCTGCGATAGGAATCTGGGGGCGATTCTTCGCTGCCTGACTTCGTCGGGCACGATTAATCTCGCCACGGATCACGAAGATTATTTTAATCAGATGACCGATGTGCTGGGACGAGCGTTTGCCTGCGGCGCCATGAAGCCCATCGATTTTATCCGGCCGGCCGGGGCACAGGAAGGCGAAACCGTCGGCACCAACTATGAACGCAAATATATGAAGGAAGGCCGGAAGACTTATACCCTCGCCGCTCAATTGGTGGATAAAACCCGGTGGGTCATGCCGGTTGATAAGGATGAATCCGAATGATTACGCGAAATATTCCATATCACGTCATCGTGGAAGCCGTCAGAGACCTGGCCATTCGTGCCGGCTATGAACTGCCGGGTGACGTCAAGCAGGCCCTTCAGAATGCTGCCGCAAAAGAATCCAATCCCCGTGCCAGACAAATCCTCGACCAATTGATTGAGAATTATCAAATTGCCGAAAAAGACCGCATCCCGCTGTGTCAGGATACCGGGCTTGCGATTGTATTTGTGGAACTGGGAAACCAGATCGCAGTAACGCCGCCTCATGACAGAACCGATGCAACCCTGATCACCGCCATTAACGAAGGCATTACTCAGGGATATCAGGACGGCTTTCTGCGCAAAAGCGTAGTCGCCGAACCGCTGAATCATCGCAAGAACACCACGACCAATACGCCGGCGGTAATTCACTTGACGCTGATTCCCGGAGACCGGATTCATATCACCCTGATGGCCAAAGGCGGCGGCTGTGAGAATAAAAGCCAGTTCAGGATGTTCAATCCAACGGAAAAAGCAGAGCTTGTTGCGGCATGGATTGTCGATGTGGTCAAAAATGCCGGGGCCAATGCCTGTCCGCCGTTTGTGGTGGGTGTTGGGCTGGGCGGCGATTTCGAGCAATGCTGTCTGCTGAGCAAGAAGGCCCTGCTTCGCAAAATCGGCTCGCATAATCCCGATTCATATTATGCGGAATTGGAAAGGACATTGCTTGCCGCGGTAAATGCCTCCGGCCTTGGACCACAGGGTCTGGGCGGCGACACCACGGCACTGGGGGTATTCATCGAAACCGCCCCCTGCCACATCGCCTCACTGCCGGTTGCGGTCAATATTGAATGTCACAGCCATCGCCATGCAGGGATTATGATTTAGGACGCAAAACCAACTTCTGAAAGGAAGGACGATGTCAAACGAACCGAAGTGGACGCGACGGGAATGGATGCAGCATAGCCTGGCTGCGGCGGCTGTAATGACGGTCAGTCCACTGGCAGGTTCCGCTGCCACCACTGCAGAAAACAAGGACGGAATCACACCCTGCACCGCTGTGAGTGCCAATGACTTTTTGAATTCCATCGGCATTTGTTCGGCGGTTTCGGTACGGGGGGAAAACCTGCTCAGTACGCTCAAAGCCGTTCGATATCTGGGAATTCGCTGGATTCGAGCGGGCTACGAGAGCGGCATTCCTGTTGCAGATTTGATTGAGGCCCACAAGCGAACCGGCGTTCGATTCAGTTATGGCCTGATGAGCGGCGGAACCGACCTCGGCAGACTGCTCGATGGCGCCAGACAATTAGCCGCAGTCGGGGCACTGCTGGCCCTGGAAGGCAACAATGAGCCGAATAACTGGGGCATCACCTACCAGGGACAAACCGGCGGCAAAGACGTGTCATGGCTGGCGGTAGCGGCACTGCAGCGGGACTTGTACAAAGCGGTCAAAAATGATCCGGTGCTCAAAGCGTATCCGGTCTGGAACATCAGTGAGGGCGGAGCGGAGTCGGACAACGTGGGACTGCAATTTTTGACCATTCCTAAAGACGCCGGTTGCCTGATGCCGGACGGCACACCGTATGCCGACTATGCAAACTGCCACAATTATATGACACACCCAAGCTGGGCCGGCTTGCATGATAATCAGACGTGGATTGCCGCTGACCCCGGCTCGGCCTGCCGAGTGGACGGATTATATGGAAACTATGGTATAACCTGGCGGAAACATTACACCGGTTATTCAGAAGCTGATTTATTGACACTGCCGCGAGTCACTACTGAAACCGGCATTACTCTGGACGACACTATTACTGAGCAAGTCCAGGCATTGCTGTACATGAGCGTCTATCTGGCCCAGTTCAAACGGGGCTGGAAACACACATCCATTTATCTTCTTCGAGATCGCTCGGATGAGGCGGGCAATCAAACCTTCGGCTTCTACAAGCCGGATTATACGCCGCGGCTGGCCGCACGGTATTTGCATAATCTGACAACGATTCTGGCCGACGAGAGCTCTATTCCGACCCCGGGAAAACTGGCCTATTCCATCGCTAACCAGCCTGCAACCGTACACGATCTGCTCCTGCAAAAACAGAATGGCACATTTTGTCTGGTCGTATGGGGCGAACGTTTTACCGGCGGTGAAGATACCATCACGATAAAGCTGGGCAACCCCCGGACATCCATAAAAATCTATGACCCGACCAAAGATACGTCGCCTGTCCAAACACTGCCCCAGACCGACTTGGTACCTCTCACATTGACCAATCATCCTGTCGTAATTGAGATATCTGGATAATTCACTGGTTTTAGTGGAATCCAGCAGGATGGATCGGTTTCCTTAAAGTTTTCTGTGTGTAATAATCGATTAATCCATATTTGGGAAAGGAGAACATATGAATCAACTGAAACAGTATCTGTTTGCATCAATCGTGTTATCTTGCTCCGCCATGCTTTACGCAGAATCCGCTAATACCTTCTGGCCGGCATGGCGAGGCCCCGAGGCTACCGGTATTGCTCCCAACTGCAATCCGCCTACAACCTGGAGCGAAACAGAAAATGTTAAATGGAAGGTCAAGCTGAGCGGAGATGGCTCGGTGGCCAGTCCTATTGTATGGGGCAGTAAAATATTCTTTCAGACTGCCGTTAAGACTAACAAAGCAGCAAAATCCGCCGAATCCACACCTGCATCAGAACAACCTCAGCCGCCAGCCGGCAATGGACAGACACCTCCGCCTCCACCCCAGGCCGCGGAAAACGCCGGCCAAAATCCCCCGCCCGGCGGTCCGGAAGGCCCGCGTCCTCCCCGCGGCAATGACGGCGATAAAGCCCCAACCAATGTTTATCAATTTAACGTCGTTTGCATGGACCGAAACACCGGCAAAATCCTTTGGGAAAAGACCGCCTGTGAAGCGGTACCGCATCAGGGACATCAGCCGACACACGGATATGCCTCTTATTCACCCATCACCGATGGTCAATACGTATGGGCCAATTTCGGTTCCCGCGGAGTATATTGTTATGATTTTGACGGCAAACTCATCTGGAATCACGACCTTATTCAGATGAAAACGATGTTCGGAGAAGGCGGCTCGCTGGTCCTGGCAGGAGATGCGATCATCGTTGTTGCCGACAACGATACGGACTCCTGGATCTTCGCCTTTCATAAAAACACCGGCGAATTGCTCTGGAAAAAACAGCGTGACGAAAAAACCACCTACGCCACACCCCTGGTCACCACGTTCAACGGCCAATTTCAGGTCATTACCTCCGGCATCAATAAAATCCGCAGCTACAATCCAAAAACCGGCGATATCCTCTGGGAATGCGCCGGCATCCCCGACAGCATGATTGCTACACCGATTGTTGGCTTTGATATGCTGTTGTGCGCTGTCGGCGGCCGCGGCAAAGGACAGGTCGCCGCCGTCAAACTCGGTGCCGCCGATGATGAGGCCATTCTCTGGCAGACCAAAGACGTGGCCCCGTTTGTCGCATCGCCTCTGCTCTACGGCCAGCGACTCTATGTCTTTTCGGCTAATGCCCCCAGACTATCCTGTTATGAGGCCAAAACCGGCAAGGTGCTAATTGACAAACAACCCCTTGAACAGCTCAAAGATGTCTATGCCTCGCCGGTCGGCGCTGCCGACAGAATTTATTATGCCGGCCGTAATGGCATTACCTATGTTCTGAAAAACGCAGATACCTTCGAAGTCATCGCAATCAACAAACTCGATGATGAGTTCAGCTGCACCCCGGCTGTCGCAGGCAATGAACTATATCTCAAAGGCAAACAGTATTTCTACTGTATTGCAGAGTCTAAATGACTCCTTTGGATATAATGAGCTGCCAGAAGGCGGATTTTGACTTTTGGTCTGTCAGGCTGTAGAATACAAAAAAACAAGGAAAATCTCAATTTTCGTGGAGACGGCGTTATGCGAATGCGTTTTTGGGTAATGATTCTGATGGGTTCGGCTGCGTTTGGAGCGGATTGGTCACAATGGCGCGGGCCGTATTTTAACGGCTCCAGCGACCAGCAGAATCTGCCGGCCGTACTGGACCCCAACCAGACGCTTCTGTGGAAGACCCCCCTGCCGGGCAAGTCCTCGGCCACGCCGGTCACCGCCGGCGGCAAGGTGTATCTGGCCTCGACGGAAAACGGCTCCGACCGGCTGTTGGCGATGTGTTTGGACGCCGCGACCGGTCAGGTTCTCTGGCAGTACGCCGCCAGCAGCGCTGACAAGAAACTCCCGTCGGGCAACACTATGGCCTCGTGTTCGCCTTGTGCACAGGCAGATGGTGCGACCTTTTTGTTCGGCGAAGGAACCTTAGTCAAGCTGGACACGGCGGGCAAGGAGGTATGGAAGCGCAATCTCGTTACCGATTACGGCCCGCTGACACTGGATTTCGGCTACAGTTCCAGCCCGCTGCTGCTGGAAGGACGGCTCTATATCCCCGTCCTGCGTCGTTTGAAGTCCTCCCGCTCCGACAGTTCCGCGGAACTGGATTCCTATCT
Source organism: uncultured Pirellulales bacterium (assembly GCA_964630775.1). GTDB lineage: Bacteria > Planctomycetota > Phycisphaerae > Sedimentisphaerales > Anaerohalosphaeraceae > Anaeroglomus. The sequence goes on along the minus strand of CAZVYY010000037.1, from coordinate 29,163 downwards.
GTTGTGTGTGAATGCCGCCGACGGCAAGACGATTTTCAGACAGACCCGCCCGACGGACGCCCGCGAAGAATCGACCAACGCATACACGACCCCGCTGCCGGTAACGATAGCCGGAAAGAGGTATGTGGTGGTGTACGGCGGAGACTGCGTAACCGGCCATGATCCGCAAACCGGAAAAGAACTGTGGCGTCATGTTTATATTGCTGACAACAAGCGAACCATCGACCGGCAGATTCCCACCCCAGTCGCCGCCGACGGCATTCTGGTTTGTACCTGGCCGCGCGGCGACAGAACCTTTGCACTGGACCTGGACAAGCTTGCCGCCAATCAGCCGCCGCAGGTCTGGATGATGGACCAGCCGGGATCAGATATCACCTGTGCGGCATTCTACCAGGGCAGCTTATACCAGATTACTGAAAAGAGTAAAACACTGACATGTCTGAATCCCAAAAGCGGACAGGCACACTGGACGGCTCAGTTGGATAGAGCGGATATGTATTATGCCTCCATTGCCGCCGGCGATGGAAAACTGTACATGGTGAACCGAAAAGGGGTGGTCACCATCGCCGCCGCCGATCCCGCAGCATTTCGCGTCCTGAGCACTCACAATATCGGGGAACAACCCGTCGATTCATCCATCATGATTGCCGACGGCAAAGTGTTCTTGCGGACTGCTGAAAACCTTTATTGCTATGGACTAAAGAAATAAAGGGTCGAATTTTTTTAAGACCTGAAAGCCAACAAACATAGTATTGGATTATTTCACAATCTGCAGCGTGGTGCTGCTGCCGCCGAGGTTTTTGGTCTGTCCCAAGGCCAGTCCATTTATCAGCGTGCTCAGATAGGCACCCGTATTCACGTTACGCCACAGGATATCCGCCATGCCGTCAGCATTAAAATCGGCCAGATTTGCAATCTGCAGGGTCGTGTTGCTGCCGCCAAGATTTTTATTCTGAACCATCGTCAGGCCGTTCATCTGAGTGACCATATAAGCCCCGGTGCCGACATTACGCCAGACCAGATCGGCCATCCCGTCAGCGTTAAAGTCGGCCAGGTCCGCAATCTGCAGGGTCGTGCTGCTGCCGCCGAAATTTTTGGTCTGGCCCAAAGTCAGGCCGTTCATCAGTGTGCCCATATAGGCACCCGTTGTCACATTGCGCCACAGGATGTCGGCCATCCTGTCTGCGTTAAAGTCTGCGAAACCTGCGATCTGCATGGTTGACATGCTGCCGCCAAGATTTTTATTTTGAACCATCGTCAGGCCATTCATCTGAGTGACGATATAAGCCCCGGTACTGACATTACGCCAGACCAGATCGGCCATCCCGTCAGCGTTAAAGTCGGCCAGGTCCGCAATCTGCAGGGTCGTGCTGCTGCCGCCGAAATTTTTGGTCTGGCCCAAAGTCAGGCCGTTCATTAGTGTGCCCATATAGGCACCCGTTGTCGCATTGCGCCACAGGATGTCGGCCATCCCGTCTGCGTTAAAATCTGCGAAACCTGCGATCTGCATGGTTGACATGCTGCCGCCAAGGCCTTTGGTCTGGCTTATGCTCAGGCCGTCCATCAGCATGCCCAGATAGGCCCCTGTTTCGATATTACGCCAGACAATGTCTGTTTTGCCGTCGTTGTTGAAATCTGCAAAGCCCACGATTTGCAGGGTCGTGCTGCTGCCGCCCAGCCCCTTAATCTGAACAAGGGTCTGTCCATCCATAATGGCACCCAGATAGGCCCCGGTGCTGACATTACGCCACAACATATCCGCCTTGCCGTCACCATCAAAATCGGGAGATTTCAAGCCCAAAAGACTGGATTCCTCAACTTGCCAGCTCAGAACCGGATAGCCGCCCATCAAAGGCATTTTCCAGTAGTCATTGGTTCCAATCACTGTTTCGCCGGCAAAATCCCACTCAGCCGCAAGAAACGTTGAAAGCGTTTTCATCTGGAGCGTCGTTTTTGGGGTTCCGCCGGCGCTGGCTGCCCGGCCGGAAGTCTGCGTGTCCCAAAAGCACTGATTGACAAGGCTGCTGTTATTGAATCCCACCAGGCCGCCAATGTAATTGTTTACTCCGTGGACCGGGCCAACGGCATAACAGCTTGAAATGATGCCATAATTAGACCCCACCAGACCGCCAACTTGATCCGCCCCAGTCACGGAACCGGTTGCATAACAGGCCGTCAGCATCCCATCGTTGCCCCCGACCAGCCCGCCGATACGGGTATAGGAATCGGCTGTCCCCACCGCGGAACCGGCTGCATAACAGGCTGTAACCAAACCATACAAATTATACCCCACCAGACCGCCGACATTGCGAAGACCAAGGACAGGGCTGTTCGCATAACTGGAGCTGATTGTGCCGTAATAACTCCCGCCGGCCAGACCTCCAACACAGCGTACTCCGCTGATTGCCCCGGCTGCATAGCTGAACGTGACAGTACCGGATTTATTATACCCAACCAGACCGCCGATATAGTCGGTTCCATTGACGGCAGCGGTTGCATAACTGTTATGAATTGAGCCGGAATTCTGACCTGCCAGCCCGCCGACATAATAGTACCCGCCGACCGAACCGGTCACACAGCAGTTTGCCAGTGTGCCGGAATTCTGACCCGCCAGGCCGCCGATATATTGACCGCCGGAGGAAAACTGCACATTTTTCAAACTGAGGTTTCGTATGGTGGCATTCTGAACAAAACCAAACAGGCCAACATTATCCACGGATGCCGTGGTGGTATAGGTCAGGTTGCTGATCGAATAGCCATTGCCGTCAAAGGTACCACTGAAAGGGGTATTAAGATTTCCTATAATACGATATTGTGCACCTTGATATACAGACATATTCAGGTTGCTTTTGAGGACAAAATGACTTCCCCAGTCGCCTGAATTGGCGCCGATGGTGTTCATCTGCTGGGCGGTCCAGATTTGATAGGGATCCTCCGCCGTTCCGCTGCCGCCGCCATAACCGGCGGCATGGACTCTGACTGTTGTACATAGAACTAAGCTTATAAAAGAGAAAAGGACAAACCGCATATCAACCCTCTTAAAAGTAATATTTTCTCCGGAACGGGCTATTGTACTATTTTTCACACCTGCCAATCAAGGATAAAACGAGCTTTTATAGAAAATACGCTGTATTTTACGGTGGTCAACCGATAGGAAAGTCAACTTTGCCAATGCAGCAGCAATGCTATCCAACGCTGATTGGTTCGGTAATTTCAGTTTCAGTTCAACCTGTCCCTGTTCATTGGTTTCCAGGCATTCCTGCAAATGTGATTTTATGGACTCTATTTTCTGTCCCATGATCGCTTCGCTGGATTGTTGGAGGATAAAAAGTGCGAAAGTTTCCTGTCATTAAAGTGCTTAAATTTCAGATTTCACAGATTTGGCACGTTGACATCCCCGCTCAATTCGGGTATCAACTGCCAATATAGATAGAACCTTTACGAAAGGGTGAATGATGACTCTTGCAGCTTATTTCGAACAACACGACGGTATCGGGATTCTGGCCACGTGCGATCCTGATAATCTGGTGGATTTGGCGGTATATTCAAAGCCTGTTGTCATCGATGAAACCACTGTGGCATTTGTCATGCGGCAGCGAATCAGTCATAAAAACCTGCGGGCGAATCTGAATGCCGCTTATATGTTTATCGAAAAAGGCCCCGGCTATCAGGGGAAACGGCTCTATCTGACGATGCAGCGGGAAGAGACCAATCGCACCGTGATTGAGGCCCTGCGAAAAAAACAACCCTGGATTTATCCGGCCGGGGATGACTCGGAAAAATTCCTGGTCTTTTTCACCATCAACCACATCCGACCTTTAATTGGAGACGAAGCGTCCCAATAAGCATGCATTGACTCTGCCTTTACTGGTATTACCATACTCTATCTATCTTATTTTATATAAAAACCTCTGAACCTGCGCCATATTATGTCGTAATTATCAGTATATGCCCGTTGGATTGTTTAACAGGATTACAACGCGAAAGGGCAAAATATGACCTGGTTTGAAGCGGAACAATTAGCGAAATACATATCCGAGCTCGAGACTGCTTTGGATGAATGGGCATACGATAACCCGAGGTTGCGTATTGAGTTAGCAGAACTGGACAAAATAGAGCGTAAAATTACAAAATCCATCCATCAGCGTACTAACGACAATTCTTTCCGTATTTTAGCCTATGAAGTTTTGAATCGTGCCCATCACTGCCGAAGCGAAATCCGGGAACGTCTTATGGCATAAATCAACAGACTCGGTTTTTTGTTGGTTTCCCTGTTGTTTTCTGATAGATTCACTTCCGAAAATCAGCCGGAAATAACATAAGAGGCTGAGTTTTTTTAAATATCCAATTGATACTATAGCGGAGTTATTTTATGCATATTGACACCTTTGTTTTGGGGGATTTTCAGACCAACTGTTATGTGGTCCGAACCGACGAATCGAGGAAGGATTGTGTCCTGATTGATCCGGGCCTTCACCCCTATCCGCTGGTTCAATTTCTCCAACAGCAAACTCTTAATCCCGAAGCAATTATCATCACCCATGGCCATATAGACCATATTGGCGGGGTGGAAATCATTCGCGAAAGCTGGCCGAAGGCCAAAGTGTATATTCATAAAGCCGATGCCGAGATGCTGACTGATCCGAATGAGAATTTATCCATGGTGGCAGGAACCGTATTCCAGGCGCGACCTGCCGAGGTGGTCATTAATGGACAAACTGAAATTCGCGCCGCGGGATTGCGGTTTGAAATCCTGCACACGCCGGGCCACACCCCCGGCGGTATTTGCCTGCATTGCCCGTCGGACGGTATCGCTTTTGTGGGTGATACGCTGTTTGCCGGGTCGGTAGGACGCTCGGACTTTCCCGGCGGCAGTCATGAACAACTCCTCCAGAGCATCCAGACCCAACTGCTGGTACTGCCGGAAACGACCCGCATATATCCCGGCCACGGCCCCCAGACCACCCTTCGCAACGAAAAGAAACATAACCCTTATTTGTAATCGCGGGATATTACAGCTCCGGCACAACTTCGGGATAGACCTGTCCGCTGGCGGTGATTTTGAAGACGTAAATCAGGCCGGGACGGAGTTTGGTGTACACGGCATTGCCATACACCGCTTCAATATCATACTGGCTTAACGCCTCGGGATTGTTGGCCAATTCCCAGATATGCTCCCAGAACATCTGCCGGTGTTCAGCAGGCAGCAATTGCAGCAAATCAGCATAGCGAGCCGGTTCTCGTCCCAGTTCTTCGATGGGGAAACCTTCTCGCGGCGACATTGCTTCGCCATAGATTCTTCGCCACAGGTACATGGCACGGGCCTTACCATCCATAACCATCTGGGAACCAAACTTGACAATCAGGGCATCAAAATGCACGATGTCGCCTTCGATGGTGTATTCTTTTTCAAGAATCTTTTTGAGCTTATCCCTGCGGTCGGTCTCGACAAATTTCAATGTGGTCATCAGTATGCCGTCGGCAGTCTTTTCCTGTGAAACCACCTTGGCATACCCAATCTGCTCCTCGGCCGTCAGATTGGTGATGGCCTGTTTGAGCTGCTTATTTTCCGTCAGCAATTGATGGATGGTCATCGCACCCTGATACGCCGTTCGACCGACATACCACAAACCGATTCCCAGTGGAATTAAAGCGGCACACGTAATAATGGAACGTATTTTCATTACAGATCCTATGGTTGAAATTTAAACTATGGATTCAGATAAGGTTCGATTGCCTGCAGGGCATTGGCTCGGGTGGTCAAATCCGGATAGACCGGGCTTCCCTTATCCCCCTGCCGGGCCAGGATTCGAGCCGTCAGGACTCTGGCCTGCTGAGCCTGGTCTATGGCATCGGCCAGAATACGCATGCATTCCTGCGGGGAATGGAAACCCATGCCATTGGAGGCGGAGACATAATCCCAGCGGAACTGGGCATGGCGAAGCAGCGTCCGAACCGACTTGAGCTGGTCATCGGTCGCCTTGGCCTGGATTGCCGCGGCTACGTCAAAATGAGCTTCAACGACGCCGGCCAGACGCACCATCTGCACCTGATTTCCGTGACATCGCAGGCAGTTCCGCTGGACAACCGGGACCGCTGTTGCGGATAATTCCAGTGTCTGCGGCTCGGCCCGGAGAGTAAACACCGCGGAATGTTTGGTTCCATCCAGCCCTTTAAAAGCCCACTTGGCGGCCATATTTTCATGCGGGACATGGCAATCCGTGCAAACTGCCGCATGGCCATGACTGCCCCGCTGCCAACTGGCATAGGCATCGGTCATTACATGACAGTTCATACAGGTTTGCGGTGAATCGGAAAGATAGGATGTCGCATTGGCAATCCGTATCAGCACCACGCCGGAGCCTGCTGCAAGACCCACCAGCACATAAAAAAACACCTGCCAGCGTCGTCCCAGCCCACACAACCCCAAGACGATATCGGCAAGTGTTTTGATCATACGCAGCAGCGTTGCAATCATTTACACCTTCAATGAACCCGTTCGAATATGGATATCCCGCTGCGGGAACGGAATCGTAAGACCATTCTGCTCCAGCGAGACTTTGATTTTTTCGGTCAGTTCAAAATACGTGGGCCAATACTCCGTCGCCTTGACCCATGGCCGCACCGCAATATTGACCGAGCTGTCGCCCAGCCCAAGTACCGCTACCACCGGGGCCGGATCGCGCATGACCCGGCTGTCGGACAGAAGGACGCTGGTAATCACCTGCTTGGCTTTGGCAATATCATCCCCATAGGAAATACCAATCACCAAATCCACGCGACGCTTGTCATTGGCTGTATAATTGATGATATTCGCCCCGGTCACCTGTGAATTCGGGATAATAATTCGCACATTATCCGGAGAATGCAAAACGGTATTAAATATCTGGATTTCCTGGACAGTGCCCTTGGCCCCAGCCGTTTCGACAAAATCACCCACGCGGAAAGGCTTAAAGATAATCAGCAGGACTCCGGCTGCAAAATTGGACAGTGATCCCTGTAAAGCCAGGCCAACAGCCAGGCCCGCGGCACCGATGACCGCCACCAGAGATGTGGTTTCGACCCCCAGACGACTCAGGGCCGCAATCGCAACAAACACCAGCAAGCCAAAATACAGCAGATTCCGCACAAATTTGCTCAGAGTCGGGTCCACCTTGGCCCGATTCAGCACATTTTCGAGCAAATTCGTCAACACCCGTGCCAGCCAGCGTCCAACATAAAAGATCAGGGCCGCAGTAACCAGACGAAACAGCAAATCCATACCCTGCGTTGCAAGATAGTGTGAAATAGTATCCCACATCTTTTGCGGTTCCATACTCGTTAAACTGGCTAAATCCACCTTAGTCGGTGTTTGTGCGGTTTCAGTCGGAGCAGGCTGTTCGGCCTCCGCGGCAAACATAATTTGATTACTGCAACACAAAAAAACCAGAACAAAAATCGCAACAATCCATTTCATGAAAGGAATACTCCTGAATTTATTCTAACCATACTTCGTCCCGGACGTCCGGAAAACTGTTTATTTTTTCAAAAACCCAAACCATCCATTGCTTACCCAGAACGCACGGGTTGGGAATAGGCAGACCAAAAAAAAGGCTGCGGACGCATTATACGCCCACAGCCTTGTGTATGCAATAGGATGGTTTATTCGTAGAAGTTGGTGGCTTCGGTTTCCATCACTTCACGTCCAAGCTGCTTGCTGGTCAGCGTTGTTGTGAAGCGAACGTCGCCAGCCTTGACCGCCTTGACTTCGACTTTCCAGGTTGCCTTGGCCTTCGGGGCCAGGGAACCCAGAGGCTGGAAGGTCACAACGCCGTCGGCAAAGCTGCCGGTGGTGGCGCCGCTGGCATTGACAAACTGCATCGAATCTTCCAGTTTGCACTTGACAACAATGTCGGTATCCGGAGCGGAACCCTGGTTGGTCACAGTGATGATATAGGTTTCGTTCTTGCCGACTTCGATCGGGTCGGATACGTCAACCACCTCAAGCAGAATCGCGGCGATACCGGCCACATCCGTCTTGGCCGAGGCCTTGACGCTTTCGGCACAGGTGGCCGAAACCGATGCGACATTGCTGAAGGAACCCGCAGACTGCGGCAGATAGCTGACAGAGACCTTGCGGCTCTGGCCGACTGCCAGGGTGCCCAGATTCCATGTCACCTGACCGCCCGCAACCTGACCGCCATCAGAGGCCGTCACTTCGCCCACGCCGGCCGGAATGGTATCCGTCAGAGTCGTTGCAGTTGCCGGGGCATCGCCCTTGTTGGCAACGGTGATGTCATAGCTGATCTTGCGGCCCAGATACTGTTTTTCAGGTCCGGTCTTGGTGATGGCCAGGACAGGCTGTTTGACCGCAGTGGCACAGGCTTCGGATTCGGCCTTGAGATTGCCCTGAGCCGCAGCCAGAGCGCTGCTCTTGTAAGTACCGGTCTTGGCGGCCTTGGCCATGACGGTATAAACCATTGACTTGCCGGGTTCCAGATTACCAACCTTGATTTCGACATTCTTCTGGCCGGTTGTCAGGGTCAGACCTTCGGGAAGCTGATCGGTAATGACCACATCTTTGGCAACACCGGTACCCTTGTTGGACACCATATACTTGAGGGCGATCTGGTCGCACAGCAGAACTTCAGCAGGACAGGTCTTGCTGAGGGCCAGGGCGGGCTGGACCACCTGGGTCTTGGCACAGGCAGGGATAATATAGGTCGCGTCTGCACAGGTTTGCAGCCAGCCGACTTCTTTGGCAGTGCCGGTGACCACGATCTTTTCCTGAGCCTTGGGGCCAAGAGTGGCCATCGTCCAGGTCAATACGCCATCTTTGGGTTCGGCCGCGGGGGTCGCACTTTTGAATGCATAGTTCGCCGGGAGACGATCGTTGACCACGATTTGACTCAAGTCCATATCCGTTAAATTGGTCACCAGAATCGTGTAATCGAAAGGCTGCCCCACCGCAACCGATGCAGGCATCATCTTTTCGATCTTAAGTGCTCCACATGAGGAACAATAGGTTCTGGAAACCTGATTCGGCCCAGTTGCCGGGGCCGGAGCTGGCGCTGGTGCAGGTGCCGGAGCAGGGATCGGTTCCACCTTCGCGGGTGCCGGAGCCTCTTTCTGCCCTGTCAGACAAGCGCATCCCACCAAGCCCAATATCGAGATGCAACACAATACCAATGCCACTTTCTTCATAGAACACCTCCATTTCAAATAAGGGTTGTAAATACGATGTGTACGTGCTCCCCCCGGAACACAATTTGATTGTCTTGAAACATCCATGTTGACTCCCATCCAAAATATCCATCGCGTCTGATTCTTCAATTGTCGATGTAGATAGTATAATCCCCACAAACCGGATTTGCAAAGATTTTTTAGCTGTAAATCTTATAATAATACACATATACAGCAAGGGTATATCTTGTTTCCTTTTTTTCTTGATTCATCTGGTTATTTCGCATAATCTTGTTGGACAAGAGTTTACAAGATTATGCTTATCCAGTAATTGGAGTTTTATCTTATATGCAAATTGCCCTGCTTATCACTTTGATTGTTCTGCTTTTGGTTGTTCTGGGGATATTAGCATATCTTTTTCATACCCTTTTAGCGACTCGACGCGAATTATCGTCCCAAACGACCAGTGTTACCATGCTTTCGGGGCAGTTAGACCAGTTGCGTACCGCCAATGAATCGCTGAGTCAGTCGCTGACTCAGAATCTGCAATCCGGCCAGCAGAATCTGACTACATTTCTAACCGGCAACACCAAAACCCTCAGCGACCTCAAGCAGCAGTTGGGCACGATTGAGGGGCAAAGCCGACAAATGGTTCAACTGTCCGCCGATCTTCGCGGATTGCAGAATATTCTGCAGGCACCCAAGCTGCGGGGCCTGATGGGCGAATATTCCCTTGAAAATCTCCTGAAAGCGGTTCTGCCGACCGACCACTACACTCTTCAATATACATTCCGCAGCGGGCGTAAGGTGGACGCTCTGATCAAATTGGCCGATTACAGCGTCTCGATTGATGCCAAATTCCCGCTCGAATCGTTTCAGAAACTGGCGGATGCTCCAACCGAGGAAGAACGAAGCCGGATTCGCAGACAGTTCCTGAATGACGTCACCAAACACGTGGATAAGATTGCCGACAGTTATATCCTGCCCGAAGAGGGAACGCTGGATTTCGCATTGATGTATATCCCGGCGGAAAATGTCTATTACGAAATCATCGTCCGCCAGAGCGAAGATAAATCCGACCTGCCCGACTATGCCCGGTCCCGGAAAGTCATCCCCGTATCCCCGAATCTCCTGTATGCCTACCTGATGACTGTGGTTATGGGACTTCACGGGATGGCGATTGAAAAGCAGGCTGAGACCATTCGGACCAACCTGCAAAAGCTGGCCGGCGATTGGAATACGTTTGGGGACGAATGGAAAGTGCTCGGAAATCATCTTCGCAATGCCTATAATAAATATGATGACGGGCAGAAAAAAATTGACCGTCTGACTCTGCAATTGGAGCACATACAGAAAACCGGCACCTGAGTTAAGGGAAAAGACTATGCTGCGAGTAGGAATCGTCGGACTTGGATTCATGGGACGAATGCACCTGAATTGCTGGAATCGCCAGAAGGATGCAAGGGTGGTTGCGGCGTTTGACATTGACCCGAATATCCAACAGAAGGCTTCGGAACTGATCGGCAATATCAAAGGCCAGGGTCAGCCGCTCGATTTGAAATCGATTCAGTTTTACAGCAATTACGATGAATTTCTCAAGTCATCCGGGATTGATGCGGTGTCGATTACCACGCCGACATGGCTTCATGCCGACTATACCATCAAGGCATTGGAGGCAGGCATTCATGTCTTGTGTGAAAAGCCGATGGCGCTGACTCTCGAACAGTGCGACCGGATGATCGCGGCTGCCGGCACGACCCAGAAGAAGCTGATGATTGCCCATTGCATCCGGTTTTGGCCGGAGTATGATGCCGCCCGACAGATTATCCAATCCGGCCAGTACGGCCGGGTGAAAGCCGCTCAGTTTCGCCGATTTTGTTCCCCGCCGGGATGGAGCAGCGATAACTGGCTGACCAACGAATCCAAAAGCGGCGGGATGGTGCTCGATTTGCACATCCATGACTCCGATTTCATTCATTCGCTGTTTGGTCTTCCCAAAGCCGTCCAGACCCGAACGCTGACACAGAATCAGTCGGTATGGCACATCGACACCCAGTATCTGTACGAGGATAACACCGTCATCACCGCTCAGGGCAGTTGGCTGGCCAGTGATTCCTATACCTTCGGGATGGATTTTACCATCTTCATGGAGAAGGCGACTCTGATTTATGACTGCCGTCAAACGCCGGCATTTCGACTGTTCGCCAGCCGGCAGGAGCCTGTCACGCCTGCTGTCCTGCCGGAGGACGGCTATTTTCATGAAATCCATTATTTCAAAGACTGGCTTGCCGGCACTGTGGACGGCACCCGGATAACGCCGCTTCAGTCGCGCGAGTCGGTCCGTCTCATCGAGGCGGAAAAACAATCAGCCCAGACAGGACATATTATCACACTTTAACGACGACAGAGGTGAAACATGCTTACATGTGGAAATAATCCCATTGGTGTTTGCAGTTGGTCGCTCCAGATGGCCCCCCAGGCCATACGGCAAGCCATGAATCAACTTGATATCCGGCATATCCATCTGGATTTACGGCCGTGGTGTATCGATCAATCGGCGGAGTATCTGGATTTTATCCGCAGCGCCGACTGGACCATCAGTTCCACGATGATCGGCTTTCCGCAGGAAGACTATACGACGCTGGATACGATTCGCGTGACCGGGGGAATCGTTCCCGATGCCTGCTGGGACCGTAATAAGGACATCTTTCTGTCCGCGGTCAAAGTCACCGCAGAACTCAAGGCAAAGTACCTTTCCGCCCATATTGGATTTATTGACCATACGGATATCGAGGGTGCTCAAAAACTGCTGGAACGTGTGCGGTTCATGGCCGATCAGGCCGGGGGCAAAGGCATCACCCTGCTGATGGAAAGCGGGCAGGAAACCGCCGAGCAGTTAAAACAGTTTCTGGAACAGTTGAATCACCCCGCTATCGGCGTCAACTTCGATCCGGCCAATATGATCTTATACAACCAGGGCAATCCGATTGACGCGGTGGACATCCTTGGCCCCTGGATCCGGCATGTCCATATCAAGGATGCCAAACGAACCACAACTCCCGGCACCTGGGGCAGCGAGGTCGTATGGTCCCAGGGGGACGTGCAGGCGAAACGGTTTATTCAAAAGCTCCGTCAGGCAGGATACAAAGGCGTCCTTGCCATCGAACGGGAAGCGGGCGAGCAACGCCTGACGGATATCGAATTTGCAGTACGCTGGTTATCACAACTATAAACCACTAATCGAATGGGCCTGATGATGAACACGAAAACCAAAATCCAATTATCGGTCATGATGTTTCTGGAATTTTTTGTCTGGGGAGCATGGTATGTCACCCTCGGCACCTACCTCGGCAAAGGATTGGGCATGAGCGGCGATGTCATTGGCAAGGCCTACAGTACCATGCCGTGGGGTGCTCTGATCGCCCCATTCTTTGTGGGCATGATTGCCGACCGATTCTTCTCGGCTCAAAAGATTCTGGGCGTCCTGCACCTGCTGGGGGGTGTCTTTCTTTATCTGACCGCAAATGCCCAGTCATCCGGCGAAATCTTCTGGTATCTGCTGATTTACAGCATTTGCTATAATCCCACACTTGCCTTAATCAATACCATTTCCTTCCATCAGATGCAGAATACCGAAAAACAGTTTCCGGCCATTCGCGTCCTGGGAACCATCGGATGGATTGTCGCCGGCCTGCTGATTGGATTCATGAAAATGGAAGACAAGAATCTTCCTCTCCTGATTGCTGCGGGTGCATCGATTGTGCTGGGTATCTTCTCGTTCTTTTTGCCGACGACACCGCCGGCGTCGGCCGGACAGAAAGTCAGCATTAACGACATTCTGGGAGTCAAGGCATGGCAGCTTCTCAAAGACCGTTCCTTTGCGGTTTTTATCATCAGTGCCCTCCTGATTTGCATTCCGCTGACCTTTTATTACAGCTTCACCAATCTGTTTCTCAACGAAGTCGGGGTCGTCAACGCCGCCGGCAAAATGACGATCGGCCAGATATCCGAAACCCTGTTTATGCTGGCCATTCCATTTTTCTTTGCCCGCCTTGGAATCAAGAAAATGCTGTTAGTCGCCATTCTGGCCTGGGGTGCACGCTATGCCCTGTTCGCCTATGGAAATCCCGGCCCGCTGCTGTGGTTTTACTATATCGCAATTGCGCTCCACGGCGTCTGTTATGACTTTTTCTTTGTCATCGGGCAGATTTACGTGGGCAAAAGAGCGCCTCAGCAGATTCAGGCCAGTGCCCAGGGCCTGTTTACCCTGGTGACTTATGGCGTCGGGATGATGCTGGGGGCCCGGGCGTCCGGCCTGGTTGCCGAACACTATCAAATCGTGGAAAACGGCCAGATTACCGGCCACCACTGGACTTCGATCTGGCTGGTCCCGGCCATTATGGCCGTCGCAGTCAGCGTGTTCCTGGGATTGTTCTTCCGGGAGAATAATATCCCCAAAGAATCCAACTGATGGCTGGTGAAATCCTGATATTGTGCTGTTATCTCCTGACGGCACTGAGTGCCGCATGGTTTGGCGTGATGCTGTCGAAAGCCCCGAAATGGCAATGGCTCAGTGTCTGCGGATTCGCCATTGGTCTGTTATTTGTCATCCTTCTGGCACGCCGGGTGCCGGCAATAGGCTATCATCCCGGGATGCTGCTGCTGGGCCAGAGCCGAATCGCTGAGATTCTGTTTTGCGGGCTTGCCCCCCTGCTGTTCGGCATTCTCTGCCCGCATCTGCCCCATCGCAGACAAAGGCGCATGGTCACGGTGTTTGCCGTTCTGGCAAGTCTGTATCTGGGATTGGTCTGCCAGGTTGAATTTCTTTTGGCCTATCATCGCCTGGCTGATTTGAATACCTGGGTGGAAGACAAGGTGTGTCTTCAGACGACCCATTATACCTGCGGCGCCGCAGCGGCAGTCTCGGCCTTGTACCAATACGATATTATGGCCGAAGAAGGGCCTCTTGCCCTGGCAAGCCGCACAACACCTTCCATCGGCACCACAGAATACCTGCTGGCCGAGGCAATCGAGGCATTATACGCTGACCGGGGAATCTCCTGCAGGATACGTCGCTTTGACTCTGTTGAGCAACTGAAGGGCAACTGCCCCATGATTGCGGTAGTCAAACTCCGTTTGGGCGTGGACCATTTCGTCACCGTGCTGGACGTCACCAGCACCGAAATCGTCATCGCCGACCCGATGGCCGGCAAAGCCTTCCTCTCACACGACGATTTCGCCGGGAAATGGCGATACGCCGGCATCCTCATCCAAAAGAACTAATGGTTTTTCGAGGCAAAAAAACAGGCCTGCTTTTACACAGGCCCGTGGAATTTGTCGCGTTGCGTCAAAAACCTTACTTAGCAGGGGCGAACGTTGGTCGCTTCCATACCCTTGCGACCTTTGGCGGGATCAAACTGAACCTTCTGGCCGTCACGCAGGGTGCGGAAGCCTTCGGTCGCCAGATTGCTGTAATGCACAAACAGATCTTCGCCACCATCATCGGGAGTAATAAAACCAAAACCTTTTTTCTCGTTGAACCACTTCACTGTACCGCTACTCACATGAATCTCCTTGGCTCACAGCGGAGCCACATTGCAAACCCCTCGTTATTCCAATTGTACCGCACCCCGAGGGAACTTGATGCGGCATTGTTCTGAAAATAACTCTACACGGACTGGACATAAATTGTCAAATACAATCTGTCGCTTTTTAGAAAATTCTTCTCAATAGTAACAGAATTCCGCTTATCAGTATCAAAAATAACGGTTTTGAGCTGGAAACAAGTGCTCCTTCGCTATTGTTCTTCGTTAAACTCCATCGCCGCAGAATTGATGCAATATCGCAATCCCGTCGGCCCCGGCCCATCGTCAAAAACATGCCCCAGATGCCCCCCACATCGAGCACAGGTAATCTCAGTCCTCACCATCCCATGGCTGGTATCCGAACTTTCCAGAACGCTGCCGGGCTGGGCCTGGCTGAAACTCGGCCAGCCGCAATGTGAATTGAACTGGCTGGCCGTCTTGAATATTACATTGCCGCAGCCGGCACAGATATAAGTCCCGTCTTTTTCAGGCTTTAGATAATACTTACCCGTAAATGGGCGTTCTGTACCTTTTTTACGCAGTATATTATATTGCACAGGATCCAGCTTTTGCTTCCATTGCCAATCCGTCAACTCCACTTTCTGATTTTCCATCGGCACTCCTATATTTTGCGGGGTATCTGAGGGCATTGCTGTCACTGACCGCCCGGGTTCTCGATCCGAACAGCCTGGACAAAACACGAAGAAAAATGCGTAAAATGTCATAAATAGCCATTTCATTGCTTATCCTATCCCATGACTCTGTACATTTTACGGCCCGATTGCCCCATAGTTCAACCTCGTTTAAACTTGACTCAATCTGAAGAACCAATACAATCGACTACCGTACAAATAACAGAAATAATGATTGAATTGGAGATATGCAATGAGAACAAGCAATCCTGCTTTAAACGAACAAATCTTTGAAGCCGTCCCTTACTACGGCGACAAGGCCATGACCGTTTCCGGGGCCATCAACAAAACCGCCCTGCTTCTGCTGCTGGCCGTGGTTACCGGAAGCTGGGCATGGTACAAAACATCTCTGAACCCCGCCTCCGCAGCTCCCTGGATTATGGTGGGCGCAATCGGCGGATTTATCGTCGCCCTGGTCACTATTTCTAAAAAGGACTGGTCGGCCATGACCGCTCCGCTCTATGCCATTCTTGAAGGCCTGGCACTGGGTGCAATTTCCGCCATTTTTGAGGCAAAATACAAGGGAATTGTCTTTATGGCCGTCTTTCTGACTTTCGGGGTGCTGGCCTGCATGCTGATTGCTTATCGCTCCGGTATTATCCGCCCCACGCAACGGTTCCTTGCCGGAGTTGCCTCCGCCACGGGAGCTATCGCTCTCTATTATATTATTTCACTGGTCCTCGGTGCATTCGGCGTCAACGCCCCGCTAATCCATAGTTCAACCCCGATGGGCATTCTCTTTTCGGTCGTTGTGGTGGTCATTGCCTCGTTGAATCTTGTGCTTGATTTCCACATGATCGAGCAGGGAGCAGGTCAGGGCGCCCCCAAATACATGGAATGGTATTGTGCCTTCGGCCTGATGGTCACTCTGGTCTGGCTGTATCTGGAAATTCTTCGCCTGCTGGCCAAATTGCAGGGACGCAACCGATAAAATTATGCCCTGCTCGAAATGGCCTGATTTAAGGTGAAATGACTGGCGGCCGTCCGTCATTTCACCTTTATTTTTGACGCATCATATTTCGGGGCCGGGAATGTCATCTTCAGGCCTTCCAGCGTCTCGGCCAGTATCCGTGCAATCGCCAGATTCCGAAACCATTTGTGATTGGCGGGTATGATATACCACGGGGCATAATCGGTGCTGCATTGGGTAAAGGCGTCTTCATAGGCCTTTTGGTATTGCTCCCAGAGTTTGCGCTCCTCGAAATCCGCCGGGTCCACTTTCCAGTAACGGGTTGGGTCTTCGAGTCGTTTTTTGAGCCGCTTGAGCTGCTCGTCCCTGCTGATATGCAGGAAAAATTTCAGGATATGGGTACCACTCTCGGCCAGCAGGCGTTCGAAATCATTGATTTGCCGATATCGCTTGGACCACACTGTTTTAGGCACCAGATTTTTGACCCTGGCAATCAGAACATCTTCATAGTGTGAGCGATTCAACACAGCGATTTCTCCCAGACGGGGCGTCACCGCATGGACCCGCCAGAGAAAATCATGCGACAATTCCGCCGAGGTCGGCGCCTTGAAAGACGTGACCTTGCAGCTTTGCGGATTCAAAGGCCCAAAAACGTTGCGAATGGTTCCATCCTTGCCGCCGGCATCCATTGCCTGCAGCACCACCAGTACGGAGTGTTTATTTTCGGCATATAGCAGAAATTCCAACTCCTGCAGCCGCTTGAGGGTCTTGTCAAATTGTTCCTGGGCCTGCTCCTTATCCAGGCCTGTCGTCTCATCGGGATCCCAGCGGCTCAATCGGTGGCGAATGCCCGGTTCACAACGAAACATCTTGCCGTACAGATTGCTCTTACCCATACTGCCTCCCGATTTTGATTCACTCTTTTCACTATCCATTTATGATAATCGACCCTTGAAATCTTCATAGGTGAAGTGCCGCTGAACCTTGTATTGGTCCGTCGCAGGGTCGTACAGGACAATATCCGGCAGGTTAATGCCGTTGAACATCGTATTTTTGACCATCGTGTAATGGGCCATATCGCCGAAGACCAGCTTGTCGCCAATCTTGAGCGGTTTATCGAACGAATAATCGCCAATGACATCGCCGGCCAGACACGTCGGCCCGGCCAGTCGATAGGTATGGGCCTTTTTGCCCGGCAAATCCCCGCCGGTAATGTTGGGGCGGTACGGCATCTCCAGCACATCCGGCATGTGAGCGCTGGCCGACGTATCCAGGATGGCAATATCCATCGCATTGTGGGTAATATCCAGCACCGTGGCGATCAGCACCCCGGTATTGAGAGCAATCGCTTCGCCGGGCTCCAGATAGATAGTTTTGATATTGGGATACCGATGATAGAAATCCGTAATGAGGTTGCACAGCAGGTCTATATCGTAGTCCGGCCGGGTGATGTGGTGTCCCCCGCCGAAATTCATCCACTCCATCCGACGGATGATGTCGCCGAAATGCGTATCGACCGCCGGCAGGGTCCGAGCCAGTGAGTCGGCATTCAGCTCACACAGGGTATGAAAATGCAGGCCCGTGATGCCGTCAAGCTGATCTTCCCTGAAAAATTCCCGCAGTGTCCCAAGACGGGAGCCGGGAGCACAGGGATCGTAAATCTTCGTCTTGACCTCGGAATGCATCGGATTGACCCGGATGCCGCAGCGGATTTTTCGCGGGGCATTTAACACTTTATCCCGATAATGCATCCATTGCGTAAATGAATTAAAGACAATATCATCGACAATCCGGATGTAGTCTTCCATCTCATCATCCCGGTATCCCGGGGCGCAAAGATGGACTTCCTTATCGAAAAACTCGCGGGCCAGCCTGGCTTCGTGCAGGCTGCTGGCCGCCGCTCCGGCCAGATATTGCCGGCACAACCCGAATGTGCTCCACGCCGCAAAGCCCTTCAGGGCCAGCAATATTTTGCAGCCGGTACGCGCCTGGACCAGTTGCAAAACCTTGAGATTCTTTTCCAGCAGGCCCAAGTCAATCAGATAACACGGGGACGGAACTCTATTTACATCGTACGTCAAGTTTCATTTCTCCGATCATTCATTTCCAGTTTTACTGTGCCGTGCCATCGAACAGGATCACAGCACTTTGATTTTCTTTCGTGCAGGGCGACGTCAGGCCTTGCTGCATCAGGGTCGCTCCGTCCAGCACCTGGCCGTTTTCTTTCACTTGCGACACGGTACCTTCAAGCAGATTCACTTCTCGCACACGGTATTTTCGCTGCGGATCCAGCCCCTGCGGCCTGATTACAGGGGCCTGGCCGTTATTTAATTGATAGATAAACAGTACCGCTTGCGACTGATCGGCAGTGACAAAATTCATCGCCGCCCCATCCCCCTCATACGGTGATGCAAGGCGATACAGGTCGCCAAACTGAACGATATCCCGCAGAGTCTGTTTGAATAAAGCAATCGCATGGGCAACGGTTTTACGATCCGCCGGGCTGAGTTTGCGAACATCCATATCCAGCCCGAACGCCCCGCTCATGGCAACATCCAGCGTAAACTTGAGCGGCCGATTGCCCATCCGTGTCGCATGAGTGGACATGGCACAGGCCGGGAACAGATGGCTGTAGCCCCACTGGATTTTTACCCGGCTGCGCGGGTCAGTATTGTCGCTGGGCCAGAAAGAATGGAAATACCGCAGGGCGCCGTAATCCACCCGCCCGCCGCCGCCGGAACAGAGCATCGCCTGCACGTTGGGATATTTTTCAGCCATCCGCGCCATCACCTCATACAATGCCTTATTATAATCAATCAGCAGGTGAGTCTGCTGGTCGGGCTTGAGCCATGTTGAGCCGGGCTGGGTCACGTAGCGATTGCAGTCCCACTTGGTATAGCTGATGGCCGGGTTGGGACCGAACAAGTTATCGATGCACTTCCAGACGAACTCTTTGACCTCGGGCCGGCTCATATCCAGATTCAATTGGTTGCGGCTGGTCTGCGGCTCACGATGTGCCTGGCGGATCGCCCATTCGGGATGCTTTTCATACAATTCGCTGGCGGGATTGACCATCTCCGGCTCTGTCCAGATGCCGAATCGCAGGCCGCGTTTATTCGCTTCATCGGCCAGATAGGACAGGCCGTGCGGCAATTTCTTGACATTGACCTCCCAATCGCCCAGCCCCGCCCGGTCATTATTCCGCGGATACTTATTGCCGAACCAGCCATCATCCAGCAGAAACAGCTCAACACCAAGTTCTTTGGCTCCGTCAAACAGCGACACAATCAGGTTCTCATCGAAATTCATGTCCGTTGCTTCCCAGTTGTTCAGCAAGATCGGACGCGGCTTGTCACCGTCCCGAAGGCCGTACTGTCTGGCCCAGCGATGGAAATTGCGGCTGACCTGTCCCTTGCCGTTTTGACTGTAGCTCCACAGCATAGCCGGCGTCGTAAAGGTCTGCCCGGCCTCAAGACGATACTGCGAACCGAATGGATTGATCCCGCACAGCATCCGCAATTGGTTGCTGTGGTCCACTTCGAAGGCAAACTGGAAACTGCCCGACCAGGCCAGGGTTCCGCCAATCACCTCGCCGCTGTCCTCTTTGGCCTGCTGATTCAGTGCCAGAGTAAACATCGCACTGCGATACTGATGAGCCCGCACACCGATTTTGGAGTCCAGAATTTTCATCCCGGAAGTCAGCGGCTCCTCAACCCACTGGGCTTCCTGCGCCCAGTCCCCGTGAAAGTGAGTCAGCCAGTAGCTCTGGCTCTGCACCACCGGAGACGACGAGGCAAACCGGTATAAAGTAACCGGCCCGCTTTCCTGATGTCGAATCTCGGCCCACTGCTCAATTACATCCTGCTGCTGATAAGCCCTGAAACACAGGGTTACAAAGAATGGATAATGGCTGTCTTTTAACGTGATTCGTGTCAGGCTGATATTGGCATCCACCGTCTCGGTTTGGACGGTGTCCATCACAAGGTCCGTGGACGTATTGCCGTCGGCATGAATGGCCTGAATCGCCGGTTCATAAATAAAGCCGTTGCCGGATGGGGGATAAAATTCATTCTCACGGGCAGGAGTGCGTCGGGGAGCCGTCGCTGCCTTTTCCGATGCACCGTATCCCAACCGATAAAGACGCCCGTCTTTGGCGGTAAACAGCATCATTGCCGAGCGGGAGGTTGCAATTCGAATCGGCTGCTTTTCGGCGGGAATCGCCGGGGCTGTCCCTGTGTAGGTAAATTCCGCCTCGGCCCAGTCTGCATGGTCATACGAAACCCCATCCCCGCCGTCGGTGACTTTGAGTTCCATCGTTTTGGCACCGGCCAGCGTTATATCGACCTCTTTGGCGGCCATCCCGGGCTTCATAATCCCGCTGCGAAACGTTTCCCTTCCATCGACGACAATCACAAACTCCACCGATGCGGGATTGCCGCGAACTTCATCATCGATCCCCACTTTGGCCGTAAAGTGCGTCGCCCCATTGACCGCCACGGTGTAACTGCTTTCGGCGTGAGTGCCCACACCGTGCGAATACCGTGTGCCGGCAATCGTCAGCAGATTCCTGTCAACACTCCGGTCGGCCTGAGCCTGTCCCCAGCCGGTTTCCATAACAGATAAATCCATGGATGAAAGACGGATGGTTTTGGCAGAGTCTGCCCCACAGGCATAACCGCACCCCAATCCCAGCGCCATGGCACAGACAATCAGCAGACTTTTGTTCGACGAAAACCAGGGTTGAACCATAGCAATCCTTTCCATATCCGAATCCTGCTTAAGATATACATACTATCATATACCCATCGGGTATATCATACGTGCGGCGCATAAGGGATGCAATACAGAAAGGGGTATTTTTGAGGTTGACTCAAATAATTACTTTGGAACGGGTTCGAGGGAAAATTCGGCGTCTTTATGGTACCAGGAAAACATCGTTTTCATCACGGGGCGTCTCGGTCCCGGTGTAGGCTTCCACTCCGCGGACGGTAAAAATATCATCCCCATTTACGATGCGCTGCTTGACATATTCCACACTGCCGTCACAGTACAGCACATTCTGCCCGCGCGTGCCGTGATTGGGGCTGCACATCTTTTTGAGCTGATCGGTCAGCAGCACTTTTTCAAATTCATTCAGCCTGTCATACTGCCTGTTGCCGCACTCGGGAATCCGTCTGAATACGGGATTCATATCGCTCATGATGATACGACGCGATTTCCCCTCCATGGAACCCATAGAATCACAAATAATCATAAAACTGTAACTGATGTTGTTGCGGCAGGGGAAATCGTGAAGCTGTTGAAGAAGCTGCTGGGAGGTGACGGGCTGGCCGCCCTTATGGCCGGCACAAATGAACGTCTCGGGCTTGACATAGTCCTGCTTAACAAGCTGCCAGGCGACCCGGGTATTGGATTGGGGCTGACTGCCCTGATCCCCAATCTTCCACCAGGGAGAACCCGCGGCCAATTTGACTCCAGACAGGCGTTCATTGTCCCGAATCAGGCTGCTGAATCCCTGGCCGACCCGTGCCATATTTGCCTCACAGGTGACCCGCTGACTATGAGCACGCATGGAAGCAAACGTGGGAAAAGCCACCCCGGCAATTAAAATCATCGCTGCAGCAGCGGCCATAATATCATAGAATTTCCGTAGGAATACAGGGTTTTTTCGTGTTTGTTCGGCGGGGGGAAAGGCGGATTTTTGATGTTCAGCGGCCAGAAGCCGTTCAAGATTAGATTGTACTGGTTTGCATGACGATGCCGCCAGTTTGAGCTTGGCAATAGTCAATTCCGCAAGATTATCAGGACAAGGCTCGTATTTTATACTATCCAACTCCGTTAATGTCGATTCAAGACCGTCGTAAAGGCGTGCCGCCTCAGCATCGGAGGCAATTAAATCGCGTCCGCGGGCAATATCTTCTTCCGTCCCGCAGCGAAAATAAAAGTCCAATATTATCTGCTGTTGTTCCTTACTCAGTCTCATACGTTATTGTCACCTCGGTCTGCAGCTTTCCACTTTTTCATGAAATGTGCTACTGCTGTATGTAGTCGGCTCTTCACCGTCCCTATTGGAATACTGAGAATCTCGGCCATATGTTTGTAAGAAAATTGCTCAAAATAGGCAAGAAGTAAAATTTCCCTCAAATTATCCGGCATTTCCGATATAATCTGTCTTACCCGGACCGAGGTTTCGTCCCGGCTGACCTCGTCTTCAGGGGTGGTCTCATAACTGGTCAGGATATTGACCACCTCATCCATGGACACATCGCCGGCATCGGCCATGGTCCCCATGCTCATGGTTGCCTGCCGCTGGATTTTTCGCAGGGCATCTTTGGCTTTATTGGCTGCAATGGTGAATAACCACGGACGCAGGGGTCGGTCCACGTCAAAACTGTCCCGGCTGCTGTAAAGTTGTAAAAATGTCTCCTGAAAGACGTCTTCTACCACATCCTGCTGGCTGATAAAACGCCTTAAAAATGCATAAAGAGAGTTTTTATATCGGCTTACTATCTCACGAAACGCGGACTCTTCTCCCTTCCGATAACGCTCCAGAAGTTCTGAATCGCTGGTCTTATCCAGCAGGGTTTTATCTTTTGGTTCGTCCATGAGAACAAAGAAAGTATATGGCCAGGCCGCTTTTGTAGTTTCGAATGGGTATTATATCGAAAAGCAAGACCAAATAAATCGAAAACTTTGCTCGATTCGCATAAAAAGAACCATTTTGGGTAATTTAGACCTATTAACTTTAAATAAAAACCTTCCATAAATAACAAAAGCTTTCCGAATTCACGGAAAGCTTTTGCGCCTCCTAAATATATAATCTACAAAAGAATTATATTACATCTGTATTTCGCCTTTTAATTTTGTTCTCAGACAAAGCTGAACCAGTTCATCGACCTGGGCCTGTACCTTATCAACCTCATTGGCCTTGATCGATTGTTCCATAATCTTGGCCTTCTCGGTGAAGACCGGAAATCCGGCAAATCCGCCTAAACCCTTTAAAGCATGGACCTTAAAAGCAAGATCTTTCAGGTCGCCTTTTTCATAGGCCGTCTTAATTTCATCCACCCGGTTTGGCAGGTTTTCGACGAAGGTTTCAATGGCCTTCTGGTAATCCGGATCCCCCTCCAGGAACGATATGATATTCTTACCGTGGTCCGCATCACTGAGCTGTTGAAGTTGAGCTACGACCCGCCATAATTTTCGTTCTAACTTCTTTTTATCAACAGGCTTAGGAAGACAATCATCACAGCCTGCATCCAGTGCGGCGAATTCATCGGACTTGTTTCCGGAGGCCGTCATCGCAAGAATCGTTGACCTCGTATTTAATCCCTCGGCACGAATCTGTCGGGTTGCTTCCAGGCCATCCATCACAGGCATCTGGATATCCATTAGAAGGACATCAAATTTCTCTTTTTTGCATATTTCAACCGCTTCAAGACCGTTGGTAACAAACGATGTCTTATGGCCCATTTTCTTGAGTAAGATTTCAACCAAGGCCCTGTTTTCCGGCACATCATCAATTACAAGTACCTTTGCACAAACAGTTTGCGACTTTTCAGCCGGAGTTTCACTGGGACGTACTGCAACGTTGGCTGAGGCAGCAGATGCAGACTGAATGGGGGCCTGAGGAGTATTCGATAATTTACCTTCCTGTTTTACTGGAATAGTGAAGAAAAACTGGGTATTTTGGCCTGAAGTGCATTTGACTTCTAATTTTCCACCCATCAGATTAACCAGTTTGGCAGACATTCGCAGCGCAACGGCGGTATCATTATTGAGATATTCTTTGGGCCAGCTTCCGATAGGGATATCGATATCCAACACTTGGCTAATCCCATCCGGGTCCACACCCTGCCCTGTGTCTTCCACACAAAACGCTATCCGTAATGTCCCATTTTCAAGGCATTCGTCGGGGATCATGTGGATCGTCACCGAACCCTGTGATGTCCGTCTGACAGCCTGATCGCTAAGTACGGCCAAGACCTGTGTCAGCTTGCTTTTATCGCAATAAAAGCTCTCGGGCAAATTGCTTGCGAGATCGATGTTAAACACGACCCCTTTATGGCGTGCCACATTGATCACGGCATCCAGAGCGGAGTCCAGCAATCCTTTCGGTTGAAGTTTAGTCTGTAGTGACATCTGCCATTTCCTTCCCAATATTTCGATAACCAACTATGCAAATACTGTCTGACAGTCATTATTTATGCTCTGAAAGCATATCGACTCGTCAAGTCAGCGACTTAATTGCCAATACAATGATTCCGACAATTCTGAAAACAATAATGAAACCCTCCTTCATCAGACGAAATCTGTATAGAGAAAGATGATTATGGTTTTATTTTTAGTCCGATAAATCGAATCGTCGCAAAAGATTGTAAAAAATGGAAGATGGGTTATATTGTAAAGTCTTATCAACAAAGTGTGTTTTATAACTTATATTACTTTTATTTCATGAAAGGACTGAAGAATGTTATTATACTTTATCCGATTTTTATTCTTTTTGACGGCAGCTTCTGTGCTGCTGGTTGGCCTTAACGAGACGGCCAAGAGCCAGCAAGATATCAATGTCTTTATTGTCGGATTAGCAATCTGCATTGTCACCATTGTAACTGAATGGCTGACTCCAAAAAAATCGTTGTCCGCTTTGGCGGGCATTTTCTTCGGACTCCTGGTTGGAATTCTCATCAGTTGGGCAATGACCCGGGTTATTGAGATGGTTAACGAGATTTACAACCTCCAATTGCAGGAATTGACCCTGCGTATGATTATCTGGATGTCCGGGATGTGCATTTGCTACCTGACGATCAGTATTGTAGTCCGGACCAAAGATGATTTCCGGTTTGTGATTCCTTACCTTGAGTTTTCCCGCCAGATTAAGGGCCTGCGTCCGCTGGTGCTGGATACGTCGGTGATTATCGATGGCCGTATCGCAGACATCGCCAATACGCGTTTTTTTGACTCACCGCTGATTGTGCCGCGATTTGTGCTCAACGAACTCCAGCTTATCGCGGATTCTGCGGACAAAATGAAACGTAATCGCGGACGCCGGGGACTGGATATGCTCAACAAACTCCAGCATAACCCCTCCGTTGAGGTCATCGTGGATGACACCCCCCCGCCGGGTATCGAAGAAAAGGCAGGCGTGGACCAGAAGCTGGTGGCATTTTCCAAGAACTGCAACGGCAGATTAGTTACCAACGATTACAATCTGAATAAGGTTGCACAGTTGCGCGGCGTGGATGTGGTCAATATTAATGATCTTGCCAATTCTCTGAAAACCGTGACCCTGCCCGGCGAAACCATGCAGGTCAAGATTATCCGTATGGGTGAAGACCAGCGTCAGGGTGTCGGGTATCTTGAAGACGGCACCATGGTCGTGGTGGAAGGCGGCAATGACCGTATCGGCCAGATGATCAACTTTACGGTGACCAGTGCCCTGCAGACCTCCGCCGGGCGGATGATATTCGGGAAACTGGAAGATGGTTCTGCCTCCTCATCAACGGCTTCCGCCGGAGCACCGGCAGCGAGCGGCGCATCCAACGGCGGGGAAAACGGATTCCGCCGGAGCAACTATCAGAATCGTCCGCCGCGAAAATACTAAGCCTTTGCACGCAGACAAAACCGAATGAATCACAACGATCCCTGGTTTGATACACCGATAGACCGGCTCCAGTCAGACAGCCTGAAATGGGCTAAATACAACAGCCGCGATATTCTGCCGATGTGGGTGGCGGATATGGACTTTCGCAGCCCGGACGCGGTCATTGAGATATTGCGTCAGCGTGCCGAACACGGGGTATTCGGATATGCGGTCAGGCCCGAGGAATTAAACGCGGTCACTGCAGAATGGATTGATCGCCAGCACGGCTGGAAAATCCAGGAGGACTGGATTGTATGGCTGCCGGGGCTGGTTTGCGGGCTGAATGTGGTGTGTCGCGGCTTGACCGCCGCGGATGAACAGATTGCTTCGTTTACGCCCATCTATCCGCCATTTCTTTCGGCGCCGGAGTATAGCCAGCGGGAATTGCTCCGCTGCCCCCTCACGCATCGCAACGGCCGTTATGAAATGGATATCGAGCGGTTCGAAGACTCCATCACCGACAAAACCACCCTGCTGCTGTTGTGCAGTCCGCACAATCCCACCGGCCGGGTCTGGGACAGGCAGGAACTGGAATCCATCGTCGAAGTCTGCCTGGAACACAACATTGTCATTTGTTCGGATGAAATTCATTGTGATCTGGTTCTGGACGAATCGCGCCGACATATTCCCACTGCTTGCGTAAGTGAAGCAGCGGCCACTATGACGATTACCCTGATGGCGGCCAGCAAGACATTCAATGTCGCCGGGCTGAGTTGTGCGATGGCGATTATTCCCAATCCGCAATTGCGGCATCGGTTTCGCAAGGCCACATTTGGAATTGTCCCCCATGTCAACGCCATCGGCTATCTGGCCACCCTGGCTTCGTTTAGACAGGGACAGGCCTGGCATACGCGTCTGATTGCCTACCTGCGGCACAATCGTGATATGCTTTGTCAGGCGATTGCAGAAACCGGCTGCCTGAATATGGACACCCCGGAGGCAACATATCTTGGGTGGATGGATACCCGCCCGCTGGGGCATGAAAGGCCGGTTGAATTTTTTGAACAGGCCGGTGTGGGGCTTTCCGATGGAGCGGAGTTCGACGGTCCGGGTTTTTTGCGCATCAATTACGGCTGCACCCGGTCAACTCTGCAGGAAGCCATCCGGCGGATACAAAAAGCAATCGAGGATTATAAATGAGCCCTCTTCAAGCCCAGCAAAAAGCCGGACGCTATGAACGCCTGCTAAGTCAACTGGCCGATTTGTATCAAATCACATCAGATCCAATCAGCCGGATGGCCACCGCAGCCGCCCTGCTGTATCACAAAATGGGGCATTTTTACTGGGTGGGCTTTTACCGTCTGGTCGATGGGCAATTGCTGGTCGGGCCGTATCAGGGCACGCTGGCCTGTCAGAAACTCAAAACCAACACCGGCGTCTGCTGGGCGGGAGTCAATCAGAATCAACCGATTGTCGTACCGGATGTACACCAGTTCCCCGGCCATATTGCCTGCGATCCGAAGAGTCGGTCGGAAATCGTGATTCCAGTACGCAACGCACAGGGTCTTGTACAAGCTGTTCTGGATGGCGACAGTGATCAGCCGGCGGCCTTCGATTCGGTGGATGCAGACTGCCTGACCCGACTTTCACAGATGATTTTTAAACTGTAATCCGGCTATTTCCATTTGATTACTCAAAAAATACTTGCTCCTGACGGTGCAATAATCTGTTCGTTTTTGTGAATATATCCCAATATATCCAATTATCGGACGGTTTTAAATCAATCATTTCTTTTTTTCTTATTTTAATCCCTGCTGATTCGGATTCGTTTCTCGATTGGAGTTAAAAGTCTGTTTTTACATCAATCCCGTTACAATTCCACCATGCCGGTTTTTATTGGCATTATTTCGGTTTTGCGAAATCGATTATCAGACATTTTGCCTGACTGCATTTTTTATTTTCATATTCATCCATTTTAATCGGTATTTTCCCCATTCGAATCAGAATGGTTTTACTCCGATAGCCGCAGTAGAGTCAACAGCCACGCTTTTCAATGCCTCGAGGCCGAGCAGAAGGCTCATTCGGTTCTCTGTGTGAGGTGTTCGTCGAGCCGTATGCATTAAGTAAGGAGATTCGGTATGTTCAAGAACATGAAATTGTCGGCAAAAATCAGTCTCGGATTTGGATTGCTTATCCTCATTGCTGTGGGATTGGGAGGTCTTGCCTGCTGGTCCATGCTGGGCGTCAAAGGCACCGCCACGCAACTGGCCCAGGAGATTGTGCCTGAAGTGGTCCTGGTCAATAACATCGAACGGACGGTTCTGCAAACCATGTTTGCCGCCCGGGGATATGCCTATACTGAAAACGACCAGTTTCTTGAAGAAGCGAGGGGGAAATTGGGGGATGTCAAGGAAAACCTGAGAACCACCGCTGAACACGGGCGGAAATTCAACAATAAGCAGTTAGCCAGTAAAGTCGAGGCCGTCACGGCAAAAATTACGGAGTACGAGACCCTGTTCAATCAACGGATTAACCTGGTTAATCAGATGCAGAAGGAAAAGGAGAATTCATGTCTGCTGGCGGACAAATTCATGGACTCGTGCACGCAGTTTCTTGACAGTCAGTTTTCCATGATGAACCAGACGCTCAACACCACGGGAACTGATGACAAAAGCGACATCAAGGCCCTTGCCGACGTACAGCGGGATCGTATTGTCAAAATCAAACTGGTCGATGAGATTGTCGGCCTTGGAAACATGATTCGCGTCGGCACATGGAAAGCCATCGCCAATCGCGATATGGAGGAATTGAAGAAAAGCCGCAGCCTGTTTGACCAGGTCAACACCAAACTGGATTCACTCAAAACCATTACCAAACAAGAGGTCAACCTCAAACAGATTGAAGACTGCCGCAGTGCCGGAAACGCATACGCCAAATGCATGGATAACTTCCTGCAAAGCTGGTCTGATAAAGAAACACTGACGCAGAAGGCTGCCGCTGTGAGTACGGATGCCACGGTACTGGCCAAAGATACGTCAGTGGGAGCGATGAAAGGAGCTGCCGATACGTCAACCGATGCGGCAGATTCCCTGAATACCGCCACTGTAACGATGATTATAGGACTGGGAATTGGTGTCATCACAGGTGTCATTATGGCCCTGTTCATCACTCGCAGTATTACGCTGCCCATCAATCGCATTATTGGTGAATTGCGTGAAGGTGCCGACCAGG
>CAZVYY010000036.1:0-36050 GCA_964630775.1 uncultured Pirellulales bacterium | reverse complement strand
ATTTTTGTTTTGATTACTGCTTTTCATAATGCTCTAAAAAGTGCGAAAGTTTACTATAAGTCATGGAATTGTAATAGTATTTTAAGTTTGATTGAATCACTTACTTCTGGGGTGGATCATGGCATTAAGCAGCACGGCGACAGTGTGGAATAAACGAGCATTGTTTTGTTTTTTGTATGTTTTGGCAGGCATGATATTGCCGGAATATTTTCCGATACAATGCATGAAAACGGGAATGGTATATGCCGATATTCCCGCCGCGGATATCACGCGGCCCGGGGATGCGATTATCGGTGTTCCGAATGATAACGACTGGCCTTCTGCAGAAGCGCCCAGATATGCCATTGATGATAATGTTAATACGAAATACCTCCACATGAAAGGTGAAACCCAGACGACGGGTTTTTGCGTTACGCCAACGGAATTCAATACCGTCGTGGTGGGTCTGACATTTACAACGGCCAATGATGCCGAAAGCCGTGACCCTGTTAAGTATGAACTTTACGGCTCCAATACGACCATTACCGGGCCATATACCTTGATAGCCGCAGGCGACATTGTGGATTTTAATCAGTCGAAGGCCTGGCCTCGCTACACAAAAAACACAACGCCTATCCTGTTTTCAAATTCCACGTCTTACAAGCATTATAAACTCGTCTTTCCGGCCGTTCGCAATCCATCCGGCGCCAACAGTATGCAGATTGCCGAGGTGGAACTGCTGGGCCAGCCGGGCGGGGAATGGCCTCCGGTCGTTGATGCCGGGGATGATCAGGTTCTGGTACAGCCCCAGACTCGAACGCAGCTTGCCGGCGATGTTCAGATTTATGGGACGGTATCGGACCCTTATCAGTATCAATGGACGCTGACTGATGCCCCGGATGGAGTATCGATTGATGCCCTGACTTTCGAACCGAATCGAAGTGTCCTGGATCCGATTGTGCAGTTTCCTGCAGTTGCAGGCATGTATCAGGTGTCGCTGACGGTGTCCAATTCGAGTTACTCTGTTTCTGACTCGGCTTTTATTGTGATTTCAGATTCGCTATGTCCTGTTGGGGATATGACCGGCGATTGTGCCGTTGATGTGGCGGATTTTTTGATCCTGGCACAGTCCTGGCTGGATGCGGATATTCTGGCCGGGCGGCTGCCGGATTTGGACGGAAATGATGGAGTAACCCTGTCCGATATGGCGGTGCTGGCACAGTCATGGGACAAGCAGGGGCCGTCTGTGGTCATCAGTGAATTTATGGCAATGAATACGGCTAAATTACCGCTCCAAACCGGACAAATCCTCGATGAAGATAATGATTCTTCCGACTGGATTGAATTATGCAACACCACGCCCTCGGCGATTCATCTGGGCGGCTGGTATTTGACCGATGACCCGGCCAATCTGACCCGCTGGGAAATCCCGGATTTAGTCCTGGACTCGGGAGCGTTTACAGTCATTTTTGCATCCGGCAAAGACAGACGAACCCCGGGCGAAAACCTGCATACCAATTTTTCACTGTCGTCCGGGTCGGGCTTTCTGGCGCTTGTCCTTCCGGACGGCAAAACCATAGTCCACCAATATATCTATCCGGCTCAGTTTGGCAGTATCTCCTATGGATTGGCCAGTCCCACGGGTCTGACCTCGCAGGCCGTTGAGCTGATTGCGCCGGGTGCTGCGGCATACGCCAAAATCCCGACTGTCAATGACGCCGGGATCCCCTGGACGGACAGTGATTATGTTCCGGACGGCTGGAAAACGGGAACGACGGGTGTCGGGTATGAAACGCAATCCGGGTATGAATCCTTAATCGGGCTTAATCTTCGACAGGAGATGTATGGGAAAAATGCGTCTGCTTATATACGCATTCCCTTCTGGGTGGACGACCTGACGGGCCTGCAGGACTTAAACCTGGAGATCATGTACGACGATGGATTTGTCGCTTATTTGAATACAGGTGCAGCGGTTGCTTCCGACAATGCGCCTGCGGTTCCAGTCTGGAATTCCCAGGCGAATGCGGACCGTAATGATACGCTGGCCATGCGGTATGCGTCATTTGCGTTGTCGGACGAAGCCCTCGGGCGATTGCGCAAGGGCTGGAATGTGCTGTCCATTCAGGGGCTGAATAAAGGTGTCGGCAGTTCTGATTTTCTGATATTGCCCAAATTGTCTGCGGTGCGAGTACAGACTATATCCATGACATCCCTGCTGGAATCGTATTTTCAAATCCCCAGTCCCGGGAGCAAAAACAATCCCGGACAATTTAATCTTGGGCCGGCGATTCGTGACGTGACACGAAATCCCGTCCCGCCGCTGGAATCGGAAAATCTGGTGATTTCAGCCGCGGTTACTGCGACTGCAAAGCCCATCCAGCAGGTGGAATTGATTTACTGCATCGGATTCGGCAGCGAGATGACTGTGGCCATGAATGATGCCGGTCAGGGCGGAGATGCCCTTGCCGGCGACGGCATCTTTTCCGGAACCATCCCCGCATCGGCGTACCGTGCGGGCGATATGGTGCGATGGGCCGTCCGGGCGACCGATACCGCCGCTGTCCGGACACAGGAACCGGCGACGCTGTTTACCAATGATGCACCGCGGTACTTTGGAACGGTGGTTGCGAACCCATCCGTCCAGACCAATCTGCCTGTGTTCCGGTATTTTGTTCAGGACACTGCCGCCGAAGCGACCGAAACCGGCACCCGCTGCTCGGTCTTTTTCCGTAACGAATTTTATGACAATGTGCGTATTGAGCTGCGCGGGGGCAACTATACCAAAGGCCGCAAAATTCATTTCAACGACGGTTATCATTTTCTGTTTGATCCGAACTATGAACGGGTGGATGAGATTAATCTGAATGAGCAGGGGGCGGACCCAACCTATCTTCGTCCTTCCCTGGCGTTTAATACATTTGCCGCGGCCGGGTTGCCGTGCAGCATCGTATTTCCCATGCGTGTGATCCGCAATAACGGCGATCCGTTTGTTCGTGTGTTTGTCGAACAGCCGGACCGGCACCTGCTTCGACGGACCGGGCTGGATGACAACGGGGCCTTTTATAAAATGTATTCCGATTTAAATGCAAGTCTGTCCGGCGAGCAGGTGGAACGGAAAATTACACGGCTGCATGAGGATAACAGCGATTTGAAGGCCCTGGCGGTCGGGATCGCCCCGGGCAGCCCCACGCGCGGCACATTTTTGTTTGATCATGTCAATCTCCCCGCAGTCATTACCTATCTGGCGGTCTGTACCCTGGTCCACGAGAATGACCATACCCACAAGAACTATTTTCTCTATCGCGATACAGAAGGTTCCGGAGAATGGATGTTTATCCCGTGGGACAAGGACTTGACATTCGGACTGAACCACGGCGTTTCGGGCATCACTGCCGCTCAGGACTGGCCCGGCGACGTTCGTTCGCCCAGCCACCCCTTCTTCGGCAGCCAGAATCATCAGAAAGTCGATTATCAATGGAATCGTCTTTTTGATGCGGTGTATGCCGATTCTGTTGCTCGGCAAATGTATCTGCGGCATCTCCGGACGCTGATGGATACGTATCTGCAGCCTGCAGGTACACCCGCCCAGCAGCAGTATTACGAAAAGCAAATGAATGAGCTGGCGTCTCAGATGGCATACGAGGGATTATCCAGCCTGGCCTCCGATTTGAATGCGATTCGGATCACCTATCTGCCGGTCCGCAGGACGCATTTATATGTCAATCACCTGCAGGGTTCATCCTGGCCGGATGAGCCTGCCGGAATTCCCGCTGCCCAGCCTCAGCAGGTTGATCTGCAAATCGGCGACATGGATTACAATCCGGCCTCGTGGAATCAGGATGAAGAATACATCCAGATTCTCAACCCCAACACCTTTGCGGCGGATATCAGCGGCTGGACGGTATCCGGCGGGGTCACACACACCTTTGCTCCCGGCACGGTCATTCCCGCCGGCGGTGCGATGTACCTGTCGCCCAATGCCAAAGCCTTCAGAGCACGTGCTGCGTCTCCCAGAGGCGGACAGCACTTGTTTGTGCAGGGCGGATACAAGGGCCATCTGTCCAGTTGGGGCGAAACTCTCGAAATCCGCGACACGGCTCAGCGACTGGCCGCATCCAAAACCTATCTCGGCAATCCGAGCGATGCCCAGCGATATTTAAGAATTACTGAACTAATGTATCATCCTGCGGACAGTACGGATTCGCAATATGCCGATGAAGATTATGAATATTTAGAACTAACCAATATAGGGACGCAGCCCTTATTGCTGAATGGAGTCAAGTTCACTCAAGGCATTACCTATCATTTCGCAGATAATGTACAGTTAGGGGCTGGCCAATACCTGTTGCTGGTTAAAAATCCTGCCGCTTTTGCCTCTCGTTATACGGTGCCGCAAAATACACAGATTCTTGGCGGCTATGTGGGCTCCCTGGCTAACAGCGGGGAAACAATCAGCCTGGATGACCAGACCAACAGCACGATTCTTGAGTTCACGTATGATGACAAGTGGTATGACATTACCGATGGCAAGGGATTTTCGCTGGTCTTCAGCGGTGATTTGAACGGCCTTCCGGGAACGTGGGACAAAAAATCTTCGTGGCGGGCAAGCACTGTCATGGGAGGTTCCCCCGGCCAGGCCGAGCAGGGGCTGGCCGCTGACAGTATCGTATTCAATGAAATTCTGGCTCACTCCCATGCCAGCCAGCCCGACTGGATTGAACTGTATAATAAAACCGACCAGGATATCAACATCGGCGGCTGGTTCCTTACCGATGACAGTACGGACCTGAATACCATCCGCAAATATGAGATTCCAACCGGTACCATCCTTCATGGCGGCAGCTATCTGGTTTTCTATCAGGATACCTCGTTTGGCAGCCCTTCGCAGCCGACTGAAAAACGCTTTGCACTGAGCGAAGCCGGTGAAACGGTTTATCTGTATTCCGGTGAAAACGGCGAAGTGACAGGCTACTATCAAACCCGGCAGAAATTCGATGCATCCGAAACGGGGATTTCTTTTGGCCGATATGAAAAAGCCTCTCTGACCAACGGATATGATTTTGTCCGGATGCAGACGCCTACCCCGCAGCAGCCCAACAGCAGCCCGCTGGTCGCTCCTCTGGTTATCACCGAGATTATGTATAATCCGGTGCAGGGGGCTGATTATGAGTATCTTGAGATATATAACCGCTCCTCTGAGGCGGTGTCTCTGATGGCCACGGTTTCGACGGAAAACCCCCAGGGAGTCTTTACTTCGCAGGATTTGCCCTGGACTATTGATGGCATTGGGTATGAATTCTCGTCCGGTATTACGATTTTGCCCGGCGAATATATCATTGTCGCCAAAAATCCTCCGTTATTCAGCAGTGCCTATGGTTCTATCCTGCCCGCCGGGACTCGCGTGTTTGGTCCCTATGCCGGAAAACTGGATAATAATGGTGAAGAAATCGCCATCCAAATTCCGGGTGATCAGGAATGGAATAAGGCACGGATTTATATCCCTGTCGAAACCATTGATTATATGGATTCAGCGCCCTGGCCGACAGGTCCTAACGGCGGTGGGCAATCTCTACAGCGGGCCGATAAAAATGCGTATTCCAGCGACCCTGAAATCTGGGTCGGGCTGGCACCCCAACCGGGAAAATAAAAGAAATAAATTTCATTTCGAATTCATCTGGACTGTCAACGGATGCCTCAAAATCGATTGTTTGAGAAATCATGCGTTGACAGATAATTCGCGTGTTTTTACCGGACAAATGACGTAAAATAGGAGCCGGTATCTATCTAAATAGACCATGTATGTCTTGATATGGACGAGCTGCTATTGAAAATGCGTTGAATTAAAATCCCCAATTTGGTATAATCCGCTTCTGGATATTTCATTTATTTTGGGGACAACTTATGAGCAAAAGAAATCGAATCTCGAACCGTGGTCATTGTTGGCGTGATTGCCGGGCAATTGTTTCCATTGCTTACGACAATAGGAATGATGAAAAAACAAATAAAACATTATTGTTGAAGGGAGGTTTTATGAACAAGTTGTTTTTAGGACTCGTGATAGGAATGGTGGCCTTTTTATCCACTACATCGCAGGCTGCGGCATATAGCGGCGGCAGTGGCACGGAAGGGGATCCCTATCAGATTATGACTGCTGGTGATATGAATACCATCGGCCTTAATTCCGCCGACTGGGATAAGTATTTCATCCTGATGGCCGATATTGATATGTCCGCTTACACGGGCACGCAATATAACATTATCGGCAATGCGGCGACAAAGTTCACCGGCGTATTTAATGGAAACGGCCATATCATCCGGAATCTGACTTATTCCACAAACAGCGGGGTGCTGTATGTGGGTCTGTTTGGTTATACAGATGATGCCAGAATTACCAATCTTGGCCTGGAAAACATCTCTATTGCAGTTCCCCATGCAACCAGCAGTTATATCGGTGGTCTGGTGGGATGGAATGAGATTGGAACGATCATTATCGGTTGCTATACAACCGGTTCCATTCAGGGCGCATACAATGTCGGCGGTCTGGTCGGTTACAACTTTGGCGGTTCGCTGGTAGCCTGCTATTCCAGTTGTTCAGTCAATGGTCTGGAAAATATCGGCGGTCTGGTGGGTTATAACACTGGTGTAATCACCACCTGTTATGCAAGAGGTGCAGTCAGCGGAATGACATCTGCCGGCGGTCTGGTGGGCGGTCAAGCCGGAAGTACGGTCAATAGTGGTTTTTGGGATACGCAGGCCTCGGGTCAGGCAGTCAGCGCCGGCGGTATGGGCAAGACGTCGATTGAGATGAAATCTCGCGCTATGTTTATTGCTGCCAACTGGGACTTTGTCGGCGAAACAGCCAATGGCACCAATGACTTCTGGAAGATGTCGCCTTCGACGCATTATCCTGTCCTGAACTGGCAGAAAGTGGTTGTATATCCTGACTTTAACGGTGACGGTAAAACCGACATGTTATGGCGTAATGTAAATACGGGCGTATTTCTGTTTACCCTGATGGATGGTCTGACCATAGGAGTAACCCGAAATCTTGGCGGCAGCAGCACGACACTTGAAATTGCCGGACTGGCTGATTTCAATGGCGACGGCAAGTCGGATATCCTGTGGCGAAATGTAAATACGGGCGCATATTTGGGTGCTCTTATGAATGGCAACACGACCCTGGAACTGAAAGGTCTCAGCGGCAGCTTTACAACCATTCAGATTGTCGGCCTGGTGGATTTCAACGGTGACGGCAAGACCGACCTGGTATGGCGCAATGTGAATACCGGCGCCTACCTGGGTACGCTGATGAATGGCCTGACCATGACACAGACCAAAGGTCTGGGCGGTAGCAGCACCACCCTTCAGATTGCCGATTTTGGAGACTTCAATGCCGACGGCAAAGCGGATATTCTGTGGCGTAATGTGAATACCGGGGCCTTTATTGGTACCCTGATGAATGGCCTGGATATTACCCTGACCCGCAATCTCAGCGGCAGCAGCACGACACTGCAGGTTGTGGAATTGGCGGATATGAATGCCGACGGCATGGATGATCTCATCTGGCGGAATGTTACTACCGGCTCTTATGTTGTGACGCAGATGAATGGCCTGAATATGGTCCAGACCAAGGCTCTGGGCGGCAGCAGCACCACGCTGCAGATTGCAGATATTGCAGACTTTAATGGCGACAATACGGCGGATATCCTGTGGCGGAATGTCACTACCGGCGCGTTCATGGGTACTCTGATCAATGCCTTCAATCTGGGGCAGAACAAGAGTTTCGGCGGCAGCACCACGACGTTGCAGATTGTGGATATAGCCGACTTTAACGGCGATGGCATGGCCGATCTGATCTGGCAGAATGTAAACACCGGTTCTTATCTCGGAACGCGTATGGACGGACTGAATATGATGCAAAATCAGGGTCTGGGAGGCAGCTTTACCACCCTGCAGATGGTTGAAAACTAATCTGTGAAATAAAACAGTGAGTAAGCTCAGCCGGAGATTTCGCCTTCGGCTGAGCTTTTTTTACGGCACTTGCAAAAGGGCGTTATATGACGCAAAACAATGCTTTGCTTATTGATGTCCGTTTGCAGCCAAGGCGTTCATAACGGCCTGAGAAAAGGCAGTCAGCTCAGTATGGCAAACCCAATCGGCCAGGGTATCCATGGCGGTAGGTTCCCGATTGATAATCAAAAGCCTGGCCCCATATCGTCTGGCAAGGCTTGCCATCCCGGCCGCTGGGTGTACCTGGAGAGAAGTCCCCATGACAATAAACACTTTGGCGGAGCCGGAACATAACTGAGCGGCGTTCAAGGATTCCAGCGGTATCATATCACCAAAGAATACAATATCTGGCCGAATCAGCGAGCCGCATTGACAATAAGGGACATTGTAAGTCCGGATATGCTCATCCACATAATCGCGATCAAAAGTCTTGCCGCAATGAATACAGTGAAAGCCTGTCACGTTTCCGTGGAATTCAATTACATTTGTGGCACCGGCTTTCTGATGAAGTCTGTCGATATTCTGTGTAATAATGGCATTCAGCAGATTTTGGGCTTGCAAAGTTGCGAGCATCTGATGCGTGATATTAGGCTCTTTGTCGGCCAGAGGGTGGATGTAATCAATCGCAACCTTATAATACTCCTGGGGCTGATTGAGGAAAAAATCCAGCTCAAATGTTTCCTGGGAAATTTTGGAATAAAGGCCGTTGGGGCTGCGAAAGTCCGGAATCCCTGAATCCGTGGATACGCCGGCACCGGTCAGTGCTACTGAATAGTCCGACTGACGGACTGTTTCCAAAAAATGTCTGGCATAATCATCAATATTCATACTATTTCCCAGAAGACACCATACTTTCATATCGGATTATAAGTAGTTGACAATAATATTTTTATCGTTTCTAATGCTATTTTGGAATGATAGTATTTCGAGACTATTTTGGAAATTCTGAATGGATCGAAACTTACGCCTAACAAATGGGAAGAGAATGACGATAAAATTAATATATAAAAAAGCTAAGTGTTCACATTTAATCGGTTTAAATGGTTAAAAAAAACAAGGATAATTCTGATTTGTTTCGCCGTTCCGTAAAGGGGGGATTTTGGGTCTTCTTTTTACGATATGCAGGGCATGTTTTGGGTTTTGTCAAGACCATTGTTATCGCTAACCTGATGTTTGTTGATGACTTTGGCATCATGACGGCGACTCTTTTAATGGTGGAGTTTTTGACAACATTGTCGGAAACCGGGTATTATTCCGCTTTAATCCAGAAAAAAGAGCAGATTCATGATTACCTTGATACCGCCTGGACGGTTGCAATCTTCAGGGGTATCCTTCTGTTTTTGCTGCTGTATTTTTTTTCGCCGCTGTTCGCTTCGTTTCGGATTACTCCCGACAAACAGGAACTTGCTGTCAGTGTAATGCGAATTATGGGTTGCTGTTTTCTGATATCAGGATTTTCTAATATTGGCATCATTCATTTTTCCCGTGATATCAATTTTCGTCCTTTAACATTCGTTAAAATCGCAGAGATTTTAATTGATATCGTTATTTCAATAACCCTGGTGGTTATTTTTCGGAGTATTTGGGCGTACGTGGCCGGCTGGCTGGTTTCCGGCCTGTTTGGCTGCATTATGGGCTACGTGATATGCGATTATCGTCCTCGATTAAAACTGGATTTTGCCAAGGCCCGCGAACTGTGGCAATTTGGTAAATGGATTTATTATCTCACGATTATCGGGTTTATTATCCGCTGCGGCGAAAGTTATTTTGTGTGGGGAATTCTGGGAATTGAGGCCCTCGGAATCTATCGGCTGGCTTATCGCTATTCCACTTTACCTGCGACGGAAATTACCAATGTGGTTGGCCAGGTTCTTTTTCCGGCTTTTTCGAAACTTCAGGATGATTTGCCAAGGCTTAAAGATGCCTATCTTAAAGTACTTCGACTGACCTCATTTCTGACGGTGCCGATGGCGTTTGGTCTGGCGGTTGCGGGGCCGGATTTTGTCCGTCTTGTATTCAAGCCCGAACTGCATATCATGATACCGGCGTTACAAATTCTGGCATTTAAAGGCTTGTACTGGTCGATAGGGGGGACCCGACCTCCTTTGATTCAAGCCCTTGGCAAACCGCATATCAACTGGCACTTTTATGTTTTCAGGATGATCATTCTGGCCGTTACGGCTTATCCCTTGACTAAATACTGGGGCATGGTCGGTGCCGGTCTGTCAACCCTGCTAATGGGGGTTTTGATTAATCCTCTGGATTTTCATCTGGTCTGTCGGTTATTAAAAACTGGTATTTGGGAAATGTATCGTCCATTTTTCTATCCGCTTGTGGCTTCAATGTTGATGTCGGCAGTACTATGGTTTTTGAAATACACCCTTATGACAGAGACAACGATTTTTAATTTCTGCATGATTATTGTCATCGGGATCAGTGTCTATTTGTCTTTGATGTGGGTCATTGATAAACTATCAAATTATGGTATTCGGCAGAATCTGGTCGAATTAGTACGTATTCTGCCGTTTAATCGAGGATTAAAATGGTAAATTCTCCGCAATCAACAAATATTAATCGGCCTGGTGTACTGATTATCGGGCTGGATGGCGGAACCTGGGCAAGCCTGCAGCCGGCGATAGAACAGGGCTGTATGCCTTTTCTGGCCAAAATCAAGGAATCCGGAGCGTCCGGGATTCTTGAATCCACAATTCCCGCTATTACCCCTGCCGCCTGGAGCGCCTTTCAAACCGGGCGCAATCCTGGCTCAACCGGGGTTTATGATTTTTCATGGTGGAATCGGACTACACGCGCCTATGGCTATTCCAATGCAACCAGTCTGGATCGGACCATCTGGGAGTTGTTTTCAAATACCGGAAAACGTGTGGTGGCGATCAATGTGCCAATGATGTATCCGCCAAAGCCCGTCAATGGGATTATTGTTTCCGGGTTGATGACCCCGTCGCTGAAATCTGAGTTTACCTATCCCCCGGAATTCAAGCAGGAGCTGCTTGAACGGGTTCCGGGATATGACATTCTCGGATTTCATAATGTCCGGAAAACGGCGATACGCGCCGAGGCCGAGAAAAAATTTCTGGAAAGTCTTGTTCGATTATGTTCCATCCATGCCGATGCGGCCTGTTATATCATGCA
The DNA here is from genome assembly GCA_964630775.1 of uncultured Pirellulales bacterium. Classification (GTDB taxonomy): domain Bacteria; phylum Planctomycetota; class Phycisphaerae; order Sedimentisphaerales; family Anaerohalosphaeraceae; genus Anaeroglomus. Next base: position 24,911 of record CAZVYY010000036.1, on the reverse strand, counting down.
AAAGGAGCGATGGGATTTGTTCATGGTTCATTTTCAGGAAACAGATGTGCTTCAACATCAGTTCTGGAAATACCTGGATACGACTCATCCCGAATATGACCAAGCCAAGCGAGACTGGATATTTTCTGCTTTTTATCGGCATCTGGACAACCAAATCGAGCGGGTCTATTCGACATTTCTGGCATCCACCGGCCAGCCGCCTTTGCTGGTAACCCTTTCCGATCATGGATTCGAGTCGCATCATCGCCGTTTTAATCTGGGTAACTGGCTGGTCGAAAAAGGGTATTTGTGCATCGACCCCGGGCGATTGAAAGATCCCCCGATTAAAGGGCTGCTCAGACGGTTATTGCCGGCTCTGCATAAGATCCTCTCACTCAAATGGTATGAAATGCTTTGTATCCGAGTTAAATTTGACGCCATTCCTGTTGTCTGGGAAAAAACAAAGGCCTTTCCCTGTGGAGCTACAGGGGAGGGATTTATTTATCTCCTGGCCGACGACCCACTGCAGCGGGATTCACTGATTACAAAATTGTCGGATGAGCTTATGAAGCTGACCGATCCAGCCAATGGCCAACCATTTGTCAGCCGTATCTATCGCAGGGAAGAACTCTATCACGGCAGTCGTGTGGACAGGCTTCCGGATTTAGTGCTGGAGCCGGCGCCGGGCTATTCCTTTAATGGCATTTATCGTCCCGACAGGGGGCTGTTCAGTACTGTTAAGGAAGATAATATTATGAATATCGGCAAGCATCATCCGGACGGCATGTTTGCCATGATGGGACCTCATGTTGTCAGGCAATCCGGGCTTCGGATGCACATTACGGATATTCTACCGACTCTTCTGTTTTACAGCGGGTTGCCTGTCAATTCGGACCTCGACGGCCGGGTGCATACCGAGCTGTTTGATGAAGAATTGCGCAGTCGGATTGACAAGTCTGATGTGAAAACAGAAGTCTTGCCGCCGGACAAAACAGACGCCCCGGATCGGACCTATTCTTCCTCAGATGAACAGCTTTTACAGCAGCGACTGCGTGATCTTGGGTATATGGAATAGACGATGAGCCAGGTACCCTGTAAAATCAGTGTAATTATTCCGACCTATAATTGTGCCGCCTATCTTGGACGGGCCATCGACAGTGTTATGAACCAGACCTGTCCGCCGCATGAAATTATTGTTGTGGATGACGGGTCACAGGATAATACCCGAGACATTGTCCAGAGATATGGTTTAAAAGTGAAATATCTGTACCAGAATAATGCCGGGGCCAACGAGGCTCGCAATGCCGGTGTTTCACTGTCGAGCGGCAACTGGCTGGCATTTCTCGACGCTGACGATGAATGGTTTGCACAAAAGCTTGAATGGCAGCGTGCAATATTGCACAGGCATCCCGACCTGGTGTGGGTTTACGGCAATCAGGAGATTCGATTTTGCACTACGGGTGAAAAATCCCTTTTTTGTGCCCCTGAGGCCCTTCCGGCTTTTATACAGGACGAACGCATACCCAGTTATATTGATGCCTATGCCTGCGGACTATGGATGATGACATCCACTATGCTGATTCGCAAGGATGTGTACCTCGAAGCAGGCGGATTTCTACCCGGACAGAGAATTCACCATGACACCGATCTGGCACTCCGGATAGCTTACCGTCACCCTTGCGTGGGCTTTTGTGTTCAACCTCTCGTGTATTATACGGAAGGGCGCCCCGGCAGTATTACCCGGAACACGGCGCTCGATATACAGGAGCGATGGTTGTTTATCAAAAAACATCTGGCTTTATCTGCAGAGTACGGGTATCTTTCCCAGTTTCGACGCTGTGCAGACGCCCTTATTCTCCGATGGTCAAGAAATATGAAGAAGATGGATTTGAATTGCGACATCTCCCCCTTTATTCGGGAATGCAAAGAGGCGCTCTGCTGGAAAACCAAGATGGAATTGTATTTCAGGATGTACTTGCCGCGTCTGGCCGCCCGATGCTGCGACGGTTATCTGACGCTGAAGCATTATTATAAAATGCAAAAAAGAAAGTGATTGATTCAGGAGCGAAGAGGGCAAATATATCCCACAAGCTTGTCGTTTCGGCTCCAATCTCCCTGTAATGTGCACAGTTGCGGCAAGCCACTGCAAGCGGATATCCCCAATGATAATTTGTGCAGCAGCGGGATTGAATAAAGAGGAATAAGTGCGGTCATGGGTGCCGTCAACCTCATTATGCTGTATGATACACCCGAAAGATATGATTATTGCGCAAGCCCAAAAGGCTCGTAGTCAATGTTGGTGCATTCAGCCTGGCAGGAACAGAATAATTCAAAGAAGATCGGCATATATTTCTTCCAGCTTTTTATTCAGCATTGCTGCATCGAAGCACTCCTCAATAAATCGGCGACCTGTTCGACCTAACTGAGGCCACATTTGGGGATTTGCAATAAGAAACTCAATTTTATCAGCCAATGCCTTCACATCTTTTTCCGGCACAAGAAATCCGGATTGTCCATCCAGCAGGCTATCCGGGAAAGCGCCATGCCTTGTCGCAATAACAGGTATTCCATGAGCCTGTGCTTCTACAAGAACGACTCCCTGACCTTCCTGGTTGCCGTCGGAAGACGTGACGCTGGGGTGAACAAATAGATGGGCCTGATTATATAGCATCTCTAACGTATCACTGTCGGTCCAGCCCCGGAATTGAATTATATTATCAAGCCCCAAGTCGGTGACTATTTTTTTTAAATCTTCGCGAAGCGGCCCATCTCCGACAATATCATAGTGTATGTTGTATTTTCCTTTGATTTGTGCAATTGCTTTAATGGCATATTCCCGACCTTTCATTTCTACCAGCCGTCCGACACTCAACAGGCGTATTGTGTCTCCCTGCGACAAAGTCCTTTCTTTGAAGGGAATTGCTTTTAGGCTGATACCCATCGGCAGTTTTGTCATTTTATGAGGAGGACATCCCAGAGACAACAGCTTGTCCTTTGTTGACTGGCTGTTGTACGTAAATCGATCTCCGAGGGAAAATAGCTGCTCATAGACACTTGTGCCGTTTTGTCGGATATATACGCTCACGTCATATCCGTGAAATGATGTAATGTGTCTGCTCTTGAGACCCATCCATTTGGCGCACAGGGACTGTAAGCCATTTGGGCCAAAATGAGCATGAATAATATCAACGGAATACCTTAAAAAAAAACGAGCCAAAAAAAGATCTAAATAATGAAAACATTTTATTTTTCTAAAATAAGAGAGGAGATTTAACGTTGCTCTGGGATTGCGTAAAAAACATTCCAGCAGACAAATAAAACCACGAAACCGCAACTGCATTTTATTATCTGGGATGCAGATATAGGTTGTCCGCGGAATCAGGTCGTACTCCTGAACTTCTTTCTGAATTTGTATCTGATTAGAATTTCCGAAAGATACAATCTGGACGTTGTGCCCCATCTCCAGCAGGCCGATAATTTGCTGGACAATAAAACTTTCCGATAGTGCAGGAAATTGGCTGACTATAAAGGCTATTTTCATGTTGTTTATTATACCGGTTATCGTTGTATTATCAAAGTTGGTATATGTGCTCTTGCTGCAATGGAAGGAACCGCAGTGTTCTATTGTTTTGCAGAGACAAGCTGGCTGAAATGCGGCTTTTGCCAGGTTCCGATGCCATCCCACCACAAAGCCAGGCAGTCCACCTCAAGCTGTTTTGTCTTGTTCAGCACCATCTGATGCAGGTGACGCATGCAGATAATTCCTCCAAGCTGCCAGGCCTGTGCCCCGGCTTGAACAATGGTTCTATACGCCTGCTCATCCAGATGCGTCCGGCAAAGCAGTTCTGCCAGCCGGTCAGCCGTCGGCTCAAGAGTCTCGTTCCATAAACGCATATTCTGAGCCTCCTTTTGCTCGAGGCTGGCCAGCAATTGCTGTTTTTCTTCTTCTTTCAGGCGTTTTTGCTCGTCTTCGGCCGCTAAACGCTGTTTTCGGTGCCGGGCACATTGCGGCAGCAGATTTTCAATGAATCCCAGCAGCGGATCAAAGAATATCCATACCAGAAAAGTAAACGTCAGTGTACCTTCGGCAACCGTGGACAAGATGCCCAGAATTCCCAGTTCCGGCAGGGTGATTGAACACAAAAAGCCGGCCAGGCTGCCGAGAAAGGGACTCAAGTCATAAAACGCAATGTAGTATGTCGATGTTGTTAATGGATGTTCAAGAATGGTTTGATGACGAGAGACGCCGCGAAAAATGGCAAATACATAGACATTGATGAAGAACAGGAAAAATACAAGAGAATATCCCGAAAATGAGAAAACAATCCACCACCTGAATCCGGCCTGATGCAGTGCCAGTGACAACAAAAACATTGCACAGGTGACAAACCAGATCGTCCCAAGAACATGGATTCGTTTTAAGGCTGTTTTCGAAGACATACGATAAAGCTGGCAGCCATTCAGACTGCCAGCATCTCTTGACTGTTTAATCCGAAGCAATTTATCCGATTACGGAGCCGCTAACATGTTAACAGCACTGCCGGTCTGGAGAATCGGGCTAACGATTTCGCCAACGGTTAATCCAATAGAAGCAAGAATAGTCGGCGGAACATAGATGACATCGCCTTCCTGAAGCAGGACATTGCAGGTCATGTCTCCCTGTTCAACCAGTTTGCGATAATCCAGGGCAAACACTTTTGAGGGTTCTTTGGGATTTGCTGAGGGCCGGATGACCTGAATCTGATCCTTCCAGGCCAGGTTATTCGGAACTGCTTTGGTCAGGGCTGACAAGGTTGTTTCGCGTCCGGTGAAGATTTGTGCTCCAGGCTTGTTGACCATGCCGACCATGTAGTAGTAATGGCTCATATTTCGGACGCGGACTTCAATTGGGTTGTCACCGGTCATTTTGTACATGCCGGCGATACGTTCTGCGATTAATTGAGCGACCTGGCGGGGAGTTTTACCGGCTACGGTAATTTCGCCAACTCGTTCAAATGAGATCACGCCATCCGGCCGTACCGTCTGTGTCTGTCCGAGCATAGACCCTGTACCCATTAATTCCGGAACAGAGGTGCAGATAACCGTGACATCATCCGGCGGCAGAATGACATAATCACTTGCTGTGACCGTCGCATCATTTGGGTATGTAAAGGCCTTGAGATTCTTCTGGTCAGCCTTAAAACATCCCGAAACACCGGCCGTCAACAGACAGGCGACAATGGCGACACAATACAACCTGTATTTCATAACTCAGCCCTTTCAATAATTTAGTACAGTTATTACCTCTTCTTCGGCAAAAAAAGATTGTCAGATTAGCGACTAATGTAATCGATTATTGGATTTTGTCAATGGATTAACTCCGAACCGTAAGGGCAAAAATAGCCTTTTTTGTGGAAAAATTTCGGATTTAGACTAAACGTACTTGCAATCCGGCCAATCCATGGGTAAATTACGGTTTTGATTACAGCTTGGAGAGGTGGCCGAGAGGCTGAAGGCAACGGTTTGCTAAACCGTCGTACGGGTAATAACCCGTACCGAGGGTTCGAATCCCTCCCTCTCCGTTTTTTGCTTTGTTGGGGTGTGTCATGCTGTGACAATCATTGCCTAAGGTTTTGTTTTTAATAGGTTTATGAGAATCGGCGGTGATTGCAAAAATGGGTTTCGCGTTGCTTGCCGTGCTGACATCCTCTGACTGGTTGTGTCTATCACAGTAAGCAAACTGATCAGTTTTTCGATCAGTTTTTGAATCAGTTTTTTGGGTGTGTCCTTCTTCAGCGCTCGCTCGCACACATTGTTATCCAGCGGGGCACCCGGCTGCCGCAGGAACAGCGTCAGTTCCTGCCAGTGCCGCAGCATATAGCTAATGGCCTCACCCAGCCCACTGTTCGGTTCCACCTTCTTTTGCTCGATCTGTTCGGTGAGCCAGTGCTTCAGTTCAGCCATTTTCGGTCCGCTGCGGGCCTGATGCCAGTCGAGCCGCTCCTGCTCGGACAGGCCCTGGCGTTTGGCCTCGTCCTCATGGGCATACACCGCCTTGAGCACATCCAGCACATGCAGGCACTCATCCGGGAAGTTGGCTGCCACCTCCACAAAACGCCGCCGTCCATGCGTCAGACAGTTGCCCAGGATTGTCTTGAGCGGTCCGGGCACGTTCCGGCTCAGGGCATCGCACATCTGGATCGGACGCTGCCGGTCAGCGTGGCGCTGCTTGAGCAGCTCGGCCAGGTTCTCGCCGGCATGGCTATGGCCGGTGAAGAACAACGCGATCCGATGATTGTCTGCGACGGACACAATGCCGGAGGTAAATACCCCTTTACGCGGGGCTTTGGATGGGGCCTCTGCACAGGACGCCGCATCGTGCCGGCGGCACAATTCCAGCACCTTCATGGTCGTATCATCATTGTGCAAAATCCGGCCCTGGGCGGCCCTGTGAATCATGTCCGCAAACACCGGCTCAATCCGGTCGGCGACCTGCTCGACGATCTCCCACTGGGTTGCCGCCGGCAGTTCAGACGGCAGCAGTTCGATAAACCCCGGATCGGGCGTAATTGCGGATGGGGTCTTCGAAACGGTCGATTCCAGATTTCATAAGATATTTACATGGTTTTGTAGCGAGGGCCGCCGGCGCCTTCGGGGACTGTCCAGCGGATGTTGTCGAAGGGACACTTGCGCTGGCAGGTCTTGCAATGGAGGCAGTTGGACGGGTTGGCCGCCTTGACTTCTTTGTGGACGGTTTCATATACCCCGGCCGGGCAGAAGGTAATGCAGGGGGCGCCAAACTTGGGCCAGCACTGGGTGATGCAGATAGTTTCATCCTGAATCAGCAGGTGGCAGGGTTCCTCTTCGCGGTGATGAGTGGCCGCTACGGCGGTAAAGGTGTCCTTGTCGAATTTGACGGAGGGTTTCATCCGATATTTGGCAGTGGTCATTTCCGCGTAATCCGGCTCAATATGGAATTTGGGCAGCAGGCCTCCCAGTACCGACAGCGGCATCCCCTGGAGCGGGCCAAAGCGAGCGACCGTCTGGCGGAAGTTTTTGGCTGAATCCATCTCTTTGAGGACGGTGGTCTGTTCCAGCAGGCGGGTGTAGGCTCCGGCCAGATCCTGCGGGGAGTCGAGGTTATCGGCAATCGCCTGGGCGGCGGCCATGCCGGAGTAAATGGCGTTATGCAGGCCCTTGATTTTGAGCATGTTTACAAAACCCGCACTGTCGCCCAGCAGGGCTACATTGGACCGACCGATGGCATTGGTGGCCGGGTCACGCGGCAGGGCGTACAGGCCGCCTTCGGGAATCATCTTGGCACCGGCTTCGGTAACGGTACCGCCGTCGATGAACTGCTTGACGAACTTGTGTTCTTTGAACAGAGTCAGGGCGTCCTGCGGGTTGAAGTCGCAATATTTATAGTCCAGCCCGACGATCATGCCGACGGCGATATGGTTGCCGCCCATGGGATACATGATGCCGCCGCCAAACATGGCCGGGCCAATCAGCGGTGTCCAGATGGGATAGCCCATCGCATGGACAACGCGGCCTGCGCCGAATTTCTGATATTGTGCATCGCTGACTTTGATGAGTTCCTTGACGCCGATGGAATAGAGCTGATTGCCTTGCCGTTTGAGGCCGGCTTTTTTAATGAAGGTTTCGCTGAGCAGGCCATCGCAGCCTTCGGCCAGCAGGATATGTCTGGCATGGATGGTCTCGCCGGGCAGATAGTTTCGCTGCCTGTGGCCTTCTTTATCGAGGCCCTGATCGACCAGCTTGACGCCTGTGGCGGTATGCGAGGCACTGTCCCAGAGAATATCCTGAGCGGCAAAGCCGTGCAGAACTTCGACGCCGAGTTTCTGGGCGATGGAGCAAAGCCATGCGGTTAGTTTGCTGACCGAGCAGATGTAGTCATTATGGTGCGACATCTGGCCGAAGCCGAGCTTGAAAGTCTTGGCCATTTTGATGGCACATTCAATGCCGAAGGCCATTTTCTTACCCAGCAGGAACATGACGTCGTCTTTGTTCACACGGGATAGCAGCACGGCTTTGGCCGCATCACTTTCGGCCCATTGGGGATCAATGGGGTCGAGCAGTCTGGCAATAGCGGCAGGTTCGAGAACCGCACCGGACAGGTTATGGTTGCCGGGGGCCTGAGCTTTGTCGATGACAACCACATCCAGTTCGGGCTTTGCTTTTTTGAGCGTAATGGCGGCGGAAAGCCCGGCTGGACCTGCACCGACGATTAAAACCGATACATTGTTATATGAATTTGACTTTTCCACGATTTATCCTTTGATTGCCTGTACCAGTTCGGGAATGACTTGTTCAGCGCCGCCGATGATGTAATAGTCGCACTGCCTGAAGATGGGGGCGTGCGGGTCGGTGTTGACGGCGATAATGGTTTCGGTATTGGCGACGCCGATCATGTGCTGAATGGCGCCGGAGATGCCGATGGCGATATAGACTTTGGGGCCGACGGCGGTGCCGGTCTGACCAACCTGGCGAATACGTTCGGCAAAGCCCTGCTCTACCGCGGTACGGGTAGCGCCCTTTTCTACGGCTACGTTAAAAGTGTCCTTAATGCTGCCGCAGAGGCTGTCCAGCAGGCTGTCGTAGTTATCGCGGTTTTGCATGCCTTTGCCGCCGCTGATGATGATATCGCTTTCAAAATTGACCTTACCGTGGCCCTGTTCGGTACGAATAATATCGAGACTTAAATCCTTTTCGGTCAGGGTGACGGGGTGGTCGATGATCCTGCCGGTCCGTTTGGGATTTGCGGGCAGACGCTGCATGACGCCTGGGCGGGCAGTGGCCATCTGGCAGGTGGAGTCTTTGGTGCAGATGGTAGCCATAACGTTGCCGCCGAGGGCCGGACGAGTCTGCATCAGGACGGCAATTTGTCCCTTGCGGGAACTGTCGCGGATATCGAGGCCGGTGCAGTCGGCGGTCAGGCCGCAGCCGACGCGGTACGAGACCATCGGGGCCAGAACACGTCCGGCGGGGGTTGCACCATACAGGACGATCTGCGGTTTGTATTTCTGGATCACGTCCGAGACGGCCTTGCGATAGCTGAACGGGTCAAACTCGGCCAGCAGGGGGTTATCGATCAGATAGACGTCGTCGGCGCCGGCGGCGATGAGTTCCTGGGCCATTGGCTTGACCTGATGGCCAGCCAGGATAACGCCGCAGCGGACGTTGAGGCTGTCGGCCAGTTCGCGGGCCTTGCCGGTCAGTTCGAAGGTGGCCGGGTGAATCTGGCCGTGTTCGAGTTCGGCCATGACCCAGACGTCACCGGTGTAGGTGGTCTGGGTGTGTTTATAGCCTTCCAGCATATCTTCGAGGGCTTTTTTATGGAAATGGACATCTTTGCTGTCCAGAATCTTGTCTTTCATGGACTCGTCAATTTGGGACAACTCCGTAATGCCCAGTTCTTTGAGCCTGGCGGCCAGGACGATGAAGTCTTCGCTTTCTTTTTCGGTGCCTTCAAATGAACGGTCGAAGACATACGAGCGGAGCGAGGGCAGGGTGTAGGTTTTGGCTTTGCCGCTGCCGGACTTGTGACCGTTGCCTGCGATGCTGAGTTTTTCTTTGAGAATAGCGGCCAGCTCGGCTGCGGTATTGACCTGCTGGCATTTGCGGGTGGTTTTGCCGGGGGGAAAGACGCGAATCACGCGGGTCTTGGAGCCGGCAACGCCCATAGCGGTTGCCTTGACATCGTCGGCACCCCACTGGGTGAGCTTGAATTGATTGGCTCGGCGGGTTCCGGCAAACGTGGCAAACAGCGGGTATTCGTATTTGGCGACGGTAATGATGCAGGGTTTGCTGCGGGTCCGGAGGACCTGACTGCCGCCGCTGATGATGCGGGTGAATACAAATTGGCCGTCTTTGAATTCCGCATCGGTGGCATACGGAATACAGGGGATGTTCATTTCTTCGGCCATCTGGGCGGGCACCTGGGCGGTGTCGCCATCGACGGACTGCATGCCTGCGACGATGAAGTAGTCGTCGCTGCCGCCGAACATTTCACTGACGATTTTCCGAGCGGCAAAGGCCAGCGGATTGGCTGTGGCCCAGGTATCGGCACCGCCCAAAGCCCGGTCGGTCAGCAGGACTGCCGAGTCGCAGCAGCGGCTCAGGCTGTATCGCAGAACGTCAGCGGCCATTGGAGGCCCCATGGTCAGGGCGATGATTTTGGCCCGGTCGTCGCCGGAGATATTTTTCATATGGTTGGCGAACGCCAGTGCCTGGGCATCCAGCTCGTTGATGACGCTGGGCAGCTTGGTTCGGATGAGGTTGCCCGTTTTTGGGTCGAACGCATTATCCGTAATCTGCGATACATCGGGCACCTGTTTGACAAGTACAATATAATGACTCATCGCTTATCCTAAGTATAAGTGTCGTTACCGATTTATTTTCCGTATGTCCGACAGACCCTTAAACATAGTCGCACCGCGGGTTGTCGTCAATAACAAATCTTTTCACTGGACAATATTGAATATAACCTGTTTTGAATCTCTACAACTCTCGGAATACCGAACGAATTGTGCGAGCCACGGGATACTAACTCAGATTGACGCAAGATACTGTCATAAAATTACCAGAAAATTGTCATATTCTGCTAATCTTGTGCGAAAATGCCCTGATTTCGATGTAAGCTCTTGAAATTTCTGTACTTCCATAGTACAAGAGCAATGGAAATAGCGTGTTCGGGCCGGAACTGAAAGTCCGGGTCGAAGAAAATATGTACAGACTTGAACGAGGAACAGACAATGGCAGATCTTAAAACGCTGAGTGAAGCAGTCATCAAGGGCGACCAGAAAACCGCCGTCGAAATTACACGTCAGGCCCTGAGCGAAGGCATGCCGCCGGCTTCTATTTTGAATGAGGGGCTGATTGCGGGTATGAATGTCATCGGCGTACGATTCAAGGCCAACCAGGTTTACATTCCCGAAGTGCTGATTTCGGCCCGGGCTATGAAAATGGCGATGGAAGTGCTGGAACCCAAGCTGGTCGAGGCTGGTGTCAAACCGCTGGGCAAAGCCCTGGTCGGTACGGTTCAGGGCGACCTGCATGATATCGGCAAGAACCTGGTGGCGATGATGCTCAAGGGCGCAGGCTTTGAAGTCATTGATCTGGGTGTCGATTCCTCGCCGGAGAAATTTGTTGCCAAGGCCAAAGAGAGCAATCCGCAGATTATCGGTCTCAGCGCGCTGCTGACGACCACGATGCCGGCTATGGAAAAAACGATTCGTGCCATCAAGGATGCGGGACTTTCGGCCAAGACGATGATTGGCGGAGCACCGGTAACGCAGGCATACGCCGATAAGATTGGCGCAGACGGGTATGCCCCGGATGCGGCCAGCGCGGTGGATCTGGCCAAGAGCCTGCTGAATTAATCTTTTAACCATACAGGGGGTTGTCTTTGCGGGCAACCCCTTTTTTTGTCTTTTCGAAGACGATACGGTCGGTCAGGAATCAGGGCGACGGCTCGATATCTCCTGCGAGTGCGGGCTTGACAATGCTGCTCATCCCCTTTATTGTGCGAGAACGATGAAAGGGACTTTTATGCCACATGCGATCAAAATGAATTGGATGCTTATTGGTTTGCCGGCACTGCTGATTATATGCGAAGGGTGCCTGCAAAGCAACCGTGCTGTGTCTGTTCGCGGGGCGGATATTGTCGCCCCTTCACTGGACCAGGAGGCACTCAAAAACGACCTGGATCGTTTCGAAGATATGTTTATCCAGATTATCAAGCAAACCACCGCACAAATCGAGCAGGAGTATCCGGATTTAGACACCAAACGCACAAACCTGCTTGTCAATACCCGGCTATCGAGTGCAATACGAACCTTTGCGGATGCCGCTTCCCCGCTGGTTGGCCTGGTTGAAAACTGGGAATTGTGCGTACGTTTGTGCTCGTATTTTGATGATGGTCCGGGGCAGTCCCTTTATCGGCAGACTCAGCCGGCCATGCGCAGGGCTGTGCAGCAGGTCCGCGATGAAATTGAACGGCTTGCGGGCACTTATTTGCCACCGGATTTATTCGAGGAAACCCGCCGTCATGTCTATCAATTTGCCAAAGACAATCCCATTGAGGGGACGATGGGAAATCTGATTGTGTATGCAACCGGCACTGAAACCGAGACATTCAATCCGTTCAAGAAAGTCTTGAGTATACCGATGGCCCCGATACGGGCCATGGAAGGGGTGGATAAGACTGCGGTTGCAATTGACCGATTTACCGATTCGGCCAATCGCTTTAACGATATTCTCAAGGCCATGCCGGAGTCGGTGCGGTGGGAAATGTTGTTGTTTTTATATGATTTGCAGAGCAGCGAGATGACGAAGTCGCTGCTGCAGAATATGGAAGCGTTCAATGCAAGCAGCCGTCAGATGGTTAAACTGGCCCGAAAAATGCCTCAGGATGTCCGCGAGGAGTTGAGTATTCTGATCGACCAGGTGGAGCAGAAACAGAAATCCATTCAGGAAACCCTCAGTCTGGCTGAGGCGGCGTCCAATGCTCTGAACACCACCGCCGCCAGCCTGCAGCAGACCGCATCGAGCTGGCAGCTTGCGGCGGATTCCACCACCCAAACTCTTCGTGCCTGGCAGGCGATTTCAGAGCAATCCTCATCCAATCCCGCACCTTCGGAGCCTATCCGCCCGGAGGATATTCAGAAGGCTGCGACAGAAATTCAGAATGCCACGCGGGAACTGCGTCTGCTGATGGCGGATATACAGGCATTAACTCAATCGGATGGGATCAATCAGATTCAGGATGCGTTTAGTCGAAATCTCCTTGCCGGACAGGTATCCGCCCAGGCGGTAGTGGATCATCTGGCCTGGCGTCAGATTCAGATTCTGGCCGTGGTGTTTGCCGTGTGGCTTGCAGTCAGGCTGATTGGGCGAAGACGAAAAAAGGAGTCATCCGCCCAGTGAGTCGGTAATCCGGGCGAGATCTTTGCGGCGATAATAGTTAAACAGAAATCCAAGGCGATGGACTTTCATGGAATCCAGGTCTATGATGACAGGGCCATGAGCGGTAATGATGATATTGGCTCGCTTGAGGTCGCCGTGAGTGATGCGGTATAACTCCATCTGCTGAAGAATCTGGTCAACCTGCCCCATCATCTGGATTTGCTGTTCTTCGGGTATTGAGACATCCTTCAGATAATGATCCAGTTTCTGGCCTTCGACGAATTCATTAATGATGTACGAGCAATACAGCAGCAGGCCTCTTCGCTTTTCAATAAATGCAAGGGGGGCCGCAGTGGGGATATTGAGCCAGTTGAGGCGATGACCGTGCAGCCAGCAGCGCCTGGCCCGGCTGCCTCGGAGGGTCTGTCGGAGGGAATGCCAGAGTCCCTTGTGATTGTAGCGTTTGACGACAACGGTCTTGCCGTTGAGTTCCATGCTGACGACAAAACAGGTGTTGCCGCGTTTGAGTATCTTTCCGCGACTCATCGATAAATCGATCTGAGAAGGCAGCTCAGCGGCATGGCGGCTGTCGAACAGGTCTTTGACAAACATCCCGCGGAAGGCTGCGGTTTTCAGTGCCAGATACCGTTTGCTGGCTCGCAGTGTTTTTTTCAGAGAGCTGGCAAGAATACGGTTTCTTTGTGTCCGAATCATCCGCAGGATGCTTTCGGTCAGCCAGGGCCGTGTGGTCAGGCCGCGGACGGCAAAATATTTGCGGATGAAAACCTCCATCTGCGGTTCATCATCGGCCGGCCAGTTCACACAGAGCATGGCCAGTTGGGCAAAGCCTTTTTTGACGGCGACCGGCTGGTCATAAAATTTGATTTGAGCGGGGTCCAGAATATAAATGCGGTTGTCCGCCCAGAGAAAATTACCCAGATGCATGTCTTTCTGAAGAATGCCGTGAATATGTAGATGGGCCAACTGGCTGATGACCGACAGAAGCAGATTTTCTCTTTTGTCACGGTCGGCGGACGTCTGGAACAGGGTAAATACATCAGCGGCATGGGGAATGTATTCGGCGGCCAGGGCCCAATCGCCTTTGTCGGTTTTTCCGTAAAACAGGGGTTCCGGACGAAGAATTTGCAGATTCCGCAGTTTCTGGAGGGCGTTCCACTCCCTCATCACGTGGCGATAGGCACTGAAGCGGCGGCTGAACACCTTGAGAATGACGGGCTGATCCTGCCAGAGGGCGGAGAATATCCGCCGTGTGCCGGGTACCTCGCGAATCAGGCGGCATTCCCGGCAAATGAAACCGCCGGTACGCTGACCGGCGGGATAAACCGTGATTTCTGGCAGAGTTTCGGCTGTCTGCATGAAATTTCCTGTACAGGGATCGTCCGCTTTTATTTTTCAAGCGGTGTTTATCCCAGCCTTGTATCACAGCCCGCTCGTTAAGTCAAGGCCGGATATGAAGATGGGAGGCAGTCGACGGAAGAATATATTGATGGAAAATTGGAAATATTTCAGTATAATAATATGTTTCAAGCAGGTACTCCAGGAAGACTATGAGTGATATATTTTTTATTGCAGCCTGTATTTTATTATTTGGGCAACTGCTGATCACCATCCAGGTTATCAGTAATGCTCGCTATGCGCTAAAAAAATCCGAAAAAGTGCGGGACTGGTACCGTCCGTCGGCAATTATTATTGTACCGTGCAAAGGGCTGGATGCTGCATTTGAGCAGAATATTCTGTCTTTTTTTCATCAGGACTATCAGCCCTACCGGTTGTGGTTTGTCGTGGAAGACACATCTGACCCGGCATACGCTGAATTGAATCAAATCATCGGTCGCTACAGCCCCCAGTCGTCGGCTCAGGAAATCCGGGTGTTTGTGGCGGGAAAGACGGCCGGCTGCAGCCAGAAGCTGCATAATATTCTGTTTTGTTACCGGCAGATTCCGGCGGATGTGGAAGTACTGGTCTTTGCCGATTCGGATGCGTGTGCCGATAACGACTGGCTGAGCCATATTGTATATCCGTTCCATTCCGGCAAAAAAGGAGCCGCCAGCGGATATCGCTGGTTTGTTCCGAAAACCAACAATGGAGCGACACTGGCTTTGTCCTGTATTAATGCCGTGGTGGGACAGATTCTGGGCAATACTCGGTTTAATCAGGCCTGGGGCGGCTCGATGGCTATTCCGGCATCGACATTCCGGGAACTGAATCTGGAGACCATCTGGTCCAGGTCGATCAGTGACGACCTGACGCTCAGTTCCGCGGTGCGGCGGTCCGGGAAAAAAATGATGTATGTGCCATCCTGCATGGTGGCATCCTATGAGACAACAACGTGGCCAAAGCTGTTTGAATTTGTTCGCCGGCAGTTTCTGATTACTCGCGTATATGCCATCCGAACCTGGCTGTTCGGGCTGTTCAGTATTCTTTTCAGTGTGGGCGGACTCTGGCTGATGATTGGGGCCGCGGCGGTTGCCTGGCATGTTCAGGATAAGAATGCAATGTTCTTTACTGTCACTGCGGCGGCTATTCTGCTATCTCAGTTTATTCGGGCAGTCATTCGGCAGAGGATGATTTGCCGTCTGCTCCAAAAAGATAAAAAAGCCATGCGAGCGGCGGCCTGGGCGGACATGCTGTTATTCTGGGTGTGGGGGATTATTTTTCTGATTGGGATCGTCAGTTCGGCTTTTGGCAAGACTATCTGCTGGCGAGGGATACGCTATCGGATGAACAGCCCGCTGGATGTGGTTGTTGAACAATAAAACCGGCGGATGAATCAGTGTCCGACGACAGCGATTCCGAGTTTGTCCGCCAGGTCAAGGGTTTTCTGTTTGTCGATGATAATGGTCTTGTATTTTTCGACCACGACACAACAGGCCTTGTTTTTGGCAAGACTTTCGATGGTATCGGGGCCGATGCAGGGGACATCAAATCGCATATCCTGTTTGGGTTTGGCGGATTTGAGCAGTGTCCAGTTGCCTTTTTTGCAAAGCTGGCCGGCCCGAACAATCATTTCGGCGGTGCCCTCGATGGCCTCTACGGCGATAATTTCACGTTCCTTGACGGCAATGGCCTGGCCGATATCAAGCCTGCCCACTTCCATAACCATCGGCCAGCCGAATTCGATATCCGCCAGCACCGAAGCCGGGGGACGGGTGCGGGTCATAACGCCTTCGTCGGCCATTGAATCTTTGCAATATTGAGTCGAATCCACCAAAATAATTCCTCCGCTGGCTAGTTCCTCGGCAATTGCATTCAATACCGAATCATTTCGTTTATCCTGTTTTCGCAGTCTCCAGTACCATATCCGCAGGGCACGCCAGTCCGGCAGATATTTCACCAGTCGCCACGGCGTATAGATTTTCGTTTTTGCCACCCGGCCTACCATAATGGTATCGCGGACGCCATAGCGCCGGAGTTTTCGCATCCAGCCGCCGGGACGTGCTATGGCGGCGTTAAAAAAGACATCAACATGCCGGGCCAATTCCGGCTCCACACTGTCTGTCAGGCCGGCACAGACAACTTTCAACCCGGCTTTTTTGGCGCCCTGAGCTACCAGAAATGGCAGACGGCCCTGGCCGGCGATGAGACCTAAAACATGCTGTGATGACTCACTCACCTGACTGGTCCATCTTGTCGAGTTTGCGTTCCAGTTCCTTAATTTTCTTTTTCATGTCCGGCAGATATTCAATCAGGCTGTAGGCCCGGCGAGCGACACTGGCGTCAATGGCTGGCGTACCGACGATGGTTGCGCCATCGGGGACATCGTTGACGACGCCGGCTTTGGCACCGACTTTAACGAGATTGCCCACCTTAATATGTCCGACCACGCCGACCTGGCCGCCAAGAACCACATGATGGCCAAGTGTGGCCGATCCTGCGACGCCAACCTGCGGTACGAGCAGGCAATGCGGGCCGATTTTGGTACCGTGGCCGATGGCGACAGAATCGCCGATTTTGCTGCCTTTGCCGATGATGGTGTCATCGAGAGTGCCGCGTTCGATGGCACAGCCGGACCCGATTTCCACATCATCTTCAAGGATGACCCTGCCGATTTGCGGGATTTTATGATGGACGCCCTTGTGGGTGGCAAAGCCGAAGCCGTCCTGTCCAATCGAGGCATTGGATTGAATAATGACACGGCAGCCGATGATGGTGCCATCATAAATGACGGTATTCGGATATAAAATACAATCATCACCGATTTTAACGTTGGGGCCGATGAATACGCCTGAATATATCTGACAGTTTTTGCCAATAACTGCATTTTCACGGATGGAAGCGAATGGATGGACATTACATCCGGTCCCAAGCTGGGCGGTTTTGTCGATGGATGCCTGACTGCTGATGCCGGTGTTGGGGTGTCTGCGATGGCCATGAAGCGAGACCACAATCTGCATAAAAGCATAGTAAGGGTCTTCGGCAATCAGCAGGGCGGCCGGCGATTCCACCGGTTCAGAAGCAATGACCACAGAAGCCCTCGTGGACTTGACCTGCGGCAAATACTTTTTGTTGCTGAAAAACGTAATCTGGCCGGGGACTGCCTTGTCGAGAGTCGAGGCGCCATGGATGGCTAAGGTCCCGTCTCCAATCACTTTACCGCCGACGAGGGCGGCTAATTCCTGTAATGTTTTACTCTGCATTCAGTTGTATCCTGTTTAGTATTCGAAATTTATGGAGGATTATAGCGTTTTTGAGGGGAGCGTCAATGATTTTGCGGCCGTTTTGGAGTCAATAGTCTATTAATCGCATCCACAACTTGCTGTTGAGCATTGATGGAGGCAATTTGAAAGCTTTCAGGCGGGCATACAATGGCTGTGCATGCAGGACCTATTGGACTGTAAATGACTGGATCAGTGGGGCTGAAGATTGCGATGGTTTTTTTGCCCATCGCGCCGGCCAGATGGGCGATACCGCTGTCATTGCCGAGGAAAAAGTCCGCACAGGACAGGATTTTGAGTACCTGGTTGAGGGAGATATTAGAGATTACCGGCCCGGTATGGCGTAATTTGTGCATATCATCCGCACTGAAGCGTTCCAGTTCGGCAGGGCCAAGGAGAAAGGCCGGTTCGATTTGTTTGGTGCGAAAGAGTTGGGCAACTGCAAGGAAATTATCGAGATGCCAGCACTTGTGTCTGCCGCCGCTGCCGGGGTGAATCAGACAGACTCGGCAGTCCGGAACTCCGAATTCCTGCAGCAGGTCTTCGCCTTCCTGCAGGTCTTCGGGAAGAGGACGTATCAGGATATCGGATTGTCTTTCGGATAATTGACAATCGAGAAAATTTGACTCCACAAACCGACGGATATAAAACGATGCAGCGTGTTCAGAAGCAGTCGGAGCCAGCGGCAGCATGGTGACTTCGCCGGCATGACTGCAATGGATGGTAAACAGGAGATTCTGCTCGAAATGCTCGTGGCCGTCACCGAGAAAGCTGATGACGTGTTCATAGTCGGCAAAGGCTGTGATGAGCCGGTCTTTTTCTTCGACGATAAAGTCGTTAACGGATTCGAAAAGTCTGTGGAATTGGATTTGTTCCATGGAGCGGACACGGTCGATACAGGTTCTGCCGGGGTAGAATGAGATGTAATCGGTTCGTCCAATCAGATGGACCAGCGAATAGCCGAGTGTGTTTTTCAGAAACGACGCCAGCGGCAGGATGAGAACACAGTCGCCGATGGCTCCGGGATGAATAATCACGGCCTGACGAACGGGTTGTTGTGAGCAATAGTCCCGAGGCATGGCGTTATTCCCTGAAGGCTTTATCAATCCAGGCTCCTCCGGCAACCTGCATGCCGGATTCGGTTGGAATATAGATGACCGCGGCCTGGCCGGGGGTTACCGCAGAGACGGGCTGGTCGAAAACAATTCGCACGGAGTCCGTTTCAGGATAGACGGTTGCCGGGCTTCCCTTGTGGTTATATCGGATTTTTACGGTGGCTTTAAAGGGAGTCTGCGGGATATCGATCAGCCAGTTCATGTGTGCGGCAATCAGGCTGGTGCTGAGTAAATCTTCTCTGGGGCCAAGGATGACCGTGTTGGTTCGGCTGTCCAGTCCGACGACATAGACTGGTTCGCCCATGGCAATTCGCAGGCCTCGCCGCTGGCCGATGGTGTATTGAAAAATACCTTCGTGGTGGCCGAGGATCGTGCCGTTTTTGTCGACCACATCACCGGGGCGGTTGATCTCAGGGCAGAGCCGTCGCAGCAGGCCCGCGTAGTCGTTGTCCGGTATAAAACAGATTTCCTGCGAGTCAGCCTTGCTGTGAATATGCAGGCCGAACTGAGCAGCCAGCAGCCTGGTTTTGTCTTTGGTTAAATCCGCCATCGGCAGCAGGATGTGGTTGAGGCTATCACGGCTGATCATCGACAAGACATAGGACTGGTCTTTGACGGCATCCTGTGCCTGAAAGAGACCGATTGTGCCGTTTACGCGGCGGATTTGAGCATAGTGGCCGGTGGCAATAAAATCCGCGCCGTGTGAGGCGGCAAATTGCCACAGCCTGCCGAATTTCATCAGGCGATTGCATAAGACGCAGGGATTGGGTGTGCGGGCCTGGCGATATTCGCTGGTGAAATATGCGATAATCTCGTCAAATTCCCGGCGATAATCGAGGACATGCAATTCGATGCCGAGGGTGCGGCATACTTGTTCGGCATCGGCCTGGGCGGCCTGCCCGCCGTCGTATGTGATCATGAATACGCCGCTGCACTGGTACCCCTGCCGGCAAAGCAGAGCGGCAGTGGCGGCGCTGTCCACACCTCCGCTGACTGCGACAAAGACCTTTTGCGCTGCTGTCATATTACAGGTACTGCCGGTGAAAAAACTGTCTCATTGAGCCGTAACTTAATTTTTTTTCTGTTCGAAGATTCCCTTCAGGGCATCTGTGGCGCCTTTGCCGACGTCACCGGCTCCCTTGAGAAGGTTTTCACCTGTTTTGCCGACTTCTTCGAGGGCCTGCTGGCCGGTTTGCATGATTTTTTGACCCTGCTCGGCAAGTCCTTTGCCGATGGAATCAATCATGTCAATGGGCAGCAGATCTTTGCCCTGTTCGGCAACGCCGCCGGCGATGGCGGTCAGGACTTTGGAGGTCAGTTCGGCGGCATTGACAGGTTTATCACTGCCGATATCATTCAAGACGATGGGATTGACTTTTAAAGTCACGGTATCGGCCTTGCCGGGAATCGGCAGCAGTTTGGCCTTGACCTGGACGCCGTTGATGATCAGCTCCCGGATGACTAATTTTTTGCCCGAGGATTCGGTGGATGTATCGGCGGGCTTATCCGACTTGGGCAAATTGTTGAGGATGGCCTGCAGGTTGTTTTCCGAAAGGCCTTTCTGTTCCAGAGTCAACTGGATATCGTCAAGCTGGATTTTCTGAATCTCGATCGTCTCACTGAGCAGGCTTTTGATATTCAGTGCCACAGCCGCCTTGCCCATGGACATGAAATCCGGGTGCTGATAGCCTTCGGGATTTTTAATATTCAAACCCGACAGTTCGACTTTTCCACCGAGGATGGACAGGTTCGCGTCCTGCAGGCTGACCGGCACCTTCAGTGCAGCCGTACCTCCGGTCTCAACGCCCATTTTCAGCGCCTTGTTTCCAAACATCGTAAACAAGACAAAGACTAATACCACCAGAAGAACAAGTATAATTCCCAATGCTGTCAGAATTTTTTTCATCGCTGATTCCTTTCGTTTGGTCCTATTTGCCTTGGAGTAATTCCTGTTGAACCGTGATGCCGGCCTTCTGGGCGGCTAATGCGTGTTTTCTGGCGGACGTCTTATCACCGTTCAGATAATAACATATCGCAAGCCCATTATGGAGGGCACCATTGTCCGGACTCAGGGACAATGCGGCTCTGTACGATTCGATGGCCTTATTATACTCTTTCTGGTTGGCATACGCAACAGCCAGATTGTGATACAGGTCAGAGTTTTGCGGGTCGATTTGAAGGGCCTGCGTATAGCATTGGGCGGCCAGGTCTGCCTGCTGCAGTTTCAAATAGGCATTGCCCATATTCTGCAGGGCGGCCGACTGGGTTGAATCTATTCGCAGAACCTGCCGGTAGGCCTCGATTTCATCATTCGTCCGCTCCAGATAATGCATGGCAAGGGCCAGGCCAAACCAGGCTTCGGCATCATCCTGACGGATGGACAGGGATTGCTGAAACAGATTTGCCGCACCGGTGAAGTCTTTCTGATCGAGGGAGAGATTGCCAAGGCCTGTATAAGCGGAAGCCAATTGGGGGTCAATATCAAGGGCTTTGGAAAAAGCTGTCTGTGCCTGGGCGATGCGTCCCATCTTGCGATAAAGCTGGGCCAGATAGAGAAAATTCTGAGCATCCGCGGGTTTCAATATCACCGCAGCCTGCATCTGGGCGACCGCTTTATCGAACTCGCCCAGCCCCTGATAGGCCTGAGCGAGGTTGCGATACACGTCCACAAAATCCTTTTTGAGCTTCAGGGCCTTGAGATAAAGTCCTTTGGCGCGGTCGTACTGACCCAACTGCAGGTAGGCGTTGCCCATATTGTTGTAATTGGTGGCATCGGGGCCAAGAATCGACAGGGCCTGTTCGTATTGGGCAATCGCTTCATCCGGACGTTTCAGACGCAGCAGCACATTGCCGAGATTGGTATGGGCCTCAGCCAGCGAGGGATTAATCTGCACGGCCTTGACCAGGTAGTCAAAAGCATAATCAAGCAGGGCGCGGTCGGCGTAGCTGTTGCCCAGATTATTAAAGAAACACCCCAGCGTTTGCTTGGGTGTCAGATTTTTTAAATAGAGCGAATCCCGGCTGGAGGGCGGAGGGAATTTTTCAATGTAATGTTTATCCGTCGCAATGGCACCGCCGGAGGTGGTTTCAATATTATATTGTTTTTTGCCGTCGTCATAGCGTACGAAGAAATGGCCCGGCACGACCACGCCATAGGCTGGCAGGCCGATCCGTTCGGCGATGGCCAGATACAGCACCGACAGACTCAGGCAGTAGCCGCGCTTGCGTTCGAGTACGACATGCAGAAATAAATCGTCGGGATTGTCCGCCGTTTCCAGCGAGGCGAAACCGAGGTCTTTAAACAGGTATTCATTGATGATTTCGATGGCGCGATAATCCGCCGAGATGCGTTTTTCCTTCATGCGGGCAAGGATGTCTTCGGCCATATCGTCAATTTTGCTGCGATACATAGTCGGGGTTTTGTTGGCCCCCCATTCCCGTGACAGCAGCAGGGCGGCGGTGGCCAGATCAATCTCCTCATCCGGCAGCCGCAGGACGCCTTCAATCGAGGACATATACAGCCCCCGTTTGCCGTCATTGGCCAGCGTGACAGCCAGGGCTGCGTGAGCACCGATCAGCACGGCCAGCAGAACAAAAATGAGACGATATTTTTTCATGGCGTAATCGGTTAATTGTTTTCTGTAAATCCCAACTGCTGTGTTATCTTGTCCGACGTCATCGCTTCAATCCGAATTTGCTTGATGGGGCTGGTATGCCCGGAAACAATCGCAATCGCATTTTTACGGATGCCCAGCTTTTCGGCCAGGAAATCAATCAGGCAGTCGTTGGCCTTGCCTTTTTCTGGGGCCGCGGCGACCTTGATTTTCAGCATCTGGCCCATCGGTCCGGCGATCTGTGTCCGCGAACTGCCGGGCACGACCTTGACGATAAACATTACCCCTTCTTTGGTATCGGCGAATATTGACATAGCTGTCCGGCTCAGACATTTTCCCGAAGATTTTGCCCGATGGAAAACTGGATATAGCGCTCAATTTGTGCAGCCAGTTCGCCGACAGAGCCAATCTGAAAATCTTCGTAATGGCCGGGCAAAAATTCTCCATTCAACGCCTTTTTAAAGACCTTGACCCGAACAATCGGAACGGTTTTAAGGTTGGCCGAAAAACTGGTATTTTTGTATTCCTTCAATTCGACCCGCCAGTCTTCGCTGATAAACACGAGACTGCTGCCCGTGTAAACGGACGTCGGAAAATAATCATACAAGGTCTTTATAATATCCATATCGGCTATTTCCTGTTTTTTATCCAGCGATTGGCCTGTTAAAATATACCAGATAATCAGGCCTGCCGCAAGCTGCCGGTCAGTTCGCAGACGCTTCGAATTCCGTGTTTCTGGCAATACAGATATAATCCATCTATTATTTTGGATGTACAGGTCGGGTCGTTGAATGTTGCGGTTCCCACGGCCACAGCGGTTGCGCCGGCAATCATAAATTCGATGGCATCCGAGGCAGTGCGAATTCCGCCCAGTCCAAGGATGGGTATTTTGTTTGGTTTGCCGACTTCCTGATAGACTCGGTTTACCAGATAAACAGCGATAGGCTTGATGGCTGGACCGCTCAGGCCGCCGGTACGATTGGATAAAACCGGTTTTCGGGTTTCGATATTGATAACCATCGCGGTGAATGTGTTAATCAGGCTCAAAGCATCGGCGCCCCCGGCAACGGCAGCTTTGGCCGTAGCGGTAATATCCGTAACCGCAGGAGTCAGTTTGACAATCAGTGGTTTTTTGCCGCAGACGGACTTGACGGCACGGGTGATTTGTTCGATCAGGCCGGGGTCTGTGCCGAAGGTAATGCCGCCCTGTTTGACATTTGGGCAACTGATATTCAACTCAAAACCGGCAATGCAGTCGATGCCGCTAAGACGTTCGGTTACGCGGATATAATCCTCAATCGTCTGGCCGGCGATATTGACAAAAACGGCTGTTTTAAGCTGTTGGATGACGGGTATTTTTTCAATCAGGAATCGTTCCAGCCCGAGGTTAGCCAAACCAATCGCGTTGAGCATCCCGGAGTCTGTTTCGACGACACGCGGGGTTGGATTGCCTTTACGCGGCAGGACCGAAATGCTTTTGGTGATAAAGCCGCCCAACGAGCCAATGTCCATAAAATCCGACAATTCATCCGCATAACCGCAGGTGCCGGACGCGGTGAAGACGGGATTTTTCAGCGTCAAGCCTGCGAATTGAATGCGTAAATCGATAGTCTGTTCCATCGGCCTTATCCTTCCTTGCTGAAAACCACATCACGGGCATCGAAGACCGGGCCTTCTTTGCAGCATAACTTATATTCGGTCTGCTGCGGCTGGGTGGTCTTGTGTTCAATTGCACAGCTTTGGCATAATCCGATTCCGCAGGCCATCATACGTTCCATACTGACCTGGCAGGGCACATTATGTTTGAGAGCCAATTTGGCCGCTGCGGCCAGCATAACCTCCGGCCCGCAGGCATAAATCGCCGTCTTGGCCGGGTCCCAGTGGTTCTTGCTTAACCAATTCTCGGCACAAGCCGTGACGTAGCCTTTGAAACCGGCTGACCCATCATCGGTGGCAATCTGGCAATCCACCCCCAACTGCCAGAATTCTTCCAATACAAGACCTGTAATGTTTCCAATGCGGATCGTAAACGGCAGATCGTCGCAGCTTCTTGCGCCTGCAAAAACGAGCACCTTCGTCGGAAGTTTTTTTAAAGCGGAGGCCAGATGAAGGAGCGGGGGGGCTCCCATGCCGCCGGCGATGAGAATCGATAACTCTCTGTCTGGTAGAATTTTAAAGCCATTCCCGAGGGGGCCAAGGACATTGATTTTATCCCCCTTGGACAGGCTGGTCATTCGGACGGTAGAAGGTCCCAGCACACAGTACATGATTTCGAGCTTGACAACCGGGCCGTTTTCCCCCTGACCAACGGAGACATCGGAAAAACTAAACGGCCGGCGTAGAATAAGCTGTCTTCTTACGGTGTCTTTGAGGGCATCCGGGATTTTTTCTTGAGCGGGAAGGGCGGTTTGAGTCAAATCCAGCATGACGAATTGGCCGGGAATGACTGATTGGAAGAACGGCACAGCATCGGCCCCGAGTTCGATTATTATGCGGTTATAACAGGTCCGGATTTGCTGGTTACTGAGAACCGTTGCCCAAAACATTCCCTTGGCTTGTGATAGCTTATCTGAACAACTCATAAGCTCTTTCTAAATAAGAGGTTAACGAATAAAAAAAGC
>CAZVYY010000035.1:0-37654 GCA_964630775.1 uncultured Pirellulales bacterium | reverse complement strand
ATCGGCAAACAGCTTCACATCTCTTGAGCAAATTTAGCGCTGTCATATTAATTCACGAAAGGAGCAAATCATGTCGAGTGCAAAACAAATCGAAGCCAACCGTCTCAACGCCCAGAAATCCACCGGCCCCAAAACCCCCGCAGGCAAGGCCCGTTCCTCCCGCAACGCTTTCATCCACGGCCTGTCCTCCCAGCGTCCCACCGTCACCATCGAAAACTCCGCCGAGTTCAACGCCTTCGCCAACAAATTCATGGACCAGTACGAACCCCTCGATCCCAGCGAAATCTTCCTCGTCCGCCGCATCGCCTGCATGGCCTGGCGCATCCAGCGTGCCCAGTGCTACGAGACATTGGTTCTCGACAACCTCTGCAACTCCATCCCCGAAGACGACACCCGCACCGACCAGGACGTCTTCAGCCAGCTTCTCCTCGACGACTTCCGCAACCACCAGACCCTCGCCAAACTGCAACGGTACGAAACCCAGCTCGAACGTTCCATCCTCCGCTGTATGAAGGAATTGCGTGACAGCCGCAAGGCCAAAGATGCCAACTATACCGACGCGGCCTACTACCTCCGCGACGGCCAACCCCGCGAAGACTACAAAGACATCGTCATCCCCTACGGCGAAGAATCCCCAAACGAACCCAATTCCAACAACGTAGCTGAAGCTTCCAGCTTCAGTGTCACTCAGCAACCGCCGCAGGCGGATTCCACCTTAAATCCTGTTGATCCTGTAAATCCTGTCAAAAAAACCGACCCCACTCCCGCCTGCCTCGACGGCCTGACCAACCCCGACCTCCCCTGGATTCCCGCCGAAAACAAGGTCTATAAAACCGAAAACCAGCGTATCCGCAACAACCCCAACCAGCAAAAGTGGAACTATGATTACACGCCCGACTGGTACATCCGCGTTCTCGACGCCGTGCATTTCTCGCCCAAAAAGCGTAAAACAATGACCCACAGGGAGTTAGAAAAGCATGCCGGCTGCATCCTGCATACCTTCCAGAACCCCGAACAGTTCCTCCTCGACATCCACGCCATCACCCTCAAAGAAAAACCAAACGAACCCAATTCCAACAACGTAGCTGAAGCTTCCAGCTTCAGTGTCACTCAGCAACCGCCGCAGGCGGATTCCACCTTAAATCCTGTTGATCCTGTAAATCCTGTCAAAAAAATCGAACCCAATTCGGAGCAAACCCACGCAAACCAATACGAACTCTGCGAAGTCTAAACAGATATGAATGCCCATAAATCCCGTCGCTTGCGCTGGGGGCTGCTGTTATTAATTTGGGGCGGGGGCGCAATGGAGCATGGGGAATTAGTCGGTTCCGCGGAGCCAGGCGTCGGCGAGGAAGGCGAGGTCTGTGGTATTGATGGTGCCGTCGGCGTTGATGTCGGCTGCGGATTGGGAGTCGCCGGCCCATGCGGCGGACAGGATGGCCAGATCGGTCAGGTTGACTATTCCATCCGCGTCGAGGTCGGGCTGGGGGATGACGACAAAAGGAGCATAGCGGAGGACGTCACCGCCGTCGCCGCCGTAGTCTTCGGTGATGTACAGTTCGCTGCCTTTGAGGGCGATGCCTTCCTGGTCTTTGCCGGGCATGGCCCATTCGCCGATGAGGGTGCCGTCGGTTTCCATGGCCCGCAGGATGTCGTCTTTATCGTAGATGGCGTAGATAGCGTTCTGGCTGGGGACGTAGGTCAGGTCGGAGATGTTGGCGACGCCGTTGACCGGCGGGATGGTGCGGACCCAGGTTACGGCGGTGCTGGTGGAGCTGGACAGAATCGGCAGGCGGAAGACGAAAATCCGAGCGTCTTCCTGGAGGCCTGCGTAGAACAGGCCGCCTTCGGGGTCGGCCGGGTCGGGAACGAAAGTCAGGGCTTCGAGACCGGAGTTGGCGGGGCTGGTCATCCATGTGGTCAGGTTGAATATTCGCGTGACCAGACCGGTGGTGATGTTGAATTCCCAGATGCTGTCGGGGTCTTCGTTGCCCAGATAGATGAAGTCGCTGTAGGGGTGGGTTATGGTCACGGCTTCGAGGTCGGCACCGATGGCCCAGTGGGTCAGCTTGGTGCCTTTGGCGGTCATGGAGGTGACGACGCCGGCGTCGCTGACCAGAAAGAACTTCTGGAGTCCGGCGTGCCAGGCGATGCCGCTGGTTTCATGGCTGCCGGGCAGTTTTCCGCCGATGGAGACGGCCGGCAGGGCTTCCGATGGAAACGGCCGGGCCGACCATGCGGAGGCGGTAAGGGCCATGATTGTACAAAGTACTGGAATTCTTGGGTCTAAAAATACCACAATATCCCCCATGTTAGAATTTCGTTAAATCCGAAAAAATTATATCAAAGCTCATCCAGAAAGTCAACCCAGAAGACCTGCTGTTTCGGAATTTATATCGATATCCCTGAAACCAGGGCGATCATGTCGTATTATACCCAACGGGTATCAAAGCAGGTTAAAAAATAACGAGCAAAAATCAAAATTATGGAAACCGCCTGGGGCGGAGGCTGAATTCGTCTCAAGCACGGAGGCTTGAGCTGCAATGGCCGCGCCGAACCGGAACATTTCAAGAACGATCCATATATCCTGTGTTTGCCATTCCTGATGGAGCCGGTTACCGCTTGAGCTTGAGCTGTTTGTATTTGCTGCGGCGGTGGGCCAGGCGGTCGGGGTTTTCGGACTGAATTTTTTCTTCGTAGGTGGCGAAGTTGCCCTGGAACCACTGGGTTTTGCCGTTGCCTTCGAAGATCAGCAGGTGGGTGCAGATTCGGTCGAGGAAGAACCGGTCGTGGCTGATGACCATGGCGCAGCCCTGGAAATCGATGATGGCCAGTTCGAGGACCCGCATGGTGTCCACGTCGAGATCGTTGGTGGGTTCGTCGAGCAGCAGGAGGTTGCCGCCGGTGCGGAGCATTTTGGCCAGATGGATGCGGTTGCGTTCGCCGCCGGAACATTCGGAGACTTTTTTCTGCTGCTGGGAGCCGCGGAAATTGAACTTGGCGACATAGGCGCGTGAGGAGATGGACATGCCGCCGACGTCAATCTTGTCTTTGCCGTCGGTGATTTCCTCGAAGATGGTTTTATTGCTGTCCAGCGTATTGCGGTGCTGGTCCACGTGGCCGATGGAGACGGTGCTGCCGATGTCGATGGTGCCGGAATCGGGCTGTTCCTGTCCGGTAATCATCTTGAACAGGGTGGTCTTGCCGATGCCGTTGGGGCCGATGACACCCACGACGGCGTTGGGGGGCAGTTCGAATGAGCAGCGGTCCAGCAGTTGATTGTCGCCGTAGCCCTTGCAGACGTCCTTGAAGGCCAGCACCTTGTCGCCCAGACGCGGGCCGGTGGGGATTTGAATGAGGACGTCGCTGTTGCGGTCTTCGGCGGAGATGGAGGTCAGTTCGCCATAGGCGTTGATACGGGCCTGGTTTTTCTGGTTGCGGTCGCGGGTGGAGGCGCTGATCCATTCGAGTTCGCGGGTGAGGGTCTTCTGTCGCGGGGATTCTTTCTTGTCGGCCAGGCGGAGGATGTCCAGCTTCTGTTTGAGCCATGAGGAATAGTTGCCTTCAAACGGGATGCCGCGGCTTTTGTCCAGTTCGAGAATCCACTTGGTGATGTTGTCGAGGAAATAGCGGTCGTGGGTGGCGATGATGACGGTGCCGGGATAATCGCGGAGGGCGACTTCCAGCCACTGGACGGTTTCGGCGTCGAGATGGTTGGTGGGTTCGTCCAGCAGCAGCAGGTCGGGTTTTTCCAGCAGGGCCATGGACAGGGCCACGCGGCGGCGTTCCCCGCCGGAAAGCTGGCTGACGGGGGTATTGTCCGGGGGCAGCACCATGGCGTCGGAGACGATGTCCATGAGGCGGTCGGTTTCCCAGCCTTCGCAGGCGTCGATTTTGTCCTGAAGGACGCCCAGTTCTTCCAGCAGCTTGTTCATGACCTCATCGGACTGGGGTTCGGCGAGCTGTTCGGAGATTTTGTTGAAGCGGTCCACCATATCGAGGGTCGGCTGGATGGCCGTCATCAGGTTCTCGCGGATGGTCTTGTTCAGGTCGATCTGGGGTTCCTGGGCGACGTAGCGGACTTTCATCCTGGGGGCCAGTCGGGCTTCGCCGTGGAAGTCCTTGTCGATGCCGGCCATGATGCGCAACAGGGTGCTTTTGCCGGAGCCGTTTTCGCCGATGACGCCGATTTTGGCGCCGTAATAGAACGACAGCGAGATATTGCTTAGCACATTTTTATCACCATACCGCTTGGAAACATCCAGCATTTCGAATACAAATTGTGGAGGCATCTGATACGATTCCTTTGTAATTCTAAACTATTGGTCAAAAACAGAATCTGTTCTATTACCATACTCTTGGGCTGAACACAATATGATACTGGGGGCAGGGATGGGGTTTGGGAGGCCTCAGGCGGGCTGAAGGGGGGGTGGAGTCGGGTTTGTTTTGTTGTAAGTGTTTGAAAAATATAGACATGGCGTTATTTTAAAAGAGTGAGTTATTATGCTGTGCCGGACTTATATAAGAATGCTATCATAGAAGCAGATTAACAATCAAAGAGCAAAAGGTAAAATTCTGGAAACCGCCGGGGCGGAGGCAATTTTCGATTTTCGTTTTTCGATTGATGATTGGGTTTAATTATGGATTCTTGATTGTTTTGGGGGGATTTGATAGAATTCAGGCTGTTTACGGGAGGCTTTGACGTTTTTTCGGGCGTTACCATGCCCGGCTATTTTAGAATCCCCCTCCGGGGTTTAAGCGATATACCCGACGGGTGTGATTCTTCCGCGACGGCTGCGGGCCGTTTTTATGTCGTGTGTATTCACTGGGGCAGGTTACCCTGCATAGCCGCGGTGATAAAGCGGTTGCTGGCCGCTGGCGGCTGAAAGCTCCTGAGCCGCGACGAACCGGAACATTTCAAGTACGATCAGTATATAAGGGAATAGGCATGAATTGGGATAAAAGAAATTTTGCGGCCGGGGTTGTGATGCTGGGACTGTGCGGGGTTGTTTCGTGTGCGGCGGTGACGGCTCCGGACACGGTGAAAATGGTTCCGTTTCAACAGGTAAAAATGGACGATGTGATCTGGGCGCCGCGGATCAAGATGCTGGTTGAGGATACGCTGCCTCATGCATTTACCCAGACGGAGGTGGCCCAGCGGCGGCTGCGGATGTGTGCCGAATACCTGGAAAACAAAGGCGGTCCCAAGCCTGAAGCGCATCGGTTTAATACGTCGGACCTGTACAAGGTGATGGAGGGGGCGGCATTGATGATTGCCGCCGAGCCGAATCCCGAGATTGAGGCGACCATGGATCGGATTATCGATATTATTGCCCGGGCCCAGCAGGCGGACGGCTATCTGTACGTTTCGCATATCTGCGGCAATCCGATTGTGGAGGAGATGGGGCCTCGTCCTTACAGTTATGTGCTCCATAGTCACGAGCTGTATAATGTGGGTCATCTGTATGAAGCGGCCGTGGCGTATGCGCAGGCGACCGGCAAGACCAAACTGCTGGATGTTGCGGAAAAGAGCGCCCGGCATATCAACAAGGCCTTCTTTGAGGGAGACCCCAACTATAATGACGGCAAGCCCGTCAACCAGGCGCCGGGGCATGAGGAAATCGAGCTGGGTCTGATGAAGCTGTATCATTATACGGGCAAGCGGCTGTATCTGGATATGGCCAAGCGATTTCTGGATATTCGCGGGGTGACGTATATTCCGGACGGGACGGGGGTGAATTCGCCGACGTATGCCCAGCAGCATGCTCCGGTTGCCAAACAGACCGAGGCGGTGGGTCATGCGGTTCGTGCGACGTATTTATATGCGGCGATGGCGGAGGCGGACAGTCTTCTGGGTACGACGGATTACAGCTTTGCTCTGGATTCCATCTGGCACAATATTGTGGATACGAAGATGCATATTACCGGCGGGCTGGGGGCGGTGCACGGGATAGAGGGATTCGGGCCGTCGTATGAGCTGCCCAACAAGGATACGTATCTGGAAACCTGTGCGGCGGTGGGGAATGTGTTTTTCAATATGCGGATGTTTTTGAAATATCACGATGCCCAATATGCGGATGTGGCGGAGGTGGCGCTGCTGAATAACTGCCTGTCGGGGGTGGGGCTGGACGGCAAGAGCTTTTTCTATCCGAATCCGCTGGAGGCCGACGACGGTCATCAGCCGCGTTCGGGATGGTTCGGAACGGCCTGCTGTCCGTCCAATATCGCAAGGCTGATTCCGCAGGTGCCGGGCTATATGTACGCGACCGACGGCAAACAGCTTTATACGGTGCTTTACGGCAGCAGCCGGACGGCGGTTGAACTGAACGGAATGAAGGTTGCATTCAGGCAGACGACGGAGTATCCGTATTCGGGGGAGGTTGTGCTGCAGGTGGATCCGCCGCAGGCGGTTCGGTTTAAATTGAATCTCCGGATACCGACATGGGCGGGCAGTCAATTCGTGCCCGGTCGGCTGTATGCGTACAGCGAGCCGTCTTCGGGATGGACGGTTGAGGTCAATGGCCGGCGGATTGAGCCTGCGGTTGAAAAAGGCTTTGCGGTGATCGAGCGGGTCTGGAATCCGGGGGATCGCATCCAGTTGAAGCTGCCGATGCCGCTGAAGGCCAATACCTGCATCGAGCAGGTTGCGGCCAATCGCGGGCGGGTGTCTTTTTCGCGTGGGCCGCTGATGTATTGTGCCGAAGGCATCGATAACGGGGGGGCGGTGCAGCGGTTTTTTGTGGATGCGGGGAAGGCCGTGGATAACGCCACAATCCGCCGTATCGAATCCGGCAGGCTGGCGGGACTCAGTGAGGTTGCGATTCCAGCCAAAGAATTGACCGCAGACGGCGTGCGTGAGTCGCAGTTGAGGCTGATTCCTTATTTTGCCTGGAGCAACCGGGACCGCAGTTCGATGATGACCTGGATTGGTACGAGACCGGACCTGGCGCGGGTGGATCTGCGTGATCCGCGGAATATGAAATTTTCGGGGGTGCGGGCATCGCATACGTTCGACCAGGACACGGTGGATGCGGTGCGTATGCGGCACACCCCGCAGTCGTCATCGGATAAGTCGATTCCCCGCTGGACAAGCTGGCCGCAGAAGGGCAGGCCACAGTGGGTTGAGATTGACCTGGGGCAGGTGCAGAGGGTCGTCAGTGTGAGCGTGTACTGGTATAATGATAACGGCGGGGTTCAACTGCCGGAGTCGTGGCATCTTCAGGCTCAGGCGGGCGGTGCGTGGAAGGATGTAAAAATCTACAATACCGACCAGTACAGCACGCTGGCGGATAACTTCAATACTGTGCATCCGGCCGAACCGCTTCGGACGGATAAGCTGCGCATCGTGATGAAGCCCCGACACGACCAGACGTGCGTTGGGATTCTGGCGGTGGACATAGAAAGAGAATAAGAGGAGTCTGGAATACAAGAATACTGCCGGAAGCATTCGTTTCTGACAAGACAGAGAACCTCCAGTTGTATTTGTCATTATGGGTCTTGATTTCAAACCTATATTATAGTAAACTAATAGGAAATAAGGTACGGATTACCGTGATGATGCGATTGCAAAGACAAAGTGCTGCTGTATTTTTAGCCATGAGCCTGGTTTTTTCAACCTTTGGGCTGACTTTGTGTCATGGCGCGGATGGGCATATTGCGGTCGAGCCGGCTTTTCATCATCATTGTCAGGGGGAGCATGAATACGCTGTTTCTCATGCAGAAAGCACATATCTATCGGACCATAATGCGGACTGCGGCAATTGTGTTGATATTCCTCTGGGCAATTCTCTTTTGGCAGGGGCGAAGAGTGCGAGGATGACACTCGAGTTTTCGGCTCCTTTGTATCTGTTTTCCGTGGTTCAAAATTCATCTTTGGCATCTGCCATTCATTCCAACGCTATTGACAGTATTTCACGTTTTAGTCCTATCGACAGTGTCATTCTGCTGATTTGACATGTCCTCTTGAATCCCTGTTGTATCTCTTGATTCAGTAATATGAGTTTATCCCGCAGGGACCGTCTGTCCGTGCAGGGATATGAGACAATGATGTTATGAGGACATAGATGGTTCGACTGTTTGCAGTATTATTTTTGATTGCTGCGGCTGGGGGCTGCCGGCATGGGGAGGCAGATCCGTTTGAGTCAGCGGGGCAATACCGACAGGTGCCGTTTGTTATTCCAGCGGGGGACCTTGCGGCAGAGTCTGTGACGGCGGCGGGGGACGTATCGGAGCCCAACGGTGTATTGACGCTCAAGGATGCCCTGAGCCTGACGCTGCGGCACAATCATGAATTAAAGGCCTTTTCGTATGAGGTTAAGGCGGCGGGGGCCAGGCAATTGCAGGCGGGGCTGTGGGAGAATCCGGAGTTGAGTCTGGACGTTGAGGATGTGGGCGGCCGTGGGCCTTACCGCGGGACGGGGTCGGCGGAAACGACCATTCAGTTGAGCCAGTTGATCGAATTGGGCAATAAGGCACAAACGCGGGCAAAGGTCTTTTCGTATGCCACCGAGCTGGCGGACATGGACTATGAGGCCCGGCGGCTGGATATCTGTACGGACCTGACGAAAACATTTACGGAACTGCTCTATGTTGAACAAAAACAGATGCTGTCGCAGGACTTGATTGCGACGCTTGGCCATATCGCGGATTCCACGGACAGGCGGGTGCAGGCGGGCAAGGACAGTGCTCTGGATTTATCCAAGGCCCGTGCGGCTTTGGCAAAAGCTCAGGTCCAGCATCAGGCCGTTGAGCAATACAAGGCGTTTCTTCGCAAGAAACTGTCTTCTTACTGGGGCAGTCAAAGCCCAGGCCGTTTTTCACCGGCAGGCAGCCTGGAGCAGGTATGGGCCATTCCCTCGCCGGATGAATTGCAGCATCTGCTGCAGAGCAATCCCGACGTGGCTCGGTGGGCCATCGAGGAGCAAAAGCGTCGGGCTGAGGTTGCAAGCGCCCGCGTCCGGTCTATACCGAATATCACTGTCGGCGGCGGGGTCAAACAGTTTAACGAGACCGACGATACGGCATTTGTGTTTGGATTATCCATCGGGCTGCCGATTGCCAACCAGAATCAGGGGGAACGTCTGGAGGCGTCGCACAATCTGAGCAAGGCCACCGAGCAAAAACAGGCGGCGGAACTTGCGGCGTGGAATGAACTAAACCGGCTGTATGCTCATCTGTACAATGCCCACCGGAAGGCAACGGCGTATAAAAATGAGATTCTTCCATCCTGCCGGGAGGTGTTTGGGGCCTCGCAGATTTCGTATGATGAGGGCAAAATTGATTATTTGACTCTGCTGGATGCCCAGCGGACTTATTTTGAATCGCAGAATGAATATCTTGACGCCCTGGCGGACTATCACCTGTACCGGACGGAACTGGAACGGCTGATTGGTCGGGGGCTTGATGAACTGAATCCATACCCAACGGGTATGATTATTCCGCGAGCAAATGCAGCAAATGGTTGATGCCACTGTACTTAGCCGCGCCGAACGGGGGAATTTCAAGGTTGATCAATATATCAGGAAAGCGAGAACATAATGCGTAACATCAAGACGATCTATATGTATCTCTTTGCGGCGTGCGTGCCGTTGTTTGTGGTGATGTACCTGAGCTATGCCCGGGCAGCCGGTGATGAGCATGCCCCAGAGACGACTCAGTGTCAGGAAGACCACGACCATGAGCACGAAGATGAGCAGGCACAGGGTGAGACGATGATTCATCCGGATCCGGAAACGGAGGCTGCCATCGGGATCCAGACCGCGGCAGCACAACGCGGTTCGCTGGAGACATGGATCCGTCTGACGGGCAAAATCATGCTGAATCAGGATCGATTGGCTCATATCACGCCTTATGTGCCCGGTATTGTTCAGCAGGTTGCCAGGACGGTGGGGGATGCGGTCCGGTCCGGCGAGGTGCTGGCGGTTCTGCACAGCCGGGAATTGCTGGAGGCCAAGGCAGCGTACCTGGCCTCTGTGGAATGTTATGAATCGGCAAAAACGGTGTATCAGCGGGAAGCGAAACTCTGGGACCGGAAAATAGCATCCGAACAGGATTATCTGGAAGGGAAGAGGGCCTTTGCCCAGGCCGAGATTGACAAGCTGCTGTCGGAGCAGCGGCTGCTTGCCCTGGGTGTTGAGCAGGAGGCGATTGCGTCTTTGTCCCCGGCGTCGGAGAGCCTGCTGATGCGGTATGAACTGAAGTCGCCCATTGAGGGGGTGATTATCGAGCGGCAACTGACGCCGGGGGAGTATGTCAAGGATGACAGGGCGGTGTTTACCGTGGCCGATCTGGGGACGGTGTGGGTGGAACTGGATGTGTTTGCGAAGGATTTTTCGCTGGTGCGGCAGGGGCAGTCGTGTCAGATTGTGTCCGGCGACCAGACGTATGAAGGGCAGATCCATTTTGTCAGCCCGGTGCTGGACGCTGCAACGCGAACCGCGAAAGCCCGGGTGATTCTGGCCAACCGCGACGGCCTGCTGAAGCCCGGTCTGTTTGTCACGGCGGTCATTCGTGAAGCTATTGCATCGGATGTCATTGTCGTTCCGAAGGATGCCGTGCAGGCGATTCAGGGGAAAAGCCATGTTTTTGTGAAGGGGGGGCAGGACTATGCGGCCCGGGCGGTGACTGTGGGCCGCAGCGGTGTGGAACAGGTTGAGATTCTGTCGGGGCTGGAACCTGGGGAGCAGGTTGTTGTCCGGGGGGCGTTTGATCTGAAAGCCAGCATCGTAACCAGCACCCTGGACAGCCATGCCGGACATGGACATTAAAGGATTCATTGACCATGCATAACAGACTACTAACCATTTCATTAAGATACCGATTGCTGGTGATTCTGTCGGTTCTGTTTGTCTGCGGATTTGGCGTGTATGAGTATTTCCATCTTCCGGTGGATGCCTTTCCGGATATTTCGCCTGTGATGGTCCCGATATTCACGGAAGCCGAAGGGATGGCGCCGGAGGAGGTGGAGCGGCGGATTACTTTTCCGGTGGAGTCGGTGATGAATGGGCTGCCGGGGGTCAAGCAGATCAAGTCCACCTCGGCGTTCGGGATTTCGGTTGTCTATGTTTATTTTGAGGACGACACGGACATGTATTTTGCCCGACAGGTGGTCAGCGAGCGTCTGTCCGAGGCGGTTTCACAGATGCCGGACCTGCCGGACAAGCCTGCACTGGGGCCGATTTCCACAGGTCTGGGTCAAATCTTCATCTATTATCTGATGCTGGATGAGACGGCATCCACAGGGGGCATGGATCGTGCGTCGTACCTTCGGGACCTTAATGACTGGGTGGTGAAGTATCAGCTTGGGACGGTGCCGGGAGTAACGGAAATCCTGTCGATAGGAGGCTATGTTCGGCAGTATCAGGTCAACGTGAATCCCGATGCACTCCTGAGCTATCAGTTGTCCATACAGCAGGTGGTGGAAGCTCTGAGGGCCAACAATGCCAACGTGGGCGGGCAATATCTTATAACCGGGCAGGAGGAAAGTCTGGTGCGGGGCATCGGTTTGCTGGAGAGCATCGAGGATATCGAACAGATTGCCGTTGCCACGGTGGATGGGACGCCCATCCGGATTGGGGATGTTGCCAGGGTTGAATTCGGCAGTGCCGTCCGCCGGGGGGTGGTTTCCCGAAACGGCACGGAGGAGGTGGTTTCGGGGATCGTGCTTCAGCTTTACGGGCAGAACACTTCGGAGGTCATCGGGCGGCTTTATGCGAAGATTCCGCAGGTTCAGTCTTCGCTGCCGGAGGGTGTGAAAATTGTACCCTATTATGAACAGCAGGAGCTGGTTCAGAAGGCCACAGGCACGGTCAAGATGGCGCTGCTTCAGGGGTCGGTGCTGGCGGCGATGGTCTTGTTTTTGTTTTTAGGCAATCTTCGGGCGGCGTGGATTGTGGTGTTTTCGCTGCCTTTTAGCGTGCTGGTGTCGATTCTGCTGATGCGGGCGACGGGGATTTCGGCGAACCTGATGTCGCTGGGCGGGATTGCGATTGCGATGGGGATGCTGGTGGATGGAGCGATTGTCATGGTGGAGAACATTCACCGGCATTTGAATCGCCCGGCCCAGGACGACGCCCGGCATCGGACGGATATGATTATTGATGCGGCGCTGGAGGTTGCCAAGCCGATTGTCTTTTCTCTGCTGATTGTTGTGATTGTGTTTGTGCCCATCCTGACGCTGGAGCAGGTGGAGGGCAAGATGTTTATTCCGATGGCCTATACGCTGTGTTTTGCGCTGCTGGGGTCGTTAGTGTTTGCGATTGTGATAGTTCCGGCCCTGTCCAGCTACCTGCTGCATGCCGGCAGGCACAAGGAAGGCAGGCTGTTTGTCCGGCTGCAGAGGCTGCATGAACCGCTGCTGCGATGGGCGATTCGAAAGCCGCTGATGGTTTTGTGCCTGGTTCTGGCAATCGTTGCGGGTTCGGTTGGTGTTTTGCCTTACCTGGGCACCGAATTTATCCCCACTCTCGAGGAAGGGTCCATTCTGATTGGGGTTACGATGGCGCCTTCGATTTCGCTGGACAAGGCGGTCCAGACGGTTCAGTCGCTGGAATCCCGGATTATGAGATATTCCCAGGTTGACGAGGTGGTGTCCCGGATCGGCAGGCCGGAGGCGGGCAGTCATCCGCACCCGGTCAATTATGCTGAAATCCATGTGGAATTGCATCCGATTAAGCAGTGGGACCGGTTTGCATCGAAAGCGGAACTGGTTGAAGCGCTGGCCGGGGATTTGAAGAAGTACCCCGGAATACAGTTGAATTTTACCCAGCCCATCCAGAATGCCTTTGATGAGCTGCTGTCGGGGGTGAAATCGCAGATTGCCATCAAAGTCTTTGGGGAAGATTTGCATGTGCTTGAGAAGGTGTCAACGGAAATCCGGAATGCCATTGATACGGTGGAGGGTTTTGTGGATATCTCACTGGAGCAGAACTTCGGGCAGCCGCAGATTCAGGTTGTGGTTGACCGGCAGGCCTGTTCCCGGTACGGGGTCAATGGCAGTGATGTTCTGGAGCTGGTTGAAACGGCGGTGGGGGGCAGGGTTGCGGACTATCTTTATCTGAACACGCGGCGTTATGAAATTCAGGTTCGCTATCAGGAGGCGTACCGGGATAGTGCAGACCGTTTAAAGTCCCTGCTGGTGCGGGCTTCGGATGGCAGGATGGTTCCCCTGGCTCAGGTTGCCCGGGTTGAGTCGTCCGCCGGTCCCATCCAGATTAACCGGGAGAACAACCAGCGACGCTGGATTATTCAGGGCAATGTCCGACAGCGGGACCTTGGCAGTGTCATTGACGATATTCAGGAACGTATCCGTGACAAGGTAACCCTGCCGGCGGGTTATTATATCGAATACGGCGGGCAGTTTGAAAGTCAGGTTCGGGCGATGTCGCGTCTTTCGATTGTGATTCCTGCCGTTGTGTTTTTCATTTTTCTGATGCTGTTTTTGGCGTTTGGGTCCGCCCGATATGCCTTTCTGGTGATGCTGAATATTCCGCTGGCCCTGACCGGCGGTATTGTTGGATTGCATGTGATGCAGGCGTATTTGTCGGTGCCTGCGGCGATTGGATTTATTGCACTGTTCGGGGTGGCGATTCAGGACAGCATGGTGCTTGTGACCTGTATCCATCAGCTTGAGCGGAGTCTGCCGACACGCGATGCGATTATTGCCGGATGTCACCAGCGTTTTCGGTCGATTCTGATGACGTCGCTGACGACGATTCTGGGATTGCTGCCGCTGCTGTTGTCGCACGGCATCGGGGCCGAGGTGCAGCGGCCGCTGGCGGCGGTGGTCATCTTCGGGCTGAGCACGTCAACCCTGTTGACGCTGTTTGTGATCCCGGCGTTCTATGGGTGGTTTTCCGTGAAGGCGGCAGACTCTGCTGAACCGGTGTGATGAGGGGGGAGACACGAAGCGAAAGGTTTATCTCGTGGTGCTAAGCCGTGACGTAATGAAAGATATTAAACGCGATCGGTACACATTATCTGGGAGGTAACACAGATGAAAAGGCGTTGTGTAAAAACAGTCGGGTCGGGTCTGGCGGCTGCTGTGATGGTGTTTCTGGCCGGATGCTGCGGACAACAGCAACCTGTCGGTCAGCGGAATCGTTTGCCAGTCGAGACGATTTCCAGTGACAAGGTTCGGGTGGTCTGGATGGAGGGTTATCAGGAGGGCGACAAGACTGTTGTCCGCGGAGCGATCCAGCGGCAGCGTCAGGGCAGTGCGCCGATGAAGGCCCATGTTGACGTGCAGGTTCTGTCCGGCGGGGGGGAACTGCTGCAGGAAGTCATCACGACGGAGGTGTATCTGCCCCGAAGGCTGGCGGGCAGGGGGATTGATTTGCGGTCGTTTGAGGTTGAATTACAGACGGTTTCAGTCAATGAATCGAGGATTGTCATAAAGGCCCATCAAAGCGAACATAACGATGGTGTCTGAGTGTCGGTAAGGCTTACAGCCTGTGACGCAGTGGGGGGAGAGGGGCAGTATATTGGGGGTTGCAGAAGGCGTGTCATGCGGGGGCGTCCGGACTTAAACGAAACAGATATTTATACAGGCAGTAGTAAATCCGATATGTCGCCATAACGAGACTGAGCTTATTCTGGAAAATATCAAATCAAATATTGACACGCGACAAGA
Organism: uncultured Pirellulales bacterium; assembly: GCA_964630775.1. GTDB lineage: Bacteria > Planctomycetota > Phycisphaerae > Sedimentisphaerales > Anaerohalosphaeraceae > Anaeroglomus. The sequence continues at coordinate 23,025 of CAZVYY010000035.1, read as the reverse complement.
TTTAGGGTATATGAGCTGAATCCAATCGTGGCGTGTCTCTTTGCGAGGATATTTTATAGTTCAGAAATTGACACGTGTCTATATGCGATTGGATATTGTTATGCGGCCTGTGGTGGCCGCGGTAATCAGATAACCGCAGGAGAGAATAAGGATGACTCTGTTTCGAACGGTGGTGTTAACGGTTTTATTGTCGGCGGGTCTATCGGCTTTTGCGACGGTTGCAGGCAAAGGAAAGATTGTGGTGCTGGCCGACACAGTCAGGCATCAGATCAGTCCGTTAACCACGGGGGCCTGTCTTGAAGATGTCAATCATGAAGTCTATGGCGGTATTTACAGCCAGATGATATTCGGCGAAAGCTTTGAGGAACCGGCTCCTGCGATGCCGATTGAGGGATTTCTATATGAAGGTTCAGGGTATGCCATATCGGCAAAGATCCTGCCATGGATTATTGAAGACGGTGTTCTGCGAGGCCCCGGCGGTGAAGGTCCCAAACTACTGGCAGAGAATTCGGTCATTACGCATGGGATTGTAGATGTTGAAATATGTTTTGATGATCGGTCCGGCGGTGCGGCGGGATTGATTGTTGCGGTGAGAGATTCCGGGCCGGGGGCGGATAATTTTAACGGGTATGAAATCTCGCTTGATCCGGAAAAGCAGCAGATTATATTCGGCAGACATCAGCACGACTGGCGGCCTTTGCAGCGTGTGGATTGTCCCGTAAAAGTCTCTGCCTGGATACCGCTGCAGATTAAGGTAAATCAAGATCGCATCCAGATTTCCGTCAATGGCGTCCGTTATATAGATTATACCGACAGGAATCCGCTGCCGTCCGGATTCGTGGGTTTTCGCACATGGGGGCGTGAAGCGAAATATCGCAATTTCAGAATTACCAAAGAGGATGCGAGCCGACAAATCCCCTTTCGCTATGCTGCCACGTCTTCCGAAGCCGGCCAGGTCAGTGCCATGTGGACCGGATTTCGACAGGGCAATGTCAAAGGTGATTTTGCGATTGAACAGAATAATACATTTAATGGCCGGCAGAGCCAGCGGATGACTATGACCTCGGGGGGCGGGCGAATCGGGATTGCCAATTCCGGATTGAATCATCGCGGCATGTCATTTGAAAAAGACAAGGATTATGAGGGCGTTTTATGGGCCCGAGCCGACAAGCCTGTGTCTCTGGTGTTATCTTTGGAAGATGCCCAGGGGCAAACCGTTTATGGACAGCGGACGGTCCGGGTGACGGATTCGGCCTGGCAGCGGATTGAGTTTACCCTGACCTCAAACGGGCAGGATGAGAAAGGGCGTTTTGGTATTGCCCTGGATGCTCCGGGCAGCGTGGTGCTGGGTTACTGTTTCCTGCAGCCGGGGGCGTGGGGCCGTTTTAAGGGGCTGCCGGTACGGCTGGATGTGGCCGAGGCGCTGATTGAGCAGGGGGTGACTGTGCTGCGTTACGGCGGCTGCATGGCCAACGCCCCGGAGTATCGCTGGAAAAAGATGATTGGCCCGCGCGATCAGCGTCCGCCGTATAAGGGGTGGTGGTATCCGTATTCGTCCAATGGCTGGGGTATTATCGATTTGATTGATTTCTGTGAGGCGGCGGGGTTTGAATGTGTACCGGATTTCAATATCGAAGAAAGTCCGGAGGATATGGCGGATTTTGTCGAGTATATCCACGGCGGGCCGGAGACGACCTGGGGGAAGAAGCGTATTGCCGACGGCCACCCCAAGCCCTATCGGATTAAATATATCCAGATTGGCAATGAAGAGTCGGTGGATGCTCATTATCTTGAACGGTTCAAACTGCTGGCCGCGGCCATCTGGTCGCGTGACCCGGTGATTATTCCAGTTGTTGGGGATTTTGCTTATAATGAGCACATTTCCGACCCGTTCCAATTCGGCGGTGCCCCGCGGATTACGACGCTGGCTGCCCAGCAGGAAATCCTGCGATTTGCCAAAGAGCACAATAAGCCGGTCTGGTTTGATGTGCATATCTGGAATGATGAGCCGCGTGACCCGGATCAATTGGACAAAGGCATGGGGCTTCGAAGTTTTGTCGATGCTCTGGAAAAGATTGGCAATGGGGCTGAGTTTAAGGTATGCGTGTTTGAGGAAAATGCCAATAATCACCAGCTTCGGCGAGGGCTGGGTCATGCCCATATTATCAACGAAATCCAGCGATATGAACACGCGATGCCGATTCTATGTGCGGCAAATTGTCTGCAGCCTGATGGACAGAATGATAACGGCTGGGATCAGGGGCTTTTGTTTTTAAATCCATCGAAAGTCTGGGGGCAGTCGTCCTATTATGTGACGCAGATGGTTTCACGCAGCTATCAGCCGTTGTGTGTGGAAAGCTATGTGGACAGCTACCAGAACTCGCTGGATGTGACGGCCTGCAAAAGCCAGGACGGCAAAGTGCTTTCGCTGCGGGTTGTGAATCTGGACCGCTGGGATATCGAGACTCACATTGAGTTGATGGATTATACTCCGGCTCAATCGGAGGTTTCGGTTGTGCAAATCAAGGGAAATCCAGAGGATACCAATACCGCCCAAAATCCCAAACGGATTGTTCCGGTCGAAAGCGCGATTCAGATTCCGAATCAAAAGGACAGGATAAACTATACGTTTCCGGCTTATTCGTTTACGATTATGAACTTTCAATAATGTTTTCTCCGGCTTGATATTCGGGATCATGAAATCCGGGTTCAAACTGGGGGATAGACACAACGATATAATGGCGAATTGTACAGAATGTTGATCAAACGAGGGTGTACATGACAAACATGGCTGCTGTAGCCAGGCTGGCAGGTGTTTCCCGCTATACGGTTTCCAAAGTACTCAATGGGATGCATGTTGCTGAGAAGACCCGAAAAAAAGTGATGGAGGCCTGCGAAAAACTGCATTACAGCCGGAATCTGTATGCGACCAACCTGGTTCGAAATGAGAGTTTTACCATCGGCATGGTGATCTCGCAGAATTTTGATTCTTTTTTCGGCGAGATTATCGGGGCTGCCGAAAAACAGGCCCATGCCAACGGTTACCAGTTAATTTGTCAGTGTTCGTACGGAAGTGCCGAAGAAGAGGCCAAGATCATCCGAAATTTTGAATCCCTGCGGGTGTGCGGGATTATTGCCGCGCCGGTAGTCAGGAATTGCAGGCTGGAGCAATGGACCGACCTGGAAGAACGTGTGCCGGTGGTTCATTTTGACTGTTATCTCAATCCGGACAGCAACTATGTGATTCATGATAATCATCGGAGTGCGGCGCTGGTAACTGAGCATCTGATATCGACGGGCCGGGTGCCGGCCTATCTGGGCAGTGTTCATCCGGATACCAATCTTGCGATTAAAAACCGAAAAAAAGGATATGTGGATACGGTCAAGAAGCATCATCTGAAACCCTGTCTTATCCCGACGGCAAACAGTGCTCAGACGGCGGATAATCAGGAGTTTGGCTATGACAATCTGGTGGCGTATTTAGAGGGGGCCGATGTGCCCGAGGCTCTCTTTTGTGCGACGGATCGTATTGCCATGGGTGCAATCTATGCCCTGCAGGAAAGGGGGCTTGTGGTTGGGCGGGATGTCCTTGTTGCAGGACATGATAATCTTCACTTTAGTGCGTTTATGAATCCGTCCCTGACGACGGTTGCTCAGCCCAAACAGGAAATGGGAGCCGAAAGCGTTAAATCCCTGTTGAGCCTGATTCGTTCCAGGGAATCCAGAACCAAACGAATCCAGAAGATATTGAAGCCTGAACTGATTATACGTCAGTCCACTATGAACCAGCGTATATGATGTTTGATGAAATGGAGAAATCAATGAAGCAGTCTAAATTTAAACTCTGTCTATATATTCTATGTGGTATGGTTTTTTGTGCCGATTGCATTGAGCAAGTGCAGGCTGAATCGGCTGCCCAAAAGCATCTGCTTGTACCGGTTTCAATTGGGTCGGTGAAGATTGAAGATGGCTTTTGGAGTCCCCGACTGACGATATGGAATACGGTGACATTAAAGGATGTGCTGGATAAATTCGAGGCTGCGGGAGCGTTTCGCAATTATGACCGGGTGGCCGGCACGCTGGAGGGCAAGCACGAAGGTCCGCCCTGGTTTGATGGCCTGATCTATGAAACCATTCGGGGAGCGTCGGATTTTCTGATATCCTATCCTGATCAGAACCTTGAGCGGCGGCTGGATGGCTATATTGCGCGGATTGGCGCAGCCCAGGCAAAAGACCCGGACGGCTACCTCATGACGTACACGCAGTTGGATGAGCCGGAGCATCGCTGGGGGCTCAACGGGGGAAATCTTCGCTGGCAGCACGATGTTTATAATGCCGGAGCTCTGGTGGAAGCAGGGATTCATTATTATCGAGCCACCGGGAAGGTGAACTTGCTTGAGGTTGCTGTAAGGCTGGCCAGTCATATGTCTGACATCATGGGGCCGCTGCCGAAAAAAAACATAGTGCCGGCCCATTCGCTTCCTGAAGAAGCACTGGTTGAACTGTATTTGCTGTTCAGAGAGGATGTTTCGCTTCAGGATAAGCTTGCTGTGCGGGTCCATCCCGACAGGTATCTGCACCTGGCGGAATTCTGGCTGGAAATGCGCGGACGCAATTGCATGGAGTCGGCATCCGTCCGGCCGGATTCGAGATACGGCCAAAGGCCATGCTGGGGCGAGTATGCTCAGGATCACAAGCCGGTGCTTCAGCAGGACACCCTCGAGGGCCATGCCGTTCGCGCGACTTTGATGTGTGCCGGCCTGAGTGCTGCGGCCCGGGTGAATGATAAGGCGGTATATGCCCAGGCCTCCCTGCGTTTATGGGAAAATATGGCCGGAAAACGCATGCACATCACCGGCGGCACAGGGGCGTTCGCAGAAGAAGAGAAGTTCGGGCCGGATTATGTCCTGCCCAATGATGCTTATTTGGAGACCTGTGCGGCCGCTGGTGCCGGTTTTTTCCATCGCAATATGAACCTTCTTTTTGGCGATGCGCGGTATATCGATGAACTGGAACGTGCGCTATATAACAATGTGCTCAACGGCGTGTCTCTGGAAGGCACTCATTACTATTATCAGAATCCCCTGTCGGCCCAAAATCACCGACGCTGGCGTTGGCATGACTGTCCGTGCTGCCCGCCGATGTTTCTGAAAATTGCGGCCGCGCTGCCGGGTTATATCTATGCCTGTGATGAGAAGGGGCTTTATGTGAATCTCTTTGTCGGCAGTCAGGCCGAATGCTCCATTCGGGGCAATCCGGTGAAGATAGGACAGAAGACAGAGTATCCCTGGAGGGGGGCTGTCGGCATTACGCTGAACCCGCAGCAGGATGCCGAATTTGCCGTGTATATCCGTATTCCGGGCTGGGCCGCAGGGCAAGAGAATCCATTTGGATTATACCGGTCCGACCTGAAAAACCGGCCAAAGATTACAGTCAATGGCAGCGAAATCAAATCGCCCAAAATCGTCCGGGGTTATGCTTCGATTGAGCGTCTCTGGAAGAAAGGCGATACCATCGAGCTGGAACTTCCCATGGAGCCGCGGCGTGTATATGCGCATCCGGCAGTCCAGGCCTGTCGCGGACGGGTTGCGATTCAGTCCGGGCCGCTGGTTTACTGTGTCGAAGAGCAGGACAATCCGGCGGTCGGTTCTTATTTTCTGAAGCCGGACAGTCCGCTTTCGATGACATATGAGCCGGAACTGCTCGGAGGCGTCAATGTAATCAAAGCAGCGGCATGGAGCGTCCGGCAGGATGGACAGGTTCAGGCCGTTTCCCTGCGGGCGATTCCCTTTTATGGTCAGGATAATCGACAGAAGACCGCTGAAATGGAGGTCTGGTTGCCTGAAGATAAAGAATTCGTTCGGCCAGCCCCGATTCCGACTATCGCCAACCAGTCCGTAATCACCGTTTCTCATTGTTTTGCCAATGACACCCAGGACGCTTTGAATGACGGCATAGAGCCGACGAGTTCCAACGACCATGCAATTGCTCGTCATACCTGGTGGGATCATCGCGGAACGGCGGAATGGGTGCAGTATGAATTTGACCGGGTGCGCGACGTCTCGTCCGTGTCGGTTTATTGGTGGGAGGACAGGCCGGCGGGCGGACAATGTGCGGTGCCAGCGTCCTGGCGGCTGCTTTATCGCGCTGCAGAGGGCCTATGGCGTCCTCTCCCCGGCGACATCCATTACGGCACGCAGAAAGACCAGTTTAATACGGTGACGTTTGAACCCATCCAGACCGATGCGCTGCGCATTGAAGTCCGACTGGCGGAACACTATTCAGGCGGCATTTTAGAGTGGAAGGTCGAATAGGGGCGACCTTCTTTTGCTGGCGGAATCGTCATATCCGCTGGGTCTGTCAGTCTTTGAAAACGGTGCTCCATTTATTCAGGAATTTTCCGGCATCATCGAGCAGCGTGTACAGGCAGGGCACGATGATCAGACTGATGAGGGTTGAAAACAAAATGCCAAACCCCAGCGAAATCGCCATGGGAATCATGAAACGGGCCTGTCGCGAAGTCTCGAAGATCATGGGGGCCAGCCCGCCGAAGGTGGTCAGGGTGGTCAGCATAATCGGCCGGAACCGGCGGATGCCGGCCTGGTGAATCGCCTCGAACGCGGATATTGCTGTCTCTTTTCGAACCTGATTGGCGTAATCGATCAGGACCAGCGAATCGTTGACCACGACGCCGGACAGGGCGACGATGCCCATCATGCTCATCATGCTCAGCGAGTAGCCCATCATCATGTGCCCGAGGATGGCCCCGATGATGCCGAAGGGAACGGCGATCATTACAATCAGCGGCTGAAAGTAGCTTCTGAAGGGAATGGCCAGCATGGCATATACGCCCAGCATGGCAAACAGAAATCCCATGTACAGGTTCTGCATTCCCTCGGCCATGTCCTGCTGCTGGCCTTCCCAGGCGTACGACAGACCGGGATAATCGCCGGCGAGCTGCGGCAGGATACTTTCTTCCAGTGTTGCCTTGATGCGGCTGGTATCGTCAATCGGCTCGACGTTGGCCGTGACGGTTACGGCCCGACGGGCGTTTCTGCGATTAATGTTGGTATAGGACCGGCCCCGCTCAACCTCAGCGACCTGCATGAGGGGCACATCTTTTCCCTGCGGCGTTCGAATCAGGAGCTGTTCGATATCATATTCGCTGTTTCGCTGCTCCTGCGGCAGTTTGACGCGGACCCGGATTTCGCTGCGTCCCCGCTGCTGTCGGAGGGCTTCAGCGCCATAAAAGGAATTTCGCACCTGGCGGGCGATTTCCTGGGCGGTCAGTCCCAGGCTCTGTCCTTCGGGCTTGATTTTGAAGTTCAACTGTTCTTTGCCGGGGGTATAGCCGTCGTCAATGTCCTTGACATTGGGGAAATTGCTGAGCAGGGCGGCCAGTTTTTCGCTGGCTCTGTCGAGGACATCGATGTCCCGATGGCTCAGTTCGATTGTCAGGGCGGCTCCGGAGCCCGGGCCTCCGCGGTCCGATTCAAACCGGAGCGATTCAAGCCCGGGAATCTGGCCGACCTTCTGTCGCCAGAGGTCCGTGGTTCGGATGGTGCTGATGGGGCGGATTTCCGGGTCCGTCAGGTAAATGCGGGCCTCGACCACATTCTCATCGATGCGGGTATAAATACCTTTGCTCAAATTCTCATTTCCATTTTCGGCTACAACCTCTTGTGCTTTTTTTTCCAGCAGGGTGCTGATTTCAGTGGCCCTGGATAGAGGGCTTCCAAACGGCAGCGTTGCGGTAACCACGGCAGCATCCGCTTCCACGCGCGGCATAAGGATCATGCCCACGCGTCCGCTGTACACATAAGTGGCTATCACGACGAAGACGGCGACCCCCAGAGCCAGGGTAATTTGTTTATATTGGATGCACCTGTCGAGGAACGGGGCGAATACAAATTCGACAAACTTTTCGAATTTCCGGCTGAAGGCCTGCTGCTGCTGATGGAGGAACTCTGCTATGCGGCCTTTGCTGGTGCGATGGGCGTGGGCCAGATGGGACGGGAGAATCAGAACGGACTCGATCCATGAAATGGAAAAGACTGTAATCACCACCAGGGGGATGACTTTCCATATCTTTCCCATCATCCCGGGCATAAAAAACAGCGGCATAAAGGCGATGATATTGGTGATGATGCTGAATGTAACCGGGACCATCACATCCCGGGTTCCCTGAATTGCGGCGTTGATGAAGCTCAAGCCGCGATTGCGGTAATCATACACATTTTCACCGACGACGATGGCGTCATCGACAACGATGCCCAGCGCGATGATGAAAGCAAACATGGAGATCATATTGATCGTTACATCCATGGAGGGCAAAAACAGAAACGCACCCAGGAAGGATGTGGGAATTCCCATCATGACCCAGAGGGCCAGCTTGAATTCGAGGAAAAGCCCCAGCAGTACCAAAACCAGGACCAGTCCATACGCGGCGTTTTCCAGCAGCAGAGTCAGACGCTGGCGGTACACCTCCGAGTCGTCCCGGCTGATACTCCAGTGCACTCCCGGCGGCAAATGGCTTTCAATGGTTTTCATGGCGTTTCGTGTTGCCGTGGAGACGCTGATCGGGGTTTGCTTGCCGACGCGATACACTTCAATGGCAATGGCCCTGAACCCGTTGAAATATGCAAAACGATCCGTATCCACAAAGTCGTCTTTGACCTGTGCGATATCTTCGAGGTGCAGCACGGACCCGTCTGCGGTGGTGATAATGGGAATTTGGGCAAATTGATTGGCCCAGTCGCGGCGTTCCTTGACGCGCAGGAGGATATCTCCGCCGGGGGTTTCGATATAGCCGCCGGGCAATTCGATGGCTGCGGCCCTGATTTTGCCGGCGACGGTCTGCAGGGTCAGTCCATAGGTTCGCAGGGTTGCCTGGTCAATCAGAATCTGCACCTCATAATCCCTGGCCCCGTCCAGTTCCACCTGGGTGATGCCGGGGGATTGCAGCAGACTGTCCCGGACCTGTTCGGCGACATCCCGCAAAACCCATTCGGAGACATCGCCGTAGAGTTCAAGCTGAATCACTTCCCGGCGGCGGATGACCATGCTGACTTCCGGCCTTTCGGCGTCTTCGGGGAACGTGGTAATCCGGTTGATTTCCTGCTTGATGTCCTGATAGACTTTCTGCTGATTGACGCCTTCGAGCAGTTCGGCGGTTACCAGTCCAAATCCCTCGGATGCGGTGGCCGTGATTTCCTTGATTCCATCGAGGCCGCGGATGGCCTCTTCCACTGAAAGAATAATGCCCTGTTCCACTTCCTCGGGACTCGATCCGGGATAGGGCACCCTTACCGTCACAATATCGAGGTCGAATTCGGGGAAGACTTCCTTTTTGATGGTCAGGGCAAGGATGAATCCACCGATCAGAAAGATGAGCATTAGCAGGTTGGGAGTGACCCGGTTGTGCGTCATCCATGCAATGACTCCCCGGGTGTCATCGGTCAGAATCCTGTTGTCCATTACCGGTTCTCCCCGCTGACTTTATCCAGGCCCGATGGGGGTGCCGCTTCCGCGGCGACGGGCGGGTTGTTCAAGCGAAGCAGTATGCCGTTAACGGGGGCGGAGATGTCAGTGGTTACGATGCGTTCGCCATGGCGGATGCCCTCCGAGATGTAAACGATATCCTTGTCCCGGAAGACAATCCTGACGGGCCGGATTTCCATGGTGTCCTGATCGTTCATAATCCACACATGGCTGCCGTCGCGCAGGTAATTCCGTCGAATGGGGACGACCGATGACACGGTCTGTCCTTCGATTTCAACGCGGACATAGGAGCCGATCAGCAGGGGCGGCGCATCAGCGAGGTTGTTTTCGAGGCACAGGGGGTCTTGGACGGAGACCAGGAGCCGGGCCATACGTCCCTGGGCTTCCAGTTGTCCCAGCAGGCGAATCACGGTGCCTTCCCGAAAAATCGTGTCGCCCCAGGCGGTATTATAGACTTTGACGGATGCCCCCTGTTCCGACTGGCTGCGGGGAATCCGAATCCATTGAAGCTGATCGACCGGGACCAGCACTTCAATCCAGTACTCGTCGGTTCCGACAATGGTCAGCAGCGGGGTGGAGACCGATACCCTGGAGCCGAGGTCTTCGAGTTTATCCTGAATGATGGCGTTGAACGGCGCAGTGATCAGGCATCGCTGGACGTCCAGTTGTGCCCTGGCAAACGCCGCGGTCGCTGCGTCCACCGCGGCCTGAGCCTTGTCCAGATGCGGCACCCGCAGCACCAGTTCCCGATCCTGATCCTCGAGCACTTCGGCGAGCAGTGTATACTCATGCTGTGCGATGATTTGGCTGCCGTATTCGAGTTTCAGATTCAATTCCGCCTGAGCCAGTTCACTCTGACGCTGCTTGACGACGGTTTCATAATCGCGGGAATCGATTCGGAACAGTTCCTGGCCCTGATGAATGAGGCCGCCGGGAATAATGTCCTGCCCGATGGACACGATCTTTCCCGATACTTCCGGGGTTATGGTAATGGCCCTGGCGGGGATGACAGTTCCCATGGCCGAAAGAAAGGTTTTGTGGTCGGCCTGCTGCGCGATTTGCACTGTGACCAGGCGGGCCTGCTGGGGGGGCTTTTGCTGTGCGGCCCTGGGTCGGGTGTCTATCTGGTGCTTGGCAAATCCGATGGTCAGAATCAGAATGACCGCCGGCAGCAGCAGTTTAACAATCCAGGCGACATACCAATTGCCTTTTTGGGGAGAGTCTTGTGCCGCTGTTTGACTTGTACTGTGATCGGGCTTTTCCATCGTTAATCTCTGGGGGTCTTAGGGTTGTGTTAATACGGCCTGTTCGGGACGCGCTATCGGCCAGCCGCCGGCGATGGAACGGCACAATTCAATGCGTCGTTCCATCAGCACTCTGCGTGCGGTTAATTCGCTGCGTTCGAGGCTTTGCTGGGAAACGAGGGATTCCAGAACCCGCAGGTAGTCCAGTTGTCCCTTGAGATAATTTTGCCGTGTTCGGTCATAGACCTGACGAGCCAGTTCCAACTGCTTTTGAAGATTTCGGACCGTCTGATGCTGGTGCTTTTCCTGCTGGATGGCATCTTCCACTTCCCTGAGGGCTACCAGCAGGGACTGGCTGTAATCGTTGATTTTCTGCGACAGTACGGCCCGGGTTCGGAGGACTTCGGCTTTCCGGTAGCCGGCGTCAAAAAGCGGCCCGGCGGCATTGGCTGCCAGGTTCGCAAGCCAGTCATCGAACAGGTCGTGTGTTTTTTGTGCGGAGGTTTCCACGCCTGCGGTCAGGCTGATTACCGGGTACTGGTCGGCGATGGCCGAGGCGGTTCGCATATCGGCCGCCTGCACCTGGGTGTAGCGGCTTCGAATATCGGGTCGGCGCTGGAGAACGACAGAGGGAATGTCAATTGTGACCAGCCGGCCCGGGGCGATCAGCCTGGGTGTTTCCGGTCGCCAGTTCCCGGGACTTTTGCCCAGCAGGATCGAAAGCTGGTGTTCCAGCAGAACGGTTCGTTCCTGTGCCTGAATCAGGCTGCCGCGTGTCGATTCGAGTAATTGTTCCTGGCGAAACACGTCGGCCGCTCCCGCCTGCGATTTGCTGAACTGCAGCGTGACGACCTCAAGCACCTTGCGGTTGACCTCGATTTGCTGTTGGATAACGATCTGCTGTTCCCGAGCTTCGGCAAGCTGATACCAGGTTTGAGCAATGGCGGCGCTGAGGGTAATCGCGGCTGTATCCACGTCGTCTCGGGCGGCACGGGCGTCCAGCAGGGCGGCCTGGCGGGAGGATTGAATCTTGCCCCACAGGTCCAGTTCATAGGAAGCCGCTGCGGAGAGGGAATAATTAGAGGCATAATCGGTTCTGCTGTCAACGTCCTGACGGGTTCTTCTCGCACGTCCGCCGTACGTCGCCGACGGAAGCAGGCCGGCACCTGCCTTGACGGCGGTTTGTTCGGCCTGCGTGAGTCGATCCCAGGCTGAACGAATTGAAAAATTGTCCGCCATGGCCTGTTCGATCAGCACCGTCAGGTTTGGGTCATTCAGCGACAGCCACCAGCGATCGGCAAGCGGTTCGGTTCCCCGGGCGGAAAAGGAATCCGGCACCTCAATGGGCGGCTTGACGTCGTGCGGTTCGACGGAAACACAGCCGGATAATGCATACGTGCACAGAATCCCCAATGTTGTTGTGAATGCCGAGGCGATTGTCAATGTTATTCCTTTGCGCAATGTGTTATCCTCTCGCATCCTGTTTTTTTGACAGCCGAAATCCCAGCCAGGGAAAACAGGGTAATATGGTCAACCAGGGCCTCGACAAGTTCCGCCTTTTTCATCGATTGAAACAGGTGGGGGAGCCTGTCCCGTTTTAATCCGAATCCGAAACACTGATGGATGATACTCATCGCGCAGAAAGCGACCTGCTCTTCGGTTGCCTGGTCCCCCAGCAGCCGGCGTATAATGCCGCGGACCTGCTGACGCAGCGGCGCAATGACATCGTTCTTGATAAACTCCAGCGATTTTGTTGGATTTGTCAGCTCCATCAAAAGAATCTGTCCGGCATGACCCAGCGTGCCATCGTCCAGCATCCGATGCAGGTGGGCACGTATCATCGCTCGTAATTGATCTATTGCCGCCGCATCCGCCGGCAGTCCGCCATCGAGCGGAAACTGCTTCAGGGCGCAATGAAATGCACTTTTCCATACTTCAGCATACAAATCTTCCTTGGAGCCAAAATAATAATTCACAGAGGCTGTGTTGGAGTGTGCGGCCCTGCATATATCGGCGATGGTTGTATCCCGGAAGCCTTTTTGGGCAAAGACTCGGGTTGCTTCTTTGAGAAGCAGGGCTTTTCGCTCTATGCCGTCTTTACGTTTTACCACGCCGGAGTGTCCCATGACAGAATCGTAACTAAGTTAATTGTCTATTTAAGATGGCGATTTTATATCATTCATTCATGCAGTCAACATAAAAGCCTGTTTACTCTCTGTCTTTCTGTCGCACTTTGGCGCACGCCCTATTTAGGAAAAAAAAGACATATAAATATTTGTTAAAATATATGAAATGCTGGGAATTATGAATGGGCAAGGGGCGAATTTGAACCGCCAACACCGATTATCAGCCTGTTGCGATATGGGGTGCTCTAATAAAGACCTTAGACCCTTTTTTGCACTCTTGTTTTCCTGATCCACACACTCAATTCTCCAGATTCAATCAGCACTCAAAACCAGAACCTCATAGACGCTGGGAGATATTTAGTGGAGTATTTATATCTGCATATAAATACAAAAACCGCATTTCTGAGTTAGAAACAAGGTTTTTAGAATGGGCGGTACAAGACTCGGACTTGTGACCTCCTGCTTGTAAGGCAGGCGCTCTAACCAGCTGAGCTAACCGCCCGAAAGGGGCTAAAGGCGACCACTTCAGGGAAATTGTATCACATGAACACAGTTGTTTATCCGGCGGGTTATCCCTGTGCCTTACCAAGTATTACATCGGAAGTGGAGCTGGAGAGAATCGAACTCTCATCTCCGCGATGCGACCGCGGCGTACTCCCATTATACGACAGCCCCGACTGGTCGGACGAATCCGGCAGACAGGCCAGCCATTGTAGCGAAACCAGCCTGACTTTCAACTGAAAATTGCCCCTGTCGTGCCAAAAAGGCTAAAAAGTCCACCTTTCCCTGCAAACAATCTGGTCGAGGTCGAGCCGTTTGGGTTCGTTTGGTAGATCGGCGGGGCAGCCGAGGGTCATCATCTCAATGACGCTAATGTGGGTCGGAATTTGCAGGATATTGCGAATCTGGTCCGGGTAAAAGGATCCGACCCAGCAGGTCGCCAATCCGAGGCTGGTCGCGGCCAGGGCGATGTGTTCCATGGCAATCGCAACGTCAATCGGACCAGCCGGTTGACTGCATCGCATCAGGTATTGCGTCGTGCTGCAGCAGGCAAGAACGACGGGGGCTTGTCCGATAAAAGCCTGGTTATTGCAGGCAGGAACCAAACTTTTGCGAGTGTTTGCATCGGTGACCACCACAAACCGCCAATCCTGGAAATTGCGGGCCGAAGGAGCCAGTCTGGCTGCGTTTAATATGGCATTCAGTTTTTCTTCCTCGACGGGCTTATCCTGATAGGCCCGACAGGAATACCGTTTTTTGATAGCTTCGAAAATGTCCATTGATTTATGTCCTTTCAATCCTTGCCTATATTGCAGGTTTATTCGCCGTTGTCAATTCTGCAATTTCTATACTACCTGGCTTTTTTGGTCAGGTTTCTCTGGATTTTTGTGTTTTAATGGAGTAGGTTGAATAGAGAAAAGCTCTTTTTTCAGGAGAATGCGAGATGGCAAAGGCTTTATTGCTGGTAGATATCCAAAATGATTATTTTCCCGGGGGCAAGATGGAACTGGTCGATGCACAGCGGATGGCAAGCAATGCCGGACAGCTTCGAACAATGTGCCGACAGAAGGGGATCCCGATTATTCATATCCAGCATATCTCCGTCCGGCCGAGTGCTCCTGCATTTCATTACGGCACCGACGGCGTTCATATTCACGCTTCGGTGACTCCGCAGCCGGGAGAGATGGTGATTCAGAAAAATTATGCCAACAGCTTTCGGGCTACTACCCTCCATGAGAAACTGCAGGCCATGGGCATCAAAGAGCTGATAGTCTGCGGGGCCATGAGTCACATGTGTATCGATACCACAGTGCGTGCGGCGTTTGATCTGAGTTATCATTGTACGGTGGTTGAAGACGCCTGTGCCACGCGCAATCTGGAATTCAACGGCGTTGCTGTGGAAGCGGCCAAGGTGCATGCGGCGTTTATGGCGGCGATGGCGTATGGATTTGCCAAAGTGACGGCGTTAAAAAACCTGGAACTGTAATCGCGTCTGTTGAGCGATACGCTTACAGTCCCAGGTCTGTCAATTTTTTACTTGCGGCTGCGTTTCTACGACACGATGAGTTCGTTGCCGACTTTGCGTGCCCGCTGGGGCTTATCGAGATTGATGCCCGAGGCCAGCCCGATTTCGGTCAGCAGATTCCACCCGGCGCTCAGGTAAATATAGGGGGTCATTTCGCCGGCATCAGGAACGCGGATGGTGGGGAATGGGGTTTCGCGGTTGGCAATGGCGATGACTTTGAGTCCGACCCCTTTGACCAGCACCTCCTGGAATTTATCCATTTCTTCGTCGATGGGGTCCACTACAAATACGATGTCGCTGGGGTCCATGACTTCTTCGATGCCGTGGACGGCGTAGGTGCCTTCGAGGAAGTCGGATTTCTTGCGGGTGATCTCGTTGGTTTTGAGCGTCAGTTCTTCGGCGACGCCGTCATTGTACCCGGCAAAATAAATCGTCGGGGCTTTCACGGCCGCGGCGGTGATATCGCCGGGAATGGCCATCGTCAGGGCGGTTTCAATCTTGCCGCCCAGTTCCGCACAGCCCAAGCCTGAAATCGTGCCGGAGATATGGCGGATGATGGATTCATAAAACAGGGCCTGTTCGATGACGCTTTTGGTTGCCGCCACGGCCTGTTCCCAGCCGCAGGTCAAGACGAAAGTCTGGGCGCAGGCTTCTTCCAGCAGGGTGCCTGCATTGGCGCTCAGACCAAATCGGTTGTCATTGTGGATTTCCCTGAGCTTCTTGGCCAGCAGAACCACTTCCTTGGTGCGTCCGGAGTTGGAGGCACAGAAAACGGCGAATTTTGCCAGGTCGTATTGTGCGGCCTGGCGTGAGCCGTCGGTAAAGATATTCAGTCCCAGCCCCCATTTGAGCGATTTGCGAATGGTGTTTTTGGCCGGAAAGATCCGGCTGGAGCCTTCGCCGGTCAGCAGCAGCCTGCCGACCGAGTGAATCCGCCCGGCAACCTCCCGTGTCTGGCTGGGATTGAAGTTTTTTACGACCCGCACCGTCTCCATCATCTCCTGAACCAGCGCGTGTTTTGCGTACCTCGGATCTTGCAGATTCATAGATACTCCTTATACAAAATTTGGTATTCTTCATGGATTGCCGTTTATCCTCGCCGGGCAATCTCTTCGAGAGTCTGCTTGAACTGCTCCGTTTCCATGCGTACCTGTTTGACAAAGCTGTTATCCTCGATGGTGCCGATGGCGGCGATCATTTCCTCGGTATTTCGGAACGTGGCCTGCCGGAACGGATTGTCGTAATCCTTCTGCCGGGATTGATAGACCTGTTCGCAGACAAACTCCTGGATTCGGGCCGTCCTGCCGAGTGCCTGCATCCACTGGTCTTTGGTTAAATCGCAGCCTTCCAGCAATTCGCACAGTACGGCAAAGGCGTGCTTGTATTTCTGCATGGGGTAGGCTTCCCACAGTTGGTCATAACGCTGATGGATGGCGTCCCAGGTCGCCAGTTGGCCGGAAGCGATATCCCTGCGAAGCTGATCCACATCATCCGCTGCGACAAGCTGACCGCCCAGATTGACCCAGCGGCTCTGTCGTCCGGCATTTTTCAGGGTGTTGCGCATCGCGGCAAAATCCGCCTGCGGGGTGGCCTGCAGATAAGCAACCAGTGCCTTGACCGCATAATACATCAGCATATCGCCGTAGGCATGATAGCCTTCATAGGCTTTATTGATGACGGCCTTGCGGCGGGATTTTTCCATCTTTTCGCCGCAGATTTCCAGTTCATCCACCGCTTTCTGCGGGCCATTCAGTAATTCCCTGCCGGCTTTGATCAGGTGCTCTGCGGGCAGGTCTTTGGAGTATTGACCCGACCGAATCAGAGCGGCCTTGCCCGTCCACCGTTCCAGCAGCGTCCGGCCCGCAATCAGTTCTTCGGCGGTATCCGGCGCCAGCGTCTCGAATTCGATATGCTGGATTTTATGAATGCGTTTATCGCGGCTCTGGAATTTCGAGGAATTCCGCGCCAGGGCATACATATTGAACAGCCACCAGAACGCCGGAATCACTTCCAGTTGGTCTTTGGAGGTATTGTTGTTCAGGAGGGAAAACGGCAGGGGGATATTCAGCTCGGCAGGGTAGTCCCCCTTGGCCAGCAGCACAAACGAAGCAAAGCGGCTGGAGTGTTTGAGGCTGGTGCACAGTCCCGGCCAGAATCCGCGACCCGCCTGCACTTCATTGTCATTCGCCCGGCTGTTGTGGTTCGATCCCACTGTGGCCCCGGCGGCCATATTGCTCTGGCCCATCACCACCGCGGCAATCAGGAAGGAATTATTATGATGCTGCTCGTGTGCCGGGAAGATGAGGTTATTGAGCACCTCGCAGCAGGAAATCGTGGAGTTGTCACCGAGGAAGGAATTAATCAGGCGTGCCCCGTATTTGAGGTTCGAATTGTTGCCCAGCACAAATCGCACCGCCTTGCAGCCATAGAAAATATGGCAGCCGTATCCGACGACGCCGTTGACCAGTTCCACACCTTCGCCGATCTGGGTCTGTTCCTGCGGGGATGAGTTGATTGTCAGGTTCTTGAGCTTGTTGGCGCCCTTGATATAGCAATGCGCCCCGACTTTGACATCCTTGAGAATGCGTGAATTCTTAATCACACACTGGTCGCCGATGACGCCGTAATAACCCCGGCGTGCATCAAATCGTTTTTGTGTGATGTCTTTGAGTTTTTCCAGCAGCGCCTTGTCGTCCCGATACTTGGCCCACAGATACGCATCGGCGGTAATCATCCCGTCAAACGGCAGCACCTGCCGGCAGCCGGTCTCGTTCATGACATCCATCCACACCCGCACCTTTTCCGGTTCGCCTTCCTTGACGATACCATTGCCGAACTTGGCATAATTGGTGGTGTGCATCTCATCAATATTGGCCAGGATGCAGCGATTGCCAATGATGTAATGCGCCATATAGGACACATTGTGAATCGCTACATCGTCGCCGATATCACAGGCCACGATCCGGCTGTTATTGATGCCGGCCGGGATTTGCAGGTCGTGGTGCTGCAGGATGACATTCCGCAGACGACCGATGCGTACCAGGCCGAAAAAGTCCGTATTCTTGACCAGCTTTGGATCAAATTCGTCGGTGACAAATATCTCGTCCCAGTTATCGGACGTATTGCTGTTCATCACCAGCCGTTCCAGTTCATCGGCCCGCAGATGCCGCCATTGCGGCGCGGGCTGGCTGATCTGGCTGTTGCGAAGGTAATATTCGTCCTGACCTGCGGGCAGATACTCGGCGGGGATAAAATGCCGACCGATGCTTCCTGACGGCTGAATCGATACATGCTCCATGCTATTGGACCTCCTGAAACCTGAGAATATCGGTTTTGTCAATTCCTGTCGTCTGTCAAAAGATAAAATCTACCAAATGAATCGTAAAAAGAAAACAGGGAAATCCCTGCCTGCTTCGAAAAAAACGGGTCGATTTGTCTTGGAAAAACAGAGCATGTCCCTGTTATCGGCAGGGCGGCCAAAAGAGATAATCAATTATAAAATAAAGTATTTACGGCATATTTGATTATTTTGGAAAAATTGCCCGCCTTCAGGTGTCAGTTTAACTGGATTTTAGTACTGAAAATGCTATACTCTGGTCTCAGAGAGAACGGATTATTAACCATTGTAGAGTAAGGAGAGCCGGAATTGAGTAAGGTTCTGATTATCGGCGCCGGCGGCGTCGGCAATGTCGTCGTCCAGAAATGTGCCCAGTTGCCGGGGGTCTTTTCGGAAATTGTGCTGGCCAGCCGGACGATCAAAAAATGTCAGGATATCGCCGCAAGCCTGAAACGTCCGATTACGGTCGAACAGGTGGATGCCGACGATGCCAAACAGGTTGCAGCCCTGATTCGCAAACACAAGCCCCAACTGGTGGTCAATGTCGCCCTGCCGTATCAGGATTTGCCGATTATGGACGGCTGCCTCGAGGCAGGGGTCGATTACCTCGACACGGCCAATTATGAGCCTAAGGACGTGGCCAAATTCGAATACAGCTACCAGTGGAACTACCATGACCGCTATAAAAACAAAGGCATCATGGCCCTGCTGGGCAGCGGCTTTGACCCCGGCGTGACCAATGTCTTCTGTGCCTATGCGCTGAAGCATTATTATGATGAAATCAACTACGTGGATATCGTCGATTGCAACGCCGGCGACCATGGCCATCCGTTTGCGACCAATTTCAACCCGGAAATCAACATCCGCGAAATCACCCAGAAAGGGAAATACTGGGAAAACGGCCAGTGGGTGGAAATCGACCCGATGAGCATACGCAAGGATATCAACTACCCCGAGGTCGGCCCCAAGGCATCGTATCTGCTGTACCATGAAGAACTCGAATCGCTGGCCAAGTATATCAAGGGTCTCAAGCGAATTCGCTTCTGGATGACCTTCGGCGAGCAGTACCTGACGCACCTTCGCGTGCTGCAGAATGTCGGCATGACCCGCATCGACCCGGTGGAGTATGAAGGTCACAAGATTGTCCCGCTGCAGTTCCTTAAGGCCGTTCTGCCCGACCCCGGCTCGCTGGGCGTCAACTACAAGGGCAAGACCTCCATCGGCGTGATTTTCGACGGCGTCAAAGATGGCAAACGCAAGCAGATGATGATTTACAACGTCTGCGACCATGCCGAATGCTACAAGGAAGTCAAGGCCCAGGCCGTGTCTTATACGACCGGCGTGCCCGCAATGATCGGCGCCAAGATGATTCTGGAAGGCAAGTGGAAGGGCAAGGGCGTCTTCAATATGGAGCAGTTCGACCCCGACCCGTTCATGGCCGACCTGAACCTCTACGGCCTGCCGTGGAAAATCATCGAAGGCAAGACGATTGACAATTAAAAGAATGTAGTCAAGTGAAGGGATCCCTTATGGTCTCGATCATTGAAGACAACCAAAAAGAACTGGAAGCCCTCTGCCGCCGGTATCATGTCCGTCGGCTGGATGTATTTGGTTCCGCCGCCGTGGGGCAACTGCGGGATGACAGCGATATCGACTTTCTGGTTGAATTCGACGACACCATAAGGGACACCCGTTTTGATACGTTTTTCGGTCTTTTAAACGCCTTGCGGGAATTATTCGGCCGTCCTATTGACCTCGTGGAGCCGGGCGGTTTGCGCAATCCCTATTTTATCAACGATGTCAACCAGACACGGAGGCCCGTCTATGTCGCGTCGTGAACCCGGCAAATATCTGTATGATAATTGATGTTTCTATTTTGTTGGTATAATTTTTTGTTTCTTTCCCATCACCTCAAAACATTTGTTATCTTTTCCAATATGGGGATCTAAGGTAATGTGAGACTGTCATTTTGCAAAACGGGGGATATTATGGGAACAAGCGATTTTTTGACAAGCAGTGCCGATGCGATTTCCGGCGTCTATGCGACATTGAATACGCTGTTTGAGGGATTGTCATCCGGGCAGCGCATCAACTCCGCCGCGGATGACGCCGCCGGGCTGGTCCTCGGCGAGCAGCTCCACGGCTACGGAGTCGAGTCCATCCAGGCCCTTCGCAATCTCAGCGATGGCGTCAGTATGATTCAGACCGCCGATGGGGCCGCCTCGGTCATCGGCGAAAATCTGATTCGCATGAAAGAACTGGCGGTACAGTCATCCAGTGGAATCCTGTCGATCCAGCAAAAAGAAATCATCCAGCGGGAATTCGACCAACTGGCCGCCGAAAACGCTCGCATCGCTGAAACGACCGAATTCAACGGCATCAAGCTGTTCGCCGACGGCAAGTCCATCCAACTGTCCATCGGCTTTGGCAATATGCTTGCCATTCAGACGCAAGCCATTGCCGCAGTCTCCGGGGACCTGAGTGACAACACCCTGTCGGCGGCGGAAGGGGTGGATCAGGCGCTCAGCCAGCTTGCCGCCTTGCGGGGCGGATTGGGTGCGTCCATGAATGAAATGGAACTGGCCAGCCAGACCCTCGAAATCCAGATTGAAAACCTCATGGCCGCAGAGTCCCGCATTACGGATGTGGACGTGGCTCAGGAAACCGCCACTCTGACCGCGGTGAAAATCCTGGCCGAAGCCGCCATGGCGACACAGGCGCAGGCCAACCTCTCCGGCGAACTGGTTGCCGCCATCATGCGAAAATAAAAGCCAGGCCGGCTCAGGGATATACTGATTTTGTGTAAAATTTTTCGTATCGGTGCGGCTCAAGAACTTTCAGCCGCCAGCTTTCATCGCGTCTTTATCACTGCGGCTGGGCTGGGCCGCAGTGCCCTGTGCATACACGCGGCATAAAAGCGGCCCGTATCCGCGGCAGGAAACTCATCCCCGTTGGAAACAACCCGCTATTATTATTGGATGATAAACATATCACACCTATCACATTTTAAGTTGATACCCCAAAAGAATAAGATATAATCACTCCGCGTATGATTAATTCCCCCGCGATACTCTGTTTCTTGTCAAGTGTGCAGGTCTCCGGCGGCAGGTATTATGTACTGTAAATGAATATACTATAGCGAGATAAAAATATGGCAACGTTATTGGTTCCGAGTAATAAAAAGGCAAAGATGTACTGGGTGGTGATGGGTGTCGAACTGGTTGTGATTCTGGCCCTCGGGTATGGCTTTCTCTCCAAAGGAAAGCAACTGAGTACCAAAGATGACCAGATCACTGAACTGGAAAAAGGCCGGGAAATTCTGGTGGGCCAGCTTCAGGACCTCCAGAAAAACACTGTCTCGGCAGAAAATTACGCCCGCCTGACCACGGCCGTCCAATCCCTCAAGACTGCCGCCATCAGCTCAGGCCAGATGACGGTAGCCCAGGCTGCCGGCCCTGAACAAATCTGTGCAGCCGTTCGCCAGATTCTCCAGAAGCCCCAAACTCCCGTCACAACGACCGCATCCCAGCCCTCTTCCGCTTCGGAAATCGACTTTCATATTACCGTTGTCGAGAATGAAATCGCCCGCCTCGGGGTCATCGACACCACCAAGCCGGACAAAAAATACGACCTTGCTGTCTTCTATATACAGAAAGTT
Source organism: uncultured Pirellulales bacterium (assembly GCA_964630775.1). Classification (GTDB taxonomy): domain Bacteria; phylum Planctomycetota; class Phycisphaerae; order Sedimentisphaerales; family Anaerohalosphaeraceae; genus Anaeroglomus. Next base: position 1,133 of record CAZVYY010000035.1, on the reverse strand, counting down.
CTGGATGGCATAGGATATCAGCTGGGCGGGGCGTTAACCGGCACCAGTCAGGCCGTGATGAAGTTCCAGACCGACAACCAGCTCAAAGCCGACGGCAAAATCGGCGCCAAGACCTGGGAAAAGGTTCGCCAGCTCTGGAATGCAAAAAAGCCCAAGGCCTAAACCGTGATCTCCACCCGGTTTCCTTCCGGGTCCAGAAACACGCATTCATAATACCCATCCCCGGTACGTCGCGGCCCGTCGATGTTGCGATATCCATCCATCGACAGTATTCGAGCTAATTCATCCACTTTCTGCTCTGACCCTACAGAAAAAGCAAGGTGAGCATAGCCCAGCCGTTGAACCCTTGGGTCTGTCTGATTCTGGCAGACATCCGGCCGCCGCATTAATTCCAGCCTGGCCCCGTCTTCGAAAGTCAAAAAATACGACTCAAAGCCCGTTTTCGGATTCCGATATGGATCCCCCGACCGCCCCCCCAAGCAGCGGGTATAAAACTCACGCATTAATTCTAAGTCATTGACCCACAAGCCGATATGTTCAATTTTCAAGGTACCCTCATCGTTGTTATTGGAAATGTTCGAACGGCTTGCCCGCCACCGAAAACGGACGGAAGCGACCGATATTGTTCAGTAATCCCAGCGCAATCATATTCACCATCAGACTCGACCCGCCATAGCTGACAAACGGCAGCGTCAGGCCCGTAATCGGCATCAATCCCAGCGTCATGCTCACGTTCACCGAGACCGCAACCGCGAACATCGCGATAATCCCCACTGCCGTCAGCCGGGCAAACGGGTCCGTGTTTAAATAGGCAATTTCCGCCCCGCATGCAAACAGCACCGCATACAATAGTATCACGAGTACCCCGCCCCAAAATCCCCACTGGTGAGCAATCAGCGCAAAGATAAAGTCATTATGCCGCTCCGGCAGGTATTCGTACTGGCTGTAAGGGCCTTTGCCGTAGCCATAACCCGTAAGCCCGCCCGAAGCAATCGCCTGCTTGGAATGCATCAGATGATATCCCTCATTTTTCTTCCAGTCCCGCAGACGAGCCGGCGACCCGACCAGGACCTGGGCCAGGGGTGGATGCGCCGAAGCCGCCTCAAAAAGCCGCGCAGTCTGCAGCAATACAC
>CAZVYY010000034.1:0-39743 GCA_964630775.1 uncultured Pirellulales bacterium | reverse complement strand
CATACCAGCCATCCTTTCAAATAAACACCCCGATATTTATTTGATGCCCTTTGCGCCCCGCAAGAACACCTCACTGAACGAACAAAAAAGGAGCATCAGCCAATACGCTCTGTCAAAAAAACGCCACAGATACTGAGCAGTTTCTCCTAACACCCTGGCGAGCTATGCTCGCAGCATAACATGACACTAAAAACGTGTCAATTCATAAATATGTCATAATGCCATCAATGGCAACAAAATCTCAACACAACCTGAAGTATCGTCCCATCCCTCAATTTCTGCGGGAACTCAGGGAAGGTGCCGGTTTGAGCCAGCGTGAACTGGGAAAGCGGCTAAATAAGCCTCAAAGCTATATTTACAACTGTGAAACCGCCAACCGACGGGTCGATATTGCCGAATTTATTGAATGGGCCAAAGCATGTAACATTGAACCCGTCTCCGCGTTCAAAAACTATCTGACTTCTACTATATAATATAGAAATCCGACTGTCTATAAGGCCGAAATACACCTATATTTACACTTCTTTCGGGAACGATAATTATCAACATCAATTTTCAATCCTACAAAGGATAACAACCCCCAGCGGCAAGCTTTCAACTGAAAACGAGATTCCCATCCCCGCCTTCACAGGGGCGGGCTTTCCAAGAGAATGACCCTGCTGGGCAAGGGTGGGCGACCGCAGGTCGCGCCCTACACGTTGGGATTGAAAGGGGCAGGCGGTGATGTATCGAGGATTGCCTTCGGCAGGATAATTTACCTTAAGCACGGAGGTTTGAGCTACGTTGAAACTTGAGCCGCATTTTAACCGTTCTGATATTTGCTGGTGATATAGATCGCCTGGGAGGCCAGGAGGTTGGGCAGCAGCCGGACAGCAATGGCGCTGGAACGTCCGATGGGGATTTTCTTTTCGATATAAATATTCTGCTCGGCGCAGAAGTCGTCGAAATCCTTGAGCGACAGGAAATGAATATTCGGCGAATTATACCAGCGGAACGGCAACTGCCGGGTCTGGGGGGAGCGTCCGGTCAGGAGCAGCTGCATACGGCAGGCCCAGTGGGCAAAATTGGGGAACGAGACAACCACCTTTTTACCGACGCGAAGCAGTTCCTTGAAGACTTTTTCCGGGTCGCGAAGGGTCTGCAGGGTCTGGGACAGGATGACATAATCAAAGCTGTCGGTGGGGAACTGCGACAGGCCCCGTTCGATATCGCGATGGATGACCGACAGGCCTCGCTCGACGGTGTGAACCACAAGGTCTTCTTCGAGTTCGATGCCGGTGGCGGTGATGTTTTTATCCTGAATCAGGCGGGCCATCAGTTCACCATCGCCACAGCCCAGGTCCAGCACACGGCTGTCGGGGGCGATAATTTTGTTAATCAATTCGTAATCGACGCGAAGCCGCTTGGATCGCTCGATGGTCTTGAGCTGCCTGGACGGGTGTTTTTCAGACAGGCAGCGTGAGCCGGTGCGAACCCGGTCCAGAGTCGATTCGAGGAATCCGGCAATGAGTCGATCCTGCGAGGCTGAATCCAGCAGAAAGGCGTCGTGGCCATAGGGCGAATAGACATTGCAGTAGGAGACGTCCTTGCCTTCGGCACACAGGGCCTCGACAATTTCTTCGGACTGGGCCGGGGTAAACAGCCAGTCGCTGGAAAAGCTGACGATGAGGAATCGGCAGGTCACACGATTAAAGGCGTTACGCAGCGTGCCGTATTCGCGGTTCAGGTCGAAATAATCCATCGACTTGGTGATATACAGGTAGCTGTTGGCGTCGAACCGCTCGACGAAGGTCTGGCCCTGATAATCCAGGTACGTCTCGACGGAAAATTCGGAATTGAAGTCGTACTTATATTGCTCGGCGCTGCGGAGTTCGCGGCCGAATTTTTCGCGCATGGACTGCTCAGACAGATAGGTAATGTGGCCGATCATGCGGGCGATGGACAGCCCGCGGGCAGGCCCCTGTTCGGCTTTGTGGTACTGGCCGTTGTTGAAGTTGGGGTCGCCGAGAATGGCGTTGCGTCCGACGGCATCAAAGGCAATCGACTGGGCATTGAGCCGCGTGGTCGAGGCAATGCAGATGGCACTGTCAATCCAGCCAGGCCAGGCGATGGCCCATTGCAGAACCTGCATGCCGCCCATCGAGCCGCCGACGACAGCCAGCAGATGCGAGACCCCGAGCTTTTCGAGCAGCAATTTCTGAACATTTACGACATCTTCGATGGTAATAATCGGAAAATCCAGACCATAGGGCATCCCCGTGGCAGGATTGATATCGGCCGGGCCGGTCGTGCCGGAACAGCCGCCCAGAACATTGGAGCAGATGACAAAATAGACGTTGGTATCGATGGGCTTGCCGGGGCCGACCATCGCATCCCACCAGCCGGGCTTGCGGTCGTCGGGTTTGTTGTAGCCGGCGACGTGGGCATTGCCCGACAGGGCATGGCAAATCAGGATGGCATTGTCCTTTTGGGGGGACAACTGGCCGTAGGTTTCATAGGCGACGTCAATCGGGCCCAGAGTCTTGCCGCTTTTAAGGGTCAGAGGCGCATCTTGTTCCACGACCCGGACCTTGCGGGTTTGGACGATACCGACCGAGTTTTTCAAGTCTTTTTCCATCCTGTAAAGTATAATTCAGGGCAACAGACTTGTAAAGTCCCAAAATCAGCCGGATTGCAAGCCCCTCATGTCAATGAGGTCATCCTCAATATGAATTTATCAGGGTCTGGAGCGCCGGATAATCTGGCGTCCGCTGGTAGAGTGGGCGCTTGTCGGCCTTGTAGGTGTTGGTCAGCTCATGATAGGGCTTTTTGTCGGTGTTGATATAAAAGATGCCCAGGGGCAGCTTGCCGCCGCGGGATTCCTCGCAGGCCCGCTTGAAGGCGTCTTCGCGGCTGTGCGGGTCGTAGCTGCCTTCGAGGTAATAGGTGTTATCCTTGAACCACTGGAAGGTGTTGACCTTATTAAAGGACACGCACGGCTGGAGGATATCGACGAGGGCGTAGCCGGGGTGGGTGATGGCTTTTTTGAGGATTTCTTTGGTCTTTTCCTGGTCGCCGATGAAGACGCGGGCGACGAAGGAGGCATCCAGCGCAATGGCCACGGCTAGCGGATTGAACGGCTCGGCGATGACGCCGTTGACCTGGACGAGGGTGACGAAGCCGCGGCGGCTGGTCGGTGAGGCCTGGCCCTTGGTCAGACCATAGACCATGTTGTTGTGGACAATGTTGGTAATTTTGGGGTTGCGGCGGATGGTGTGGATGAAGTGGTTTCCGCCTTCGCCGTACATGTCGCCGTCGCCGCTTTCGGCGATGACGGTCAATTGCGGGTTGCTGACCTGGATGGCAAAGGCCGGCGACAGCGCCCGGCCATGCAGGCCGTTGAAGGCGTTGCAGCGGAGATAATGGGGAATCTTGGCGGCCTGCCCGATGCCCGAGACCATCACTAAATGCTCGGGGGCGATATCCAGTTCCGCCAGCGCCTGCTTGAGGGCCTTCAAAATCAAAAAGTCCCCGCAGCCCGGACACCACGCGATATCAATATTGCCCATGTCAAATGCTTTTGTATCCATAAATGACCTTCTTTCTCAATGTCATGTTCAGCACATTTTCTTTTCGAATCATTCCTGTCCTGAATACGTATTATCTTCGATCACTGCACAATAATCCCCGAAAGACTGTTCCAGCGCAGCCACCAGGTGGTTTCTTACCGTCACTGCAAGGTCACTGATTTCTAAACGTCCCATCTCGAAAATCAATATTTCAAGCTCTGCCTTTTCAGGTTTTACGCTTAACGATGTAAACGGGCCTTTTCTCTGTTGTTTATCCATCCTTAACGTGTAGTGGGTGTAATCCACGGTTTTGACAATTAAACCATGCTGCGTTCCGATGGTTTCCACAAGCTTGACGATATCCTGCTTTCTGCTGTCGGTCAGACACACCTCCGCGGGAAGCGGTTTTTTGCCTGTGATAAGAATAGTGCAGCTCCGGGCGGGATCGCAGCCCGTCACCCCCCCCATACCCATCAACAGCATCAGCATCCAAATACTTTTTTTCATACCTTATCCTTTATTGATCAAAATCCCCGCAGCCCGGACACCATGCGATATCAATATTGCCCATGTCAAATGCTTTTGTATCCATAACCCGTCTTTCTTTGTCTTGATTACTGAAGCCAGTGCTCGACAAATACAGCCAAATCTATTAAATCTACAACACCGGAATTATTGATATCCGTCCCGCCACAGAAATTATTATCTGCGTTACAAATATTGACTAACCACCATCTGGTTATAACATCAAAATCTTCGGCTGCAACCCCGCCAGGGCAGGCAAAATCACCTTTTATAAATTCCCAACTCAGTCGGGGATAATCTGCACCATCTGCACACATCCGCCAGAAATTACCGGTCCCATTTTCTGTTTCATTTGAAAAATCCCACCCTAAACCATTCATGTTTCTTAACTGCCCGTGAAATGAAGACACTGAATCATGTAAAACAGTACCTTCGAATTCATCCATTGTCCAGTGTGCAATTAATCCATTTAAGGGACTTTGCTGCAATTCTTCAGCATCCAAGGCACGATCATAAATGCAAAGATCATCGATAAGACCTTCATAAAATCCATAACAAAGCCCTTCCGAATTTGAATAACGAGATCCTATATAGGTTTTTTCCATAGAAGACGTATCGATAGCCTGCGTTGAACTATAATACACATTGGCTTCAAGCCGGCCATCTACATAAAGCTTGACTTTATCAACACGGGGGTCTCCATCATTATCAAGAGTCGCTGCAACATGATGCCATAGTCCATCCGTCAAAACCGTTGAACCCTGGATATATCCACCCCATACTCCCACTGCAAGCTCCCCTGTCGGCTGCACACGAAACATCCATTTTTTGCCATTGGCCGATTCTCCCCAAGAGATTATCAATGCATCATCGTTAGTCGGTTGAGGCTTAATCCAGGCTGTACATGTTCGCGACTGAATCCCGGAGACGCCATGAAATAGGGGAATTTCAACATAATCATTGATTCCGTCAAACATTAATGCATTATTCGTATATCCACTTGTCCATCCCGGACCAGTAAATGTTGCACGCGTACGCATTTGTTCTGCTGTTATGCCTGAACCTCCAGCACTGACTTGACACCCGGACGACTCCATATTCCAAACGCTATTGACAATCTCTCCTCTGAAATCATTTCCAATTAAACCTCCGACATTTGTTTTTCCACTGACCTCGCTATCGCTGTAACATGTTATAATAGTGCCCCACAAGTCTCGACCAATCAATCCGCCAGATGTGGACTCAGATGCAGTAATTGTCCCTCTTGAGTAGCAATTTCTAATAATACCTGCATTATTATATCCCACAAGTCCTCCGGATTCAAAACGAGCATGAACATTAACAATTGCATAGCTTTCTGTTATAGAACCATTGAAAGAATACCCAACAAGCCCCCCTGCAAGTTCTCCAGACATTACAGAACCCGTTGCATAGCAATTTACAATCATTCCACAATTCGCTCCTGCCAAGCCGCCGGCAATCATAGAATCGCTTTTCACATTCGTTATAACAACATTCTCGACACCGAGGTTCTTAACAACACTTCCACTGCGAAGAAAACCAAATAATCCGAGAAAATCAGCCCTCATATTCCCGGGATTGATTGTCAAATTGCGAATGACATGTCGGTTGCCATCAAAAATTCCGCGAAAGTCCGCCCCCTGAAAGGTTTTCGTTGCATTATCCATATCTGCTGCAATTACTGCCGTGGTAAAAACTTCTTCCGATAAATCAATGTCCGCTGTCAGAATAAACGCCTTATCATAATCCCAGGTTGAAGCGGCTAATTCCAGCAAGTCTGCTTTGTTGGCAATTTGAAAAGGATCTGATGTTGCCCCAGAACCTCCGGAGTAAGCAAAAGCAATAGATGACAACACAAAACATAGAACGACGCTGTTAATGGTTTTCCAGTTCGACATATTATCCTCCAAACCTTTTGTCCTCAATATAAAGCCTAAGGCCCAACAATATCCAGATATATATTATATACAATCAGCCTTCCAATATCAAGAAAAAATATGCTTTTCCTTTCCCACGCTCAAACATTCACCCGTTTATAATTTCGCGTTTTGCAGAAGAGTCAATGTCAACCATTTTCCTGACATCAGAAAAATGGTCTCGGAGATCATGTCCTGAATGTTCACGGGCGGTCTTTGTTTTTCTATGACAGCCTCAACACTTCGCCGTTGGCTGCCTGAACCAAGTTCGACCATTTTGTTGGTGTCAACAAAATGGTCGGATATAGTCTGGCCGGAATTCAAACAAGCCGTTTTGGCTTTATCAATAACCTTAGAAAAATTTCTCCATTCGTCATAGTCCAGTAGTTTTTGCAAGTCCCGCGCCAGCCAGAACTCCAACCCCGTTTCCTGTTCTTTCTGGACGCTTTCCTCAAACCCCTGATGCAGCCGTACAATGATTTCCTTTTCCATTGTCTTTCTTTTTCCTTCCGCAATATCTATGCCCATAAATCAATTCTTGTCTGTTATTTTCAAACTCCGTCGAATTCGACGGGATTACCGCTGTAGAAATAGCTATTATGAGATAATCCCCGCCAGCTTTTCCATGACTTCCTCAACGGAAAACTGGAGGCCGTTGTATTTTAAAATCTGGTGGTCGATTTTGATATTTTTATGGAGCTTGAGGAGTTTGGCGAACTGGCCTGTGGCGTTGCCTTCGATGCAGATGACGCGTTCGGCACGGCGGGCGTAGTCGGCCACCGCCGGATGAATCGGCCAGACCTGACCGCAGTGCAGCATGGCCACATCGACACGGCCCAGGCGGGCAATCGCCTCTTCGACGACCGGCTGAGTGGAGCCCCAGCAGATAACCAGCTTGGCGTAATTCAGGTTGGGCCACAGCGTCGGAGCGATGGCGGCCTGTTCAAGAAGGGCGAATTTTTTAAGCCGCTTATCGACCATCTTGACCCGCAGGTCGAGGTCTTCGGTGATATGGCCCTGCTGGTCGTGCTCGTCGCTATCGACGACGACCAGACCATCACCAAAGCCCGGAATAGCACGGGGCGACAGGCCATTGTCGGTCAGGGCGTACCGCTGGTATTCGCGGAAGGACTTGATAAACTGCGGGCTGGTTTTGCAGCCGGACACGTCAAACCGTTCGACAGTATAATAGGTATCGACCAGGTACTGGTCGCTGAGCACAAAGACCGGCGACTGGGTCTTGTCGGCCATATCGAAGGCCTGACGCATCAGCGAAAAGGCCTCCTCGACACTGCCGGGGGCAAGGATCGCCCGGGGGAAATCGCCGTGGCCGGCGTAAAGGGCCAGCTCCAGATCCCCCTGCTCGGTGCGGGTGGGCAGGCCGGTCGCGGGGCCGGGACGCTGGGCAATATGGACAACCAGCGGGCTTTCGATCATCCCGGCCAGGCTGAGACCTTCGGTCATCAGGGCAAAGCCCCCGCCGGAGGTACTGGCGACGGCCCGAGCCCCGGCGTACCAGGCACCGATGGCCATATTGATGCCGGCGATTTCGTCTTCGGCCTGTTCAACGACGACGCCGAAGGTGTCGGCGTGTTTGGCCAGAAACTGCAGCAGGCCCGTCGATGGCGACATCGGATAGGCACCGATGAAATTGCATCCACCGGCAACAGCCCCCAGACCGAGGGCTTCGACCCCGCTGACCAGCATTCGGCTTTTGGGGGTATAGTCGGGGCGGATGGGAAATTGCAGATGCTTTTCGGCGGCGATGCGCTTGCCGTGCTCAAAACCCGCCCGCGCGGCGGCCAGGTTGCCCGAGACAATCGCCTCGTCTTTGCCGGCAAAGCGTTTGGTGATAAACTCGCTGAGAACCGACAGCTCAATATCAAACAGGGCCGCAAGCACCCCAACGGCAACGACGCTCGAATAAATCTTGTTGCCCAGACCTGTGGCAATCTGGGTAAAGGGGATATCGATTATATTCAATTGGCCAAAATCAGCCCGGTCCTCAAAGATTTCCTTTTCGGCGAGAATCAGAGTGTCGGGGGAAAGCCGCTTTTCGACGTGCCGGATGCCGCCTTTGTTGAGGGGGATCAGGATGTCGATGCGGTCCACGCAGGCCCGGACGGGCTTGGCGCCGATACGAATCAACGTCGAATTCATCCCGCCGCGGACACGGGACATGTATTCCTTGGTTGCGAAAATGTGGAGGCCGGCCAGCTTGAATACCTGCATTAAAAGCTGTTCAACCGTCTGGATGCCCATGCCGGCCTGGCCGGTCAGGACTATCAAATAATCGTTTCCTCGCGCCACGCTGCCCTCCAATGATTGATTTGGGTTAGAGATGGTTTAATAATCTTCCATGTGGAAAAATTCTGCGTTTTCGAGCCAGTGCTGGGGTCGGGAGACAAAATCCACGATATTTTCAAGCAGATAATAGTGTTTCTTCTCCTCGCCCGCCAACTGCAGGAATAATTGCTTCTGGCCCTGCTCGGTGACCTGATCGGCCCGATCCAGATAAAAATCCTCGCTCTGCTTTTCCAGCTTCATCGCCTGTCGATACAGATGAATGTCATCCGTTTCGGTTTCAAATGCATCCCCAAATTCACGAATGCGCTGGAAGATGTTTCTGGCTCGCCCCACCACGTCGGTTTCGGTCATGGTATGGGATCCCCCCTGCATGGCTTTGATGGCTTTGTAATGTTTGACCTCCTCATCGGCCAGCATTTCAAGGATATTGGCAACCCCTTTATGCGTCGTTTTCCGGGCAAGCTCCCGATAAAAGGTTTCGCCGTCCTGTTCCATCTTCATCGCAAAGGCAAAGATATCCATAGCGTTCCCTTTCTATTGAAGTTTCAAATAGTCGATGCGGTCATCATAGCTGAAAAATGGGGCCAATTCAACGGGTTTTTATTTTGACGGAAGTTATTTCGGACCGATTCTGTCAAGAGTTCACTATATAGAAAAAGACATACAGGATTGTAATTGCTAAGAAAGTCTGGTATTGTGTGCAATTATAATTTTGAGTAATCGACAGCGATGAATAAAACCTCACAAACAAATGAAAAACCAGCCTTTGTGCTGTGGTTTACCGGGCTTTCGGGCGCGGGCAAAAGTACTTTGGCCGACAGGGTTTACGAGCGGCTGACTCAGTCCGGACGACGCATCGAACGGCTGGACGGCGACAGTCTGCGTGCGGCATTCCCGGCCACGGGTTTTTCCCGCAAAGACCGGGACGAACACATCAAACGGGTCGGATACATGGCCAGCCGGCTGGAACACCACGGGGTCATCGTGGTGGCGTCTTTTATCTCGCCGTATCGGGAGGCTCGGGACTTTGTCCGCGGACTCTGCCGGAACTTCGTGGAAGTCTATGTGGATGCTTCATTTGAGACCTGCCGGAAACGGGATGTCAAAGGACTTTACAAGAAGGCCATGGCCGGGCAGATTCAATCGTTTACCGGGCTGGATGACCCGTATGAAGAGCCGCAACATCCTGAAATAATCGTCAAGACCGACCAGCAAAGCATCGACCAGTCGGAAAAGACGATTCTGGATTATATACAACGCTATTTATAAAGGCGATTATGGATCATCTGGATCAACTGGAATATCAGAGCGTTCATATCCTTCGCGAGGCGTATGCGAACTTCAAGAGCCTGTGCATGCTGTGGTCCATCGGCAAGGACAGTACGGTGCTGCTGTGGCTGGCACGAAAGGCCTTTCTGGGACATGTGCCGTTTCCGCTGGTGCATATCGATACCCATTATAAAATCCCGGAGATGATTACCTATCGCGACCGGCTGACGCGTCAATGGAAGCTGGACATGGTTTATGGAGTCAATTCGCAGGCCCTGGCCGACAAGAAAACCTTTCCCGACGGCAACGCCGACCGGCTGACCTGCTGTCGGCTGCTCAAGACCGAGGCCCTGAAACATACCCTGGCCGGAGACTGGCCGCGCTACCGGTTTAATCATACGGCGGACCAGTACGAAGTGGACAGCAACACCGAACCCTTCACCGGCGTAATTGTCGGCTTGCGGGCCGATGAAGAAGGCAGCCGCAGCAAGGAACGCTATTTTTCAGCACGGGATACCAACAGCGACTGGGATATCGCCGACCAGCCGCCGGAGTTCTGGAATCAATACAAGACGGATTTTGCACCTGGAACGCATGTGCGGATTCATCCGCTGCTGGACTGGACGGAATTGAACATCTGGGAATACATCGAGCGGGAAAAAATCCCGACGGTGTCGCTGTATTACGACCAGGGCGACGGCAAGCGGTATCGGTCGCTGGGGTGCTGGCCGTGCACGTTTCCCATCCAGTCGCAGGCGAAAAACCCCAAGGAAATCATCGAAGAACTTCGCAGCGGGCATTTGAAAAATATTGCTGAGCGCAGCGGGCGCGCCCAGGATGCCGAAGACGGCGGCGGGTTGGAAACCCTGCGACGCGAAGGATATATGTAAGCCTTTACATTCTTGCAAAAGATAAGCTATGGATAACCAGGTACTGACAGAGCGGCTCAATATTGTAATTGTCGGGCATGTCGATCACGGCAAAAGTACCGTCGTCGGCAGACTGCTGGCCGATACGGATTCGCTGCCGCAGGGCAAACTCCAGCAGATTCAGGAAATGTGCCGGCGCAACAGCAAGCCGTTCGAATACGCCTTTCTGCTGGATGCGCTCAAAGATGAGCGTTCGCAGGGCATTACCATCGATGCGGCCCGTATCTTTTTCAAGACCGCAAAGCGATACTATATTATTATCGACGCCCCGGGACATATCGAGTTTTTGAGGAATATGGTAACCGGGGCTTCGCACGCAGAGGCCGCCCTTTTAGTGATTGACGCCGAAGAAGGCATTCAGGAAAATTCCCGACGGCATGGGTATTTACTGTCGCTATTGGGGATACGTCAGCTTGTGGTATTGGTCAACAAGATGGACCTGGTCGGCTACAGCAAAGAGACGTTTGACAAGATTACAACCGAATACGGCAAGTTTCTCGAGCAGACCGGACTGACGGGGACATTCATCCCCATCAGCGGCATGCAGGGCGACAATATTGCAGCCCGCAGCGATAAGATGCCGTGGTACACGGGCAAGACCGTCCTGGAAACGCTGGACTCGTTTGTCAAAGAACCGGCCCCGCTGCACAAGCCCTTCCGGATGCCGGTGCAGGATGTGTACAAATTCACCGCTTCCGGCGACAAGCGACGGATTGTGGCCGGAACGGTGGAAAGCGGCAATGTCCGGGTCGGCGACGAACTTGTCTTTTATCCCTCCGGCAAAAGCAGCATCGTCAAGACGCTGGAACAGTTTAATGCCCAGGTCCCGCAGCAATTCGAGGCAGGCACCGCGGCAGCAATGACGCTGGAGACCCAGATTTATATCGCCCGTGGACAGATTGCCGCCAAAGTCGGCCAGCCCGCCCCGCAGGTCAGCTCCCGACTGCAGGTCAGCCTGTTCTGGATGGGTAAAAAGCCGCTGGTCAAAAACAAAGAATATATCCTGAAAATCGGGACCGCCCGTCAGCCGATGGTCGTCGAAGAGATACTCAGCACCATCGACGCCGCCGAGATGGCCACCGGACAATCCAATGAACAGGTCAAATATCACAACGTGGCCGACTGCATCCTGCGGACGGCCCGGGCGATTGCCTTTGATCCGGCGGATGCCATCGAGGGGACGGGACGATTTGTCATTGTTGACGACTATGAGATTCGCGGCGGGGGCATTGTCCGCAAGGCCCTGACCGACGCTCAGGAAAATCTGCGTGATTACGTCATGCGGCGCAATCAGAAGTGGGCTTTAAGCGAGATTTCGCGCGACCAGCGGCAGCAGTCGTATCGTCAGCGGCCCTCTTTGGTTATCATTACAGGCAGACCGAATACCGGCAAAAAAACGCTGGCCCGGGCGGTCGAACAGAAATTGTTCAGCGAGGGGCGATTCGTGTTCTTTATGGGCATCGCCAACATCCTGTACGGGGTGGATGCCGACATTAAAAAACCGGGCACCGACCAGCCGCACCGGCCTGAACACCTGCGGCGTCTGGGCGAAGTGGCCAACCTGATGCTCGAAAGCGGCCTGATTCTGGTGGTTACGGCCATCGGCCTGACCCAGGAAGACCTGCGCATCATCCAGAACACTGTGGACAGCGACCTGACAGAGGTCATCTGGCTGGGCGAAGAACCGACAGACATCGAGACATCGCTTGTCCTGAGTCGCGGGGAGACAACCGAGACCAACGTCCACAAGGTCCATTCTTTCCTGAAGCAGAAGGGAATCCTGATATAATGGATCGCCTGGAAAAAGATTTAATGCGGATTGAGCAGGCCCTTGCCGAAGCCGCAAAGTCCGTTTCGGCTTTCACGCCGGGACGCATCGCGGCAGAAAAAAAGGCCGGCGGAGACCCCGTCACAGCAGCCGATTTGGCCGTGGACAGGGTCCTCAAGGAAATGCTGCTGGGGCCGGGTGAAGGATGGCTTTCCGAAGAAACGGTGGACAATCCGGATCGATTAGATAAGGAACGGGTGTGGATTGTGGACCCGATTGACGGCACGCGGGAATTTGTCGAAGGGATTCCGGAGTGGTGTATTTCGGTGGGATTGGTCGTCTATGGCAGACCGGTCGCAGGCGGGATTTTAAATCCGCCGGCGGGTCAGCTCTTTCTCGGTACGGTTGAGGGCGGCGTAACCCTCAACGGCACCTCTGCGCAAGTCACTGACAAAACGACACTGGCAGGAGCACGTGTACTGGCCAGCCGCAGCGAGATACGCAAAGGTCTGTGGAAGCCGCTGGAATCGGCGCCGTTTGAGATTGTCCCCTGCGGTTCAATTGCCTACAAACTGGCGCAGGTCGCGGCGGGTCTGGCGGACGCAACCGTCAGCCTGGCCCCAAAAAACGAATGGGATGTGGCGGCTGGTGCGGCGCTGGTCGCTGCAGGCGGCGGCAGAACAGAAATCAAAAACGCCCCTCATCGAATCTTTAACCAGCACAATACCCTGATGGATGGATTCACTGCATGCGGACAAACACTGTGGAACGTATTGAACCCATTGCTTTAATCGTGTTTGAAAATGGCATAGGAACCGGAACCGCTCGAAAGAGCATGGAAATGGCACATTAATTTCCAATAAACAGAGTTAAACAATCATGCTGAAGCGACACTTTGCCATTGTTAATTTTATACGCATTTGTCTCGATGCCGTCGCCATCGCGATAATATGGAATTTCTCATACTTTCTTCGCTTCCACTGCGGGCTTTTCTCCTACACCGACATTCCGCGATATTCCACGCATCTGACCCTGACGGTCCCGGTTGTATTCATTATCTGCCTGAGCAGGTACTGGTTCGGGATTTACAAATCCATCCGCATCCAGACCCTCGGAACACAAATTCAAAAGCAGCTCGGATCAATCGTCCTGGGCTACATCCTGATTATCGCGTTTCTCTATTATATCGAGAAAGCCCCCTACACCCGGGTTCTGCTGTTTTTGTTCTTTTTTCTGCTGCTGGCCGGCCTGCTGAGCTGTCACTTTATGCTGGTCAAAACGCTGCGGTATATGCGATCCAGAGGATACAACCAGCGGCATTATGCCATTATCGGCACCGGCAAAAATGCCCTGCGGCTGTTCAGAGACATCCGCCGATGCAGCTACTGGGGACTGACCTGCGCCTTTTTTCTGGACGACAATCCCCGGCTTGACGGCAAAACCATACAGGGCATCCCGATTTACGGACACATCGAGCAATTGCCGGACATCCTGAAAGCCAATCAAATCGATGAGATATACCTGGCCAAACAAAGTTCACCCGCGACATTTTCAATTCTGGAAAAACTGCAATACTCCGGCATCACCGTTCGTATCCTGCCCGACTGGGGCGGGCTGACGGCCCTGAGTCGTCCCTCAACATTGACGGTGGGATCCAGCGTCTTGTTTACCGCATCCGAGCCGCCATTGTCCGGCGTTCATATCCTGATCAAAGATTTGTTTGACCGAATTGTCGCCCTGCTGCTCATCATCCTGCTGTCGGTCCCGATGCTGATCATTGCGGCACTGATTAAGTTGACCGACCGCGGGCCTGTGTTCTATAAGCATCAGCGTCTCGGCATGAACCAGAAAGCTTTTCACATTATCAAATTCAGAACCATGCGCAACGGCACCGAGGAACAGGCCTCCTGGACGGTCAAAGACGACCCGCGGCGCACACGGCTGGGGGCGTTTCTGCGATCAACCAGTCTGGATGAACTGCCTCAGCTTTTTAATGTACTCAAAGGCGATATGAGCCTCGTCGGCCCGCGGCCCGAACAGCCGGAGTACGTGGAGAAGTTTTCGGAAGAATATAAAAAATATATGCTGCGGCATAAAGTCAAATCCGGCATGACCGGCTGGGCCCAGATTCACGGCTACCGCGGCAACACCTCCATCCGGAAACGGGTCCAGTACGACCTGTACTATATCCAGAACTGGTCGCTCGGACTGGACCTGATCATCCTGTTTCGAACGTTGTTCCATCTGTTCAAGGACCCTAATGCCTATTAAATCCAATCACAGGCTTTTTCTGCTTTTTATCCTGATCGCAGTGCTGCTGGGCATCTTCAAATCGGCGACGCTGCGGTGTATTTCAAACGACGCCGTCACATTTCTTGAATTCACGGATCAGTTGCATACGACCCCGGGGGAGGCCATTCGAACTTACGATCAGCATCCGGGGTATCCGACATTGGTCTTGTTCGCCCAGAAATGCATGGGACTCTGGTCGGACAACCTTACCCTCAATCAGAAAATCCTGTCCGGCCAATTCGTCACCGGATTCTGTAAAATTATCACGCTGACGGTCTTGTATCTCCTGTTTAGCCGATTCAGCCCGCCTAAAACAGCACTCCTTCATGCATTCCTTGTTCTGTTGATTCCAGTGTATGCCGAAAATGGCGGCGACGCCCTGAGCGACTGGCCGTGTCTGATGTTCATGGCAGCGGCTTTATTGCTGTATCTGGATGGAATCCGAACGGATAAACCGCTGTGCTTCATCCTGTCCGGGATTGCCAGCGGATTGGCTTACCTGATTCGGCCCGAAGGCGCCTTTGTCGTCATTGTGGCCGGAATTTATTATGCATTCACCCTGCTGCGAAAATCCCAACAGCGTGTACCCGCATTGAAGTGCCTGCTGATGATGGGACTGACAGCCGCCCTGTTTGCGGCCCCCTATATGATCTATAAAGGCTCACTGCTTCCCAAAAAAATTCTCAACAGCAACCGTAATAAAACCGTTCAGGCCCAGCCAACTCCCCCCGACTCCGAGGCAATAAAAACAGACCATGCCCTGCGGCAGCCTGTCCGGTGCGGTTTTCTGCCGGACATTCTCAAAGGCCCCCTGCGTTTTATCGATAAATTAGCCCATGTCATCTATCTCTTAATTGTCCCCATTGCCATAGCACTCTTTTTCAAGCTCAGGCGATTTGCCAGGCTGGATGCACCCGACCAGGTGCTGGCCGTCTTTCTGGTCGTCTGGTTTGGCCTGCTGATGTGGTTGTATTGCTACGCCGGGTATATCAGCCACCGCCATGTCATGCCGTTTGTTCTCTTTTCGATGGCATGGTGCGGCAAAGGGATGGCCCTGCTCGCAAGACGCTGCGCCGCAGATAAAAACACCCGCCGCAGGTTCGCCTCGGTGTTCATCATCGTCGCTATCGTCATTTTTATCCCCAAGCTGATTCGCCCCGCTCATGCCGATAAGGCTCATTATACAGCACTCGGGTTATGGCTGAACAACAACATCCCGCAGGATGCACGGCTGGGCGTGTTCGACAATCGCATCGGATTCTATGCCCAGAGAGCATACAAAATCCGTCGTCGGCCCATCGAGGCGGATTATTTTATCGTGCGAAAAAATTCCGAGGATGCAGTCTTTCTCCCAAAAGATGCTCCAAAACTGCAAACGGGAATGGATTCCGTGGATCAGACAATTGACATCTATCAGCTTACCGCCAGGCGTCCCACACCGACTCGATAAACTCAAGCATCTGGCTCTGGTAGCGTTCGGTATTAAATCGCTGGGCATTCCGGCGGCAATTCTCAGGCAAAAACCGGTCTTCGATCCGTTCAAATCGTTCGACGGCGTTTAACAGCGCCTGCGGGGAGGGATCCTCATACAAAATGCCTGTCGCCCGGTGACTCTCGGTCGAATCAATCCCGATCACCGTTTCCAGCGCCCCCCCTGCCCCGTAAGCAATCACCGGCTTGCCGCAGGCCTGGGCCTCCAGCGGAACAATCCCGAAATCCTCCTGCCCCGGAAAAATCAGCGCCCTGCAATTGGCCAGAAGCTGTTCGACCATCGCATCATCCGGGTTGTCAACAAATTCCACATTCGGCAGGCGACACCGTTTCAACCGGTCGGATTCAGGCCCCCGCCCGGCAATCACTAATTTTCGATTGGACCCGCCAAACGCCTCAATGGCAACGTCAACGCGCTTGTAAGGAACCCATGCCGACAAAACCAGGTAATACCCCTCGGAACGGGTGGACATCTGAAAGCGGTTAACATCCACCGGCGGATAGATGACCTGCGAATCCTGATTGTAGCAGCGTTTAATTCGCTGCTGAATGTGATGGCTGTTGGCAATATAATAATTCACCCGTCCGGCCGAGGCAATGTCCCAGGGTTTCAATCGAGCCAGCATCTGCGAAACGATTTGCTTTTTAATAAATCCCATATTCGCGGTATAGTGGCTCTGCATATCCCACACATACCGCGCCGGCGTATGGCAATAGCAGATATGCGGAATCCGGGGGCTGGTTTGAACCCCCTTGGCCACGCAATGACTGAAACTGATGACGATATCGTAAGGAGTGAAATTAAACGATTCGATGGCCTTTGGAAACAAGGGCAGATAACGGCGAAATGTCCTCTCATTTCCGGGCAATCTCTGGATGAAGCTGGTCCGTACGGTATGGCCATCAAAGGCCCCGTTAAAATGCTGCGGATAATAGACCAGCGTGAAAATATCCGCCCCCGGGAAAACCTCGCAAATGGCCTTCAGGCATTTTTCCCCGCCCCGCATCCCCGTCAGCCAGTCACAGACTAAGGCGATCTTTGTACCCGCAAGCGTCTTGGCGGGCCGGCACTCCATTGAACTCAACTTTAACATAGGGCGATATCATACCATCAACTGTCCGGCTACACAATCAGCAATGTCATGATATTTCGTAACCACCCGGATTTAAAGAGCTTATGACGCAATAAGACACGCCGTCGCTCAAGCCAGCCCAGCTCATCCAGCCGAGCAAAGTCTTTCAGCATTTTTCGACTTTGCAAATCCATTATCTCCCCATAACACTGCTCAAAAGCCTTCGCCTGCCTGACATTCTGATAAAACCGCTGTCGCGCGGCTCCCGGCCCGGCAAGAATTCTTTTAATCAGGTAATCCAAGCCATATCGCGTTGCACCATAGATATTCTGAGCGTGCTGTCGATATTTCATAGTGGTTTCAGGCAGATACACAATCCTGCCCACTGCCGCCGCCAGCAGCGACAACCAATGGTCGTGCATCACCGCCTCAGACGGAATCCGCCCGCAGCAATCGGCCAGTTTACGATTGATCATCATCGTACAGCCGCAGGGAATATTCTGAACCAGCAGATGCCGCAGCAGGATACGGCCCGGATTCAGACGCTGATAGGCAAAATAGGACGCATCAAGCACCGACAGCCTCTCATCCACGACCTGCATATCCGTAAACACCAGCACAGGCGTATCGGGGCCATAGTGCCGCTCGGCGGCCTGCATCGCTGAAAAGGTCTTGCTGATTTTATCGGAAAACCAAACATCATCATGGTCACAAAACATCAAATAGGGTGCCGTACCGGCAGACACAAGTTCAGAAAAATTTTCGCGGGCCGAGGTCCGTCCCTGTGAAGGCACAATCCCGATTTTGTCCGGATAACGACGCTGCCAGGACTGGATGATGTCCACCGTGTTGTCCTCGGATCCGCCATCCCGAATCAACAGCCGCCAGTTCCGATTGTCCTGCCGCAAAATGGAATCCAGCGTCTCATCGATAAATCGGGCGGAATTATATGTCGCCAGCAGGATATCCATCATGGCTGAATCATTCATTTTCAATATTTCTCAATCCGTTCTTTTGCCGTGCTGCGTAACGGATGACACCTCTTCCGACAATCGATGACGGCCAGAAAACATTTGTCCGCCGGGATGCCGGGATGCCATGCCATACTGGCGAACACACGAAAGGATGCCATCTTGAATCCCTTGAACAGGCTTTCATCAAGCGTGTTGACATGCGAAGGGATGCGATTGGTCTCCTTGTACGGCGCCAGAACAAACGCAAATCCCCGGCAGACCCGAACCAGATGCTCGCAGAATTTTCGCGGCTCGGGGACATGCTCAATCACCGCGTTGCAAAAGACGAAGTCCCACTGTTTATCCGGCAAATTGAACAAATCCGCCACCCTATAATTGATCTTCGGATACATCGTCTTGACCCACCGCTGACGCACCGGGGTGTTGTCCACGGCATCCACATGAATCTTCGAATAAATATAATGATCCGAGTGAAGCAGCGTAATGATATTGCTTCCGGCGCCGGAGCCGGCACCGACATCCAGCAGTTTCAATTCATCCTTGCGCCGGTAATACTGCTTCAATATCGCGTGAAACTCGGGAATGCAGTCAATCATGAACTGGGCCGACTGGGCACCCCAGCCGTATTCAAAGTCCGCACGAGTAAATTTATTCCTCGGATTGAGGTCGTACACCGCATCCTTGAGCGTATCGACCAGCCCCTGCCACGCCGCAGCCACGTCATTGAACTCCGCGTCCGCAAGCTGGGGAACCTTCCGGACAAGCTCCTGAAGCTCGGTCATTTTCTCAATCAACGCATCTTTTATTGTAGGCTGCTCCACCGTTCTGTTCTCCATCGTTCATGTCCGCCGAATACGAGCCGCTTATTTGAAAACCCGCCTGATTTTCCTGAACCACACCGTATGCCGCCACGACCCGGACGTATACACATCATACAGTTCCGAGCGATAGCGGGCAATGTCCTGCATGTTCTGTTCCATCGCATGCCGGGCATCGCCAAGCGCCCTGGTTTTGCTCTCAATTTCAGCGTTCAGTTCGGCAATGGCTTGTTCCTTCCGCCCGAGTTCATCCCCAAGTTCCTGAATGCGCGATAACGCCCGCTCTTTTTCCTGCAAGGCCTCATGAAGCTGCCGGCCAAGGCCATCCGCCTGAGCCTGAAGTTCATCCCGGTTCACCATGAGCCGCCCCACCTGGTCGCGGTACTGCTCGATATCGCGTTCGGCCAGCTCTAACCGTCTTGCGGCGTCCTCAAGGGCTTTGGTCTTTATCTGTATCGCTGTTTCCAGTTCCGCATTCAATTGATTCTTTTGAGCTGTTTCCCTGTGTGCCTGTGCCGCCGCCTGCGTACTGCGATCCAGGTCCGCCTTGAGCTTTTGATTCTGCGCCTGCTGCCATGCCAGTACGGCCCGGACCCTCACGAGGTCCCCCTCAACCGCGGCAAGCTGTACCCGCAGTTCATCGCGCAAAGCGCGGACCTGTGACAATTCCCTGCGGCAGTCCGCTATCGTCTGCTCCATCCCGGCGGTAATCCCCTGCGACTCTGCAAGCGCTTCCCGCTTTTCCTGCAAGCGCGACTTGAGCGTATCGACATACCCGTACATCGGCATCACCCAGCTTCGAAGAAGCTGGGCATCCGGCATATCCTTCAGCACGCCGGGCACATCCGACAAAATCATCTGCCTGCCGCCGGCATAGGCCTTCAATCGCTCATACAGCGTAAACACATACCCATAGCGTCCCTGAAACATCGCCATCGCCGCCGGATTGACATGATGTCGTTTCAATTCTTTTTCCAGGAATTGCCTGCCGTACTCAGCCAGCCTGTCCGGCAGCACCGGCCTGTCCAGAATCTGCCCGAGATGCCTCATCATCGCGTCCGGCTCCGCCAGCAAATCATCAAAACCGACTATCCAGTTCCGGTCATCCCGCAAATCCCTCAGCAGGCGGTCATTATACCAGTACCACAGGTTGAGCGTATAATCCACGTCCTTGCCCGCCAGATGAAAATCCGGAAACGCATGATGGCGGGTCTGCTGCGACAGCGCCGCCTCCAGCGGATGACGCAGGGCAATCACACGATACACCTGTACCCCCAATTCCCCCAGCACATCCTCCCAGAACGGCAGCAGCACGGAAAACCGTGGATCTTTCATCCCCCAGACAGGGCACCCCCCGAAACGGGCATTCAGCAGTTCCATCGCCTCTCTGCGATATATCTGATACTCCGGCGATTCCCGATCCAGTGTCAGGCAGGCTCCAATTGTTTCCCACGACGCCCCGCTGACAGCCAAAATCCGATCATTGAGCTGCACCACATCCGAATTCTCAAAAAAACCCTTGGGATTATCCCGGCCCGCATGATTCGTCTCAATCGCCAGCGGGATATCCAGCACAGTATGTATCCCCGCCATCAGGGCGGAAGTCCCCGACCGATGCATCCCCAAGACCAGCACAACCTTGCGCTGCCCGACGCTGTTCATTGCAGCTTCTCCTTCCTGCTCCGGACTGAGGGCGGTTTGGTTCTGCCCTGGTGCAGCAGCAGAATCCAGGCATAATAGAGATATCCCCGCCATCGCCGCATCATCCGCATCACAGGACGCGCGGCCCCGGCCGCCTGCGGTGACTCTGTCTGCGCAACCAAACCGGGTGATGAAGTGCCCAGAGCCGCAGGGGAACACCCCGCACGCATGGACTCAAAATCCGTCAGCATTCGCAGAGACTGCTTCTTTTCTTCGCTCAGGTTCGGCAGCGATCTGGCAATGGCCCCATCCATCAGCCGATATAAATCCGGATCAACCCCGCGAATAAAACCAAGAATGGCATGGGCCGCATCCGGCGTTAAACCGGCATAGGGCACATACGCCTCCCGCGGATCGGGCAGTGCATCATAAAACAGCCGGCCGTCTTCCCGCCCCATATAAACGCGAGCCACCGTTTCATTAATCCGGGCATATTTCTCAATGACACTCAAACGCTCCCGGGGCGACAACATGCCGTGCTTATCGGATTGCGATTGGGATTCCTGTCCGAGGGTCGTCGAATATTTCAGCAGTGCACCCACCAGCCTGCCGCGCTCCTCCGCATTCAGATCCAGACCATGCACGATATGCATAAAAGCCATGGCATCACGTGATAACCGCGGATTAATGTCCTTTTTCGGAAGCTGATAATCCCCCGTCAAGTCCAGCCCCAGCACATGATGCAGAAAATCCCCAAACAGGCTCTGCCCGTAAAACTGCTGCTTTTCATACGGCCGCACCACAATCGCCGACCGACCGAATTGCTTTTCCCAGCGGCCCAGCACCAGCTCATAATTCATCGCATGTTCGACTTTGGGCAGATAGTACAGCACATTCTGAAACGGCTCGCCGGTCACTTTGACCTGCTGATTATACCGGCTCATCAGCAGGTCATCCTGCCGGCGAACATAAGCAACGATTTTCACATCGAAATGCTCGCACAGCGATACGAGCTTATAAGCATGACGCCCATGCCACAGGTATTCGCTCGACAGCAGCACATCCCCGTCAAGTGCAATCACCTGCTCCAGATAATCCTCCAGCGGCAAAATATCGGTATCCGGCATGAAAAACTGCCGCTCCCTGGGCTCATAGCAGCTTGTCGCCAGGCCATGATGGGCAAACTGGTGAATCCCGATTTCAGGATAAACAATATGATGAGACTGCAAAACTTGCCGGTTCTGGAAAAAGAACTGCTGCAGGGCCGACGTCCCCGTCTTCCCGGCACCAATATGCAAATACAGTTTTCGCTTGCTCATGAGGTCGCTTTACCGCCTTGTATCCTGTGTCGCAAATCCATACGCACCAATCATTATCACCCCGCCGGTTTCATTCACCTCGGAAGACTCGACTCGGATTGCACCCGGTCCGATTCCTCACGATACACATGCCGCTGCCACCGGCCCCACTTTTTTTCATAAACACGCTTATTCTCCTCGAATATCCTCTGGCGTTCCTGTCCCAACTGGTTAAATGACGCCGACAGATGATGATGCACAAAACTGTCCTCCACCACCACAATCCGATATCCCGCCAGCCGGACCCGCCTGCAGTAATCATCGTCCTCAAAAAATCCCATCCGGAACTGCTCATCCAGTTCGCCAACCTCCTCGATAATCCTGCGGGGAATGGCAACACAGAAAAACGCCACCGTCTCCAGCCACAGAAGCTGCCCGCGATGAGCCTGGATATATTTAAACGATTCCGCTTCCATCTCCCGCATGTCACGATAGGCAATATTGATCTTCGCTTCATTCCCGATATTATTGGTGATCGGCCCGGCAAGCCCGATGGTCTTGTCCCGCATCAGCGGCCAGATCAGATTCTGAAGCCACCCCGGTGCAGCATAGGTATCGTTGTTCAGCAAGACAATATACTCGCCCGTGGCTTTTCGGATGCCGACATTGTTGCCCGCCGAAAAACCCAGATTCTCCCGGTTGCAGATCAGGCTATAATTGGGCCGCCCGGCAATATACTCGGCAACATACTCCGCCGTATCATCCTGCGAGGCATTATCCACGACAATCACTTCATAATTGGGATAATACGTATTCCGCTCGATGCTTTCCAGGCAGTTCCGGGTAAACTCCAGATTATTATAGGCCAGAATCACGATGCTGACCCGCGGCATGGATTGCTCAATCGCCTTTTCAAAGGCCCTCGCTCGAACAGCCCAGTCCTGCGTCCGGGCCCAGTCGCGCCGGCGCTCGGCCAGTTTCAAATCCCCGCATTCCTTCATCGCAAGACCGATTTTATCCAGAAACTCCTCGCGGGAATGCCCGATATGAATATGCTCCGTCAGCAGACACAACTCCGGCATCGCCGTCGCCACAACGGGCTTGCCGGCACTGAGATACTCGTACACCTTGACCGGATTAGTCGCCTTGGTCAGCTCATTGATTTTAAATGGAATTATCGTGATATCGAAATCATGCAGACGGCCTGCCACCTCCCCATACGGCACCTCTCCGACCAGTTTGACATTCGGAACCGTTTTCAGCGGCGCTGTATTGCAGCCCGCCGTCGAACCCACCAGCACAAACTGGTACTGCGGATAACGACTCGCCGCCTGGGCGACCAGGTCCACATCAAACCACTCGGAAATCGCCCCGATATACCCCACCACCTGCTGTTTGCCTCGTGCAGACCGAGGACGCCCAGGCGACTGTGCGAACTTCTCAAACTCCGTCCCATTGCGGACAATCGTCGTCGGACGCCACCGGCTGACATTTCGATACAGGTATTCCGATGTCGTAATTACCACCTCGGATTCCTGCACCGCCTGCATCTCCATCGAAGACATCTCCGCCGAATCCCCATGAAATCCCTCGTGATGGTCCATGCAGTCATACACGACCTGGCTTCCCGGAATGGATTTGGCCAGCGGAAGCCAGTACGGCAGATGAATAATCGAAACGGAGCTTTTCGTCCCCATGGCATTCATCAACGCAAGGATGGACTGGCGATACCCCCCCGCCACGGCCTCCGTCATCGTATCCCGATAAATATTCTGTTCGCTCCCGTCGGCATAGAGCTTGCACAAAAACACACGCTCCTGAACCTGCTCGATAATCTCAAACGGATGCCCGTCATCATGCAGTTTCGGGACCGTGGTAAAATAGAACACCCGGTACCCGAGCCGGGCCAGATGCATCGCCAGATGCTGCGGCCGCTGAATCCGAAAATGCCAGTCAATAATCGGAAAGATGAAGATGTCCGACCGCTGCGCATGCCCTCCGGCGCCAATCGCCGCCGTCCGGCGCGTATAGTTCTCATAGATATCCCGGTAGCGAACCTGAAGCCGGCTGGGTTCTTCATGACTGCCGCGCAGCGTCAGCAGCATAAACTTCAGCCGCCGCATGGACAGCAGCTTCAGCGTCGTCTGCGGATGCTTGACAATCATCCCCAGCAAATAGGTAAACAAAGCCCATCGTGTATTGGCAATGGCCCCGCTCGGATGACTGCCCCCATGGACACCCGCATCCTCCGACACCATCCGGCCTTCCTGACACCCGAACCGACAATAATGATACAGCGGGTTCATCTGCTGCCGGGCCACATCCGGATACCGGTTCAGATACCATCGCGTATCAAAGCGGGCACTCGGGTTGCGGCCTTCCCGCCAGCCGTACAAGGCATAGTGACGGACCGGGTCCATACAGTTTCGCGCAACGTCCAGATTGTTCCGCAGATAATACTCGCGGTCAAACAATCCGCTGCGCCGAATCGTCCGGCAAATCCTGTACTCGGTTATCTTGTTTCGTATCAATGACATCAGTTTTCTTTTTGTGACGCTTCATATCGGCGGATGGTCTGCTCAACCGGCAGCTCCGGCAAAGACCGCCCCGCCTCAATCTGGATCACACGG
Source organism: uncultured Pirellulales bacterium (assembly GCA_964630775.1). GTDB lineage: Bacteria > Planctomycetota > Phycisphaerae > Sedimentisphaerales > Anaerohalosphaeraceae > Anaeroglomus. Next base: position 15,243 of record CAZVYY010000034.1, on the reverse strand, counting down.
TCGCACAACTCCCGAACTAAGGGCATGGAATGCGACGTCAGAACCACGGTATAATCGCCTTTTATTTTTTCTTTGAGCAGCTTGACAGCCTTTTTCTGAAACGCATAGTCACCCGTCGCCAGCGCCTCATCGATAAGTATGACATCCGTTTTAATATAATAGGCAATGGCAAACCCAAGCCGCAGCCGCATCCCGCTGGAATAGGTGCGGATCGGCTCATCAATAAACTCGCCCACCCCGGCAAGCTCAATAATATCCGACATCCGACTGAATATCTGCTTTTTGTCACTGCCCAGCAGCAGACCGTTAAGCACAATATTCTGCCGGCCCGTCAGCCGCAGGTCGAAACCCGCCCCAATCGACTGCATTGTCACCGTCACATTCGCCCGCGATATCCGTCCCGAATCCGCCGAAATAATGCCCGCCAGAATCCTTAATAACGTGCTCTTGCCGGCCCCATTCCTGCCGATAATCCCGACAGTTTCCCCCCGATACACACGAAACGACACATCACGCAAAGCCCAGAACTTATTGCTCTTCCACGGAAACAGATGAGCCTTCCGATAGAATAAGCCAACTTCGCTCAAATCAAAAATCAATTCCTTCATCGCTATCCAGTCTCACCTTATCCGATTTTAGGAAAATGGCGGTTAAAGTAATGAATCAAAAATCCGCCGACCGCCAGACACACGGTCCCCGCGATCAAACCCGGCCAGAACGAAGACACATCCGGCCATTGCCGATACAGCAGAACCGCCCGGAATTGGTCGTTAAAAACAGTCAATGGATTTAACAGCATGATGGACCTGACAGGGTCGGGCATCTGTCGCACATCAAAAAAAACACCCGAAACAAACACCAAAAGATGCATCAGGGTACCGAGAATCACCTGAAAATCAGGAAAAAACGGCGTAATCACCGCACAAATCATGGACACCCCTGCCGTAAACAGCAGCAGCAGCCCCATCAACACCGGCAGCATCAGATACGGCCACGACGGCATCAGACCTGACAGCCATACCGCCGCGACAACCAGAAGCAGCGTAATACAGAACTTAACCAGATTCACCGCAATCACCGTCAAAGGAAACAGGCTTTTGTGAACATAGACAAGCTGCATCAACCCCTTGCCGCTGGTAATACTCGTACTGCTGCGCGTCACCGTGCCTGCAAAAAAACGATAATTCACAACTCCTATAAACAGAAATAACGCAAAATACTCCGTCTCACGATGAAAAATATATTTAAACGCCACATAGTACACCGTCAGACTCATCAAGGGTTCGATAATCCACCATAAATAGCTGACATAGGTCCGGGAACCTTCACTTCGTAATTCCGACACAGACCGATATACGATTAGATTGATAAAATTAATTGCCTTTATCATGCTCTATGCGGATCCGCATGGATTCCATAAATTCTTCTGTAAGTTACGCTTACTGTCCACAAGATCAGTAACTATACGCTCATGCTCCTCAAATAGAAAATATACGTTGCCGCGGCATAAGTCAACTGAATTATCCACCTAAATATCTACGCTGTATGTACATAATTCATGCATCCCTTCGCTTTCTACCGACACAGACAAACCCTGCCATGCCTGTCTTGTTCCTTGGATTATTTTTTGCCCCATCAGCCCCAGGCTGCGATGAATTTTAGGGATATCCTGCTTGATATTGTCCTCTTTTTGGTTTATGTTCAGGCCTGAATAGTGACTGTTCTACCTGAAAATTTCCGTTTTCAGTAAAATAACCCGGCCGAGAGTGTTTCAAACGATGTACGAAAAACCCATGACATCATTAAAAAATCTGGTCAAAAAATTATCTCAGTGGAATACGCTGGAACCCGTGCTTTCCAAAGAGGAATTCAAGACCCTCGTCCAGCTATCCAAAAAAGTCATCTGGTCCAATCCCTACATCCGAAAACAAATCCAGGAACACAAAATCAATATCATCCCGTCCAATTTCTATTCCAACATCCCCTCGATTGAAGACATCGAGACATCCTTCGAATATAAAGAGCCCGGCGCCGAAGTGTACAATCATCACCTGTTCAATAAGGACAAAATGAACAGCTTCATCGAGCAGCTTTACGGCTATGCGGATGAATTCAATCCCCCGACAGACGGCGACGCAGACAATCCGGCGGAATTCTTCTGGAAAAATCCCGCCTTTTCGTATTCGGACGCCATGATGTACTATTGCATGATTCGCCATTTTAAACCGGCCCGCATCCTCGAAATCGGCTCCGGCTTTTCAACCCTGGTCGCACAGGCCGCCCTCCGCAAAAACCAGACCGGCAAATTAACGCTGATCGAACCTTATCCAAAGCCCTTCCTGAAAAAACTGGACACCGTGGACAACCTGATTGAGTCCTTCGTGCAGAATATCCGCGTCAATGATATGCTGGGCCTCGTGGAACAATCCGATCTCTGGTTTATCGACTCCACCCACACCGTCAAAACCGGAAGCGACTGCCTCTACCTCTACCTGAAGATTATGCCGCAGGTCACCAAAGACATCCCGGTCCATTCCCACGATATTCACCTGCCTTTTGGATACCCCCAGAAGCAGATTCTGGAAAAACACATTTACTGGACCGAACAGTATCTCTTATATGCTTATATGCTCGACAATCCTAAAATTGAAGCGCTCTACAGCAGCGCCTATGCTTATGCCTTTTTGCGAAACACCCTGGATCGGCTCATGAATCAAAAGCACGGCAGCGGCGGCGGTTCAATCTGGTACCTGTTAAAAGGCTCCCGGGCCCGGCAAAACGGCTGACCCGGCCCCGATTGAATCAAAAACAACCATTCCAGGAACAAGGATATGAACGAAGACAAACTCAAAGAACAACTGATTGCATTGGGCGGCCCAGACCCTCGGTTTGCGGAATATCCTGGCCGAAACGGGAACCGTGGAATATCTCAATACGCGTGAAAGATATGACTGTGTGCTGTTTATTGCTGTTTTATACCACCTGAAAATTCCCCTGCCGGGACTGGAAAAATCGCCTCTGTCACCGATACCGTCTATCTCGAAACCGCAATCCACGACGGCAAAGAATTCTGCATGTATTTCTAACCGCCCCAGCCGGGCTTACCGCACCATCTGCCTGAGCTGGGCAATCTCCGTGCTCTTCAGGGCGTAGTTGTACATCCGGATTTCATCCAGCCAGCCGCAGAAAAATCGCAGAGGACTGGCATCGGTGCCGAACATCATCGCCGAGGTATTGGACAAATCACCTGCGAAGATACCGGTCTTATTCTGGGCAACGCCATCCACGTACAGAATGAGCTGACCCGACGAACGCACCGCAGCGATATGATGGACCTGACCGTCATTCAGGGCATTGTTTGAGCAGGCAAAATTCCCAACTCCCCCGGCCATGAAGTACAGCTTGTTATTGCCGGCAACATACATACCGTAAAACGCCCCATTGGTCGCCATCAAACCCTTGCTCAGCACGGCATTCCAACTGACCGCATTATTGAACTGGTCCAGCCTGAAGGCAAACGAAATCGAAAAGTCGCCGGTGCCCGCGTTGAGACTGGCGTTATCCGCCACCGAAACACTCTGGGTGCCCGTGAATTTGAACCCGCCGTTGGAATACAGCGACGCGGTTTTAACCGAAGACGTTCCTCTGACCGCAGGAGCAGCCTGGTTGAGCACCGTCGTGGTATCGTTGTTGTCGTCCAGCTTCCAGTAGTTGACCAGGCCGAATCGCGTTCCCACCGCCTGCAGCGCCAGATCATTGATCTGTGCCGTCTGCAGAGTATAATTATATAAGCGGACATCATCCAGCACGCCGCAGAAATTGCGGGCTGCAACACCGTCACCGCCGAACATCAGCGCAGACGCATTGGACACATTCCCCGCAAAGGTTCCGGTTTTAGCCTGAACAACTCCGTCCACATACAGCAGAAGCTGACCCGACGATCGCACCGCGGTAATATGATGGAACTGGCCGTCATTCAGGGCATTATTCGAGCACGCAAAATTCCCCGTGCCCCCGACCATAAAATAAAGCTTGTTATTGCTGGCAACATACATGCCGTAATACGCACCCGAAGCCGCCATCAGACCCTTGGTCAGCACCGTATTCCAGAACGCCGCAGTATTGAACTGGTCCAGCTTAAAGCCGAACGAAATCGAAAAATCGCCGGTCCCCATATCCAGCCCGTCGTTGTCGGCAATCGTCACACTCTGGGTACCGTTGAATTGAAATGCATCGCCAAAGCAGCCGCTGGTATTCAGTGACGACGTAGCAACAGTCGCAACACCGGATGCACCGTTGGCACCAAAATCTTCCACCGCATTCGACCCCCAGTTCTCATCCAGTTTCCAGTAACCGGCCAGACCGGGAACCTGGGCAAAATCGATTCCGGTCTTGTAGCTGAACGTCAGGGTCTGGGGAGCGGATACGGTAGTGAAGGATTGAAGGGTTAAGACTAAATGAATATTCTGAAACGCAAAGGACTGGCCGTCGTATTCCTTATCCAGTCCGATACCGAACCCCTTGCCGTTTCCGGCATACTCCATCAGCTCCAGAATCGACGAGGAAAGCTGAACCGTTGAAGAGTTTGCAAGTCGAAGGGTACAGGGATTGGCATACACCGTCCACATCCGCGATTTGATATCATTGTTCTGACTGAAACGAAAAACCAGGTTGCCATTTTCAAACGCACCCGCCAGAGGCACTCCATAGCCGGCAAAATCATTTCCCCGACCCGTCGTTGTGGTACGCTGAAATCCAGGATTGGTATTGTCTAACAGATGAACATAATATTGCTTGTTTTGAGGCGTTACATCGGTGATGGTTAATACCGCTTCGGTAATCAGGCTGCCGTCCGGGATAGTGATTTCCTCATGACCAATACCCCAGATCGCATATTGATTGGCCTGAATCGTCTCGGCACTCGAAAAGGCCGAAGCAATAATCGTCAAAATGACTAACATCAATTCCTTTTTCATCTTCATTGTCCCGTACTGCGGAGAACAGCAGTCACTGTTCAAAACCACCCCAGATAATGTTTTTTTCCGTGTTACCAAGTAAACTATAGGAAACACAGCAGTACGGGTCAATTCAGAATAGCACCTGACAGGGCGGCTAAGTCTGATAATATATTAATACCGCGAATAAATGCCAGCATAATTAAGAAATTATTAATTTTTCCCGAATTATACTGTTCCTGAATGAAATTGTCCGCCCGAGGCGCGGCTAAGTACCGTTTCAATATATTCTGTGGCCATCCTCGCGGCAAAATGATACTTGTTAAGTATAATTCCCTGCCCCGAAATCCGGCGAATTCAGTCCGGTATGATATGCAGAAAGGGTAAATACAGACCGATAAAGTCTTTCATAATACCAGAGCTTAGCGAAATACAATCCTATTGGAGCCGCTTTATCAGCTTTACGCCCCGAATCCCTCAACCACCCCAGCCCCCTGCCTACAGCCTGATCAATATCGGCATCGCAAGTCTGGATTTGGCCCTTTGACGATACAAGGGCCTTAACCGCCAGGGCAGTTTCCTCCGCAGTCCCCACAGCCCCCGCCCCCCAGGAACCATCCGCTTTCTGTTCCGATAATAACCATTTTACGGATGGAGCGATCATCTCCTGAACCGAAGAATCCACAGACTGATTCCTATTTAATAAGGCATCCACCACCTGAGCCGTGCCATAAACCGGATTGACCTGCTCCCGCGCAAAGGGATTGCCAAACCACAACGGCAGCCACGCCCCATCCTCCCGCTGGTGATGAGCCAAATAATGCATGGCGTTGGCAATTGCACAATTCAGTCGTTTCTGGAGTGACAAAGGAACCTTCTCCCGCCACATCGACCACGCCTGAATCGCATGGGCCGTGATATCCGGACAACTCCTGTCGAATGGCAGCTTACCCCACCCTCGACAAAACGTGGGAATCCCGCCGTCGCTATTCTGTAAATTCAGGAGCCACGTTATCCCCCGCTCCGCCGCAGCCCGAACATCCGCCCGCTTCCGCCCCAGATAATACAGTGCGACCAGCGCCCCCGCCGTATCATCGGCGTCCGGCACCGCACCCGGCTGATCCGTCCAGCCCCACCCCCCCGGCGACGAGCCGGTAAACGGATGAACCTGCCTGAACTGCTGTCCCAGCAGCCAGTCAACAAGCTGCTTGCGGCCAGACTCCGATATGGTTTTTTCAATATCATCACCAAACGCCTTGACCGCCAGAGTCGTCACCCACGTCGCCAGATTCGTATCAATCGGCCAGCTCCCATCCGTACGTACCGAGCGCAGCAGAAACTCCGCCCCTTTCCGGGCAACCCCATGGTCGGCCAGTCCCATCGCCGCAAGGCACATCGTCACAAATCCTGTCAGCGGCGCCGCCTCCAGAAATCCCCCGTTGTCCGGCTGCAGCCGTTCCAGAAATCGCAGCGTCGTTTGACGCACAGCCCCGCGAATCCACCGCACAAAAACATGGCCCGGCGGATCAAAATAATACTTTGCCTGCCCCATCGCAATCAAAGCCGGCAGTGCATAACTGACCACCGACAGATTCAGCCATCGGAAAAGCCGTCGCGGAAAAATCGCCAGCTCAAACGGCAGCGCGACAACATGACGCCATCCATCAGGTCCAAGGCATTCGGCCAGTGCACACATCGTCAGAATCGGCACCGCAAACGTGCGATCCTGACCGTACGTACGATAGACCGCCTCAACAACCGGCTTCGGGTCCAGCGAACCGACTTTGGCCCCAATCCAACGCTCGGCCTTGTTGAGAGTCACTTCATATTTTCCAATTGCCCGGCAGCCATAAAACGCCGCCCGGCACAGCAGTGTCGTACTCAGATTACTCGGGTCGGCACCATCGGTATCCCCCCAGCCCCCATCCGGATTTTGTGTCCGGGACAACCACTCCAATCCCTTTTCAATCGGATTGCAATACTTGTCCGGATTCACCTTAAACAACGCAAACACCGCCACCGCCGTCGCCAGCGGACTGGACGAAAGCCGCCCTTCCCAGAAGCCCGACGTGTTCCGCTCTGCCAGCAGAGCAATCACGTGGTCCTGATACGCACAGGCCAGTTGCTGTTTTAAAATATTATCCACCAAGGTTTCCTAAAGCCAGAATTCCATAAAAAGTATATTCGCTATCGACCGCCGGGTCAAATGCATGGGCCTGAAACCCGCCGCTGTCGGTCAGACAACTGTTTACAAATCGCAGTGCCGCCTCACGAATCGGCCCCACATCAACTCCCGCCAGCCGCAGCGAATGCAAAGCCGTCGAGGTACTGAGCAAATCCGCAACCGGCATCACAGGACTGACCGCCATGCCGCCATCGTCGGTCATACACGACAGCAGCCACTGAGCCGAGGCCCGATGCACCGCACAGCCGGCCTGCCGCAGCATCACCATTGCCGCCGCCGTCGCCGGAACCGTACCCATCGACGTTTGCACATCATTGCCGAACGAACCGTCGTCATTGAGAAATGAATTGACAAAGGTCTCCACCCGGTCAAAATTCAAGGCATAACCCAATTCCTGATATGCCCCCATCGCCATAAACGCACCATAGACCGAACCCCGGGCCGCCGGTTCGGCATGATGAAAAAAACCATCCGCACAGCGAAATCTGTCCAGCCGCTCCTTAAGCATCGCCGTCGTCGCCGCATCCAGCAGACTCAGATTACCCATCAGCCGAATCAGACAGCACAGATGAATAAAATCCAGGCGCGAAGGGTCTATGGTTTTGAGATAACCAGCCAATGCCGACTGATCACAGCCGCCCCCGGCAGTCAGCAGGGGTTCAGTCGCAAACACCGAATAATATAAATCACTGGCCATACTGCGCCCGCGAAACCCTCCGTCCGGATTCTGCAGGCTCCCCAGATAGCCCAGCATTTTTTTCTTCTCACGCCCGGCCGCCCTCAGACCCCTGCCGAGAGCCTCAATCATGTCTTGGCGAATGGTCCTCACAGCAGGACAGTTCTCCCAGTTCATCCAGAATTTTCGCCAGAACGCGGCGCAAAAAGACCTTCAGGTCGCCGCAGGAAATCGCCTCCAGGCACTCCCGCGCCTGCCGGCCAAAGTCCGCCAGCAGCCTCCGAGCTTCGGCAATCACATCATATTTTTCAAACAAGGCCTTGCACAGATTTTGTGCATCCATTCCCGTCACCCTGCCGTGCCAGACATCCATCAGCTTGTCGCGATCCAACCCAACGGCCTTTTCCAGCGCCATAGCCTTGACAATCGAAAGCCTCGCCGCCTGCGTATCACTGCCCGGCTCCGCCGACATCCAGTCGAGAATATCATCCCGAATCTGGTAAGCCTGCCCGATGTAGCGACTGAACTGCGTGAGCGTGTCAAGCAGACCATGGTCCGCCCCCGCCAGGATCGCCCCCAGCTTCAGCGCCACTTCAAACGCAGGCGACGTCTTCTGTTCAAAGATACGCAATACATCCTGCCGCGACAGCAGATGGCGATGATGCATCCAATCCAGCTCCGCCCCCTGCCCCAGGCACAAAACCCGGTGACCCTCGGCCGCCGCAGAAAGCATCGCCGATCGAACCGCCGCATCAACCTCCAGTTCCGCCAGCAATTGATAACCCAGGCCAATCAGATAATCACCGATATTAAGTGCAATCGGCACACCCATCTGGGCATGCAGCGTCTTTTGACCATAACGAAAATCATCCCCATCCTCGATGTCATCGTGAATCAGTGAGGCCTTATGAAAGCATTCCACCGCAACAGCGGTCTTCTGAATCGTCCGGGGCAAAGCATGAGCATCGGTCCGGGTCAGTGCCGCCCACACCCCCGCCGCCAGCGCCGGCCGCCAGCGCTTCCCCGCCAGGGCCAGCCACTCCGTTGCCGCTTTCTCAACCGGCCCGGGTGATTGCCCCATCCAGTGGGCCAGCGAATCCGGCTCAAACCAGACTTGCACCTGCTGACGCAATTGCCGCAGGTCCAGCCGGCCCGCGTCGTCCTCATCTGCCAATTCGAGAAAGTCCATCAGCCAGTCCGCATCAAACGCCGTCCGGACACAGCCGTCATACAGCAGCGGTATCGCAACCCCTGGAAATGCCGCCGCTTCCATATACGGAAACATCTTTTCCAGCATCGACAGGCAACTGACGCCAACCACGGCCTCAATCCCGCCGGCCTCCAGCAGCCCCATCACCACCGGCGACCCTTCCGCCACCAGCACCGAATATCCCAGCCGCTGAGCAAACTGGGTCAGCGCATCAATCCCGCACCCGCCGCACCCCCGGCACAGCAGGCCGATTTCATCGAACTGCCCCTTGCAGACCGTCTCGTCCCGCATACACCGCGGCAGTAGCAGCAGCCGCTTTTCGTAGGGCACCCTCGACAAAGCCCTGCGATATACTTCATTATTCAGAACCACAATGGCAAATTTCAGATACTGTTCATCCAGCCCAACCTGAACAAGGACTTGGGCGGCAATCGATTTCAGCGCATCCAGCGAAAGCGGCCCGACCAGCCCCCGCCGTTCGGTTATATCACGGCAAGCCGCCTTGAGCCGGTCGCGCACGGCCTTATCCGCGGGGACATCGGCCCCAACCGGTTGATGCAGCGGAATATGGTATTGCTGTTTATCCATGAGCAGCCGCCAGTTTCTGACCCAGTCGCCTGAATGTCTTACGCCAGGAATAGACCTCGGTTTTGCCGAGCATCTGCATCGCCGCACGCTTGATCCATGGCACACCGCCGGCCCGCTGATTATCGAAAAACAGACGCGGCACCTGGCGGAAATTAATCTCATAACAGCTTCGATACAATTCCAGATGGGCCGCCGTCATTTTATCCAGTGTAAACCGATAGCCCGCCTCAATATGTTCCGGACTGAGCGGCTCGAAAAACACCGGAAAGACCACCGCATTCTGCTTTTCCAGAAAACGCACAAACTTCAGCGTCCTGTCCACATCCACAGGCGTCTCGCCCGGCAGCCCCAGCACCAGGCTGAACACCCCGAAATACCCATTGCGGGTCATCCGTTCGGCAGTGCTATAAAGCAATTCTTCCCAATCCTCGGCACGATACGGCGCCAGCTTGCCCGGGCAGTTGGCTGCTACCAGATGACCATTGGCACACTCCGCACCCATATTGACCCACAGAAAATCGGTCGGCTTCTCCCACGTCAGCAGCCTGCGAACCTCCTGCAACTGGTCGTCGGTCATCTGGGCAACACTCGATATATTCGCGTGGTCCAACTGCATAAACGACAGGCCGCGAATCTGCCGCATCTGCTCCAGCAGCCCGCGCAGCTTTTCAAACTCCGGCCGGACACCCTCGGCGCCATAGCGGAAAAAATCCTCACTGCCGCTGACCGCTGAACGAACCCCGCCGGCAACATTGGTCTGCAAATCCGTCAGGATGGTCGCGTGCGGCAGGTGTTCCATCTTTTTAGCAGCAATGGTGCAGAACTTGCATCCGCGTCCGCACCCGCGCGACAGTTCCACGATCCCCATCAGTGAAGCACTGCGAATCGGGCGAATCCCCGCAGCACACGTCTTGTCGCAGCAGACAGAAGCTGATACCGACTTGCCATCCAGAATATCCCGAAACAGGCCCGGCCCGTCACCTTCAAAGTAGCCCTCATAAATCACATCCAGTACCGCAGCCGCCGTCGGGTCATCGTACCGCTTCCATTGCCATGCCCCCGCCCCGCCGCCAACAACGGTAAATTTGTATTTGTTTTTGGCCCGCCCAATCTGCTCCAGCAGTTGCCGCGCCCAGCGGCGCGTATAAAGTTCCCCCGACCAGAAATTGGTCGTAGTGGTATTGCTCATCCCCATCCCCAGCGGGTCACTGGAACTGACGGCAACGATTTTCGTCCAGGGCCCCAGCAGACTCTCCAGCTTTTCCGGCGTCGTGCAGACCACATCCGAGGGCTTGAGTCCCAGTGTATCGACCAGCGACGCCTCCACGCGCCGCAAGCCCAGGGGAGCCGACAACGCCCGCCCCTGCTCATCCGTCTGGGCCGATGGTGCAACAAAATACCGCATCGCCGGCTCAGGCACCTGCGTCGTCTGCATCGTGGCAAAAATGCCCTCAAACAAAACGCGATACCGGGCACTGAGCGTACGGTCAGCCACCAGGACAATTGCGGGTTGTAGTGCTTTATTGGTCATGCTTGTTATGGGTCAGGGTCGCATCGGCTCGTTGTCCCATGCGGGCACGAATCAGCCGCTGCAGCATCTCGGGAGACATAGTCTTGAAATCCTTGGACTGGCGAAGCTGTGCCAGTTTCTGTTCATCGACCGCATCGCCGTTAAACGGGCTTTCGGTATATTTGGCAAAAATAATCGCCGCCGCAGGACACACACGGGCACAGGCCGGACAGCCCGTCTTGCAGTTGGCAGGCTTAGTCACCCGCACCTTGCCGTCTGCATCCACGGAATAAACACCGAACAGGCAGAAGTTATAGCACTGTCGGCAATTGACGCAGCGGCTGTAATCGATGACCGGAAACCAGGGCACCCACTCCCCGGCGGCACTGGTGTGTTGCGGCCCGGTCGGCAGATTCATTGCTTCAAGACCAGCCGCAATCTCCTGCGCTGTCTGCACGCGCTGATTGAACACGCGAACGTCGTTTTTCAGTTCCGCCCCTGCCAGCCCAAACAGCCAGCGCACCGCCCGCTCGTAACAGGAAACTACAACCAAACCATCCTGCTGTGCCCACTGCGCCAGTCGCTCATCCTTATTGGCCGCCAGACCGCACAAATCCTCGACCACCTCACAGGCAATTGAATTGCGCCCAAGCCACTCGCCCAGAGCATCACGGACGGCATCCGGGACAATCGCAGCCTTTTTGCATTGACAGAAAATCACCTTGCCCATCATTTCATTCCGTTAGGCTATGATTTGGCCGCGATATCATACACCATCAGGACATCGCCGTGGCGGATGTAGAGCCGTTTGCCGCAAACCACCGGATGCCCCCAGTGCGGGCCGTCGCCGGCGGGTACCTTAAACGTGCTGATGGGAGTAAACCCGGCCGGGTCGGCCTTGACTAAGGCGACATTGCCATTCTTTTCTTCGTAGCAGTACAGCATCCCTTCGGCACAGGTCAGCGAGCCTTTGTTTTCCCAGTGGGTTGCATAGACGGTCTTGCCGGTTTTCCAGTCCACGCACAGCCAGTCACCGTTGCCGTTGTCCTTCCAGTTGGCGCCATACAGATAATCGCCCAGCAGGACCACCGAGCCGTGGTGATTGTCAAATTCCGGATTGGTCCAGACGGTTTCCACGGCGCTGCCGTCGGCGTTGAGCTTGAGCATAATCGCACCCTGGTCGTAACCGCTCGTATAAAAAATCATGCCGTCACGGGATACGGGGGTGTTTGGATTAATCTGAGAACTTCGTTTGGCAAAATCCGTCACCGCCACCGTCCAGAGGATTTTACCGTTGGCGGCATCAACGCCCGCAATGTGGTCCGCCGTCAGCATCGTCAGGATTTTTCTGCCGCCATGATGGACCAACAGCGGTGTACAATAAGAACTGGTATCGCCAATGCTGTCGCTGGCCCAGAGCGTGTCTCCGGTGTTTTTATTCAGGGCCACCATCGTGGCTTTGGAACCACCGACAACAAAAAACAGTGCATCGCCATCGATGACCGCTGATTCGGCGATTCCCCAGATGCCGTATTTGCCGCCGAATTCGGTGAAGGGGTCTTTCTGCCAGATTTCCTTGCCATCGGCGGCATTAAAGCAAAGCACCCGCCCTACGCCGCTGATTACATAAACTTTATCGCCATCAAGAGTGGGTGTTCCACGGACACCCGGCACAGACCTGGTCCATTCCGGCCCATAGGACACCTTCCACACCAGCTTGCCGTCCATATCGAGGCAAGTCAGAAAGCCTTCTTTGTTAACCATTCCCACGGTGTAAATCCTGCCGTCGGCCACACTGACGGATGCAAAGCCTTCGCCGAGGCCTTCATATTGCCAGAGCATCGCAGGTCCCTGCTCGGGCCATTGTTTCATCAGGCCGGTTTCGGTGCTGATATTGTCCTGTTTGAGGCCTTTCCAGCGGGGCCAGGTCGGCTGCTGGGCGGGGGCGGCCCCCATTTCAGCGAGGGCTACCGTTTTTTTTTGAGCGACATCCACGCAAACCAGCGTCCCCTTGGCATTGCGGGCATAGATTTTACCATTGGCCAGCGTGGGCATCGTCCAGCAGCGACCGTCCAGAATCTGGGCGGAGGCAATCGGGGCGAATTTTTCCGGACTGGCGTCGGCAACCATCAGCTTGCCTTTTTCGCTGAGCACAATCAGCTTGCCGTCGGCGGCCATCAGGGTGCCCTTGCCGACGGACGGCTCAGACCATTTCTTGTCGCCGGTCTTCCAGTCTAAGCAGACAAGCTGCGTATCGTCAATGCCGTAGATAAATCCGTTGATGACGACCGGGCCGGAAAGCTGGGATCGCATGTTCTTGTTCTGCCAGACCTTGACCAGTTGTCCAGCTTCGAGCTTGAAAAGGCCGCAGCCGAAGCCATAGCCGGAGGTCAGAAATATTTCCGGGCCATTGACAATCGGATCGGAGGCATTGACGCCATAGTTGGTTTTCCACGGATAAGACCAGGTCACCGCGCCGGTTTTGGGATTGACGCCCTGCACCTGTTCGGCGCCAAAGACTACAAGCTGTGTGGTGCCGTTGAGGACCATTTTCACGGGGGTGGCATAGCCGGCGGGTTTGTCTTCACCCTGCCAGACGGTATCGCCATTATTCTTATTCAGTGCAACTCCGCTTTCGGAGACGTTCAAAATGAGCAAATCCCCCAGAATGTACGGCGACCCCGCAAAGCCCCATTCCGGAACTTTAATACCCAGTTCACGATTCCAGATAACCGAGCCGTCCTGAAGATTCAGGCAGAAGACCTTGCCGCTTTTACTAATCGTATAGACCTTGCCGTCAGCAACCGTCGGGGTGGCGTTGGGGCCGCCTTCATATAAATTATCCTTTAGCGGTTCGGGATACTCTTTTTTCCAGAGCAGCTTGCCGGTTTTGGCATCGAGACACCAGACAACATCCGTCTTTTTTTCAACATTGCCCATCGTGAGGACTTTGCCGTCGGCGACCACCATGGCGGAAAAACCAACGCCGACTTCGGCCTTCCAGATCGGGGCGGTTCCGTTGACGGCCAGCGGATCCCAGTCTTTCTCGGTGGAAATCCCATCCCAATTCGGGCCGCGCCAATTCGGCCAGTCCGCCGCAAAGGCAACCATTGACATCATAACCAAGAGAACCATTGCGACAACTACGTTCATTGCCTTCATAACTACTCCTGAAATATATGTATTATTTGGTATAGACCCTGTCTTATACGATGTTTAGTCCGAATAGTTTACCAGCAAGGACGCAAAATACAGATATAAAATTACCAAAAATTTGCGCCACAGGCAGGCAAAGTGTTGGCGATTGATAACACAATCGAAGAAAAGTGAAAAGGGGAAAATTGGCTTCGTTTCGTTTTGGCTCCATTGGCTCCTCTTTTGCATGAGTTCATAGTTCGTAGTTCGTAGTAAACTACAAATTCAGTCGGGAATTGCTTCCCGCGGGCCTCCCTCAGCCCAGCCTATATATATGTCTGATGAAGAGGAATTTTTGCTAACATTTTTAGAAATATTTTAATTTTTAAATTGGATATTGTAAATTGGGATTATGGAAAAACTGGGGGATTTGAAATCGCGCAAATATAGAGGTGGATATGCGGGATATTTATTGATTGTAAAGCGGAGGGGGATTCTGTACAATTTGGACATGTTAAGATAGAAAACAGCAAATCAGGTAATTTCATGGACCGTTCAGTCCTGTAAACGAGGAAGATGCAAGAATAGTTGGGTTGAAAGAAATTATTAATAGGGATTCTTCTATCTCTACACTTAACGATTTTCCATTAGGCTGGTATGCCTGGCGAGTAACAAAACACTCTGAATGGCAAAGAGCAAAAAAGAAAGAGTGATCCAGGCTGATTGTTTGCTCTACAAATAGCAACTAAGGGTAGGCACTGGGTTGTGATAGGCAACCACAGGGAGTTGCCCCTGTGGGGAACAATTACAGGAAGGAAATAAAATTTACATTTGAAAAGGGAAGGATATGCAGGGCGGCGGGGATGATGGGGTGAGGCGATATGATCCGGAGATACATCATCGGCGGTCGGTGCGGTTGAAGGGGTATGATTATTTGTATAACTAAGCTTCCTTTCGCACATTTTTACGGAAATCATTGACGGT
>CAZVYY010000033.1:0-41183 GCA_964630775.1 uncultured Pirellulales bacterium | reverse complement strand
TGATGACCTCGCCGCTGAACATCGGCGCCGCCTTGGTCACATACGGCGTCAGAAACTGTCCGTCGATGACGCTGATGGCGGGGCTGTCCGGCCCTTGCCAGCCCACAGCGATATGGTCATCGCCGCCATGTTCTTTTTGCAGGGCGCGAATATAATATTTCTGCCCGGCAACGAGTGTCTTGGCGGATGATTTCTGCGTGGAATATTTGGTCCATTCCCGCACTCCGCTGCAGGATGTGGAGTAAGCAATTCTGGAACTGCTGGAAGGACTGCTGTTGGGGCTGAACCATAACTCGATGCCGTCATCGCCGGAGATGTAAAAATAATAGGTGCCGCTGGTCCTGGGCGTCAGATAGCCTTCCAGGCGGGTACCATAGTAATCCAGGACGTTGGTGGGACCTTCAAAACTGTTAATGTATTCATAGATGTCCGGACTGTTAGGATACTTGGCGGCGCTGGTCAGATTACTGACTGCTTCGCCGGTGATGCCGGTATAAACCTGTCGGGTTAGTGAACCGGCTGCCACAAAGTCCCAGACCGGGCCGGTCAATATCGAACCATCGGAGGTAATGGTATCGACACGCCAGTAACAGCGATCCCCGAGGGTCAGTTCCCCGGGATTGAATTGGGTTATGGTACGGCAGCCCATGTACTCCGTACTGGCTGGAGTAGCCGCAGTAACCGCGGCTGAATCGGTTCCCATGTAAATCTGGTAGCCGACGGCGTTTTCACTGCCGCTCCATTGGAGCATGGTCTGCTGGGATGCGCCGCTATGTTCGGCGGGTCTGGGTGCATAGGCCTCGGTGAAGCCGACCATCAGATTCTGAATCTGCTGCTGGGTCAGGATGGTATTGAAAATGCGGATGTCGTCCATGCCGCCCTGATAATACGCATCCGACGACCAGTTGCTGCGGCCGATATAGCACCGGGTGCGGTTGACTTTGGTCAGTGCGGCCGACGTTCCGGTCTTTACCAGAACGCCGTCTTTGTAAATCTTGACATTGCCCGAGGTATCGAGTGTGGCGGCGAAAAACTGCCACTTGTTCAATTCAATTGCATTGGCGGCTCGCACCGAACCTCCGCCGGATGAGCCGTTGTACGATTCAAATACCAGGTCGTTGGTGGTTGAATATCGAGCCAGGATCAGGTTATTCGCGCCGGAACCGTTGCCGAAATCAATGAAGCGTGCCCAGGTCTTGACCGCGGTGGGATACACCCACAGGCACACGGAAAAGCCGGGTCCGGGAGTAATGACGGACTTGTTGAGCGTGATGTGATCGCCCATTCCATCAAACATCAGGGCTGAGCCGAGCTTGCCGACGGTCGAATTCAGTTCAAAGGACATGGCGTTATCCGTGTCGTTATCCACAGCGGAATCGGGGTCTAATGAGGTCCCGTCAATATCGGTATCGGCAAGTGTGCCGGAATTGGACAAGGGGCCGCTGTCTGAGGCGACGGAACCGGCGGCATCCTCGAATTTCCAGTGTCCGATCATGGCTGTCGTTACGTCCAATTGCACGGCGCGGGTATAAGCGATGTTGTTGGTCGTGTCGGTAAACGTGATGCTGCCCGAATTCAAACCTGCGGGCATGGTTTCGGTTGCAGCGGTGTTAATGCTGACGGTGACGACTGCGGTCCCGCCGGCGGCGAGGGTGCCGCCGGTGGAGGACAAATCAAGCCAGTCTGCGGTTTCCGTTGCAGTCCAGTTGATGGTCGAGGAGGTATTATTCTTGATCGTATACGTCCGACTGACTGCCGAGGGGGTCTGCCCCATGGTTTTCATCGCGTAAAAGGCATCCGTGGGGGAGACCGTGAAATGGGTCATATCATAGAACAGACGGACAGAGGGGTCGCCATAAATAACATACCGGGTAAAGTTGCTCCAGAGGCCCGGAGTCAGAGTCTGGCGAACCGTTCCGAGGGCCATGCCGCAGGTGTCGCCCCGCAGGATGCGGTCGGCAAATTTATAGGCAAAACCGCCGTTGCTGCTGGTGTTGGTAAAGCTTTTTTCGCCGACATAATACCACGAGTTGCGCGTGGCGGCATGGGTAACGACGGCTCCCTGCCGCAGAAGGCGATAGGCCAGATTGTTGCTGTTTTCAGCATACGCATTCAGGCACGACCCCTGCCAGGTGACGGCGGGATAGGCATTGTTGAGGGAACCGGCATCGCTGCTGCTGATGACACTGGCGGCAAAATCCTGGTTGCCGTGGGTCTGCCAGGAGACCAGGCCGTATCGTCCGTTGGCCCAGGCTTTCGCAGGCGAGGTGCCTGACAAAAGGGCTTCCGGCGGGGGGAGGGCGTCATAGTTGTCTTCATAGATGCGATACGACGGAATAACGCGGGATTCCAGCAGATTATTTTTGATCTCTTCTCCGAGCTGATAGCAGGGGGTGGAACTGTCCAGCGGAACCATAGGCAGCAGAACATTGCGGCGCCAGTTGGTGTCGGTGGAGTTCTCGTAGTCCATGGTTTTCTGGAGAATGCTGTCCAGATACGTCACCGAGGAATCATAGTTCGGGATACGCCCGACGAGGACTTCCCAGTAGCGGTCGCTTCCCGAATCACTGTCCAGGAACCAGAAATTGTAATCGGTCGGAGCCCAGTCGTCTTCCGAGGTGGCGTAACTGTTTTTGAACATGGCGACGTTGCCGGTATCAGGATTGGGATTGCCGATCAGCAGAACATACAGCAGGTCCTTGCTCAGGTAGTTGTTCTTCAGCCACGTCCGGATATTGACCGCACTGGTGCTGCCGGTGCCGCCGCCCCAGCCGTCACTGGTGACGCCGGTATTGGTACACGTGCACAGGGTTTCGGTTACGACATAAACCGTGAAACCGCGGTTTTGCTTGTGGGTGATAAACGAGGCCAGTTTAGTGCTGCTGTTTCTCAGCGTGCTGGTCGTAATGATGGCATAGCCGGTCGAGTTAACACCTGCTTCAGCGGCATCCAATGAGGATTCGGATGTGGAGTATATGGTTGATGAAGACGAGTCGGTACCCGCTGCGGCTGCCTCGTACTCTGTTGCGGCATCCGAAAAGTTTACGGCCAGACGCCCGACGCGATCCCGACCTCGCCGGTCGCGTTTGGGCTGGCCGGCTCTGGCCGGCTGGGCCTTTCGCTTGTAATCAACATTCACATCGGCCGAACTGAGCTTGAGCAGTTCACCGGTGACCGGATTATAGCGCACCAGGGGGACTGCAATTTCCGCCAGCCGCCATTGACGAAGCTGGCTGGCCTGGACGACTCGGGTTTCCTCATACGGCCAGAATGCATCGGCCTGATAGATTTCAACATCTTTCCCATCCACAATAACTCTGTCGGCAGGCCAGACTACAATCTCGTTATTCTGCTCATCACGTGTTGCCGCAGGAGGCATGGGGTTTACCGTCCATCCAGTTCCCAGGGACTCATACTGAATCGAAATAACCTGTCCAGCCACCGAGGATAAATCCGCGTTCGGCGGCAGCAGCACAGTGATCAGCTTCCACGGTATTCGAGGCTGGCCGGTCTGACTGAGATACTGAATGTTATCATCCTGGACGCTTGCGAAAACAGGCTCACCGGCGTCATTGGCGGTCACCGTAAATTCAGGCTGAATTTCAGCAGCTTTGTCACGCCCTGTTCTAATAAAAATAGATGCTGAAAAGCCTGTATTTGCAATGAATAAAATACCAATCAGTGCCAGCTTGCACCCTATGCGGAATAAGCTCATTTTTCCTCCATAAAGTTTACTATCCAGATATTTGTCATTTTTGAAAAATTAAAAGATCATTCATTTATGTCTCTTTGAATACGTCTATTTCGGCTTTTTTTTATCTATAAAAAACGAATCATTTTATTCCATAGAAGAAACTTATCTGCGTGGTTTTGTCGAGGCGCAGGATAGTCCAATTCAATGATACAATTGTCCTAAAATACATACAATAAAGAGGGGGGATAGTCCGGATAAAGAAAAGTTTAAGAAATTTTGAGAAATCTCTTTTTTCTTATCACCATTTTAGTTTTCTCAGACGGCTTTATATACAGAATTGGAGAAAATCCGGTCGAATGCAAAACCAGGGTTCTGCCCTAACAGGTGTGCAAGGCGATTTCACGTATTTCGGCCTTTGTGGATTTATCTTAATGGAGCAAATTCAATTTAGGTAACCTATTAAATTGATTTTTTTGAGACGATTTACTATGATTGGGACACGTAATCCAATGTTCTATAAATGCCAGAAAATGGGATATAACAGCAGGTGTTATCGAAAGATACAGGCCGGACAGCGAATGTCCACAAACAGGTTGAAGCTGCGCACAAGCTCTTTACTGAGCATGAGGTGTTTATTCGGTCTGTCATTCGATATGCATTATCGGACCCTCATGACGTCGATGATTGTTTCAATGATTTATTCTTGTTTTTTGTTTCCAGGCCGATTCCCGGCGATGTTCAGAATCTAAAAGGGTATTTATATAAAATTATCTTCGATAAGGCGAAAGATTACAGGAGAAGGAATATCCGATACCAGCAAAAGCTCAAGGGCTATGCCCAGGACCAGGCGGATATCAATAAGGCGAATACCATGGATGAAACACTTTACGATGAAAGGATTCAGCGGATTTTGAAGGCGCTGGACGGCCATTTATCCCAAAAAGAGGCCCTGGCGGTTCGACTGCGATATCGTGAACAGCATACGATTGGGCAGGTTGCTGAATTGATGAACATCAAACCCCAGTCTGTTAAAAAGTATATTTCGGTTGGACTCAAAAAAGTTCGAACCTTGTTAGGAATACAAGAAAGGGCTGACCATGATGAGGGAGAATAATCAATTATGTACAGAGGCATCGACGTATTATTATGATGCCCTGTCCGGCCGTCATTCGGATATACCGAGTGCGATTCATACCCATATTTCCAGATGCTCTGCGTGTCAGTCGGAAATCCGCAGGCTGGAGAGCTGTCTGCAGGAACAGGCCGATTCGAAAACGACTCGTTTAAACATGCAGCATCTGGCAATGCATCATCGCCTGCTGAATGAATGGGTTTGCTGTGATGAAGTAAAACCTTTTCTGCCGCTGTTGAGTTTCCCGGGGCAGGCAATTGAGGTGCTGACCCCTGTCACGGCCCACCTGGAGCATTGCCAAGCCTGTCGAAACCAGCTTGAGCGGTTTCAGGAAATGCGATTAACCGCTGAGCAGATGGAACAGGCGGTTGTGTATCTGGCGGGACAGCCGCTTCGGGAAGCGTTGCCGCAGGATATTGCTGGTGTTTTTGATCAAATCAGAAATTCAGAAAAATCCGGCGTTTATACCCGGGCCGTTCTTGATTCAGACGGACACATTCAGGTGCAGGTTAAGCAGCTTTCCGCCGTCAGGGATACACAGCAATCCGCACAGCAGGGCGGACGGGTTTCGCGCCGAGTCTGGATTCGTGCCGGTCTTGCCGCCGGCATTTTAATGGTAATTTCAGTCTGTTTTCTGTCGGTCCCTTCTGCCCAGGGGATTGCATTAAGACAGGTTTATCAGGCGGTCGAACAGCTTACCAACTGCCGCATTCAGATTTTTGTGCCGGAACAGACGCTGCCAGTTCAAACCATTCTGATTTCACGAGAACTCCGAATTCAAATGTATCAAAATCCTGAAAACGCGACACTGTGGGATTTGGATAATAAAACGATGCTCAACTCCGATTCCATTGCACAGGAACCTGTCAAACAGATTTTGCTTCCGCCTTTTCAGGCCAGTCAAAACGGATATGGTTTAATGCCGTTTAACAGTATCCAGGAGCTGCCTGCGGCGTATTCATGGGTCCAGGTTGAAGGGCTTGCCGTCGCCCGGCCGGGACAGCAGGTCTATGATCTGCAATGGGGGCAGGCAGACATCTCAACGGGCCAGATTGCTCGTCGGTGGCGGGGATTTCTGAATGCATCCACTCTGCTGCCGGAGCGGATTGAATGGTGGGAACAATTGCCGGGCCAGGAAGATCAGTTGAGGATGCAAATGGTAGTTGATTATCCAGACACTGCGGCCCTTGTTGATGAAATTCAGAAAGTCTTTCCTCGCTATCAGGGAACGAAATAATAATCCCCATTCATGTCCGGTCTATGGAGACCAGTATCGATAATTCGGTTTGGTTTGGGCGTCCGGCAGTCGTTCTACGGCCAGCGACTCGGCATCCAATGGACTTACGTGGCCGTCACAGAATCCGATGTTGACGGTTTTACCCGGATGGCGCCCCGAAAGGGCATCGTCCATTTTCTCTGAATCAATCGTTTTTTGTTCGTTGACCGAAGTCAGTCCCGGCACATAAAACCAGGGATTTCGTCTGGGAATTTCAAGCGAAGCGGACGGGGCCGCTGTGGCTGCTTTCCAGCTTATCAGGCTATAGCCGGCATCCATAACCAGGATAACCTCAGAAGGGTGGCGAATCTGAGTAGGTTGAAGCGGTTTTCCAACGAATTCCGTTTCTTTGGGTGAAAGGGGAGAGATTTTACAAATCGAATAATTGACGCCATAATTACCGTATAATTCTTTGTATAGCCTGTCCTCTTTTGAGCCGGGACAATCCATCATCGTCGATGATTTGATAACTTGACCGATGGAATCAGGCCACCACTTGCCCGGCCAGTCCTTGGTTGCATCGCCTGTATATTCTTCTGCAGGCATTGATCGCATCTCCGGCAAATCAGAAAAACCATAAGGATAGCTGGCATAATCATTTGCGTACGCATTGAGAGTCATGGAAAGCTGATGGAGATTGGAGGTGCAGGATAATGACAGGACTCGTTGCTTGCAGAGTCGGATGGCCGGGAGGGTGATCCCCAGTAAACCGGCAATAATTGCAATCACAATCAGCAGTTCAATCAGTGTAAAGGCTTTACGACTCATTTTGTCCAGTATTTGTTAATAAAAAAGACCTGTTTCCGATACTATACCAGAAACAGGTCAAAAAATTCAAGACCGGACTAACAATATTTAAGAACTAAGATTATTGACAAGCTCGAATATAGCGGGTGTAAAAACGACCGTTTGAAATGCATACCGTCGGATTCGATGGATTGTTGATGCAATGTGCGTAATTATAGCCGATTTGGCTTGTTCCGTAGCACTGGCCGCCATTGGGGTCTTCCTGACATCCCATCCGTTCATAGATGATATAATGAGCCCCTCCACAGAGTAATCCAATCTTCGGCGGGCACTCGATGCGGGAATCGACCTGTAGTAAATCCGTGCAGGAGTACCCGGTCGGATCGCCTCCGAGAATCTGCTGTTGTGTCATCAGTGAGATGGGATGAATCTGCTGGGCGGGCAGGTTTTGCGGCTGGTCGGAGACCAGCAGGGCCGTGCCGGTGGTCCATTGTTTTTTGAATTCGCTGATGGCGGTACGGTAGTAGAATTTGCGATTGGTCAGATCGATGGTCCAGACATACTGGTCATCGATATGATCCAGGATGATGTAATGGCTGGATACAGGAAGATGCAGAACGGCCTGGCAGTTGTTTGCTTGTCGGAGGGTTTCCAGGTCGGTTTCCACGGCCAGGCAGGACAACCCCGCCTCTTCCAGGGTCTGTTTGAGCTGAAACAGACTGGTCATCTGGTTTTCAGAGGATGCGATCAGGTTCAATTGTTCAGCGGATACGGAACGGGAGAACTTTTTAGCCACAAAGGAGGCTGCAACAGTCGCACAATTGGTATGTTCGATTGCAGAGTGAGTCTGGAGGGATATCTTTTCAGCCAGAAGCTCATTGATTTTAGCTTTATCGGCAGCGTGATACAGAATAGTACGAGATGTCTGTGAGGGCTTTATTTCCACCAGCGTCCCCGTGTCGAATTCAATACTCAGCGAGTTGCAGTCGGGAATCTCGGGTGTAATTAAATCCAGCTTCCAGTCATCATAGGAACTGAGCTGAAGGCCGTAAGGCTGCTTCAGAAATCGTTCGATAGTGATAATGGTCGGAATCCACTTCTGGTTGATCTGGACATAATTGCGATAGGTCTGGCGTATTTTGGAATACTGCGGGTCTTCCATCTCAAAGGTCATTACGCTGTACTGTCGTGCTGGATCGAGCAGAAAAGTCATCTGAAATGAGCCTGCGGTATCCGGGGGGGTAAGCCGCAGCTTGATGGCGGTCTTCCCGTCATTGACCTGTTCGACCGCACTGGCCGCACACCGGGAAAGATTGGTCAGTGTGTAAAAGCCATGCCCCCACGGGATGATTCCGGCGCTGAACGGGCCGCCGATGAACTCGGGTGTGCCGTTTTCAATCATGGCCTGTCCGGCGGATTTGTAGTAGCGAATCGCTTTGCTGCCGTCCCAGCCGAAAATACGATGCTGATTGGCCTGCACATCAATGTCTCCGGACAGACTGTACGTGGTACGGATGGACTGGGTTGTGTTGGGGTCCGCAGGGTTGAGCAGGATTTCCCAGCGGAACTGGGTTCCGTTGCTGGCAATGGTCTCCGACGATTCAATAAGGACTTTTTCGACATCGTGATATTCCAGGTGGCTGGCCTGAATGGTCCCGGCTGGAAGCCACGTCAGTCGGGGATTGTCGGTCAGGGCTTTGAGTATTGCCGTTGTTTCGGCGGACGATAAGGTCCGGTCGGCCCGGAGGATGCCGCTCAGACAAAGAACCAGAACTGCTGCGTGTTTAATCATAAATCACCTTTATTCAAATAGTCGTATGAGGGGTTGTTATTGGTTCGGATCCGCGGATTCGATCACGGATTCAATAAACGAATTCCATTCCGCCGGTGCGATGCTGGACTGCAGTTCTTCGCTGCTGTCATAGATTTCTTCCAGCAGTCCCACGGTTTCGGTAAGCGAAGCGGATGAAGCCGTCGGCGGCATAATCTGATGAATCAGCAGCGATTCCAGCCTGGCCGGGTAGATGTTTTCGTGCATCAATGACAGGACCACATCTCCGGGCTGTGTCGCGGTATAAACAAAGCTGGCCAGAGCGCCGTCGTCAATCGGCTGCCACATACTGACGCCCAGCATGTAAATCCCTTCAGGCTGCTTATAGCCCGGCCCGAAATAATCGAACCAGGTATCTCGCGGGCTGATCAGAATGCATGCTGTCCCGATAGCCGGATTGTTGGGATCCCTTTCGGTGTTGTCGATGATGCCGAGGTTGGGATCGGAGATATTGACTTCCAGCGAGAAGATATTGACGTTCTCGCCGTTGGCTTTCTGAGTCAGATAAAGAGTTCTGCTGGATCCCACGAGCAGAGTGATTTCCGGCAGATCATTGGCATCGCGGACGGCGTACACGAGGTTGGGTTCTTCCGGGATAACCTGTTCGGCCTGCTGCCAGTTGGGGGTTCCCCACAGCCAGTATTCGGCAAACAGGACAACGTCTTCGATTCCAACCTGCCCGTCCTGATCGATGTCGGCGCCGTAGCACCAGGATGGCTCGGCGCAGTCCTGTGCGAGCCACTGGTGCGAAAACAGGCCGAAATCCTGGAAATTAACCACCTCGTTACGATCTAAATCACGATTGGCAAGATTCTCAAAAACAACAGCGTGGTTCGGGTCCGGTACCGTCCAGGAGAGGTGATGCTGAAAAAAATCAACCCTGCAGGTTCCCGGTTTGTCTGCCCGATAGTCCACAATAAACCAGTGTCCCGGGCGACGCTTGGTCACATCATTATAGAAATCAAATCCTGACATGGACGAATCATTCCATTCAATGACACGGGCATCAAGACCGGCTGCATCCAGATGGCTGCCGGTCCAGTCCCGGGAGTTGGGGTCTTTATCCCGGGCGTGCAGAGAACCGCGGCTGCGGAACGCATCGGCAATGAACAGGCCGCCGCTCCATAAGTCATTGGCATCAGCATAGACCAGCAGAGGGTATTCTTGTCCCACCATGATATCGCGATGAGTCAGTGTTGATAAATCCTCCGTGCACGGACGGACAAAAACCGTGGCCGCACTCCATTCCCACAGACATGCTAAAGCAAGTAACAAAGCTAATCGTCTCATACCAATATGTCTTTCAATAAGGGTTAAAAATAACGGAATGAATCTGTTAGCAGGGGGGGGGCAGAACACAAAGTTTCTCCCTAAACCCATTTCCCATCAGATTCATCACTCTCCCATATACTCACACTATAATAGCCGATAGAGATGCATTAAAGGTTGATAAAAAATAAAATATTTTTCATGCAAAATGCTGCATAGATAGGTATTTATACTGACACATCGCTTGTTCTATGCAGACAAATCTCTGTTTTTCCAGTCAACCCCACAGACCTGCCGCTCCGGACGAAACGTGGACAGCAGGGTGTTTATCATGGCTCACAAAATAGAGGTCACTGGAACGCCTTTGTCGGCAATTTTCTTCAAAACCATGCCGGGAATTTCCGGGGGATAATCGGTGCCGCACAGATAGTGATCCGTAAATTCCCCTGTTAAGGCTTCCCGAACACCCAGTGGGCGAGGCTCGCACCGCAACCAGCCGTCTGGATTGATCTCGAAAACATCAATCCCAGCCTCGGTTAAAATCTGGGCGACACGATGGATATTGCAGGGCGTGGATTCAAGATCAGCCCTTCGCCACAGATAACAGGCATATTCAAATCCCAATACAAAATCAGTTTTCATAGAAGCAGCATCCATCCTCTCGTTGTGGCTGTCATACGGTTGCCCGGTAGCGTAATCCCTGTTTCCCGGCCAGGAATTACATACAAAACAAATCACTCAGGGGACCGACCCTCGTCTCTCCTGAGAGAAATGGTATGATGCCCTTCTGCCGCAGGGACATAAAGATGCCGTCGCCCAAACAGAAATAGTGGATAGTATTTTTGAGATTTCTAACAAATTTCAGAAAATATATAAAGATATAGCAGGTATAGATATGCGAGATAGGAAATGTTTACCTTTCATACAGATATTACTTCTCCTCAAACGCATACCATAGCAATCAGAAGAAATTGCAGGGCGATTAGAAATATCGATAACACATTTAAGATAAATAACTTATGACTATATCGGATACGATTCTGGAAGACGTGGCATCAGAATTGCTACCCATAATATAGTTTATATTATATGGAGCAGGCATGGTAGAAATGGCAGTCAATTTAGGTCAGATTCTCAATCAGCCGGTACGTGCTGGTGCAGAGAGTCTATCCACGGATTCTTTGCGAAACTCAGCGTTTGAGAAAACGACATCGTCTCAGGAAAAAGCGGTCGCCGAGCCCGAAAGCGAGACTGAAGGCGAAAGTTCAGATGCCAAAGAGGTCTCGGATTTCAAGCGGATATTAAAGAGACGCATGCAGGATCAGAATAATACGGATTCACAAAGCCCGGAAAAGGAGCCGCAATCCACGACGATAGACCAGCAGATGGTTACATCACACGAAGGGCAGGCCGGAATATCAAACCAGACATCCGACCCCGCGGCCGCCCAGCCGTCCACGCTGAATCCTGCGTCGATGATACGGGCTGATTACCTTGCTGAACAATCCCAGGCTGCATCGCATTCCAATTCTAAACAGGATTATGTACGCCTGGTTCATAACGCAAAAATTCCAGCTCCCGCAGAAACTACGAAAGTCTTGGATTCCAATATCCTGCAAAATAATACAGAAAAACAAGTTTTGACTGGTTCTGCCGAAAACACCTCGAAAGCCGACAATGCAGAGCTGCAAAGTGTATTAACCAATAAAGTCAATAAGGTGGAAGCTTCCGTAATCGCAGCTCCGCAAATCAAAGCCGCCAAAGACGCTATTCCGGCAATGCCAACAGGTCAGTCGGACAATCTGATGAAAATAAACGGGGTCGTGGTTGGAAGTCAATCCATAGAAAATAAAACGCTTTATAATCAGGCCCTACAAAATCAAGCACCTCATGTCCAAGCTGCCCAAAATCAGACCGAACAAACACAACCTGCGTCGCCTCAGATTGTCGAAGTCAATGGATTAAAGAAAAACACGATACAGAATTTATATAAACAGCAAAGCAGCCTTATTGAGAAGATTGAGAATCCTGCTGCAACCGCTGTAAGTGAAAGCGGCGATGCACTTCACAACAAGACGGCACTATCGATTAAAAATGTCGCATACGATAGCCTTCTGCCCCATCCTGCACATCAGATATCGACTCACAATGTCGCAAATATAAATTTACAAAATCAAACGGGGGATGTTCTGACCTCGCAAGTTACAGGAAACCAGCCGGTGCAATCTTCGTCCTCAACCCTGTTTCAAAAACCGATTGAACAGGTATTGAATGCGATTCCGACGACAATCACCGGTTCTGCCCAGCAGATACGCGTCTCGCTCAGCCCGGAGGAATTGGGTGCGGTTCGTATTACATTCAGACAGCAAGATGAGCAAATAGAAGGACTTATAGAAATCCAGAACAATGAGGTCCGCAAAGATATCGAAAAAAGTATCCCGCAGATTGCCGCTGCACTGGCAGAAAGCGGTGTGACGGTACGACGGATCGAAATTGTTCCCATGCAGAATTCATCCCAGCAGCAAAATGAATCATTTTCGCAGGGTTTCAGTGCTGCCGATCAGCAGCATCTGGCCGGTCAGGCAAATTATAATACCCCGCGCGCGTCGGGTTCTTCGATGGGTTCTGCTTCTTTGACATCGCAGCAATCCGCCGCAACTCCTTCCTCAGAAAAGGATTATGACCCGAATGCACTGAATATGTACGCATAAGGTCTAAAATACAAAAAATTTTCAGAAAAAGCTAAAGTATCGTCCGAAATCTGCGAAAATAAATATTGAAAACCGTGACGTGCGCTTTCAGAGAGACAATAATGCAGATTAATCCCGATACAAAACAGATTCTCGGTCTTTCCGAGCCGTGGTATCAATCGGCGGCTCCAAGCCCGAATCACAAGGCGTCCATTCAAGCCGATGGCATTGAGTCCAGCATCTCATTGTATCTTGAGAAGACACGACAAATCGCAACGAATGAAACGATTGATATTGAACAAATCCGCAAAGAGCTTGACTCCGGCCAATATGATAAGCCCGAAATAATTCGAGCCGCTGCAAAACAAATCGTTCAATTTGGCATCTAATTTCCATTTCCCGTCGTATTGAGTCCGCTTTAGAATCCTGATCCCTATTGCAAAACCGTGGCAGTCTGGCCATAATCCCTCAATCGATAGAATGAAATTGAGATCAATATGCCGGGAAATATCCTGATGATATATCGCTATATCGAGACTGCTGCTGCCCATAAACGCTGTCGGAATTTCCACAGGCTCCTGTCAGAATCCAAACACTCCGCGGCGAGGGCAATATGATCCTGCTTTTGTCATTTTTCAGCGCGGTTCTGATGGCGGGCTTTTCCATGAGCATCAAGGTTCTGCTGCGGTATCGCTTGTGTGATGCCGGCTATGTCATCTTCGGCATCAATATCGCTTCCGGTATCATTGCCGCGATGGTATTGCTGTTTGTGCAGGAGAACATTCCCTCGGAGGCACGGATTGCATTTGCGATTATGACAGGATTTGTCTTTGCGGGGCACTGGTTGTTCAGTAAGGCGCTTCAGGAGGGGGATGTCAGTCAGGTAACGCCGCTGCTGG
Source organism: uncultured Pirellulales bacterium (assembly GCA_964630775.1). GTDB lineage: Bacteria > Planctomycetota > Phycisphaerae > Sedimentisphaerales > Anaerohalosphaeraceae > Anaeroglomus. The sequence goes on along the minus strand of CAZVYY010000033.1, from coordinate 27,645 downwards.
GATTGAAAATTCCCATGGTGGCGCTGCTGGCCGGAATATGGCTGAAAGAGGCCTTTTCGGGCGGAATCTATGTATCGATTGCCTTGTCCAGTCTGGCCATCGTTTTCTTTGGACTTGGACGGCAGCAAAAAGCTCTCGGCGGTCATGGAAGTCATCCTTTGCTGGCGGTTGGACTGGCCGTGCTGGCGGCGCTGAGTTATTCCATAAGCGATATATTTACGCGTAAAACCGTGGAATTGATGTCGCCGTTTACGGGCTTATTATGGCTTCAGATGTCTATGGGAGTCATCGGCACGATGGTTTTGGCATTACCCCGCTACAGGCAGTACCGAATTCAAAGAGTCGATTATCTGCTGTTTGGTGCTGCCGGGGCGATGCTTCTGGGGGGTATTGGTTTGTATATGGCGGCAATTCATCTGGCCGGCAATGTCACTATACCCAATATCGTCCTGTCCTGGCGAGGATTATTTGTATTTGTGATGGGGCTGATATGGAATACGTTTGCATCCATTCCGATGGAGCGCCAGTCCTGGGGGATTTATCTGCTGCGGCTGGCGGGAACCGGTCTTTTGCTGGCAGGCCTGTTATTTTTGTACTTGTCATAAGTCCTTATCGCCCTATAACTAATGTAATACCCTTGCCGGATTCGGGGGCTGTTTTTTTCACGTCCGATATAAAGTTTTTGGCGGTATTACCGATAATAGCAATGGAAATGATAAGCTTTTTGGGTTTTTACCAAGACTTAAAATTACCAGACCTAAAAAAGCTAAAGTTCTCAAAACATCTTCCGATAATGAGTGAAGATGGAATAAGAAGTGAAAGTTTTTATCGGAAATAGAGGCTGTCAGAAAACCTATCATTGGTAAGGAGAATCAAACATGTTAGCCATCAAAAATAACATTATGGCTGAAAACGCCGCCCGACAGTTAGGCAAAGCATATGATGCTTTGGGCAAGTCTGTCGAACGGCTGTCTTCCGGTCTTCGCATCAACAGCGCCAAAGATGACGCTGCGGGATTGGCGGTTCGTGAATTGATGCGAGCCGACGTAGCCGTGATCAAACAGGGGTCACGCAATGCCCAGGATGCCATCAGTATGCTTCAGACGATGGAAGGTGCGATGGCCTCGATTGACGCGGTGCTGATTCGCATGAAGGAACTGGCCGAGCAGGCCGCTACGGGTTCCTATTCCGAGCAGCAGCGCAACATCATGAACAATGAATTCCAGCAAATGATTGCCGAAATCGATCGTATCGCCGAAACCACGCAGTTCAACAGCATTAACATGCTCAACAGCGCCTCCGGTTCTCAGACGATCCATTTCGGTATTGGTTCCTATATCAATATCAGTTCGGTCGATGTTCGCTCCACAGCCCTCGGCGTGGACAGTGCGACGGTCACGATTGCCGGGACTGATGGCACCGCCGCACAGACTGCGTTGACTTTGATTTCCACCGCGATTGAACGCAAGGACAGTGCCCGCGCCAGCTTTGGTTACATGATGAACCGTCTGGAAAGCACCGACGAGGTGTTGAATATTCAGGCCGAAAACCTGATGTCTGCCGAATCGCGTATTTCCGACGTGGACGTGGCGACGGAAATGGCGGCGCTGACCCGCAACCAGGTGCTTGCCCAGGCCGGTATCTCGATGCTGGCCCAGGCCAACACGATGCCGCAGATGGCATTGAACCTCTTAAAAGGATAATTAAAACAAGACTTCTTACCATGATAGAGGGACGGCCGGGCGTTTAAATGGCCCGGTCGTCCTCGTTATGGAAGATACAGGTGATGGCACGCATTGTGCCAGTCATTGGAGTTATTGTATGAATCCCGCAGCAATCTACAGGCAAAACGCCGTGACGACGCAAAGTCCTTCGCAAATTGTTGTGCTTCTGTATGAAGGTGCACTGCGGTTTATGAAGCAGGCCCGCATGGAAATTCGCAGGCAGGATTACGCCGCAAGGAGCATCTCGCTGGGACGGGCACAGGAAATAGTATTTGAATTAAATGCTTCCCTGAATATGCAGGCCGGGGCCGACATTGCCAGGAATCTCCGATCCCTGTACACGTTTGTCTGGACCCGGCTCAACGAGGTGAACGCCAGAAATGACGCGGTTCTTCTGGAACGGCTGATCGGCATCTTTGAAGACCTGGCAGGGGCGTGGAGACAAATCTCCGCATAACAAGCACAATCAGGAAGAACCTCTCTGGGGAAATGCGTTCAGACTGATGCATTTCCTTTTTTTATATGTCAGTCCATCCCAATGGCGTCTGCACAACCGTCTGCGAGGCTCTGCAGGTTTGCGATTTGTATCTGACCGATAAAATCCACATGGATCATACTGGTCCGTTTGCAGCTTGCGATGCCCCGTTCAGGTCAGGCGGAGTGCAGCATGTACAGCGTTTATGACGTCTGGGCAGGCATGTTCGGACGATTATAAATCATCTCAAAAAAAATAGAAAAAATATTTTACACTCAATCTTGACTTTCACCCGCGTCAGGCAAAGCAATATCGGTCCTTGCCGAGTTTTGCGAAAAACCCGCTTTTTGAGGTCTTAAGGGCGTTTTTTTTTCAGCGATAATGGACTGTGTTGCGTTGGACTCAGCGCAGCCCGTGAATAAAAAAGAGCCTGACAGGGGCAAGTAAAAACCTTTTTCTATTAAAGGAGTCACAAACATGCTGGTAATCAAGAACAACATTATGGCGGAAAATTCCGCACGGCACCTCGGCACAAGCTATGACAAGCTGTCCAAGTCAATTGAAAGATTGTCTTCGGGTCTGCGAATCAACAGCGCCAAGGATGATGCTGCCGGGTTGGCGGTTCGTGAATTGATGCGTGCAGATATCGCCGTCATCAAGCAGGGTACCCGCAACGCGATGGATGCCATCAGTATGCTTCAGACGATGGAAGGCGCGATGGCGGTCATCGACAGCGCCCTGATCCGTATGAAGGAACTGGCCGAACAGGCTGCAACGGGTTCCTATTCCGAACAGCAGCGGCAGATTATGGACAACGAGTTCAAACAGATGATCGCTGAAATCGATCGTATTGCCGGAACCACCACGTTCAACAGCATCAATATGCTCAACAGCGCCGGTGCCGCCAATGTGATTCACTTTGGTGAAAATTCCAGCATTACCGTCAACTCCGTGGACGTTCGTTCCTCCGCTCTCGGTGTGGACAGCGCCTCCGTATCGATTAATGGTTCCGATGGCACCAATGCCCAGACTGCTCTGAGCATGGTTACCACCGCGATTGAGCGCAAGGACAGCGCCCGCGCCAGCCTCGGTTATATGATGAACCGTCTGGAAAGCACCAATGAAGTGCTCAATATTCAGGCCGAAAACATGATGGCTTCTGAATCCCGCATTTCCGACGTTGACGTTGCCACGGAAATGGCCGCGCTGACACGGACCCAGGTGCTTGCTCAGGCCGGCGTATCCATGCTGGCCCAGGCCAACAACATGCCCCAGATGGCTCTGAGCCTGCTGCGGTAAGTTTTGGTTTGATGCAGTAATTCCAGGATGACTGCGGTTTTTGCCGCAGTCATCCTTTTCAATCATCTGCTCCTGTTGACAGGTACGACAGGTTCTTTGGCGGATGATGTGGTGATTTCATGCAAGTACAGGGGAGTTCGGAAATGAATGGATTCAATACCTATCAGGAAACGGCAATAACCACCCAGAGCCGCGGACGGCTGGTGGTGATGCTCTATGACGGCGCGATCAAATTCCTGCGTCAGGCGATTCAGGATTTGCAGCGCAATGATATGGCCGCCAAAGGCAAGCATATCGGCAAGGCCCAGGATATTCTGTTCGAACTGAATACGGTTCTCAATATGGAACAGGGCGGTCAGGTTGCTCAAAACCTGCGATCGCTTTATACGTTTATGCATCGCCATCTGTCCGAAGCCAATCTTAAAAAGGATACCCGCAAGATACAGGAAGTGATTGGTATTCTTGAAGAGCTTAATCAGGGGTGGAGGACGATTGCCAATTAAACATTTTCAGTCATCTTTTTCTGTTTGGCCGCTATCCAGCGGCTTTTTTTATTTTTGGAGGGGGTTTGGTAAACAAATCCATTGCAAAAGCCGATACTTGTTGTTAAGAGCTGCTTTGTGATTTATTAATAACTCCTTAAGAGTGACGTATGAACGCCAAAGTGTTGATCGTTGATGACCAGAAGGATTTGCTGGAATTGCTCAATATGAGCCTGTCCGGCGAAGGCTACATCGTCCGGACAGCGCAAAACGCGGCCGAGGCGAATTCCGCCATGAAGCTGGACAAACCGGACATAGTATTGCTTGATATACTGCTTCCCGACGTGTCCGGAATCCGTCTGACAACACAATGGAAAAATGATGCCCAGACAGCCCATATCCCGATTATTCTGCTGACGGCCAAGGATTCGGAAACAGATATTATCGTGGGGCTTAGTGTCGGGGCGGACGACTATATCACCAAACCCTTCAGTTCCAAAGTGCTGGTTGCCCGGATGGAGGCGGTCTTGCGCAGGGCGTATCCGGAGGGTCAGAATGTCAAACAGGTTCTTGCGGCCGGTCCGATACGGATTTTTCCCTCCGGACGTCAGGCCTTTGTCGAAGGCCAGCCGGTGCAGTTGACGGGGGCGGAATTCAACATTCTTCAGGCGTTAATCCAGGCAGGCGGGGCAATCCTGTCACGGTCTGATTTGAGCAAATATCTGCAGGAACCCTCTGAAAACGGCAACAGCGAACGTGTAGTGGATGTGCATATTGCAGCGCTCCGGCGGAAATTAGGCAAGGCACGCAATTTTGTTAAGACCGTCCACGGTCAGGGATACCGGGCGGCCATTTAACGCATTTCTTATTTTTTTTCGGTCTGAACCGCACTGATTTGCTGCTTGGCGGTTTCCATTTCACCGGAAAAACGATTCTGGGCATCCTGAGCCTGCTGGATGAGCTGGTCTGCACTGGCAGGCTGATAGGGGGCTAACTCATAGGTCCATGTATAGGAATCCACAATTCGACCCGGCCAGAGGCATTCGGCGAAGAAATCGAATGGAAAGACATCATGCAGGGGGCGTTTCATTGTATTGTGGGTGTTGATGATTTCATATCCCGGCTTTTCGATACGGACGCGATACTCGCCGTACCATTTAAAACTGACCGTCGCCGGTGTCGGGCCGACTTCTTCGTCATTGAGCCATACGATGGCATCGGCCGGGTTGGTTACAATGGTTAATTTCCGTTCAACGCAACCGCCTGACAGCATCACGCCAACGCATAATACCGCACTGATTATCCATAAAGATCGCATAGGGATCATCCTTTCCTGTTGGAATTAATGCAGAAAGAATACCACGCATGAGCATGAAAATCAACACTATGAAATACCGGAAATAGGGGTTTTTATCATGGCGGCGGATTTTCGGCAGCATGATTACCCGTAAAGACGCCGAGCCTGAGACGCTGTTTGAAGTCCCAGGCTCGGCTTGGAGGAGGAAAGAGTTTGTAAAATCCGACTACCCGTCGGCTATTTTTAGTGTCGGGCCTGTGTCCGAAGGACGCATCAGCCCGACTGGAGGAGGAGGAAAGAGCTTAGTCATCGGCCCCTCAACAGGACCGAAATAATCATTTTTAAAGAGCTTCGGGTTGATGAACAATTGCGGGCTGGTCAAAACATGGGTAAACCATTGTTGCAGCCTCCGCCTTTATCCCAACCTACAAATGATGCGTTCACCGAAAAACACTATACCGCTTTCCGGGCTGACAATCTATTATTTTTTTAAATTTTGTTTCGAATCTGTTGCGGTTTTGATCCAGGTACTTTGGGGGAGATGGTAACTTATTTTTAATGCTGGATTTACGAATACATCTGGAAGTGCGAGCCGAGTCTGAAAAACAGGCGATTTGCAGAAAAATTGTTTCCATCTGATGGGCATTTTGAACTAATAAAATCAAATGCTGCAATTTTCGAATGACATATTCCAAAAAAGTCCATTTTTTTAGGCCTATAAAGGCTGTTTTTAAGATATTATCTATGAGACATTTAAGGAGAAATCGATGGGATGGGACAGAATGGTTTATCGAAAGACTGGATCGACAGGGATGATTATCCTGTTGGCGATGGTGTCGATTGCAGCGGCAGCAGGAACAATCGATCGGAAGGCGCTCGTTACGCGGCATAATGTTGTGCTGGAGAAAGTCGATACTCTGAGTCCTTTGTCTGTGGGCAATGGACGATTTGTTTTTAATGCTGATATTACGGGTTTGCAGACATTTCCGGATTCCTACCGCAAAGGCATTCCGTTGACAACGATGGCCGAGTGGGGCTGGCATTGTTTTCCAAATACGGAACAGTATAAACTTGAGCAGACGTTTGTGGATGTTCCGACAGGTACAAAAACAGTGCCTTACAATATTGAATCGAGATCGTCTGCCGCCCAGTGGCTGCGGGCCAATCCGCATCAGACCAGCCTGGCTCGAATTGGGTTTGTTTTGAAAAAAACGGATGGGTCTGCGGCTGCGGTAACGGATATCACCAATATCCATCAGGAATTAAATCTATGGACCGGGGTGCTGACCAGTTCCTTTGCGGTGGAAGGCAGGAAAGTCCTTGTTAAGACCGTATGTCATCCGGATATGGATAATGTCGCTTTTAAAGTTCAATCCGACCTTGTCGCCGAAGGTCGGCTGGAGGTGGAGATTGCGTTTGCCTATCCTTCCGCGACCTGGGGCAATGACCCTGCTGACTGGACCCAGCCTGACAAGCATAAGACGACTGTGGAGAAAAAGGCCGGGGATTTGATTCGGATTCAGCATGACCTGGATACGCTGGTCTATTCATGTGATGTGATGTTTGACAAGGGGACGGAGGTCGCCCAGCGACAGCCGCATCATTTTACTCTGACCCCCAAGAACAAGGATACTGTCTGGAATTGCAGCGTTCTATTTTCCCAGGCGGAGAAAGTGAAGACTCCTCCGCCCTTTGGTGCAGCGGCTAAAAAGAGTGAAACGTACTGGAAGACCTTCTGGACTTCCGGCGGGGCGATTGATTTGTCGGGCAGCAGTGATCCCCGGTGGAAAGAGCTTGAGCGGCGGATTGTTTTGTCGCAATACCTGACGGCGATTCAGTCTGTCCAGAAGTATCCGCCGCAGGAGACAGGGCTGACCTGTACGAGCTGGTTCGGCAAGTTTCATCTGGAGATGCACTGGTGGCATACGGTGCATTTTGCCCTGTGGGACCGGATAGACTTGTTTACGTCGAGCCTGCAATATTACCGCGATATCCTGCCCAAGGCTCGCGAGATTGCCCAGCGGCAGGGGTACGATGGGGTTCGCTGGCCGAAGATGGTCGGGCCGGACGGACAGGATGCGCCGTCGGGTATCGGGCCGCTGTTAATCTGGCAGCAGCCGCACCCGATTTATTACGCGGAGCTGTGCTATCGGGCCGACCCCTCAAAAAAGACGCTCAAGGCGTATCAGGATATCGTCTTCGAGACGGCGGCGTTTATGGCTTCTTACCCGACGATGAATACCGAGAAACAATGGTTTGAACTGGGGCCGCCGCTGATTACGGCCCGGGAATATAATACGTCGGATTATGCAAAAAATAAGAATCCGACGTTTGAGTTGGCGTACTGGCAATGGGGGCTTGGCAAGGCGATAGAATGGCGCAGTCGGCTTGGCGGTGTCGGAGAACCGCGACAATGGCAGAACATTGCGGCCAATCTGGCGCCCTGGCCCGTACATGAGGGGGTGTATGTGGAGCAGGAGTTTCCATTGGCTCAGGATGGGGGACATCCGTGTATGCTGGGGGCTTACGGGATTCTGCCGGAAAGCCCGCGGCTGGACCGGGCGATTATGGAAAAAACCCTTGAGCATGTGCTAAATCATTGGGACTGGAGCGACACCTGGGGCTGGGATTACCCGATGATGGCGATGACGGCGGCCCGGCTGGGGCGGGGGGATCTGGCGATTCAATCCCTGCTGCTGGATGTGCAGAAAAATACGTATCTGCCCAACGGCCACAATTTCCAGCGTGAGGGGCTGCCCTGTTATCTGCCCGGCAACGGCGGTCTGCTGACGGCGGCGGCGATGATGGCTGCGGGGTGGGATAACGGCCCGACGAAAAACGCCCCCGGTTTTCCGGACGATGGAACCTGGGTGGTGCGATGGGAAAATCTCAAGAAAATGCCATAGTGAAATTCCGCTGAATAGGATAATGATGAAGTCTTTAAAAAATATGCTGACAGGAGTAACCATGCTGAAATGTATTGTTTTGTTGTCCGTATTGACTGTGTCTGCGTGTGCCGCAACCGCCCCGACGGGTCTGATGTGCGAGATGCTGGATAACCCGGCTGTCACGACGATTGCCGATGCGTCACCGGAGTTCAGTTGGGTGGTCCAATCCGAGTTGTCCAATGATATCCAGACGGCCTATCAGATACTGGTGGCGTCATCGCCGGAGAAGCTGACGCCCGAGCAGGCGGATCTGTGGAACAGCGGCAAGGTGCCTTCCGACGCTTCGGTTCAGGTAGTCTATGGCGGCTCGGCGCTGGCGACCGGCAAAAGCTATTTCTGGAAGGTTCGCACCTGGAATAAAAATAATCAGCCTTCGGACTGGTCGGCGGCTCAGGAGTTCAAGACCGCATCGGCGTTTTCAAGCTATTCGACGGCCAAATACGCCCTCGTTCGCACCGAAATTGCCCCCGTGCAGATCAAGACTCTGGCCAACGGACATTACTTCATTGATTTCGGCAAGGCGGCCTTTGGCTATCTGCGATGGACCATGCCCAAAGAAAAGACCGTACTGGCCAGCATTGGCGCCGGCGGCTCCGCTGCGGTTCAGCTTACCGCCGAAAATACGACGCCTGCGGGCCAGACCGTCGAGGTTCATTTCGGTGAAAAACTCAAGGACGGCGTTATCGACCGCAATCCCGGCGGGACGATTCGGTATTATAATGTAAATCAGACGCTGGCGGCGGGTACGGCCGAGTATGAGATTCATCCGCCCAAAGACAGCCGCAACACCAGCGGTGCCGCGATTCTCATTCCCGAAGACATCGGCGTCATTTGCCCATACCGTTATATTGAGATTGTCAATTGTCCGTTTACGGTGACTGCCGAGCAGCTCCGGCAGGTTACGGTTCATTATCCGTGGAATGATGCCGCCAGTGCGTTTGAGTGCGACAATGATGTTCTCAATCAGGTCTGGGAGATATGCAAATACTCCATCAAGGCAACCAGTTTTGCGGGCGTGTATGTCGATGGCGACCGCGAACGGATTCCGTATGAGGCGGACGCCTATATCAACCAGCTCTGCCATTACGCAGCCGACCGGGAATTTGGCCTGGCCCGGTATTCGCATGAATATCTGCTGAGCCATCCGACCTGGCCGACGGAATGGCGGCAGCATTCCATTATGATGGCCTGGGTGGATTATATGTACACCGGCAACACCGAATCGCTGGCGGCCCAATATGATGTCCTGAAAAATGACAAGCTGATGCTCGGTTCCGCCCGAGCCGACGGCCTGCTGGACCCGAGTACGACCGACATTGTTGATTGGCCGGCCGGCGAGCGGGATGGGTACGATATGAAATCGATCAACACGGTTGTCAATGCGTTTCATTATTTGAATCTGCTGCAGATGAAGCAGATTGCCGAGGTCCTGGGCAAAACCGCCGATGCGGCGACATTCCAGCAGAAGGCTCAGACAGTCTATAATTCGTTCCAGACGGTCTTATTCAATTCTTCGACCGGGCTGTATATCGACGGCGAAGGTTCGACGCATTCCTCGCTTCATGCCAATATGTGGCCGCTGGCATTCGGGCTGGTGCCCGAAGAGAAAAAGGCCGGAGTCGTGGCGTTTGTCAAGTCCCGCGGGATGGCGTGCAGTGTGTATGGAGCACAATATCTGATGGAAGCCCTGTATCTGGCCGGCGAAGAGGATTATGCTCTGAGCCTGATGACTTCGACGGCCAGGCGGAGCTGGATGAATATGATTGCCGTCGGCTCGACGATGACGCTGGAGGCCTGGGATATCCAGTATAAAAGCAATCTGGACTGGAACCATGCCTGGGGCGCGGTGCCGGGTAATATCATCCCGCGATTTGTGATGGGGATTGAACCGATGGAACCCGGATTCCGGAAGATACTGATTCAGCCCCGGCCGGGCACGCTGGGCCATGCCGGCATCACTACGCCCACTATTCGCGGGGCGGTGAAGGTCGCGTTTACCAAGTCCGGCCAGAACGACTACGATTTTACCATCGAACTGCCCGCCAATACCACCGGACGGTTTGTTCTGCCGGCCAAAAAAACCTATACTGCCGTGACGCTGGATGGCAATTCAGTGACCCCGCAGACGCAGGGTAAGATGCAGTATATGGATTCCATCGGGTCGGGCGTGCATACGATTACATGTAAATAAATCCAATGAAAGGAAATCAGGATGTGGCCGCAGCTTATAGGATTTGGTTTTATCGCTGCCTGCATGATGGCTGTTCCGGTGTGGGGACAGGGACGTGTGCCGCAGGATTCCAATGACATCCTCCCGCTGTCGGAAATCTATATGCGGGATGTGTGCATTCTTCCGGATGCCGCGACCCGGACGTATTATATGGTCGGTCCCGGACGCAACAGTGTGCGGGTCTATACCAGCAAAGATTTGAAAACCTGGCAGGGGCCGACGACGGTGTTCAGGACCCCGGAAGACATCTGGGGCGATATCCGTGTTGTGAGTATCTGGGCCCCGGAGATGCATAAATACAAGGGCAAGTACTATCTGTTTTTGACCTTTGATACACGTAATCCATTTCCCGAACAGTGGCGGGACTGGCTGCCGCGGGTGACGCGGGGTTCGCAGGTGCTGGTATCGGAATCACCCCTGGGGCCGTTCAAGCCGTTTCAGAACCGTTCGACCCTGCCGCCGGATATGATGACGCTGGATGGGACACTGTGGGTTGAAGACGGCGTGCCCTACATGGTTTTCTGTCACGAGTGGGTACAGATCAAGGATGGGACGGTCGAATACATTCAGCTTAAGGACGACCTGTCCGAAACCGTCGGAGAGCCGAAGCGGCTGTTTCACGGCAGCAATGCCAGGTGGAGCAGGAAGTCGGACCAGTATGGCTGCCATGTGACGGACGGGCCGTATCTTTATACCAGCAAGTCCGGCAAGCTCTTCATGATCTGGACCAGCGGGGGGTATAAAGGCTATACACTCGGCATTGCGATTTCGGACTCCGGGAAGCTGGCAGGTCCCTGGAAGCAGCAGGATGAACCCCTCTATGAAAACGACGGCGGTCACGGAATGCTGTTTACGACATTCGACGGCAAGCTGATGATGGTGCTGCATTCGCCCAATAATCCGCAGGCTCAGCCGCGTATTTTTGAACTGGAAGATACCGGCCAAACGCTGAAAATTGTCAGCGAATTTACCGGCAAGTGAGGTCTTATTTGATGGGGCGTTTCAGGGCGTCGATGCCTGAAATAACTGTGACGGCGGCCATCAGCCCGAAGGTGATCAGGGTAAACCAGTCACCCCAGGGACGGGAGACATAAGCCCAGCCGATCAGGACGGTGCCGATACCGAAGGACTGGAAGAACATCTTGACCTTGCCCCAGACGACGGCGCCGAAATTGACACCCCGTGATTCGGCGATATGCCGCAGGGTCTGGACGACGACTTCCCGCAGCAGCAGGATCGCCGTGACTGCCCAGCGGATCGTATCCCCGGCCCATTCTGGAAAATGGAAATGAGTCAGTCGGGGCTGGCCGACCATCGCAAAACAGATAAACGCCCCGCATACCAGCACCTTATCGGCCAGCGGGTCCACCGTCCGGCCAAATTTGCTGGTGGCATTAAACCGGCGGGCGATGTGACCGTCCACAATGTCGGTCAGGGCCGCAACGATAAACAGGATAAAGGCCCCTAAAAGCAGATTGGCGGGTTTTTCCTGCCCGGTTCGCGGCGCATATAAAATCAATCCGAGAATGACCCCCGTCATGCCGAGGCGGGCAATGGTCAGGATGTTGGGTACATGCCGGATAAAACCAGGTTGTCTTGTCGAATTTTCGCTCATAGCCGGTCACAGTATAGTCACTGTTGGTCGTAAATTCAATGCCCCTTTTGTTTTTTTATCCGCCGCACGACCAGGTCGTACTCTTCCTGCCCGATGACTTCGGCTTCGATGAAGGTTCCCGGTGCCACGGAGCTGTTCTCGATGATGCAGACGCTGTCGATATGCGGGGCCTGCCCGTAAAAGCGCCCGATGACGGCGGATTTGGCTTTTTCATCGGCCAGGACCATCAGGCGGCTTCCAATCCGCTGGTGAGCCTGGGCAAATGCAATCGCCTGCTGGGCCTGCATAATCCGATCGGTGCGCTGCCGGCGGACCTCTTCGGGCAGTTGTCCCGACAGGTGGGCTGCCGGCGTTCCCGGCTCGGGGTAGAACGGAAAACAGCCAAGGGCGTCAAATTTGGCCCACTTGACAAAATCCAGCAATTCATCGAATTGAGCATCAGTCTCGCCCGGAAAACCCGCGATGACTGTCGTTCGCAGGACGATATCCGGGATCGCATGACGAAGCTGCTCAATCAGCAGGGTGGTGCTTTGCCGGGTGTGGGCCCGGTGCATGGATTTCAGAATACCGTCATTGATATGCTGAATCGGCATGTCCACGTAGTGAACGATTTTGGTACTGTTGGCCATGGTTTCAATCAGCGCCGCATCGATGCCGGCCGGGTATAAATACATCAGCCGAATCCATTTCAGCGATGGAATTTTTTCCAGTTCCCGAAGGAGGCGGACCAGGCCGTCGTTCATCCCTATGTCGCGGCCGTAATAATTGCTGTCCTGGGCAATCAGGCTCAGTTCGACGGCACCGTTATCGGCCAGGATGCGGGCCTCGTCGAGAATCATCTCCATCGGCTTGGAGTGGAATTTGCCCCGAATGGCCGGGATGGTGCAGAATGAACATCGCCGGCTGCATCCTTCGCTGATTCGCAGATAGGCCCAGTGCTGCGGGGTGATGCGCAGGCGTGTACGGTCATCAGGGGCAGTCGATGCCGTTGGACCGAGGTAAAGACGTGCGGCAGGGGCGTGGTTTTCGGATTCGATTTCACGCAGAACCTGCTCGATACTGTCCCGACCTGCCAGACCTACAATGGCGTCGATGTCTTCAACCTCGTCGAGCAGGTCCTCTCCGAGCCGCTGCGACAGGCAGCCGGCCACGATGACTTTGCCGACCCGGCCTTTCTTTTTGAGCCGGACGGCCTTGCGAATTGCCCCGAGGGCCTCTTCCCGGGCGGGGGCGATAAATCCGCAGGTATTAATGATTACAATATCCGCATTGTCCGGATTTGGTGTAAGGATATAACCGGCCATGCCAACCCGGGCCAGCATAGCCTCGGCATCGACCATATTTTTGGGACATCCCAGGGCCACAAAGCCAACAGTTTTGGATGTTTCTTCTCGATTATGTTTTTTTGATTTTGCCATAACATCAATAAGCTACCATATTTGATGAATAACGTCTATAGTTATTCTAACAGAGTATACAAGAGGTGAATGGGTGGGATATTTTTAAATTTGTTGAAACTTTTTTCCACTGTCAAGTCGTCTATTAAAACAAATTACACGGATGGTGTAGTGAATTTAAGGATGAAGCAATCCAATGTGGAGAGAATGCCATCGTTGTGCCGAATCCTTAAGCAGAAACAGCCATTCAATCATAATAACAGAGAGTATGAGCGGTCGTTTGCTAAAATGGATAAATAAGATTTTCTCGTTTCTGCCAAAATCCAGACGGATTGGGCTGATTAGCGTATCTATTGCGCTGACGGCGGCCGGATGCGGGGAGATGTTTAATAAAAAACCGACCGAAATTGAATCCCGTGCAATTCTGAATGAACTGGGTCGGGTTCGTGAGAATCCCAATGTTGTCAATGAACTTCCCGAAATCTATAGTGCTCCGTCGCGTCGCATGGCCGTTGCCGACGGGGTGAAGGTCTTTTATTTTGCCAAGAATACTCCCGTAGCGACCCTGGCTGAGAACGTTAAGGAACTGGGTTTTGTGGTCAGTCAGAATCCCGCAACGAATCAGTTGATTCTGCATTGTCCCGACGACGAACAGGCAGACCGTGTTCTGGACTATCTGCATCGCGTGGATGTTCTGCCCATTCAGGTGAATATCGATTGTATGATTCTGGAGCGGTTTGGCGATGTCACCAAGGACTGGGCCTCGACGCTGTGGATACAGAATCTGTTTGGCGAAGGGATTACCCTGGGCGAGAAAACCAGAGGAACAAGTCCGGCTTTTCCAGGTGCAGAATTGCGGGAGTCAGAACGAGGCAAGTTTGGCCTGGATTTTGGGTACTGGATTAATAAGGGAGAAGACGGGCACCGGGTGCGGATGGTGGTGGATGCACTGATCTCTCGCGGCTATATGAAAATTCTGATGAATCCCACGCTTGAATCGGTCAATGGACGAGCGGCCAAGGTTGAAATTCGCGATCAGGCGCCGATTCCGAAAAAAGTGACCGGCAAAGATAAGGTGCCGTATTATCTGACCGATTACCAGTGGGTTGCGGACAGTTTAACCGTAACACCCTTTGTTTACGCCGATGGGGTTATCGGGCTGAAAACAACCATCATTATCGGGTCCAAATCCAAGCCCGAGGGCGTGGTTCAAAATGCGATTATCACCGAGCGTTCCATCAATGTGGAAGAAAACCGCATCGAGCCGGGCAAAAGCCTGATTATCGGCGGTATGCGGAAAAGTGAAAACCGGTCTGTGGTGCGCGGCGTGCCGTTTCTCAAGGACCTTCCGATTATAGGCATATTGTTTTCCAGCAAGGATTTTGAGGAAAACGCGACCGAGATTATCTTTATCCTGACGCCATCTGTCACCTCTGGCGGCATGGAATATTCTCAGATGGCGGCCTCGATCCGTGAAAAACAGCGCATGATTGAGCCGGAAGACAGTCTGACCAGTGTGCTTTCCGATCCGCTCGGGACGGATACTTATGCCCGTTATGTCTCACAGGAGGCGCACAAAGCCGAAGCGGAACGCATCAAGGCGGAGCGGCAGACCCAGGAAGCTCAGCGTGAGGCTCAGGCCCAGCGCCAGCGTGCCGAGCAGGCCGTGCGCGACGCCGAAACCCTCAAGTCGCAGGCTCAGCAGGCCCTTCAGCAGGCTGAACTGGCCAAGCAGCAGATTGAAAGCGCCAAAACCACGGCTGCCCAGGCGGTCGAACAGACCGAAGCGGAACGGCAGCGTATTCAGCAGCTCCAGCAGGATATGGAAAAGCTTCAGCAGGAAGCTCAGAAGACTCTCGAAGAAGCCCAGAAGGCCTCCGAACAGGCTAAAGAAGCCGAACAAAAGGCGGCCCAACTGGAACAAAAAGCCAAACAGGCCCAGGAACAACAGGAACAGGCGCTGCGTCAGATTGAAAAGATTCAACAGGGTGATACTTCGCAGCCTCAGCCGGTCCCTCAGCCGCAGGTTCCGACTCCCGCCGAAACGACTCCAGGCTCTCCGCCGGCACAGCCAGCGGTCCCCGCCCCGGCCGAAAATCCGGTAACACCCGCGGCCCAGGAACCGCAGCCGGAAACCCCGGTACCTGCACAAACGGCGCCTCAGCCTGCGCCTGTGGTGCCTGCCGCCCAGCCTGAGCCGCAGCCGGCTGTTCCAGCCCCGACCGAAACGGCGCCTCTGCCTGCACCAACGGCTCCTGCCGGGCAGCCTGAACAGCCTGCACAGACTCAACAATCTCCGGCTCCTGCACCCCAGAAGCCGGCTCCGGAAAATAACCCGCAGTCAACACCTGGTACACCCGTACAATGAAATACAAGACCGCACAACCACTGGTTCTGAATCGCGGCAGGACGACGGCGTTCCTGACCGTCCTGCTGTCTATTGCATGCGGGATGGTCCTGAGCGGCTGCGGTGATTTCTTCAACACCAAGCCGACGGAGCTTGAATCCCGTGTTGTGCTGGACGAACTCAGCCAGGTGCGCGAAAGCCAGCATATCGCCAATCCGCTGCCGGAAGTCTATCGTCAGCCTCCGTCCCGTGTGACGATTGCCGGAGGTGTCAAGCTGTTTTATTTCACCCGGCATCTGCCCGTCAAGCAGCTTGCCGACCTGACAGCCCAGCAGCTTAAATTAAAAATAGCCCAGAATCCGGCCACCAACCAGCTTGTGGTGTATTGTGCCAATGATGCCGAGGCGGATGTCGCCGAGCAGTATCTTGAAATGATTGATGTGCCGCCGGTCCAGGTCAATATTGACTGCCTGATTCTGGAACGATTCGGTGATGTCACCATGGACTGGGCAACAACCCTGTTCGTCCAGAATTTCCTCGGTGAAGAAATCACTCTTGGCGAAAAAACGGGCGGAACTACTCCGGCATTCCCGGGCGCTGAACTGCGGGAGACAAAACGAGGCGACTTTGGTCTGGATATCGGCTACTGGCTGAACCGCAACAAAGACGGTCATAAAGTTCGCACCGTCGTGGACCTGCTGGTTTCACGCGGCTACCTGAAAGTGCTGCTAAATCCCCAGCTCGAAACCATCAATGGCCAGAAGGCGACGGTGACCATCAAGGATTTTGCGCCGATTGAGAAAATGGCGACCGGCTCGGGGTATAACGATGTGTATAATATCACCGAGTATATCTGGGTGGAAAATACGCTGACCGTTACCCCGCATGTGTTTGCCGACGGCTCCATCGGGCTGACCACCAGCATCAAAGTCGGTTCTCGTTCCAAGCCTGAAGGTGTGGTGCAAAACCCGATTATTACCGAACGTTCCATTAATGTGGAAGAAAATCGGATTGAACGCGGCAAAAGCCTGATTATCGGCGGGATGCGGAAAAGTGAAAAACGCGATGTCATCCGCGGGGCGCCGTTCTTCAAGGATTTGCCGATAATCGGCGTGCTGTTTTCCAGCCGGGATTTTGAAGAAAAAGGCACTGAAATCATATTCATCCTGACCCCCAGCATTTCGGGCGGCTCGCGCGATCACAAAGAAGTGGTCGGCGAAATCCGTACCCGCTATGCCGATCCCGATATCAAGACCGGTATTGGGGAAACGCTCAAGGATCCGCTGGGCAGTACGACCTATGCCAGCATCGTGGAAAAGGAAGCGGTCCAGGCGGAAATGGACCGGGTCAATTCGGAATTGCTCCGTCAGCAGGCCGAAAACAGAGCCGCCGCCGAAAAACAGCTTGCCGACGGCGCCAGCAAGGAAGCCGCGCGTCTGCGGCTGGAAGCCCAGAAACTCCAGGCCCAGGCCGAAAAAGAGATGGCCGAAGCCCAGAAAATGACCCAGCAGGCTCAGGCGGCCCAGACGGCCAAAGAGACCGAGAAGGCCAAAGCTGCCGAACTGGAAGTACAGCGTCAGAAAGCCCAGCTTGAGGCCCAGAATGCACGAGCCGCCGCCGATGCCGCTCAGAATGCCGCTCTGACTGCCGCTCAGAAAGCGGCCGCTCAGGAAGCCCGTGCCAGCAAAGCCATTGAAGACGCCATGAAGGCTCAGGCCGCCGCTCGTCAGGCTACCGAAGAAGCCGCCGAAAAGGCCCGCAAGGCTGAAGCGGAACGCCGTGCCAGGCTGGAAGCCGAGCAGAAAGCCCGCGAAGAGGCCGCCCAAAAAGCAGCCGAAGCTGAAAAGGCCCGCAAAGAAGCTGAATTAAAGGCCCAGCAGGAAGCCCAGGCCGCCGCTGCCGCAGCAGCACAAGCTCAGCAGCCAGCTCCTGGGCAACCGGCACCGCAACCTCAACCTCAGCCTGCCGCCCCCGAACAGCAGCCTGCAGCCACGCAGCCCACGCCTGCTCCAACACCTGCCCCGGCTCCCGTAACACCGCAAACGCCTCCGGCTCCGCCGGCGGTTCCGGCAGACCCTAATACTCCTGCCAATTGATCGTATGCGGCAGGTCTTCCAGCGGACAGCCCGCACATTGCGGTTTTGGCTTGCAATGCTCCTTGCCCAGCCGCACCAGCAGGGCGTGATATTCATTGTATAGCCGCACATCCCGCGGCAGGGCGGACTCAAACAGCATCCGCACCTCCTCGTATCCGGCCTGCGGTTCCAGCAGCCTATGCCGCCCGAGAATCCGCCCTGTATAAGCATCCACCACAAACACCGGCTTATCGAAGGCATACAGCGCAATCGAGTCCGCCGTCTCCGGCCCAATGCCCTTGATCGAGAGCAGTTCCTCCCGCAGCCGATCCGCCGGCAGGGCACCAAGCCGGTCCAGTTGGCCCTCAAATCGCTCAAACAGGCGGTCCAGAAAATGTTTCAGCCGTCCGGCCTTGATATTGTAATACCCCGCCGGGCGTATCAGTTCCGCCAGGGCCTCCACGTCCAGTGCGTGCAGCCTGGCCGGGGTTAAGACATCCGCCTTCTTCAAATTCCCGATCGCCTTTTCCACGTTGGTCCAGTTGGTATTCTGGGTCAGAATTGCCCCCACGATAATCTCAAACGGCGTCTCGCCGGGCCACCAGTGCTGAGGCCCGAATCGCTCAAACAGCCGGTCGTAGATGGTCTGTATCTGTTGTCTGCTCATAGTACCGAAATCTTATATAACACGCCGAAATAGTAGTTCAAGTCTCCGTGCTTGAAGTGAAATTCCATGCCGGAGGCATTCCGCATATTTCCCTTCTCATACCCTCACCGCCGCAGTAGCCAGTAAAACACTTCCCGCAGCGAAGGCCGCTTGCCGTACATCAAAATCCCCGTCTTGAAAATCTTGCCTGCCGCCCAGATCGCCGCCAGTACCGACACCCCCAGCAGGGCGACACTGAGCACCACATCCATCATCGGCACATCCGTGGTCGCTGACAGCCGCAGCACCATCACCAGCGGCGTCACCGGCGGAATGAACGACAGCACCCGCGCAAATAATCCATTGGGACTCTGCACGAGGTTGAACCATGAAATCATCGGCAGTATGCACAGCATCACCATCGGCATCATCAGGCTCTGCGATTCTTTCAGCGTGTTGCAGATCGACCCGATTCCCGCCATCACCGCCCCAAACAGCACAAATCCAAGGATATAATAGATCAGCAGATAAACCCCTATCATGCTTCTGACATCAACCGTCAGCCCCTGCCATTGCGCCGTGCCGTAGGCCGTCCCCGCCCACAGCCCCATCACCGCCAGCCCGATTCCCGACAGCCCCAGAATCTTGCCCGCCATCATTTCAAAGGGGCTGACCGCCGACAGCATCATTTCGATAATACGCGAGCTTTTCTCCTCGATAATACTGCTCAGAATATGCTGGCCGCTGATCATAATCCCCATATAAATCATAAACATGAAAAAGAACGGAATCATCATCCGCGTGACCATATTCGCTTCGTTCTGGACCTTCTGGTTATCAGCCGTTTCGCCGACTTCAATGCGTTCAATCGGCACGCTGCGGATTTGATTGAGCACCTTCGGGTCGATATTCTGCGTCCGGCATCGCTGGTCGATAACCACCCCGCGTATCATATTCTCCGCCGTAAAGAAAATATCCGTATCCGACGGCTTGGGCTTATAGGTAAACAACCGCACCTTGCCGCCGCCGGAAAAAACACTTTCCTCCACGAGGATATAGCCGTGAATCGACCCCGAACGCAGTTGCGTCTTGCCGGCCTCTTCGGCCTGTCCGCCGCCCTCGACCGCCCGATACACAATCTGCCGCGAGGGATTGGATCGATTATAATCGTCAAACTGCTTTTTGATGGCTTCGGTCACCTGCCCGGATGAATCCGTAACGCCGATCACCAGCGGCGGACGCGGTCCGGCCGGACGCTTCATCAGGCGAGTCGTAAAAAACATAATGCCGATCATAATCACCGGCGTAATCAGCACACTGATCAAAAACGTCTTGGTTTTGATCATTTCCCCGAATTCACAGGCCGCAATCGTCAGAATCTTACGCATGCTCGCCTCCTGCCAGACGGATGAAAATCTCGTGCAGTGAGGCCGTCTTCACCTCAAACCGGCGGATGCGTATCTTGCCGACTACCGCCGCCAGCAGGTCCTGCGCGTCGTACTCCTTCTTCAGATGCACCTCTATCAGATGGTCCCGCTGCTCAACACGGGCCGTCATCGGCAGCGTATCGAGCATGCTCATATCCCCCTCGGCTTCCAGCAGCACCGAATTGGATTGATACTGCTTTCGAATCGCACCCAGCGTGCCGTCCAGCACCTTTTTGCCCTTATTAATCAATAAAATCGAGTCGCACAGCGTCTCGGCCTCGTGCATGTTGTGTGTGGAAAACAGAATCGTCTTGCCCTCGCTTCGCATCTGGACAATCAGATTCTTGAGCAATTCATAATTGAGCGGGTCCAGCCCCGAAAACGGCTCATCGAGAATTAAAAGCGATGGGGCGTTGATGACGGTGACGGCAAATTGCAGCTTCTGATGCATCCCCCGTGACAGGTCTTCGACTTTCTTATCCGCCCAGCCGGCCAGCTCCACCCGTTCCAGCCATTGCGATACCTGCTGCCGAATCTGGCCGGGGGCAACCCCTTTGAGCGAGGCAAAATATCCC
The DNA here is from genome assembly GCA_964630775.1 of uncultured Pirellulales bacterium. GTDB lineage: Bacteria > Planctomycetota > Phycisphaerae > Sedimentisphaerales > Anaerohalosphaeraceae > Anaeroglomus. The sequence goes on along the minus strand of CAZVYY010000033.1, from coordinate 7,108 downwards.
AGCAGCTTTTTGACCTTCATTTTTCGGTACAGGCCGCGTTCTTCCGGCATATAGCCGATTGGATTGCGTATCTGCGGGCCGGTTCCGTTGCCGAACAGCGTAATCGTCCCGCGGTCCGGCCGCAGAATATTGACAATCATCCGCAGCGTGGTGGTCTTGCCCGCCCCGTTAGGCCCCAGAAATCCGTAAATGCAGCCCGCCTCAACCGCGGCACTCAAGCCATCCACCGCACGAACCGCCCCGAACGACTTGTGCACATCCTGTAATTCCAGCGCAACCATGGCATTCCTTCTAAATAATAGACATTTGTTGTCTCTATTGTAGCGATTCAAATAGCCCTGTCAACCGCCTTGTTTGCATTTACATGAATAGCCAACCCCAAAATTAAAACTTTACTTTTCCCGATAAAACGTCTATTGTTTGGGACGTTTAAAGCGATTCGATTTGTCATGCCCGCGAAGGCGGGTATCCAGTTTTAAGCGTTCACGCTCTGGATGCCCTTTTGTGAAGGCATGACAACATGCTGTAACCATTTTTGTATAAATGTGTTATGGCTTGTATTTTAATATTTGGCCCATGTGAGTCAGGATTAGACAAGGATGTCCGATGGCAGGCCGCAAGCATAAGACAAAACGCTCCACTGGCCAACTGGTTTCGTTCCTTCCAAATTCGTATCTGGATCGAACCAGCCGGCCGGTCTATGCGCTGATGTACCTGCTGGGCTTCCTGCTGCTGTATGAAGTGGGAACGTTTTATATTCACCCGGACGTCCTGTCCCAGAGTCTCTATCAGCCCCAGCTTCGCGTCGTGGCATTTGTCTGGGTACAGAACCTGCTCGAATACGTCGGTTTTTCGCAGCGGATGACCTGGATAGCGCCGCCCTTTGTCGTGATGATTATCCTGCTGTGGCTGCAAATCACCAGCGGCACCAAATGGCAGGTCCGCGTCAGCGATTTTGTGCCGATGACCATCGAGTGTGTCCTGCTGTCGATTCCGCTGATTGTGCTCAGTCTGGCGATGAATCGTCCGGCCGCTGTCCCGGAACAGCCCGCCGCGGCGCTCTCCATGCCGCTGATTGCCTGTGCCGCACAACCTGCCGCCCAGGGGCCGGGCCTGTGGGGGGATATTGTTACGGGCATCGGTGCGGGAATTTACGAGGAACTGGTCTTTCGCTTGTTTTTGATCTGCCTGCTGATGATTTTGTTTCAGGATTTGCTGGGCTTCAAAAAAGATATGGCGGTAATTATTTCTGTCCTGATTTCCGCGATTCTATTCAGCGTGCATCACCATTTCTTCTATGTCAACGGCCATTTCGGGCAGGGCGAGCCGTTTGTCTGGATGACGTTTATCTTCCGGATGATGGCCGGGATTTATTTTGCGGTGATTTTTGCCGTTCGCGGTTTCGGGATTGTCGCGGGAGTCCACGCCTTTTATGATATTATCGCTGCGATGCTCAATGCGTTTCTGTTTGCCGCACGCGCATAGAACTGCCGCCGGTCATCGGTTCATTCAATTGGATGGGTCTGCATAGGCCAATGCCAGCGTATTCAGGTCCACGCCCAGGCAGGCCGAGGCCAGTGTCGCTGCGGATTTGGTATCTGCTGCCAGGTTTGACAATTCCCGATAATAATACTGATTCAGCAGTTGCGGCATGGAGGCAGGGTGAAGCGGTTCCCGCGATGCCGGAATCGGCAGTTCCGACCATAGCCGCTGCAATTCAGCGACCGGATTCGGCGAGTAAGCTCTGTTGGTGCCCGATTGCATCCACAAAAAAGCCCCCACAAACAAAACCGCCGCGCACGCAGCCGCTGCAACCATCCACCGATGGGCAGGAAGGGGATAGCTGCGAAGTCCGATAGCCGCATCGGTCGCTTTGGAGATCGAAACCGTCTGGGCAGCGGCCCACCCGGCGGCCTCCTGCGCAAGCCGTGTATCGAGCGTCCCGAGATGATGAGCAAACTGACGACAGCGGGCACATCGCCGCAAGTGCCGCAGCACCGAGTCCGAAACCGCTTTCTGTTCATCCGCTGCCGCGGACAGCTTCCATTGGTAATAGATGCATAGCATGTTACACCTGAACTTTCGCTTTTCGAAATTGTACCGCCGGGCTGACATCATTAATGTCCGCATTCGTGCCCGACGTCTCCGCCAGCTCCCGGACCAGTTTCTTTCTGGCCCGAAACAGCAGTACCTTGACATGAATCCCATGCAGTCCCATGACCTCGGCAATCTGCCGCACCGACAAATCGCCCAGGTACCGCAGTTCCATCGCCTGCCGCTGGGCAGGGGGCAGTTCCCGCACCGCAGCCCACAGGCTGTCACGCTGTTCCTGCTGACCCGCCGCCTGTTCGGTTGGCGACGGGTCACAGAAATCCTCCGGAAGAGCCGCACTGGGCGTATGGTTGTTCCTGCGGTAATGATTAGCCGCCAGCCGCCAGGCGATCGTGAAAATCCATGTCGAAAACGACTGCTCCGTATTGAATTCGTCCAGGTGCCGATACACCCGCAGGAAGGTCTCCTGCAGCAGGTCTTCGGCGTCCTGCCGGCTGCCGGTCCGCTGATACAGAAACCGGAACAGCCGCGGCGAATACACCTGCACCAGCTGCGCAAAGCTGTCCGTGCAGCCGGTCTGGGCTGCACGGATCAGGTCAGTGCTTACGGCGGTTTCAGACGTTGTGTGTAAACTGGCCATACGGGTGCCGCGATACACAGTCGTATTTATTTTGCAATCTTGATATTATGAGCCTGTTCAAGCTGCTTGAGCAGGGCAATCAGGTCCTTGCTGTCCCAGTTGCATTGCACTCGCACCACATCGTCCGTGCAAGTCGAGTTGACGGCGCTGATAAGCTGGTCCAGTTTCGGATTTTTATCCGCAACCGAAAGCGATGCCATCGCCAGCATCCCCTGGACAAACTGCTGAATCTTGGCGGCTTCTGCGGCATTGCGGGCCTGAAGCAGAATATCGACATACGACGCATTCTCTTTTTCACCGAACATCAGGGCGATGCGATTGGTCTGCTGCAGAATCGCCGCTTCCTGAATCCCGTTGACGGTCTCGCCGGTCTTTTCGGCAAACAGCGATACCATCACGCCATGCGACCCTTCGGCAAACTGGTTGAACATCGCATTGCCGGCGGCGTTGGCGTGTTTGCCGTCCAGCACATCCAGACTCTGCTGGAGTGTTTCTTTGCCCATCCCCATCAGCAGGGTTGTGGGATTGTAGAAGCAGCCGTACTGCCGCGGGCCGTCCGGGCCTTTTTTCTCATCAATCCAGCTATGAATGGTATAGCTGCCGTATTCGCTTTTTTCATAATACGGATTCATCCCCACCATGGCAATCAGCGTCGCCGGATTGCAGGTCCCGCGGATTATCGCCGCGGCCTTTTGCGGGTCTTTATCCTGGCCGAACAGGGTTACGCACTGGATGTCATTGATCGGGTGGAAAGAAAACACCTTCGCAAAGTTATCCAGCTTACCCATGACTCCCCGGGCCGTCAGTTCATTAATCATCTCCTTGCCCAGCACGCTCTGGCGGAATTGATCCACATCCACATGCACCGCCCAGGTCGCTTCTTTCATCACTTTGGTCTTATCCAGCGGCGTCGCAAACACCATCGACGATATCACCATCGACGCAATACATAATCCTAATACCATTCGTTTCATACCATGTACTCCTTAATTCTCGTGTCTTGTTTGATTGTTATGGGCTCGAACCTACACTATGTAATACCCAAACCCCGGCCAAAGGTTACACAATTCGCCCTCGAAATCCTCCCCGCTCCGAAAACCGGGATAACGAGGCCATAAAAAAAGGCGACCCGAAGGCCGCCTTGATATCGCAAAGACTTGTCAATTATTGATTTACAACTTCTCGAGGGTCCAGCCCATCTTCGATAGCCTTGATTTTCTTAATCCGCCGCAGATGCCGTCCGCCGGTAAAATCGGTTGCAAGCCACGTTTCCACCATCTTTTGCAGCATCGCCGGCCCAAGTAAATCCCCCGATAAACACAAGACATTGGCGTCATTATGTTCCCGTGACACCTTCGCCGCCAGCTCATCATAGCACAACGCCGCCCGCACACCCTTGACCTTATTGGCCGCGATACACATCCCAATACCCGTCCCGCAAACCAGAATCGCCCGGTCCGCCTTGCCTTTCGAGACCGCCGATGCCGCATCAAAAGCCCCATCCGGGTAATCCATTGGTGCATCGGAAGAGCCATCACTGAAATCAATGTATTCATGACCCAGTTGAGCCAGAATGGCTTTAATCTGTTCGATGGTCTTCACGCCACGGTGGTCCGTTGCCAGCGCAATTTTCATAGTAAATCCTTAAAACGTTTTTCTATGGCCTGCTCAATTTGATTCGCACAAGCCTGATACTGATTTTCTCCAAACCCAATTGGGTCGGAGATTTCGCCGTCCGGATCCAGCAAAAACACCCGATCCGCGGCCTCGTTATCCATGGCCAGCACCGCATCCTGATGATGCCGGCTCATGACAAATATCAAATCCGCCTCCCGTATATCCTGACGTCTTAGCAACCGGCTGCGATGCCTGTCCAGCGATAAGCCTTTTTGTCGCAAGACCTTGCAGGCTTCCTCGCTGGCCCGGCATCCATCATACGCCGATACGCCGAATGATTCTATTTTATATCCAAATGCGGGCAGTTCGTCAATATTACAGGACATTTTCTTCGATAAATAGTTTGCCGCCAGCACCTCGGCCATCGGACTGCGGCAGGTATTGCCCGTACAGACAAACAGGATCCGCACTGTGGCAAGCTCTTCGACCGCCGCCCGGGTCAGGACACCTTCCCGCAAAATCTCGACTCCCTTGTCGGATATCCTGACGACGGTACTGCTTTGCTGATACCGGCACGCCTCGGGGCCGCCGTCCACGACCATCTCGATTTGTCCATCGAAATACTCCAGAACCTGCCGGGCACTCGTGGCCGGGGCCATTCCTGAAGGATTAGCGCTGGGAGCCACAATCGGCCAGACCGTCTGTGATAAGATAGCCAAGGCCGCTTCTTCATTTGGGCAGCGAATCCCTATCGAGCCGTTCTCATAGAGGATATTGAAGACCTTTTCGCCGAGTTTTTTGCGTAATTCCGCTAAATTGGCTTCGTTTGGTTGACAGACCAGCGTGATCGGACCCGGCAAACCCTTGCGTACAAGGGCATGAACCCGCAGCGGCATTTGTGGAACATAGCGATAGACATCCTCCGGCTTGCCAATATGCAGCGAATAGCGTTTGCCTTCCGCCCGAGCCTTGACCGCATCGAGCCGACGGATCGCCTCCGGCTCCGCCCGGCACGCCAGTCCATAGACCGTCTCAGTCGGGATCGCCGCGACGCCGCCGCCATCCAGCACCTTCACGGCCGCACGGACTATCGCTTCCTGTTCCCCTCCATTCCACTGATAAACCTCTGTTTTCATACTGTTATCGGATTCCCGAGTTGATTTTGTCGGAATGAATCAAGGCAGCCCTTGCCTGTGAATGCCTCATATCCATACGAAGGGGCATGATAGCAAAAGATGCCGTTTTTGAGTATCAAAAAACGCTTACGGATGGAGTTTTTTCAGCGCCGCAGCGAAGACATCGTACGCCTTCTGGTCATAAAGACAGAAAACCACTTCATTTAGCGACGTTTCCCCCGACAGATGGGCGATGACGTTGGCCAGCATGATATCGGCGCAGCGGTCGATGGGATAGCCGAAGATGCCCGTGCTGATGGCACAAAAAGAGATACTGTTCAGCTTGTTCTCGACCGCGACGTTCAGGGTATTCAATGTAGCGTTTTTGAGTTTCTCATCCTCATCGCCTTCGCCCATCCGCGGCCCGACGGCATGAATGACATGCTTGCACTTGAGCTTGCCCGCCCCGGTGATGACCGCCTGCCCAACCGGAATTGGGGCCTTGGCGAAGCTTTGAAACTGGATGCTCATTCCGCCTTTACGCACAATCGCCCCCGCGACTCCGCCGCCATGCAGCAGGTAACTGTTGGCCGCGTTGACGATGGCATCGGTGGCCTGCTCGGTAATATCCCCGACCATCAGCCTGAGCTTGCGATTATTGATCTGTATGTCCATGTGTAGTCCGTCCTTGAAACTCTGAGTATTCACATCAACAGTATAATAAACCCGCCCTTATTTTATATCTGATTTTCTGTGTAATCGGTGTAATCTGTGGTTCCTTTAATTGAAAATCTCAAATCTCAAATCTCAAATTTTCATTTCCGTACCGGCCACCAATAGCACACTCCCGCCACTGCCGCCGGGCCCCAGCAATAGGCTACATCGCCCAGAAAATACACCTTCTCCAGCCCCAGCCGATACCCCGTCACAATCAGCACTGCTCCGACAAACAGCAGTTGCCCGACCGCCCACGGGATAATCCGGGCGTACTTCTGCGGGTCCAGGCCGATCATCAGGTACAGCACCCCCGTACACCCGAAGGACGCCGAGGCCATATTGAGCCAGTACTTGAATATCGCCTGATACGCGACAGGCTTCGCCCCCATGCCGTCGCACAGGTACCCATAGCCGGTGTCCCACGAGGTGAACGTAAAATAAAACGAAATCAGATACCCGAACGCGATAATCCGCGACATAATCCGTATCAGCCGCCTCTGCCAACCCGTCAGTTGCTTGTCCATAAATTGACCTTTCTATATTTCCTGTTCGAAACAATGAAAACAAATCTGGACTTTTTATCCCGTGACAACTTTAGGTAAAGATATACAGTTATTATTGACAAAATAAATCGAATGTTATATTATGCAATAATACATACAGAATGTGAAGTATTTTTGAAGAAAATATACTAAGCCAACAAGGATTTTTAATCTAACAACTTAATAAGAAAAGTTCACTGAACTTTTAGCGTTTCGTTCCGAACCGGCAAGTTTGAACTACGAAGACGCAAGGCTCGGTGCTCCGGCTGGAGCATTGCCTTCGTGTTTCGTAGAGGCCTTGCCGGGCCTGGAATGAGCACGCATGAGCGATGCTCCTTTTTTGTACGCTAAGCGGGTCGGTCTTGCAGGACGCAAAGGGCATCAAATAAATATCGGGGTGTTTATTTGAAAGGATGGCTGGTATG
>CAZVYY010000032.1:0-42754 GCA_964630775.1 uncultured Pirellulales bacterium | reverse complement strand
TTGACACCGTCAATGATTTCCGTAAAAATGTGCGAAAGGAAGCTTAGTTATACACCTTTACATTGGAAGCAAGCCACTTTTCAAGCGATACCTTTTCCAGATCATTAACGTCGGCCCATTTCTTTAAATGACGTAATTCATCTGGCATTTCCACAAAGGCATCATAAGCCTTTTGATAATCCAAAGCGGCATTGTCCGCCGGATCATAGGGATCCGGACGCGATTGTTGATTGTATTGTGCCACATAGTCAACTGTAATGACGGGCTTTGCTATTAATAGATAGACCGCTTTTACAAGGAATAAGATAAGCAAAAGCCCGACAATAGCTAATAATGATTTATATTTAAATTTTTTCATGGCGCTTTTACCTTTCTTTTATGGGAAGATAACTCGAAATAATTCTATGTTCGCTGGCCACCATTGAAGCGTATTTTCTATTTCTCCATCACGATCGCCGTCTGTTCCCCATATTGCATTTCGTTCCATATTGCCTAAATTACTTGTATTGAAAGCATTATCAAGATTGGTAGTCATATGGCGTCTGATAATCTTAGATATGGCACTGGCATATCCATCAACAAGACTGGCAAGCCCGCCGGATATAATTTCTTTATTATTGCCAATATAGACATGTGTATAATGTCTTTGACTATCTTTATAATCATACACCCCAACAGCCAGAGCCATATCATTCTGTCCTCGATTGAAAAAATTAGTTCCGCTTTTACAACCAATCGCCCAAAATTCTTTAATATGACCTGTACGCCACAAACCAAGAGAATACATACTATGACCTTTTCGATCCCAATTGTCCGGCAAGCGGTCATACTCAGGGTTAGATGTTTCGGACAGAACAAAAGAAAAGATGCGCCCTCTTGTATAGACCCATTCCCCTTTTTCCCAACATCCTAAGGCGGTACGTTGCACAGCATTATTTCCAACGCCGACTTGACAATTGGCATGGCCAAGCCAATAAACATAATGCACATTTTGATTGGTTAAGGCAACCTTGATATTATCCCAATTGGCATTACCGGTTAAAAGCTCTATATATGGAATATTCATTTGATCAAGCACATATCGGATACTCGTTAATGTTCGGTCTTCCTCATTAAGATAATTGTCCTCAAAAGCATCATTGACATCATCATGTGGGGCGATGATTACCGCCCTGTACGAATTCGGGTCGATCTCGCTTACGTCAATTACCCTGACCGGCAAGATATCTTCAAAGATTGACATCGTTTGATAGTGGCATTCCATAGACACTGTGGGATTATCATCATTCAATATGCCACTATATACAATGTGGCCATTTGTTGAACTTACAATATTGTTGGGGTCAGTTGAAATTTCCACCATCCCTTCATCAAAGAATCCTCGTATCTCGTAGAGCTTATTCGATTTATAACTCTGCGGAATGGACGCCAGATAGAGGTAATTTTCAAACCGTACGGGAACGTGCCGAATCCAGCAGCCACCATCCGGAGTCTGCCCACCAACAGCGACAAGATGATTTCCATTGGTAAACTCATGTGTGCGGACAACAAATTTTGGCAGCATACCATCATCCGCATAAGTTTGACCTATTGTCAATCCATCCACCTGCGCAAACACCCAAGACGATACAGGACATTCATCAACCTGAACCGCAATCACTCCCGACAACTGATTGGGTTCTACAGGCTGATCTGCCTTGTCATAAAACGAGGCCGAAAAACCCAGCTCAACTTCTTTTCCCCAATCCGCCATCATCGCCTCATAATCCTTCACATCGATTACGCCGCTGGTATCCGGATCGTTCGGATCGGTATTTTGCCCAATATTGCACAGGCTGCAAATCCGGTACGCATCAAACACAGGAACCAGCCACAGTTCCGCCATCACCGCAATATCGTCCAGATCCACCCAATAGTCTCCATTTAAATCCGACCGCTCCGAATTCGGATCATGGCTGCCCGGCAGGTTTGCATCATTATTATACCCGAAATCCGATGCCACCACTGATAAGATTCTCATTTATCCAATAACTCAGGAACAATATCTGATTCACCTTTTCGTGAATTCAAATCTATGTTTTTATATGCAACCCAAAAGTCTCCTATTTCTTTAGATGCTCTGATTTCACCATTACTGTCTTTCAGATAACACAATCCATCTTTTTCATTAAACATAAACGAAATTACCACTCCGGTTTTATCGGAAAATTCAGCCCATAAAAGATTATATGGCTCTACCTTTTTCTCTGTCAGCCCGGCATTTTTTAAATACTCTCCTATTTTAACGGCCTGCTGATTCGCAAATATTTCTGAGCATGTAAAACCAAGCGGCAGTGGACCATAAGAGATGGTTATACATGAAATCGGTCGATGAAAATCCTCAAACCGGCCAGGCCTCCACTGAACGTCTTGTTCATTTTTTTCTTTCAAAAACCATGTAGGATAATAGACTGTCGCCAAATACTGTACCCAGAAGTCTTCCATCTCTGTAGATGACCGTATTTCCTGATTGCAATCTTTGATATAGAATGACGACACTACTTCATCGCCATTCCAATAGCAGGGAAACAACAGGCCGGTCCCGTCATCATAAGCAATCCATAACATATAATTCATATCCGGACGCCAGATATCCGTACGTTTAGATTTCCTGACAATATCAACTATATGCCTGGCGTTCTTACCAAAAAATAGATTTCTATTTTTTTCTTCTACATCGTGGATATTTATCTTATTGCTTGCTATCAAAGCAGCAGATTGGAGTGTAAAACCGGTGATGGCAACAAATGAAGGGGACCTTTGTTTTTGAAAATCTTCAAATAGACCTGGCTTCCATACAATCGCATCATTCACCACACGGTTTTGACAGGAGGCACAGAAGACAATTATTGAAAACATCAGACAATTTTTCATATTTCAACCTTTCTTATTTAACTCCCCCATATGCGTCAATAGGAATTGTATCTAATTGGGTAAATGTATGGACCGGAAACCATCTGAATATATCATCATCGGCTCCTCCGTCCGGCATATCAGCATCAGGAGTACCTTCATTGCCAAATAATGCCTGTCGTTCACCTTTCTTCATACTGCCAACAGTCCTTAACATCATTGTCCCTAGTCCTCCATGCTGGCTGTAAGTCGCAAGTGGAGGAAATAATTGTGAGAGTGCAATTATATAACTTTTATTTAACAATTCATCTGCTCTCTTTTCCGCAACGTCATCTCTGTTCCCAAAATAGACACGGCTTGCAGTCTCATTTCTTAAACCCCAAGCCCATGGCATATCCATAGTATTTAAACTGCTACATCCAATCATCCATATTTGCCAGAGCAGCTTATTAGAAGGAATGCGCAGACTGTAAATACTATAATTATCTTTTTCCAAACTACCCGGAAGCACAGGGATATTGTTTGGTTTAGAAAAATCCTTGCTTAGATAGCTGAAAATAGCGCCTTTTTCCCATTTATTATTCGGTAATTTATTCCAACAGGAGAACGATGTTCTCGCTACATCCCCTACTTTGCAACTCATGTGACTAACAGCAATAAAATATTTGATACCAACTTTATTCACAGCACTCTCAAGAGTTTTCATATTACAATCATAGCCCATAAATTTCTTGTATTGAATTCCCCGGTCATTCCACCATTGCTCAATATTTTTGATAATTGGCGACATTTTTGAGGTTATATCATCATTAGGCAGCCATAAGACTGCCAAATAATCTCCGGCTTTGTAGTCATTGGGGTCATATAACTTTTCTTTTTTTGATGAGAAAACAACCGTTTGCTCACTACCGATGGTTTCAGCCGCAGATATAGAAATACTATTGGGACAGAAGGACTCTGTATTTTCGAAATAAGTTAAATTAAACGATCCAGGATGAATTATAAAGCCGCAGTTGGGATCGCCAAAAGAAATACTCAAAGTCCCGTTTCCATCATATATTCCTGAAAAATTATAAACCTGATTAGGATCATATATTTCATCCATATTCATATAGGACACCTTATTAGAGATGTCAATAAAGTTAGGCTCGCTTAACCATATTCCACCTTGTGCAGTATAGTAACCCCATTTCAATTGATGGATTCCATTTGTGAACTTGGAAGTATTTAGCAGTGTAGTCCCTTCAGAATTAAAATATGCTTCATACTTGTCAACTATTATATTGTCTATCAATATGAAGCAGGATTTTGCTTTATCTGGTATCTGATCTATTTGTAGGAGGACTTCACCGTTCAGATGAGAAGAATGAATAATATCCATATTGGGATCATATAAGTTCATCTTTGGTGAGGTGTAGTCGATTTTCCCCCAATCCGCCATCAGGGCCTCATAATCCTTCACATCGATTACGCCGCTGGTATCCGGATCGTTCGGATCGGTATTTTGCCCAATATTGCACAGGCTGCAAATCCGGTACTCATCAAACACTGGCACCAGCCACAACTCCGCCATCACTGCGATATCATCCAAATCCACCCTGTGATCGCCGGTCAAATCCGACCGTTCCGAATTCGGGTCATGGCTGCCCGGCAGGTTCGCATCATTATTATATCCGAAATCATACGATAACACCGCAAAATCCGGAAGGTTGATCCGGCTGTCATAATTGAAGTCCAGCCGAAGAAGATTGGGATCATTAGTCGCCCCCATGCAGGCATTCAGCAACGCCAAATCCGCCTCGTCCACAATCCCATCCGAGTTGAAATCCGCCGGGCTGGAGGCGATTCCAAAATTCCCGCTGACTGCCACCGGAAAATGACATCCTATATCTATTATTCCCGTGTCTGGCCTGTCCGGATTCGTACCCAGGCCATCTTCGGCCATCCCATACCCCATATCAACCAGATAGGAGTTCGGTTTAATATACAGGCGTTTATCCATCCCTGAAACATAAAATGGATTACTGTAAAGACCTACACAGCCCGTATAGGGTAAATCCAGATTGCTTTCCGACCAATTTTCCCCAAAACCACAGTATTCAACGGTTACTTTTCCTTTGCCCGATGATTGATACACTCCATAATAAAGACTAACGGCCATGCAGCTATTGACAATCTGCACGGATGGCACAACCTGATCCGGACAGGCCAAATTGGGATCTTCGGTCATTCCTTCGATATAAATTCCGACATCTACATTGTAGGTAACGGTTTGTGAAATCGCCGCCTGGGGGTAAGGATATTGTACCCCATCCATACAAACATAAATACCCGCGCTGACATAACCAAATATCTCCTCCCAGACAGAGCCGTTATACCAGAACTCGGAATTGATAACAGTATTGGGTGCGTATAAATGACAGCCATCATAACAGCCATAGGTAACCACATTGTGCAGGGGATTATTTAATTGTTCATCCAGCACCAGCCCGACGGCACAGCCGGTAATGGTTATATTTTGAATCCGTGTTGATGGGTTAGCCCCCCGATGGACATAAATACCGGCATAATTATGATTAAAGGGAATATTCGGGTCTTGTGAAAGAATCTCCACCGGCGGAAGCACGGCGGGATAGTTCTGGTCCGAATAAAACGATGCCCTGCCAACATCCAGCAAACCACCCGGCAGAACTTCAATCACCGCATGATTGGGATCATAAGGAGCAATCAGTTTCACTCCTGCGGAAAGAACCACATGTCCTTCAATTTCCAGTGGAAGCGTTTGAATCAGATACGTTCCGGCAGGGATGATGCAGGAACCAAGAGGACTTGATAAAAATCCATTGGGTTCCGCAGGCATGGATGCTGAACTGGCAACTACCCAGCTTTCGTTTGCGTTGGGATCGTATGGCTCATTTGGATCTGGCGACTGGGGAACGTCTTCTATTATCGCAGGGTATTTATCGGGGACATAATTGGGGTCGATTTCACTGCGAAGCATCGTAAACACAGCCCATGCCAACTGGTCCCTGGCTTCGGGGGATGTTTCCAGGGCAATGATTTCATTGGGGTCATCCGGTATCTGTGAAGGATCATCCCCGTACAGGGCCTGAAGAACCGATAATAGACTCGATATGGAATCGTCTTCTGCTTGTGCCAATCCAATGAAACAAAATAGAAATACAACCCATACCCTAATAAAGGAAAAAACGCTTCGCCCCATATCCGACCCGCCTTTCTAAATAAGACCTCCACGTTCTTACCTGAACCTCCCTTATGAGATAATCCCATAAAGAAGAGGCACTGCCAACTTGTGTGCAACCGAGGTCCTGCAAGACCTTACCGCAACATGCCAGCAGTACCCCATAAGGGGCACTGGATTAGCGTTTGCGGGTTGAAATTTGCAGGTTTCGGTTGCAACGCTCTAAGTCCAGTGGACTTTCGATATTTACTATCAAAATACCGCGACCAATCTTATTGTCAACAAAAATCAGCCCGCTCAATTGTCTTCATAACCGCCACACAATGTCGTCTATCTCAGGCATATTCCTTCCTGCTCGTCAGTATTTCTACATAACAGACATTTATCATCTTCTAAGTTTTTGCTTTTCAGGTCGAACCAAATCGGGTACACTTCGTGCTCGGATGAATAAATAAAAAACAAAACCTTATCCGGATATTTGCGTCCGAACAGAAACGGGCTTAAACCGCATTTAAGACCATACATGATAAGTGAATGGTTATCTATAATGCGTAAAATGGCAACTGTAAGGACATTCTCGGATAAACCACTCGCGGAAGCGCAGTATAGATGGAAATGGTTGAACTGGAAGAAGTAATGGATTCTCATATAAATCAGACTAATAATACAGAACAGGAATTCCGTCTGCCGGAAGTCATTGGCATTCTGCCCATTCGCAGTGCCGTCGCCTACCCCGGCACGGTCATGCCGCTTGCCGTTGGCCGGGAACGCAGCAAACGCCTGATTGCAGATATTGAACCCCAGAAAACAATCTTTGGTCTTGTCGCGCAAAAAAATCCTGATTCCGAAGACCCCGGCACGGACGACCTCTATTCCATGGGTACCGCAGCATCGGTATTAAAAGTCATCAAGATGCCGCAGGGTTCCGTCAATATTATTGTGCACGGTATCGTTCGATTTCGAATCCTCGAGTTCACCCAGAAAGACCCGTATCTCAAGGCCCGCGTCCAGGTGGTTCCGACGCGGACCCGGATGACCAAAAAACTCCAGGCCCTGGTTGTCAGTGTCCGCAATACCGCCAATCGGGTGATTTCGCTGAGCCCCAATGTGCCCGAAGAAGCATCCATGCTGCTCGAAAATATCCAGGACCCATCGGCGCTGGCCGACTTTCTGGCCGCAACGCTCAATATTCCCATTCCGGACAAACAAGCCCTCCTCGAAGAGCCGGATGCCGCCAAACGGCTCGAGGAAATTTCTGTTGACCTGGCCAATCAGCTCGAAGTGCTGGAGTTGAGCCACAAAATCCAGGGACAAGTCCGGGATTCCATCGAAAAAAGCCAGCGGGAATATTACCTGCAGGAAGAGCTTAAAGCCATTCAGGCCGAACTCGGGCAGGAAGACCGCAAAAGCGAAGAACTCAAAGAACTCAAAGATAAAATCCATAAGGCCAAAATGCCCCATGCCGTCGAGCAGGAAGCATTGCGGGAACTGGACCGTCTTGCCAAAATCCATCAGGGTTCTCCGGACTATGGCGTCATCCGTACCTATCTGGACTGGATTTGCGAACTGCCCTGGTCTATCAGGACCGAAGATATCCTCGATATCGGTCGTGCCCGCAAGGTATTGAATCACGACCATTTCGGCCTCGACAAAATTAAACGCCGAATCCTTGAATTTCTGGCCGTACGCAAACTGAATCCGACCGGCAAAAGCCCCATTCTGTGTTTTGTCGGTCCGCCGGGGGTCGGCAAGACCAGCCTCGGCAAATCCATCGCCAAGGCCATGGGACGTAAATTTGTCCGCGTTTCTCTGGGCGGCATTCGCGACGAAGCCGATATCCGCGGCCACCGACGAACCTACATCGGTGCCCTGCCCGGCCGGATTCTGCAGGAACTCCGCAAATGCGGCTCGAAGAATCCCGTATTCATGCTCGATGAACTCGATAAAATCGGCCAGGACTTCCGTGGCGACCCGGCATCGGCCCTGCTGGAAGTACTCGACCCCGAGCAGAACAACAGCTTCACCGACCATTACCTGGACCAGCCGTTCGACCTGTCCGGGGTGATGTTCATTGGTACGGCCAATTATATGGAGCCGGTTCCCCCCGCCCTCTACGACCGCATGGAAATTATCGAACTGGCCGGCTATACCAAGCGGGAAAAACTCAATATTGCCAAAAAATATCTCGTCCCGCGTCAATTGAAAGAACACGGCCTCCGGAAAAACCAGCTTGCCATCTCGGATAAAACACTCGAGGTCATCATCGACAGCTATACCCGGGAAGCCGGCGTACGCAGTTTCGAGCGAACCATTGCCTCAGTCTGCCGTTTTGCCGCAGCTCGCATCGCCGAAGGAAAATCACGAAAATTGTCAATCCTGCCCAACCGGCTGGCTGAAATCCTTGGCCCAACCAAATTCGACTTTGAAATCGCCCAGCGAGCCGCCACCCCCGGCGTCGTCACCGGCCTGGCCTATACCCCTACCGGCGGCGAGATACTATTCGTTGAAACCGCCAAAATGCCCGGCAAAGGCATGCTGCTGCTGACCGGTCAGATCGGCGAAGTCATGAAAGAAAGCGCCCAGGCGGCCTTTTCCGCCGTGAAGTCCAGCCTGGATACCCTGAAGATTTCCGCCAAAGATATCGCTAAATACGATTACCACATTCACGTGCCCGCCGGCGCTGTTCCCAAAGACGGCCCCAGCGCCGGGATTGCCATTTTCACCTCGATCGTATCACTGATGTGGAACAAGCCCGCCCGGCCGGATGTAGCGATGACCGGTGAAATCACGCTCAAAGGGCACGTGCTGCCCATCGGCGGATTGAAGGAAAAAATCCTCGCCGCCAAGCAGGCCGGTATCAAAACCGTCATCCTGCCCAAACGCAATCAGAAAGATATGGTCGAGGTGCCCAAAGAAGCTCAGAGCGGGCTTAAGTTTCACTTCGTCAGCAAAGCCGAAGAAGTGCTCAGTATCGCTATTCAGTAACGCCAAAAGGACGACAAAACAATGCCATTGAATATCAAAATACAGCAGGTGGACAAAAATACCGTTAAGATTATCCTGTCCGGACAAATCAATTCCGATACCTATGAAGCACTGGACCGACAAATCAATGAATTAGTCCAGAAAAAAATATCCACCCTCATTCTGGACCTGGCGGATGTGGATTTTATCAGCAGCGCCGGGGTTGGCGCCATCATCAAAGCCAAAATGTCGCTGATGCGATACTACGGCGAACTGGCCCTGGTCAATCCGCAGCCGCAAATCCGCAAGGTCTTCGACATTATGAAGCTGCTGCCGGCCATGAATGTCTTTGCTAATATTCAGGAACTCGATGAATATCTGGCCCGCATCCAGAAACGCGTTATTGAAGGAGAAGAAATGTATCAGTAGGCCTTTGGCCGGCATTTACCGCCTGGCGGCTTCCTGCTCCCGGCGTGTGGCTTCTTTGAGCGTATTTTTTTCCGTGCGGGTCAGACTGCCCAGTCCCTGCTGATGAACCTTTTCAAGAATGCGATCCACTTCCCCCTGAAACGCCCGTTCTTTTTCCAGCTTGCGCTGCCATGCTCCCCTGGAACGTTCCAGCCGCCAATTGGTGAACCGGGGAAGCACGTACACAAAAACCGCTCCTGCCGCCACCCCGGATAAATGCGCCGCCTCGCCGCCGGCATTTTTGCCGCCCAAAAAATTCATTACACTCCAGATAACAGTAATGATCAGCAAGGTCTTCATACGCATGGGAATCGTTCCGAATATGTACACCTGTGTATGTGGGTACAAAATTGCCGCTGCGGCCATCAGACCGTAAATCGCCCCGGAAGCCCCTACCATAAAGCCCGGCTCAAGCACGTGCCCCAGCACCAGCAGCGTATAAACCACCCCGCCGACGGCTCCGCTGACCAGATAAAACCGCAGATAGACTCTGGATCCCCAGGTGGATTCCAGCATCGGCCCCAGAAAATACAGCATCATCATATTGAACAAAATATGCAGAATATCCGCATGGAGAAACTGATAGGTCACCAGCCGCCAGACCTGAAGGATATTCGCGTAGCTTATCGGGGAAATGCTTAAATACTGGACGAAAACGTTACTGAGCCCAAACAGGAACATCACCACAAAAACCAGGATGTTGATAATCAGAAAATACCGGGTCACCGGCGGCACATTGGAAAACAGACCGCCCGTACCGAAATACTCGCCTTTGCCAGTAGTTTCTTTCTGATAATCCCGGTCGTAGATACCCATAAATACATATTCCATTAAACAGTGTTATTTCATATACTATCGCCAAAAACCGGGACCAGTTCAATCAGAAAATCGAATATGGATAAATTTACACATTTAACACGGGAATTACAGGACCTTGAGGCTCGACAGATGACTCGCAGGTGCACCTGCATCGACTCGGCCCAGGAACCGACTGTCGTCATTGATGGTCGGGAATGTGTCCTGTTTTGCAGTAATAATTACCTCAATCTGGCCAATCACCCCGCCATCCGACAGGCGGCAGTGCAGTCTGTCGAAAAATACGGCTGGGGATCCGCGGCATCCCGTCTCATCAGCGGGACCATGCGGCCGCACGTCGAGGCAGAAAAGGCCTGGGCGGAATTTTTCGGCAAGGAATCCTCTCTGCTGTTCGGTTCGGGTTGGGGAGCCAACCAGTCGGTTTTAACCACCCTGCCTGGAAAAGGCGACATTGTCCTGATGGATCGCATGGATCACGCATCCATTATTGATGCCGTCAAAGACAGTCAGGCGAGCTTTCATACTTACCGTCGTGATAATCTGGGCAGGCTGGAGCATTTTTTGGCCAACCCGCTGTATCGATGTAAATACATTGTCACCGAAAGTGTTTTTTCGATGGATGGCGACACAGCAGACCTGA
This sequence comes from uncultured Pirellulales bacterium, assembly GCA_964630775.1. Taxonomy (GTDB): domain Bacteria; phylum Planctomycetota; class Phycisphaerae; order Sedimentisphaerales; family Anaerohalosphaeraceae; genus Anaeroglomus. Next base: position 31,772 of record CAZVYY010000032.1, on the reverse strand, counting down.
AAACGCTGGTCGAGCTGAAAAATAAATACAAGGCCATCCTGATTGTCGATGAAGCCCATTCCGTGGGCTGTATGGGCGGCCGGGGTGCAGGTCTTGCCGAAGAACTGGGTATTTTAGATCAGATTGACATAGTGATTGCCCCGCTGGGCAAAGGCCCGGCCTGCGGCGGAGCTATCGTGGCCGCCCCAAAAGTCGCCATTGATTATCTGGTTAATAGGGCCCGTCCTTTTATTTTTACCACAGCCCCTTCGCCGGTGCTGGCCGAGGTGTCTGTGGCGGCATTAAATTTGATCCGGAATGAACCCCACAGGCGGTTTTGTTTAAAACAAAATGCAGACACCCTGCGGAAACAACTCGCCGAATCAGGCCTGAATATTGGACAAAGTACAACCCATATTATCCCCGTTATCATCGGCTCCTCTGCACAAGCTGTACAAACCGCACAACAGTTAAAACAGCAGGGTTATTACCTGACCGCCATCCGCCCCCCGACTGTACCTGCCGGCACAGAACGCCTTCGCATCAGCGTACAATCCGACCACACCCCAACTCAAATACAGGGTTTGTGCAGCGCATTGGCGAAAATTCTCGGTCACGAAAACAAAAATTAAAAATATCAGAAAAAAAATAAAAAACAGGTAACTATTTTATTGAACCCGGAGTCTATATGGTGGAAGGCGACCAATACCTGACCATACTCAACAACGCCTCCTTTGGGCCGGTCATTAAAAAATAGCCCTGGGAAGTACCCTCTTACTTCCTCCTCCTTCTGCGTGACCGGCCTTTTCTTTTTTTTCCACTTCGCAATGGAACTTCCGAAGGCCCGCAGCAGGACATTTAATTGACTGGAAGTACAGGGGTAATCGGTTCCCACTGAATTTTGCCGGCGCCAAGCAGCGTGCCAGTGGCATACGCCAAATCCACCAATGAAATCTGATAATCGGTCAATGCCTTAATTTCGGAACTCTGAGCCACAGCAAGACGTGTCAGGGCATCCAGCACATCGGTTGAAGTACGAAGTCCCTGCTCAAATTGACGAACCTCCGCTTCATAGACCCGGCCTTCCAGAATCGCATTCTGCCGACTGGCCATAATCTGCTGCCAGTTGGTCTCAACCTGATCCACAGTTGCCAGCACCTCCTGCTTGATAAGCAGTTTGCGGTTTTCTTTGCTGGCCAGGGTCTGCCGTTTCAGAATCATCGCCTGCCGCAGCCGGTTCTTTGCAGCCTCATTGCCCAGCGGCACCCAGAGACTGACACCGATTCGATGATTTTCATAATTCTTCTCATTCAGCATGTCGTAGGCATCATCACGAGTAACGCCAATACCCGGAACATTGTAACGATAATCCAGTGTTACCAGCGGCAGCATCTGATTATTCAGGTAATCAATCGTACTGATTCGGGATGCAATCTGCAGTTCCAGGTCCAGCAGTTCCGCACGGTTTTCTTCCGCCAGTGCAATCAATTTATTTTTATCCAGTTCATAATACACCGGGTCCGCTTCCGTCTGGGGAATTACGATTGTCGGGGTTTCAATATCTACACCGGGTTTGTCCAGGGTGCGTTTGAATTCCCGCTGACGTGACCGCAATTCATTTTCCGCGGCAATAATGGATGCCAGTTGACTGGCCAGACCCGCCTCAGCACGAAGAACCTCCACATCAGACTGCTGCCCCGCTGCAACCAGGCGTTTGGCCCGATCCAATTGTGCCTGAGCCAGTTCATACTGTTTTTGGCGGACATCCAATTGTCGGCGGGCTGCATAAAGCCGCCAATACGCCCGGTCCGCCGCAGCCAACACCCGAATCACTTCCAGCTTGGTCGAATTATCGGCAATCTGCTTATTGTACCGTGCCAGTCGAATACTGTGCATATTGGCCCGTGTCCCGGCATTTTTCAGCAGGGGCTGGCTGACCGAAAATGTAAATCCAGTCTCATACCATGGAGAAAAGAGACTTCCCGATTGCAAATTTTTATCACGGGAATCGGCAAGATTAAATTGAAGTTCACCGCCGGTCCGCAGGGGCATTTGTACCCCCATTCCCGCATCGATATTACGATATTGAGAGCTTCCTGAGCCGACATACGAACCATCGCCCACCTCCACCAATCGGCCCGGATAATCGGTACGGGATACCGCCGTATTGGCCACAAACGCCGCCTCAAATTTCGCCTCTTCGGCATCCAGGGCCGCCTGGGCCGCCGTCGGAGCATATAACTGCACCTGCAGTTCCAGATTGTTCTTGAGCGTTTCGGCCCGGCATTGCTCAATCGAGACCAGCCATTTCTCAGGTGCCGCCGGCGTATTCGGCTCAGCCTTTTCTGTCGCAGCACGGGGATTAGCCGGTTTCAACTCCAGCGACTCGACCGTCTGCAATTGCTCCCGCGGAGCCTGGTATTCATAAAACTGGTCCTCCTTGTCCAGACTCGCACACCCGCCCAGAAACACCACCGCACATCCAATAATCATTCTGCATCGTATTATCTTATTCATGACGTAACGCCTCAATAGGATCCAGTCGAGCCGCTTTCACGGCCGGGAATAATCCGAAGAAAATGCCGACAAATGCCGAAAATCCCAGCGACATCAGCGCCGCCCACGCGGGAATATATGCCTTATCCAGAATATCCACCTGCGGAATGTGAGCGATAATCGTCGTCAGCAATTGCCCCAACCCCAGCCCAATCAGGCCGCCGATGCAGCACAACACCACCGCTTCCACCAGAAACTGTGTCAGGATCGCCGCGAAACCGGCACCGACGGCCTTACGCAGCCCGATTTCACGGGTTCGCTCCGATACCGAAACCAGCATGATATTCATAATTCCGATGCCGCCGACCAGCAGCGAAATGCCCACAATCGCCCCGGCCACCAGCGTAAACCGTGTCGCAATCTTCTGGAAAGTCCGCACTTCGCTTTCGACGGTCTGGACCTTAAATGTGGGTGGTTCGCCGGGCTCGATATGCCGCCGCTGGCGCAGGAAAAAAGTAATTTCCGCCTTGGCCTCCTCCGACACATCCGCGGATTTACTGGCGGCCATGACCATAAACCACATCCGGTTGCCGGAGTTGCGATACATCGTCTGGAACGGGATAAACACCTCATAATCCTCATTGCCGCCGCCCCCGCCGATCATCGACATGGACGGACGGTTCTCCACCACGCCAATCACGCGGTAGGTGCGATACCCGAGTGTCACCAGTTCATTGGTGCAGTCGCGGTCCATGCCCAGTTTATCCCGCAGATTCTGCGACAGCAGACACACCGAACGGGCCTGGGTCTGGTCAATGGCGGAAAACGCCCGCCCGACAATGACAGGACGCGATTCGATCTGGTGCCAGGCCGATTCAATTCCGCTCATGCGGATTCGCTCGAGTGTTTTTTCTTTATAGCGAATGCTTGTCCGCTCGTCGCTAATCTGTGTAAATGAAGCCACGGAAGGACAATACGTCAGCAGCCCTTCAAACTGTTCGGGCTTGAAGCGAATGGTATCCCAGGGCACGTTTTTATATTTGCCCGTGTCCGGTCGGGTAGGCCAGATAAAAATACGATTGGTGCCGAACGTCTCAATATCGCTCATGATTTTGGCTTTTAAGCCGCTCAATGCCGCAATGACGGCGGTCACGGAGGCGACACCGATGATAATGCCCAGCGTCGTCAGCACCGACCGGGTTTTATTGACCCAGATTTGCACCAGCGCCAGGCTGATGCTTTGCGCCATCAGCCGAAGCAGACGGATCGGAAGAGACAGAATCGTGTTCATCGCCCGGCTCCTGCAGGGCGATGGGCCCAGACGGCATCCTCTTCCGTCGGCAAATCGCTGATGACTTTTCCGTCCCGCATCCGAATAATCCGTTTGGCATGACAGGCCACATCCGCCTCGTGTGTAACCATAATAATCGTCTGTCCCTCTTCATGCAGCCGTCGAAACAGCCCCAGTATTTCTTCACTGGTTTTGCTGTCCAGATTGCCCGTCGGTTCATCCGCCAGCAGAATGGCCGGATTGTTAATCAATGCCCGTGCCACCGCCACACGCTGCTTTTCGCCGCCGGAAAGCTGGTTGGGCCGGTGACTGGTCCGTTCCCCGAGACCAACCCGCTCCAGGGCCTTGTGCGCCAGTTCTTTGCGATTCCAAACCGCCTGACGCGAATAAATCAGCGGCAGTTCCACGTTTTTCAGCGCCGAAAACCGCGGCAGCAGTTCAAAGGACTGAAACACAAAGCCGATCTTTTCATTGCGGACGCGGGCCAGGTCGGAATTGCCCATCCGGGTGGTGTCCTGTTTATCCAGTTCATACACGCCGCTGGTGGCGCGGTCCAGGCACCCCAGCAGATTCATCAGCGTGCTTTTGCCGGAACCGCTGTGGCCCATGACAGCCACATATTCATTCTGATAAATCTCCAGGCTCACCCCATCCAGCGCACGAATCTGCTCGGAGCCGACCTTGTAGATCCGCCGGATGTCCTGCAGCCGGATAACGACTGGTTTTTCACTCACTGCCAGGCTCCTTTTTCGCTACGATGCCGCAGGCGTAGAAGAGGGTTTCTCGGTGCCGGTTTTTTCTTTGGCTTGGTTTTCCGCCTCAACCTCTTTTTCGTCCCGCACCGCCTGTTCATGCTTGAGGACATCCAGCACCTTATATGGCCCGATGATAATCTGATCCCCGACCTTCAATCCTTCTTTGATAATGATATGGGTCGTATCCCCCGGCCCGATTTTCACCGGCGTGGCAATAGCCTTTTTATCCCTGTAGCAGAAAACCAACGTTACATCGGTCTTGTTGGTATCCACCAGCGGATTGCTCCGGATGTCCGCTGGCAAATCATCCGCCTTGCGCGTCAGAATCGCCTGGCTGGGCACTTTCAGAATATTCGTGTGTTTTTGCGTAAAGATATCCACATCCGCCGTCAGCCCCGAATACAATTTACTGACATCTCCTTCGATTAGAATCTCCGTGCGGTAATATTTGGTTCCGGTCGACTGCGAATTGTCGTTGGTCAGCGCAATATGATCGACTTTTCCGGTATAAATCTGATCCCAGAAAGCCTTGACGCGGATACTCGCTTCCTGACCCAGGGCCAGCTTGCCGACATCCGCCTCATCCACCTGGGCCACCAGCAGCATCTTCGACAAATCCGCAATAATCATAATCACCGTACCCGGGTTGTTCATCGTCCCGGTCATCACCATTTCGCCCACTTCGGCGTTAATCCGGGTAATCACCCCGTCAATCGGAGAGCGAATCGTGGTATATTCGAGGGCATCCTGAGCCTCCTCAATCTGGGCCTTTTGCGCATCGAGATTATGCTGAGCGACAATCAATCCCTTTTCTTCGGCCTCAATCTGAAATGTCGCAGATTGCAGTTGCGATTGCAGTTCGTCATATTTCTGTCGGGCCAGGTCATAGACACTCTGGCTGATATCCCCGGTTGCCAGCAGTTGTTTTTGACGTTCATAGTCTTTTTTTACCTGTTCCAGCGTGGCCTGAGTTCCCTTGAGTTGAGCCTTGCGGGAGGCAATCTGCGTCCTGGTCACTTCAATCTGTGCCTGCTGAGCCAGAAAATTGGCCTCGGCACTCTTGAGCCGGCTTTCCATTTCCTTGGCATCCAGCCGAATGACCAAATCCCCGGCCTTGACCTGCTGGCCTTCCTTGAACGGCAAATCGACCACCCGGGCCGAGACTTTGGCGCTGATTTCCACCTTGGTTTTGGGTTCGATTTCGCCGGGGGCACTGATGAATTCCTGTAAATCTCCGGTTTTCAGTTCTTCCAGGCGGACGGTCGTTGGCTGCGGGGGCTGCTGGGTCTTTTTCACCAGCATCACACCCAAAACAAAAATAACCACAATAACCAATGCTATGATAAATAGTGTCTTAACCACACCTTTATGCACGTGCAATCCCTTTCAAAACATCATGTTAGGGTTGGAGTTATGTTGCCCATTTGCGACAATGTACATAGATAATCCAAAAAAGCAAGAAAAACATTCGGACCACATTTTTCCTCTGACACATCGAAACACAGCCTTAAGGTTGTTCGATAATTCCTTTGAACCAGGAAAGAGTATCTCCATCAAATGAATATTCATGGAACTATTAAGGTAATACCCGGAATCGGAGCACCGGTTACACAAAAACAGAAATATGAAGAAAAATATGACTGCGGAATAAAGACTTCCTCTTGATTCAAAAAAAAAGCCCGACCAGATGGCCGGGCTTTGTGAAATTCAGGTAAAATAACATAGCTTAGAACGTGATAACCATTTCCGCACGAATACGCTGGTACTCATCGTCGGCCTTGTTGGATGCCCCGTAGGTTGACACAGACCGGGCACGGTCGGCAAAGAAATAATACAACCCACCCTGAATATTATCGGTAAACTGATATTTCCAGCCAAAGCGATGTCCCCGGCCGCCCACGCCGCCATTAATGAAATCGGTCTCGGCAAACGCACCCAGCACCGAATCCCGCTGGGCTTCGCGGTAATCATACGTAAACTGCCATGAGCCGGCCTTCTTGGCCTTGTTCAGCCGGTAGCCAATCAGCCAGGCCGTGTCGGCCGAAACTCCCGATGCCGTATTGTTGACGTACTGGGCATGCAGTCCCGAAGGCAACCCGAACATCGTATGGCCGTATTCAGCGAACAACTCAACCAGATTATAATCATAGTCATAGAAATAATCCGGCCCGATCTTGGTGGCGGTATTGCCGCCGCGAGCGGATTTGCCGTCGTAGGACTCAATTTCGTCGCCCTTGATGTTGGCATAATCATAATAAGTCGCACCGGCAGCCAGATATTCCTGTTTCTCCTTATCCAGGTGATATCTCATCCCGCCCTGTATGGCCCACATCGCGATTTCCGCATCACTGGCGCTTTCTTCAACCCAGAATCCGCCGCCGTTGACGAATGCTTCCATATTATCGGCAGGCTTCCAGGTATATTGAATCGCTCCGCCTTCCGGATTAACATCGCTATCCCAAATCAAATCATTAACCGAATAGAACGGCATACCCATTTTACCAACCAGCACATGCAAACCCTCAATGGATTTCGGATGCCAGTCCATGTAGGCCCGCTCCAGCCAGAGATTGCTTTTCGCCCAGTTTTCGCCCAGTGTAAAGTTGGTCGATGTCGGCTCGGCTCCAGATCCCGACGCCAGCCTGCCATATACATCCATATCTTCATTAATGTTCATCGTCATTCCAAGGCGAAAACGAACCATGCCCTTGGCCTGCCCCTTTTGCTGAACACCATTTTTTTCCTGCTCGGTTTGGTCAAAACGGAAACGGAAGTCACCATAAAATTTGATCTTTTCTGCCCATTTCAGAGTATCTGGAACCTTAAAGGTTTCTTTGCTGGCAGCAGCCGCTTTGATTTGCTCGTCCTGCTGAACTTGTTTTTTCTCCAGCTCAATTAACTTATTCTGGATATCTTGCATCGCTTTGTATTGATTCTGCATCTGCTGGCGAAGTTCATCAATCTCATCGCCGCGAACCACACTGTTCAGTCCTGCAACACATCCAATCGTAATTAAAATCACAATCCTTCGCATCTTGTTTCTCCAAAATAACTCTAATACGGGTTAATACTGATTGCCTATCAGCTAAATGCTGACTGCCAAATCGTCCATCCTTCATTTAAGCTTTAAAATTTTTCTTGCCGGTTTTACCGACTTGACACTGCCAAGTTGGCACCCAAACCCCCTTTTCAATATTACAAAGTGGCAGATAATGCCTTGGACAGACAATTTCGAAGAATTCATAAATATTTTTCAAAATACACATCTATTGTCATAACAAGGATTTATGAATTTTTTATGGGACACGGATATAAGTTTCAAAAAACCTGGTATTTGTTTTGCAATATTCCCCTCAAAAAGAAAAAACTGTCGCTTTACTCATTCAATAAAGGAGAGGCAGAAGTTATGGCAGCAAAAAACTTGTCGTTTGAAAACGATGCAAGAACCGCCCTGCTGGCCGGCGTCGAAAAGCTGGCAGCCGCGGTCAAATCCACTTTGGGTCCTCGCGGCCGTTGTGCAATCATTGACAAAGGCTGGGGTGGTCCGACCGTGACCAAGGACGGTGTCACTGTCGCCGAGGAAATCGAACTGGTTGACAAAACCGAAAACATGGGTGCCAAACTGGTCAAAGAAGCCGCCAGCAAGACCTCCAAAATTGCCGGCGATGGCACCACCACCGCGACCGTGTTAACGGAGGCAATTTTCAAAGAGGCCTTCAAAAACCTGGCCGCCGGTGCCGATGCGATGGGATTGAATCGCGGTATCCAAAAGGCTGTTGCCGCCGCGGTGGAAGCCTTGAAAGGACAGGCCCGGCCCATCAATGCCGCCGAAAAGACAGATATTGTCAACATCGCATCCATCAGTGCCAATAACGACACCGAAATCGGCGAAAAAATGGCCGAGGCATTCATGCGGGTCGGCAAAGACGGCGTCATCACCATTGAAGAAGGCAAGAGTCTCGACACCACCGTCGAATACGTCGAAGGCATGCAGTTTGACCGCGGCTATTTGTCGCCTCATTTTGTCACCAATCCCGATAACATGACCTGTCAGCTCGAAAAACCGTATATTCTGGTTTTCGAAGACAAAATCAGCAACGTTGCTAAAATCGTTCCCCTGCTGGAAGCAGCCGCCAAGAGCAAACGCCCCCTGCTGATCATCGCAGAAGACGTCGAAGGCGAAGCCCTGGCAACCCTGGTCGTCAATAAACTCCGCGGCATTATTCAGATTGCCGCCGTCAAGGCCCCCGGCTACGGCGACCGCAGAAAAGCCATGCTGGAAGATATTGCCGTCCTGACCGGTGCAGAGCCGATCTTCAAGGATCTGGGTATCGAGCTGGAAAAAATCAAACTGTCGCAGCTTGGTCAGGCCAAGAAAGTCACCATCGACAACGATAACACCGTCATCGTCGAAGGTGCCGGCTCCAATGCCGCCATTCAGGGACGCATCAAGCAAATCAAAGATGAAATCGAGAAAACCACCAGCGATTACGACCGCGAAAAACTTCAGGAACGCTTAGCTAAACTGACCGGCGGCGTTGCCCAGATTCGCGTCGGGGCCGCCAGCGAAGCCGAAATGAAAGAAAAGAAAGCTCGCATTGAAGACGCCCTGCACGCCACCCGCGCGGCCATCGAAGAAGGCATTGTCGCAGGCGGCGGTGTCGCCCTGGTTCGCTGCATTGATGCGGTCAAGAAACTTAAACTCAGCGGCGACGAAAAGACCGGCGCCGAAATTATCGCCAACGCCCTGCGGATGCCCTGCTACTATATCGCCGACAATGCCGGCGCCGTTGGCAACCTGGTCGTCAACAAGGTCGCCCAGGGCAAAGGCGGCTTTGGCTACAACGCCGATAAGGACAAATACGAAGACCTGCTGGAAGCCGGTGTTGTGGATCCGATCAAGGTTACGCGTATCGCCCTGCAGAATGCCGCATCGGTTGCGGGTCTGCTGCTGACAACTGACTGTATCGTCACCGAAAAGCCCAAAGACAAGAAGGGTGCCCCCGCCGGCGCTCCGGGCATGGACGATATGGACGGCATGGATATGTAATAAAACGATAATCAATAGAATATAGATAGAGAGACAGGAGAACTGTTATGAAACTGATACCCCTTGAAGATCGCGTTGTACTCAAACCCCAGGAAGCCGAAGCCAAGACCGCAGGCGGCATCGTCCTGCCCGACACCGCCAAAGAGAAGCCCCTGATCGGCAAAGTCATCGCCGTAGGGCCGGGCAAACTGATGGACAACGGCCAGAGAGCCCCGATGTCGGTCAAGAAAAACGACACCGTGCTGTTCGGCAAATACAGCGGCAGCGAAGTGGAAGTGGACGGCGAGGATTACAAGGTTTTGCGTGAAAGTGAAATCCTCGGCGTAATCGAAAAATAATCAACCTTATCCGGAACACTGGAGGTTTTGAAATATGGCAAAACAAATGATGTATCAGGATGCGGCACGGGCCCAGCTCAAAGAAGGTCTGGCCCAGTTGGCCGCGGCCGTCAAAGTGACGATGGGTCCCACCGGCCGCAATGTGCTGCTGCACAAAAGCTGGGGTTCGCCCAAAGTAACCAAAGACGGCGTATCGGTCAGCAAGGAAATCGAACTGCCCGATCCGTTCAAAAATATCGGCGCCAAGATGATTAACCAGGTCGCCAGCAAGACCAGCGACCGCGTCGGCGATGGTACCACCACCGCCACCGTTCTGGCTGAGGCGATTTACAATGAAGGTCTGAAATATGTCACCGCCGGCGTCAATCCCGTCGCCATTCAGCGGGGCATCCTCAAGGCCGCCGAAATTGCCACCGAGTATATCAAGAGCATCAGCAAGCCCGTCAAGGGGCATGATGACATCGCCAAGGTGGCCGCCATCAGCGCCAACAACAATTCGGAAGTCGGCGAAATTCTCGCTCAGGCTATGGACAAAGTCGGCAAGGAAGGCGTCATCGAGGTTGAAGAAGGCAAGGGCATGGAAACCGAGCTGACCGTCGTCGAAGGCATGCAGTTCGATAAGGGCTATATCTCGCCCTACTTCATGACCAATCCGGACACGCTCGAATGCGTGATGGAAGACGCCTATATTCTGCTGCACGAGAAGAAAATCGCCAACCTGCGTGAACTGGTTCCGCTGTTGGAAAAGATCGCACAGACCGGCTCGCAACTGCTGATTATCGCTGAAGATGTCGAAGGCGAAGCCCTGGCGGCACTGGTCATCAACCGCCTGCAGGGCGTGCTGAAAGTCTGTGCCATCAAGGCCCCTGGCTTTGGCGACCGCCGCAAAGCGATGATGCAGGATATCGCTGTTTTGACCGCAGGTCAGGTCATCACCGAAGACCTCGGCATCAAACTGGAAAGCATCGAACTGTCCCAGCTTGGCCGTGCCAAGAAGATCGTCATCGGCAAAGAAAACACCACGATTATCGAAGGTGCCGGCAAGAAGAAAGATATCACCAGTCGCTGCGACCAGATTCGCGCACAGATTGAAAAGACCACCAGCGATTACGACCGTGAAAAACTTCAGGAACGTCTGGCCAAACTGACCGGCGGCGTTGCCGTCATCAAAGCGGGTGCGGCCACCGAAACCGAAATGAAAGAACGCAAAGACCTGCTGGATGATGCCCTGCACGCGACCAAGGCCGCGGCCCAGGAAGGCGTTGTCATCGGCGGCGGCGTGGTATTCCTGCGGTGTATCCCGGAAATCGAAAAGGCCAAAAGCAAGGCCAAGGGCGATGAAAAGATCGGTTTTGATATCCTGTGCGGTGCGCTGAAGGCCCCGACCTGTCAGATTGTGGACAATGGCGGCCTGGAAGGCGATGTGGTTGTCGAAGAACTGATTGAAAAAGGCGGCAATATCGGCTTTGACGCCAACACCGGCGAATACGTCGATATGTTCAAGGCCGGCATTATTGACCCGGCCAAGGTTGCCCGCACCGCCCTGCAGAACGCTGCATCCGTGGCAGGTTTGATGCTGACCACCAATGTCGTGATTACCGATTTGAAAGAAGATGACAAGAAAAACGCGGTACATGGCGCAGTAATCTAACTTCAACTATCCAAAACCGAGTTACCGCACAGGCCGCATAACGGCTTTCAGGTAACTCGGTTTTTGCTTTCAGCCGAAAGGCGACAACGCGATGGCAAAACGCGACTACTATGAAGTGCTGGGTGTGGAAAAGAATGCCTCCGCCGACGACATCAAACGAGCGTATCGGCGACTGGCGCTGAAATACCATCCGGATAAAAATCCAGGGGACAAGGACGCCGAGGCCAAGTTCAAGGAATGCGCCGAGGCGTATGAAGTCCTGAGCGATGCGGAAAAACGCAAACGTTATGACCAGTTCGGGCATGATGGGCTGCGCGGCGCCGGCGTTCATGATTATTCCCACATGAACGTCCAGGATATCTCCGATATGTTCGGCGATATGTTCGGCGACCTGTTTGGGGATATGTTTGGCGGCGGTCGGCGGCGGTCGGGGCGGTCGCAGGGGCAATCCCGCGGGTATGACCTGGAAACTTCCGTCGAATTGACGCTCGAAGAAGTCGCCAAAGGCACTGAAAAGACGATTGAATTTACCCGTCAGGATACCTGTGCGGATTGCGGCGGAACCGGAGCCTCGAAAGGCAAAGCTCCTTCACGCTGCCCGACCTGCGGGGGCGCCGGACAGGTTCAGCGGGCCGGTCTGGGGGGATTCTTCCAGATGGTCTCCACCTGTCCCACCTGTCAGGGTGCCGGACAGGTGATTACCGACCCCTGCCGTAAATGCCGCGGGACGGGTTTGATTCCCAAAAAGCGGACGCTATCGGTCAAGATTCCGGCAGGCGTTCACGAAGGTCAGGGGATACGGGTCAGCGGCGAAGGCGAGCCGGGCAAGCACGGCGGGCCGCGCGGCGATTTGTATTGCTATGTCCGTGTCAAGGCGCATCCGTTCCTGATGCGGGACGGTTCGAATCTGGTGGTTACGGTACCGCTGCGATTTACGCAGATGGCTCTGGGAGATACGATTGATGTTCCCACACTGGATGGAACCAAGCAACTGAAAATCCCCGCGGGAACGCAGCACGGCGATATTTTCCGGATTCGCGGTCATGGTTTACCGGAATTACGCTCCAGCCGGAACGGGGATTTGCTGGTTCGGGTGATGGTGGAAATTCCCAAAAAGCTGACCATCGAACAGCAGGAGCTTTTGCAGAAATTTGCACAGACTGAAGGCAGGGATACGTCTTCGGAAAGTTCGAGTTTCTTTGACCGGCTTAAACGGCATCTCGGAGCGGACAAATAAATCCTGGTTATCGTATAAAACGGTCGAACTCAGAGATCAAACGTAATCAGCCAAACTGGAACACAGAATGTTATTTGGTCGTAAAAAAAAGAATATGAGCGAACAAGAAAAAAACAATCAGCAGTCAGCCCAGCAGACGCCTGAACAGCCGGCTGGGACGGCGGCTCCGGAAGACCTGCAAAAGCAGGTTGAGAAACTTGTGGCTGAAAACAAAGAACTGACCGATAAATATCAGCGGCTGGCAGCCGATTATGCCAATTATCAGAAACGGGTGCCGCGTCAGATCGCCGACTCGGTGGATTATGAAAAACGCGGTATTATCAAATCGCTGCTGCCGACGCTGGACAATTTCGGCCATGCCTTAGCGGGTGCCAAAACAGCTCAGGGCACTGAGGCACTCCAAAGCGTCATTCAGGGAATTCAATTTCTGTATGACCATTTCTTTGATGCCCTGAAGGCACATGGGGTCGAAAAAATTGCCAGTGCCGGTCAGCCTTTTGAGCCGGGCAAGCATGAAGCCCTGATGCAGAAATGCGATCCGGAAAAGCCGGACAACATTGTTTTAGAAGAATTACAGAGCGGTTTTGCCCTCAATGGGCAGGTTCTGCGTCCATCGAAGGTGGTGGTCAACAAACTGCCCAGCCAGCCGGAGCCTGCGGCTGAGGAAACAACCGACGTTGAAAATAATGACACCGAAGTCCAGGAGTCATAAGGAGTCTGCTTATGCCTACATACGATTATCAATGCGATGCCTGCGGACATCAGTTTGAAGAGTTTCAGTCGATTACCGCCAATCCATTGAAAAAATGTCCCCAATGCGGGAAGCTGAAACTGAAACGACTGTTTGGTACGGGGGCCGGACTGATTTTTAAAGGGTCGGGCTTTTACCAGACCGACTATCGTTCGGAGACTTACAAGAAAGCCGCCAGCGGCGACAAGCCCGCTTCGGCTTCGACCGAATCCAAGACGGAAACCAAGGACAGCAAGCCGGCAGCGGAAACCAAGACCGAATCCAAGTCTTCGTCCAAGAAAAAAACGGCGTAAATCCGATGGCGTGGGTTTATCTGTTTATCGCAGGGATCATCGAGATCGGCTGGGCGATTGGTCTGAAATACAGCGAGGGATTCACGCGGCTGGTACCGTCTATTCTGACAGCCATCGGCATGATTGCCAGTTATGTCTTTCTGTCGCTGGCAGTTAAGACCATCCCTCTGGGTACGGGGTATGCCATTTGGACGGGAATCGGTGTGGCGGGTACGGCGATTGGAGGGATTATTCTGTTTTCTGAAAGCATCAATCCGGTTCGTATTCTGTGCCTGATGCTGATTCTGGCGGGCATCCTCGGATTAAAACTGACACACGCAGGGCAATAACCTGAATGGCACCGACTCTTAGTCACCTGAAACATGATTTTGAGGTCATGACCAATCCTGAGCAGGCCGTGATCTTGCAGCGGTTTTTCAAGACCGGGCCGGGACAATATGGCGAAGGGGATGTTTTTTTAGGGATAAAAGTTCCACCCCAGCGGACACTGGCCAAACAATACCGTGATTTACCGCTGGATGATGTCGCAAGCCTGCTGCAAAGCAAAATACACGAACACCGGCTGACCGCCCTGCTGATTCTGATTCAGAAATATGAAAAGGCGGACGCAGGTTCCCGCAAAAAGATATTTGACCTGTATCTGAAATATCGCAAATGGATCAACAACTGGGACCTGGTGGATTTGTCGGCGCCGAATATTGTCGGCAATTATCTGCTGGATAAAGACCGGGCGATATTGTACAGGCTGGCTCAATCAAAGAGCCTGTGGGATAAACGCATCGCCATTCTGGCGACCTTTGAATTCATCAAGCACGGCCAGGCCGATGACACCTTTGCCCTTGCGGAAATTCTGCTGGATGATGACCATGATTTGATTCATAAGGCCGTCGGCTGGATGCTGCGGGAAGTCGGCAAACGCATCGACCAGGCCGCCGAGGAGTCATTCCTGCAAAAGCACTGCCGCCGGATGCCCCGGACGATGCTGCGATACGCCATTGAGCGATTCAGCCCGACGCTGAAGAAAAAGTTCATGGCAAAATATACCCAATGGGTATGATTATTCCGCGAGCAAAAGAATCACGCGGTTAAAGCCACAGTACTTAGCCGCGACGAACCGGGTTATTTCAAGCTGGATCAGTATAACAAACCGCAGCTTTCGCAGATTACACAAATCAGTGAGAGATACAGGGGCGACTGCGGGTCGCCTCTGCTTTTAAAAAAGTCACGCACAGGGCAGAACGCTGTTTGGACTCGCCGAAGCGAAATTTTCAAGCAAAATCCGTAGAAATAGTGTGCTTATTGTAACGCATTCTTTACAAGCTGAATCGTCACCGGGCCGAGGAGTCCGGAGGGAGTCAGCGGCATATCGGCTTTGTAATAGCGATAGGTGGTAAAGGTATAGCGTCCGGCGGGGTAGGATTTGCCTTCCAGCAGGCCGTTATCCCATTTGACCTGCCGCACGTCCTTGTTGGCGGGCTGTTCATCGCCGATGAGACGGTTGACCCAGGTATTGGCGACTTCAATTTCCAGGATGTTCCCCTTCCGTTTTAAGATGTCATCTAACTTGACCTGCCAGGGTGATGTCCATACGATGCCGAGTTCACTGCCGTTGAGGCGAACCCGGGCGATATTGTGTACGGTGCCTAAATTGAGATAGAGGGTTTCGGTCAGGTCTAAGTCCGTCGGCAAATCAAAGACTTTGCGATAGGTCGCAATGCCGGAATAGTATTTGATGCCCTCGCTGGCATGGCTGGTCCAGTCCAGGAGAGAATCAAAGGTGATTTTCTCAGGCCCGCCCCATGCGGGGTCAAAGGAAACATCCCAGGGCCCATCAATTGCAGCAACAGGCGATTGCGATGGGAAATTGGGTTTGGCGGTGTCTGGTTTAGAATCGGCTTTTGAACCTCGCGGGAAGATAACAAAGTAGCTCTCATAGGCCTCGAATCGCAGCGGGATTGAAACGGTCTTTTCGTGGATAATAAAGTTCGGCAAGGGTCGGGACTGGCCGGTGATCGGATGCCACAGCTCCGGCCGGCTTGATTGAACCCGGAAAGAGCCTTCCACGTCGATGGCCTTGTCGGAGCGATTGGAGACAAAGTATATATCCAGTTCATCCGTCCGGCGATGGATACACCGCACGGGGCCGGATGCGGTGAAATCCTGTGGAATGCCCTTTTGCTTCAACAGGTCGGCAGTGATGGCATAATCGGGATACAGGTCTGTTCCCTGCTCCGATGGATTCGAGAACGATTTCGCAATAGCCTGCCCCCAGATGATGCGTCCCTGCCCGAAAGGACGTTCAGTCATGGTCGCTGGAGCTTTGAGACCGCCCCACAGTTCGGCTGCCAATGCCTTGACCCGACTGTCGCAGGCGGGATAGTCGGAAAGACTTGGAGATCGCATCGGCGGAGCGCCGACTACGGTGGCCCCGGCCTGCACCAGTTCTTTGATTTTGGACAGCAATTCCGGCGTCATGGTCGCACAATCCGGCAGGACCAGTATCTGGTAGGAGGTACCTGCGGGGAAAGCTATCTTTCCATCCACAACTTTTGCACGACTGATGAGAATATTCGGAGAGACACCGTCGAAACGATAGCCCTTCTGGTCTCGCAGCGGTCCGGTGCCTTCGATGGCGCTGGCTGGAGGAACGAAAACCTGGGGCGCCCCTTCCGGCGTCAGATACAGGATGTCGGCCACCACCGTACCCTGACTGAGCAGATGAGAACAGCGGCTGATATAACGGTGATATTCCGAGACCATGGGCCAGAATGTCTGGTTGCGATGCCAGTGGACGCCATGAACGCCCATCGCCATGCCCGGTTTGCAGTCCGGGCCCAGCGGCTGATGCTGGAAGGTGTGGAAGATGATTCGGTTGATACCGATTGCAAAGGCCCAGTCGGTCTGGTTTTTCATCATGCCGGGGTAATGTTTGATGCCCGCGTCGCCGCCGGTGGTAAAGGCCTCTGCCGCAACCAGCGGGCATCCCATGGTATGGGCAATGGAGGTCGCCTCGATACAGCTATAAACTGTATCGAAGCCATCGCCGGCGGCCCAGAACTCGCACTGAGGGATGTCGGCCACGGCTCCAAGGTCGAGGTCTCCGGTAAAGTTCATGTCATAAGGCTCGATGGAAAATTGCAGTCCGGCCTGATGGGATAATTCCTTATAATATTCGGCGTGATTCTCCAGCGTCAGTTCCTGGGCGGTCTTACGCAGGTCCCAGAGGAAACGTTCGGTCTTTTCGAGGCTGCCGACAATCATTCCCTGATAGGCCGGGAAATACGGCTGGGGGTCGTAGCCGCGACGACGCTGGAACTCCTGACGGAAGCCCTGCGTCCAGTTCTGGGCGCCGACTTCCCAGCTATCCAGATGCAGACGTGTCCAGCCGGCGTTGTCTTTGCCGGAGCCGGTTTTGTTCAACAGATGGGCGGTGAATGCATGGTGATGATTCTCTGTCGGTTTTTTGCGGAATTTATCGGTTTCAAAACCATATCCCGGTGCCGGGGCCGGGCGGGTGGTCTGGCCGGTGCTGCGAGCGGCGAATCGCATAATCGTCCAGTCGCCGGCGGGTACCTCCCAATCCAGACTGCCGTCAGGACGAAGTTGGCTGGTCAGGTCGATGACTTTGGCTGGATCGATGACTTCTTCCGAGGGCAAGACCGGATATGAGGCCGGCATGGGAAGGAATGGCTTGATGCCTGCCATGGAGGAATATGGCCCTCGCAGGAAAAAAGCCTTGCCTTCGAGGTCGTCAATCCGACGGTCGCCTTTGGGTGTGGGAAACGCCAGCACAGCCACATTTTCGTACCAGGCATTGCGGATTTCAGCAAGTTTTCCGCCCAGTCCGCTCCATGGAGAGAGGCTCCAGGGGCTGGGAACGGGGAGTTTTTCGGTCAGTGCGCCGGGGCCATGAGCCTTGACGACACTGGCACAGAGGTGCTGCATGGATTCTTCGGGCTTGACCCACGGTCCGCCGGAGCCAGTCCAGCCGGGGCCGGTGCCGACGATAACTTCAATCCCAAGCCGCCAAGACTGGCGGACCATATGTACGAAATTATCCTGCCAGAGGTCGCTCATGAAATCCACGGGGCCGCGAGGCACACCAATATTGACCTCCAGAAACAAGATATTGCCGATTCCCGCCGCCTTCATGGATTCCAAATCAGCGGTCATGGCATCACGATTCATGTTGCCGTCCATGAAATACCAGTACACGCCGGGACGTGCTGCGTCAGGCGGCGTCATAAATTCCCGCTGAAGGGTGGAACGATCCGAAAAGGCCGGGGCCGCACCTGCCAACCATAGAAATGAACAAAACAGACAGTAAAAATGATTGACTTGTATTCCGGTCTTATCTTCCTTGGCCATGACTTCTCCCTGTCGACATACGCTGCTATCGGTAGTTTCTGACTCCGCATTATTTTACAATCATAGCCTCGATCACAGCGGCCTTCAAACAAAAAAGCCCGGTTTTTGAGGCCGGGCCTTATTTGCTTTGCAGAGGAAGTCTCCGGGATTAGTGACTAATACTATATAAACGCTTGTCTGCCGGTACAGCGATATTGCTGATTCGGACTTCGTCAATTTTGCCGTTAAAGCAGCGACCGCTTGAGGTATTAAACTCTGAACCGACAATAAATGTGGTTGACGGGTTCGTGGTAAGGCCTTTCAATGGTTTTGATGAGGTCGTACCCGACACTGTCGCGCCCGTTGTCATATCCCGGACGACAATTTCCAATGTGCCTGAGCCGGTACCATTATCGGTATATATCGCGGCAACATAATACCATGTTCCGGGTGTAATGGTTACCCCGGCCGCCTGGGCATTGAACACATAGGTTGTTGTTGTGCCGTCAGCATGAGGAGCATTAAATCTGACACATCGCTGGAGCGAACTATTGTTCAGCAGATGCATGGTATAAGGTGTTGAGCCGCCGGTCGCACTGTCCACGTAGCGTATGATGCCCATCGGGTGATCTTTGTCATACATTGCTGTGGCAGGCCATGCCGTGGGATTGAGCAGGAATTCAATGGAATAAGAATTGCCCGGCGTCATGGATTCTTTGTCTTTGAGTGTCCAGCCGTTGTCTCTGGCATATACCGGAACATTGGCAACAGTATATTTACGACCCAGCATGGCACTGCCGTACAGGCCCGTCGTCCAGGTCGGGTCAGAGGTATCGGAACCGGTGGAGGAACCAAACCGCAAATCGATGGTGCCGCTGCCGGAGGTGTTTTCCACCAACTGGCCGGTGTTTTCATTGAATTTCCAGTAAGCCAGTGTCGAGGTCCAGTATAGTCTTCGGGAATTGGTAATGGCCTTGTTATGATAGCGGATGCGGTCGATTCTGCCGTCAAAGGGTCTCAAATCATAGTCATTGCTGTCGCCGCCAATCAGCATCATGGGAGCAGAACTGGCATAAAAATGTTTGGCCGGCAAGGCGGCTTTGGATGCGGTTTTGTAAACGCCGGTCGCCATATCCCGAACGACCAGCCGCAGAGTGCCGGAGGCTGTCGCCACATCATAATTGTAGTCTATTGCCGCATAATACCACTGGCCCGGTGTGACCGTAAAGCCCTGGGCGGTCAGGTCAATCGTCAGGCTGTCATAGCCATTGCTGCTGTCCTGATAATCAAACCGCACACAATCATGCATATCCGGATCGGACTTGTAGAATCCGGTGAGATGCCAGAAGCCCGGGCCGCCGTTTGCGTCATAGAAATTCATGAGGGTCGGCGGATTGACGCTATTCTGGGCACTGCTGGTCGGCAGCGAGTCGGGACTTATGACAAATTCCATCGCAAAGGACTTGTCATCCACGCCGACTTTGGTCAGGGTACGGGCTTCGTGGCCAGTCCAGTTGAAGCTCTTGCAGTAGGTCTGACCGCCGTTGTTTTCGCTTAGCAGAACACCGCGCCAGGCCCCGGACCGGTTATAGCCGACATCCCAAGTGCCGTCGTACATATCCGAGCCATGAGTCCAGCCGCGGACCAGGTTTGCATTCAGGCTGCCGTGGTGGTTGTAGATGTACTGGTGGTCGCTGCCATAGATACTGCTGTCACCTTCGTCAAAGGTCCAGTCAATCAGAATATAATCGGGCGTCAGAATCTCCTGGTCATCGAAATACTGCTTTAAGACCGCGTCGGCGGCAATCTGCATGGTTTTGGCAGCTTCATACTGAAGCTCGGTCAGGCTGCGATACGGCGGGGTGCCATTCCAGAAATTCTGAAATTCGGCCACGTAGGCCGTTTTCATGGCATACAGGGCGGTTTCTTTGGTGCTCAGGCTGCCGGACAGGTACTCGGTGGGAGATGGCTGGCCGGTGTAATTGGGGATGATATTGACCGCCTGATCTTCCCAGTAATCGTGGCCGGCGTCAAATTCCCATTCGACCGGGGCGTGCTTGCAGGGGACGGCCGAATCCGCCAGCCCGTGCAGCAATGCCCCAAAGGAAAATTCATGGGTGGTGGTACCGCCCCGCAGCAGGTTCCAGCCGGTGGAATTTTGATTGAGGTCGAAATTTCCCAGGGTATCCACATCAAAGAAATAGCCCCAGGAATGCTGCGGGTCGGGTTCCCAGTTGGCATGGCTGGCCCAGTTGCTATAGGTGTAAAGGCTGTTGCCTCCATAACGGATCAGTTCATTGAAATATGGCTTGAGACTATTGACCGCAAACACATCGTATGCCAGATAATGGTGCGTGTCGCCGCCCAGACCCTCCAGGTCGCCTTCGTAGGCGACTGTTTTTGACGGTACGGCCAGAAAGATCACCGCCAGAATCAGGAAAAAAACAGCGTAGAACCTCGTGTTTGCCTTGTGCCTCATCTTCGTCTCCTTGAATTGAGTTATATTAGTACAACACGTACACGCAAGCTGGATTTGGGGTCACTGCATGTGGAGTGAGAGTGTGTGCCGAATATCGGCACCTGTATTCATTGACCTCTCTTGTCTCATGGTTTCTCCTGTCTTATCTCCGCAATAATCCCGTACGATGTGCTATTTACCATAAAGCGTTTCATGACGCATCGCCATCCTGAATCATTTTCCCGCCAAATTTAGCCCGGAGTCGTCCGGCGGGCGAACGCAGGCCGTCGGCAAATCGGAATGAAGACGAAGATGCAATTCCCCCGGCCAAAAACAAACCACCCTGAGCATCGGCACATCCGCAGTCGATGCTCAGGGTAGTCAACAGCACATGATTCAAATGGCTTTTATTTTTTCGTAAATGAGTTGGCCGGCGTAATCCCATCCCAGATCAGACCGGCAGCGTTGATATTGGTTATCACGGTTGTGTAGGTCCCCGGGTGAGCATTATTATAATTAAAGAGCACCCTGCCATTCGCATCCGTCGCTGAAGACCATGACGTCACGGGCACTCCATTGCGCATCAATGCGGCTGCGACAGAGGCATTGGCAACCGGGCTGCCGAGGTTATCTGTCAGGTCGATGGCAACCAGTAAATGCTTATCCTGATTCTTGCCGCCTGTGGTGCTGTAGGCGATGGAGTTGACACGAACGATTTTAGAGTCAGTATGTATTTTCTGCGATAAAACATAGGGTCCCCGGGTCGGAGCGGCAAGCTCGGAGGAGGCAACCTGAACATACACATCGACAGCCTGATTTTCTGCTGCAATCGAAATCGCTGCATTGCGGCCATCGGAAGCATTCTTGTCAGCAGAACCCAGCAAGGTCCCTGCTGTGTCATAGACACGGATCATCGGATTCAGCGGATTGACGAATTCCCCTTCGCCATCGGCCGGTGTACGCGTTTCCAGGAGAACATGGCTCCATGGATCGACGGTCAGGCGGTACCAGTCCTCATCCGGCTTTAAGCGATTGATATACAGCAGCAGATTGGGGGCATAGATGGTCTTGAAGCTGTTATCCCCGGATATGTCGAGGAAATAATCCAGCGGAATCGCTGCATAATACACAAAACCCCGACCCAATGCATACGCAAATGCAGCGACTCTGTTATTTGCAGCCGGTCCGGAACTGAAAAGACTGACGCTTCCGGCCGGCAGCGTATCGGCTATCGCAAAACCATGCGTGGAGAAGTTTGCCGCATCGAGGGTATAGTTACCAATTGTCCCATACGGGCCGGCAGCGACGAGGCTGTCAGGAATTAACACATCAATATCGTTTGCATAGACAAAATCACGGTCCAGCCTCGTCGCTGGGGCGCCAATCAGCAGCGGATTGGGCTGAGGATCGCCGATGTCGGTGCTGACGAAGCGATCATGCACCACAAACAGGCCTCCCTCCCGGACCCAGGCTTCGATGTCGGGCAGGCGGGACAGCAATTCAGGCGATATCTCGGCGTTATTCAGCTCATTGACCATGAGTATCCCCACCGTACTCAGATCAAACGTGGCAATGTCGGATATCTGAACAGGGATAAACCCGGCCCGACGAATCACATGACCGGGTGCCCGTGAGGCCGGATAGAAATCGGTGAAATAGCCCACCACCGCCGGGGCGCCAATATGTCCGAGAACCGCTTTTTGCAGAGATATCGAGACTGCCGAGGCCGTCTCATCATTGCATTCGCGTTCGAATATCCCGTCCCGTGTTACCACCATCCGGTATTCCATGCGATTGACCCCGGAGACGCGGAGATAATAGCTTCCCGCCGCCGGAGCGATGAATGAATCCAGAACGATGTCAGCGTTGGAAGCGGATGCCGTACCGCCAGCCAGAACCGTTCCCGCGGCATCCAGCAGTTCGATTGCCGCCCTGCCGCCGGTGGTTTTCATCGCCGCAGACAGCGACTGGCCCTCGGACAGGGACAATGCGTAACAATCAGGATCGGTATTGGTCGGGGATGCCACTTGAACGGTATCGAAATATTTGGCGCCGAGAAAGCCCCGGAAAGCAATACCGCCCGATGTCACCGAGGCATCATTGCCGGTGATGGAATTGAGCAGAGTCACACCGTCGCTGTCATACAAGTCCACTGTGACATCTCCTCCCGGACTCCAGCCGATTTCCAAACGATACCAGTAATTGGGCAGCCATTGCTGTGAGGCTTCGGCAAGGGTTTCATAGCCATAGCCGGGATTGCGCTGAAGCAGCAGTTGTTTGGTATTGCCCGCCATGACAACCGACAGCGCTCCGGCCGCATCGGCCCCGAATCCAAAGTAAGCGCGTCCGGCCAGCAGTACTTCCGAACGCATCCAGACGGAGATGAGATTTCCCTGTTCCAGGTACACGGCACTGTCATTTCGATAAATCCATTGCAGGCTGCCGTAAGACTCAAGACCATATACACCATCATGAGCCGACGTCGGGGTGATACTGAAACCACTCATACTGCTGCCGGTTGGCAGATAGTCGGTCAGAGTTTGATCTTCAAAGTCTTCGATTGTCCGGAAAGGTGTAAACTCCCACTGAATCCTGCCGCAGACGGCAGCCCGCTGCGCCCCGGCATCATTCAGATCAATGAAAGCGGCGTCAAGATTCTGGGCCGTCAGCAGATCGTCGTTTCGTGAGCCATCGAAGCCTTCCTGTTCGACGGCGGAATTGAGCAGCACCTCCAGTGTATAATCGCCGGTGGTGTCAAGTCCGCCCACAGCGAGGGTATAAGTCGTTACGGCATTGGCTGCCGGTTCCAGTTGCAGCACCACCGTCTGCCCGGAACTGCCGGCCTGCATCGTTTTATCTGCCGGCCCGCCCGATAATCCCAGAACCGGACACAATGCTTCATCCGGGGTTAAAACCACCGTCAGCGTCTGACCGGGGTCCACGACAAGCGTAAAACGATCCGTGTCCTCCCGGCTGACGGTTCCTGAGATTGCCCCATCATAGACGAGCGAACCTGAGGGAGCAGACGGGTTTAACGGCGATGGAAATGGGACGATGCCGTAATCCAGGGAAAACGCGACTGAATAAGACTGCATCGGATTGCCATAGATATCCGTCACTGCACCGGCTGGGATGGTCGCGGTCAATACGCCTTCCTGATCGACTCCAGCCAGCACATAGGTAATCTGGGAGGTATTGTTTTTAACCACGTCCACCACGGTACCCTGGCTGAGAATTAAATCTTTTGCATCGATGGATTCAGGGTCGCATGGTTCATTAAACATGATTGTCATGCTCGTAAAAGGCATCTGGATGGCTGCACCATTCATCGGGCTGTATTCAACGACATGCATGGGATCTGTATCCCAGTAAAAGGTCGCAGTCCACGCTTTAAGATTTGGGCTGGGAGAGACCCCGGAAGCGGTCCGAATCGCATTGGCAAGCATATACATCTTCTGTGGTCCCTGCGTCCTGACCGGGCTGAGATTATAATAAAACGTCACATTTCGATTGTCATGGGAGACCGTGAGCCGATCGGCCTTCCTGTCGTTGACTTTCAGGTCGGCCGGCTGCAGCGTTGTTCTGTCCACAGGAAAAGAAAATTGTATTGTAAAGCTGGCGGGCGGGGACGGATTAACATAGACTTGCCCGTCACCCGGAGCGGCGCCGGTTACAATCATGGCCAGACGGGCAAGGGTATTAAAAGCATTAAGCCGCCCGCCGGTTACCGTGGGCTGATCCATATTTACCGGATCAATCCCGGTCAGGATTGCATCGCGTATTTGAGTATATGAAGACCCGGGTGCAACACTCCATGCCAGAGCCGCGACACCCGCCACATGCGGTGTGGCCATCGATGTGCCGCTGTATGCCATGCAGGCATTGCCGCGAATCGTACTCCAGATATCAACCCCCGGAGCACTCAAATCGACCGACTTCGCCCCCCAGTTTGAAAACGAGGCACGCTTATCATGATGGTCTGTGGCGGCTACCGAGATAATATTGTCCAGGTCAAAACAGGAAGGATAATTCGGCGTAAGGTCTGTGTCTATGCCGCCATTGCCCGCCGCGGCCACAAACAGCATTCCAGCCGGCCGGCCGGCAGCAATCGCATCCATCAAGATCTGGGAAAAGGCGGTTCCTCCCCAACTGTTGCTGGTCAATACAATATTGACGCCGCGCTGACGCATCATTGTCGCATACATGATCGCCTCGATTGCATCCGAGGTACTGCCCATATTCTGGGCATTGAGGAATCGCAGAGGCATGATCTTGACATTCCAGTTGACGCCCGCAACGCCGGCGCCATTATTTCCCAACGCTCCAATCGTGCCGGCACAATGTGTTCCATGACCGGTTTCGTCGAAAGGCTCGTTGTCTTCGCTGAGAAAGTCCCAGCCATAGATATCATCGATATAGCCATTTCCATCATCATCGACCCCGGCAATACCGTTTCTTTCGGTTTCGTTGGTCCAGATGTTTGCCGCCAGGTCAGGATGCAGATAATCCACGCCCGAATCGATCAATCCGACAACAACCTGATTACTGCCTGTGGCAATCGTCCAGGCTTCCGGAGCATCAATGTCGGCGTCCGGCGTCCCTCCAGTCTGTCCGGTATTATGCAGCCCCCAGAGTTTGCTCTGGAGAGGATCATTTGGGATTGCAGCAGCATAAACGAGGTAATTCGCTTCTGCACATTTCACATCCGGATTAGCGGAAAGCTCCCGGATTGCCTGTGTCACAGATTTTTGAGACTCCAGACGCCAGCGATGCACGCCAATCCTTGGGATAACCTTCAACTCTTTGGCCTTGATAGTATTACGTATCCCTGGGATTTTACCTGCCCGGCCGGGACGAAACGACACCAGGACCTCGCCGGCAACCGCTTCCCTGCCGTTGACCATTTCAATTCTTGGGGCCGTGGATTGCCCCCTGGCGGATCCCCGAACTTTTTTGGCTGACGGTGAAACACCGGCAGATTCTGCCGTTTGTTGCATGTCAATATCTGCGGACACTACGGATGCAGCCGAATTTGAGGATTGAGTCAAGCCGGACACACCGAGGCTTATGGAGGATAATAACGCCTGCAAAGAACACAAAAAAAAGAAAGCCGCTTTCACTTCGTTTTCCCTCCAGATTTCCGAATTACTCTATGTCCTATAATGTATCAAAAGCGATACGCCTGTGTCAAGTCTAATCTCTTGTGAATAATAGACATACATACAGATATTCAGACAGCACGTTGGCCTGTAATGACGATGGGGATAATTTTAAAGTATTGTCATCTTGAATCATAAAGCTCAAGTAATCCGCTGATTAGGGCACAGACTTGAGACCTGAAGGCCTATTTTTGACTCATCTATGAATGCGTTCCATAAATTGTCAATTCACCAATGTCCACCCCCCAATAAATATACTTCTGTTTCCATGCGGTGTACATCTTGATTAATTGTGCCGGCCTTTTGCATCTCACCATTATTTCTGAGTTTATTCTGTCACTTGGCTTGCTGAAGGAATTGAGGGTTTTGTCTATGGCCCTGATGAAGCCGTTAATGTCCTGATATTCGGCCCTATGGAGCCAAGATAAGAATTGACATGATCAACGGTGATATTTACAGTAACATTTATAGGAGGAGCGGCAGGCTGATACGAATAACTGTCGCGGATCAATCTGACCATAAAATCAATGAATAGGATGTTATGAAAGCACATGCAACCGGATGGCGGCTATCGATTGGCCGATTGACAAAAGGATGTTGCAACTTTCTTTCCATCGATATCGGCTGGTTAGCCTGTATTCTGGGAGCATCCTACGGCTATCCCTGGCTGGGTTTAATTGTTGTTCCGATTCTTTTTGCAATCCATATCACACTGATTGAAACCCGGAAACTGCGTGCTGTTTTCACGGTCGCCTTGATAACCATGGGGATTGGCTTTTTTGCAGACACCCTTTTAATCGTCCTTGGCACAGTCGAACCCAAACGCTGGATCATGCCGCCCCCTTTCATCCCCTTGTGGGATATGATGATTTGGGCTAATTTTTCTCTGTCTCTTGATGTATCGCTCCGCTATCTGCAGAAAAAGCCTTTCGCTGCGGCGATCCTTGGGGCCGCATTGGCACCTGGAACGTATTTTGCGGCCGACCGCCTGGGTGCACTGCACTTTGCAGAGCCGATAGGTCTGAGTTTAGTGTGGGTCGGTGCGGTCTGGTTCTTTGTGATGCCGGGGTTGAGTCTTATGGCAAGATTTTATTACCATCGTCAGAATGATGAAGAATATGTCGGCAGGTAAATTTTTCGGAACCATCAATCACGAATTATGATACTCTCGCATATAGATTATCCCGGGCCATAGGGTTTTCTTGCGCTGGAAATTTATCTTGAAAGGGTTGTAAGCTCAGATTATAGTGTGATTGATATAATTCTGGATAAGGAATCCAGCCATGAAACAGTATGCCGCTCAGACAACTGGAAAACGAGTTCGTATCGGTGTGATTGGTGCCGGTATTTCAGGGATAACGGCGGCATGGTTGTTGTCTCGACGTTATGAGGTTACGTTGATTGAAAAGGAGTCCCGGCTTGGCGGCCATGCGCATACTCATATCCTGGACAGCGGGCCGGACGCGAAAACCCCAATCGACATGGGATTTATTGTCCTGAATGACCGGAATTATCCAATCCTCATGAAACTATTTGAGCAATGGGGTGTTCGGATAAAAGATTCGGATATGGCATTTGGGTTTGAGGACAAGGCCACAGGATT
The DNA here is from genome assembly GCA_964630775.1 of uncultured Pirellulales bacterium. GTDB lineage: Bacteria > Planctomycetota > Phycisphaerae > Sedimentisphaerales > Anaerohalosphaeraceae > Anaeroglomus. The sequence goes on along the minus strand of CAZVYY010000032.1, from coordinate 4,364 downwards.
TTATTATTCAAGCGATGTTCCCAAAGGGCTGTTTGCGCGTCGGAAGAATATAATCTCTCCATGCTTTTGGAAATTGCTTGTCGACATCTTTCGTTTCAACAGGATTGCTTGTAAAACATTGGAAACAGGTATAGGCCGGTTGACGCTGGGGGAGTTTTTAGAAAAATACGGATTTTCACGGGCATATATCGATTATCACATCGCGCCGATCAGCGCAGCGGTCTGGTCAACACCCGCTCAGGACATCCTGGATTTTCCCGCAGAATCGATTCTCCGGTTTTATGATAACCATGGTTTTCTGAAACTGACTGACAGACCCTGCTGGAAGACGGTAGTCGGCGGGAGTATTGCATACGTGGACGCCTTTGAAAAACAGTTTCAGGGTACTGTTAAAAAGAACTGCCCGATTCTGCAGGTCAGGCGATCGGCGGACTCGATTCATGTAACGTGTGCCGATCGCACGCAAATGGAGTTTGACTATGTGGTGCTTGCCACCCACGCCGACACCAGCCTTCACCTGCTGAGCAATCCGGAGCCAAATGAATTTCGCATATTAAGCCAATGGAAATACACAAAGAACCAGGTCACGCTGCACACTGACAGCCGCCTGATGCCTCCCAAACGAAGTGCCTGGGCCAGTTGGAGCTATCTCAGGATGAGCCAAAAACATTCAAGTCCTGTGATGACGATGTCTTACTATATGAACCGGCTGCAGCGTCTTGCGACTGCTTTGGATTATTTTGTAACCTTAAACGGTGAGGATTTCATTGATCCGAAACAAGGTATCAAATCTGTCGTATTTGATCATCCCTGCTACACCTTTGACGCCCTGGGAACACACAAGGAACTGGATGCTATAAACGGCAATCATCGCATTTTCTATTGCGGAGCGTATTGCGGGTACGGATTTCATGAGGATGGCGCGCGTTCAGGGCTGACGGCGGCGCGCAAGCTGGGAGTTGATCTGTGAATTCACAAATTTTTACCGGCAGACTATTCCATCGTCGAAACTGGCCGACGGAGCACCAGTTTTCTTATCCGGCCTATTTCTTTCGATTCGACCTGGATGAATTGCCCGATTTAAACCAAACGCTGCCCGGATTTGGATACAATCGCTTTTCCGCGGTTCGCATCGACGACAAGGACTATTTCTGGCGGGGCAATGAATCACTGAAAGAAAAAATCACCGGCGTACTGCACAAAATCGGGTATTCAGGCTCTTTGCGCCGGATTGAGATGGTCGGTTTTGCCAAGTATTTGAATCTCACTTTTCGGCCGGTGACTTTTTTTATCTGTTATGACCAGACGGATTCCTGTGCACTCCTTCTGGCGGAGGTGCATAATACGTTCAGTGAAACCCATTTATACGTACTGCAATATCCCAGCCGGCAATCCGACTCGCTGTGTTTTGAGATTCCCAAAGCGTTTCATGTGTCTCCCTTTTTTGACAGACACGGCACGTACACCGTCCATCTTAAGGATTCCAGAGACCGCATGGAAATCGCCATTGCATTAAACAAATCCGAATGCGGCGACAAGCCGGTGTTTTTTGCTCAACTTTCAGGGCAGGCGGCACCGCTGACGGCACAATCCTTGCGGAGTACGATTCAAAAATATCCATTTAATTGCTTGATGATTATGCCCCGCATCATTCGGCAGGCGTTTACCTTGTCTGTTCGTAAAAAACTGCCGATTTATCCAAAGCCGATTCCCGACCAGGACTTCACCATGCGAAAAAAAAGCCCTTCATGGATCGCCCGACAGGGTATGAAGGTATTCTTTTCATTTTTAGACGAACAATCTGCTGGAAAGATTTCAGTGACATTGCCCGAAGGCCAGCGTCGCCTTTTCGGCAAGGGCCAGACGGAGGAGTGTGCGGACCTGCAGGTGCTCGACTATCGGTTTTTTGCCATGCTGGCTAAAGCAGACGAAATCGGATTCGGTATGGCCTACGAGAGGGGATATTGGCGTTCCGACAATCTTGTGCGGCTATTGGATTTTATGCTGAGTGCAACCCTTTCGAATTCGGTGAAGACCCCCTGGTATTCCCGATTCATCAGGCTGCTTTATCTGGCCATCCGCCTCAACAACAGAAATACACAAAATCATGCGAGAAAAAACATTTCATGCCATTACGACCTCAGCAATGCGATGTATCAAACGTTTTTGGATGAAACGTTAACCTATTCGTGCGCGGTCTTTGAACGGCAGGATGAAAATCTGAAAGATGCCCAGCTTCGCAAGATTGATCGCATCCTGCATAAAGCCTGTATTTCAAAACATCACCATATTTTAGAAATCGGTAGCGGGTGGGGAACCCTGGCAATCCGTGCGGCAATGCGCTTTGGGTGTCGCGTCACCACCATCACGCTTTCCAAAGAGCAGCAGCAGCTTGCCGAAAAACGAATCGCAGATGCCGGATTGTCCGATCAGGTGAAGGTCATGCTGTGCGACTATCGTAATGTGACCGGCCTGTATGATCGGATTATTTCAGTGGAAATGCTTGAAGCCTTAGGCAAGGCTTACTACCCGACTTTCTTTCGGTGCTGTGACCGTTTACTGAAACCCAATGGCATTATGGTCATTCAGACCATCACGATTCCGGATCAGCGCTATCAAGCCTATTCCAAATCGACCGACTGGATGCGTCTGTTCATCTTTCCAGGCGGTCTGCTGCCTTCGCTGACCATCCTGACAGAAGTGCTGACTCGCCGCACATCCTTTGTCGTTAAACATGTCGAAAGCATTGGTCCACACTATGCCTTGACGCTGACCCGATGGCGAGAACGCTTCCTTGAAAACCGAAATAAAATCATGGACATGGGATTTCCGGACAGTTTTATCCGACGCTGGGAGTATTATTTCTCGTATTGCCAGGCCGGTTTTGCACAACAGTATATTGATGACCTCCAAATGGTTATCACCCGTCCCCGAAATCCTGATTTAATCCAGTTATTCGGCCAGAACGTCAGCGGCCTGCATGAAATGAAGGAAACGCTACAATGATTGTCACAGGGATTCTGGTTAATCTGCTGATGGCTGCCGGCATTCTGATGGGATTGTGGTTGGTCTATCTGTGGAAGCGAAACGCGGCGATCGTGGATTTGGGCTGGGCGGCGGGCTTAACCCTGATGGGGGTGGCTCATCATTTAATTCTTAAAACATCCGGTTCTGTTGGAATCCTGGTTTGTGTATTGGTTCTGCTCTGGGGATTTCGCCTGGGAGGATATCTGTTCTTGACGCGTCTTCGGCTGGGGAAAAAAGACGCTCGCTATGAAACCTTACAAAAAGAACAGACACTGCCTGCCCCTCTTTTTTTCCTATTCCATTATCTCATCCAGGCCTGTTTTCAAACGGTCATCGGGTTTGTGTTTATTTTCACTTCTCAACGCGACACGCCATTCGCTGTATCTGACCTGATTGGACTGATGTTGTGGGGGGCGGGATTCACCGGGTCTATTCTATCAGATATTCAACTGCATCGGTTTCGAATCAATCCGGCCAATACGGGACAAGTCTGCCAGAACGGTCTTTGGAATTATTCACGGCACCCGAATTATTTTTTTGAAATTATGCTGTGGTTCGGCTTTGCTCTGATCGGTTTGCCGGCCCCGTCGGGATGGCTGGGACTGCTTTCGCCGATAGCCCTGCTGCTGACCATGAGGCTGATTACAGGCCCTATTTCAGAGCGGCAGTCTTTACATTCCAAACCAGAAGCCTATCGTCGTTATCAAAACACCACCTCCATGATAGTACCCTGGTTTAAATCAAAATCAGACTGAGGGTATGCGGCTCATGATGAGATAAGTCATTGCCGCTGTCGATGCAGACAAAAAAGCACCCCAGGTCATATCCACAATAGAAAGCATCAAAGGCCAGTCACGCAGCGTCGCCAGATTGGTTAAATCATAGGTCGCATAGGCAATAAATCCAAACAAGGCCGCCATGCCGATGGTGTACCCCAGGGAACGTCTTTCCATGCCGGGAATCAGGGCAAAAACCAGTATGCCCAAAAGAAACAGAAAGTAGAAGAGGATTGCCGCGGTCCAGTTAATGTTTGGCGTCAGGAGCGGCTCAAGTGCTTTCCGATAAAATCCCCTTGCGATCACGCCAAGCCAGATCATATCGACAACAAAAAATACAGGTACGCTGACAGCATAGGTCAAAAGAATTCTCGAAATCTGCATAGAACCACCTTTCTGGTCGGCTTTCTCATTAAAGTAAAGCTTATCTCCAAGCCAGTACATTTTCAAAATATTTCTACGCAGAATATGCGTGCTTGTCTTTTTTTATCCCCAAAATTATTTATTATGACAGCGCTATAAGAATTCGATATTTTTGGCCTTTGCCATTTTCTTTCGACT
>CAZVYY010000031.1:0-44295 GCA_964630775.1 uncultured Pirellulales bacterium | reverse complement strand
TACCTTGACCGCAAGATTTTTCAACTAACTTTCAACGACAACCGGGACATGTTCTACTTACATACTTAAATCCGGTATCAGCAGAACACAGGAATTCGAAAAGAAGAAACTTGCATCTTTTGCAGTAAATCCCGGTATAAAATGCGGCCATAATTGCCTGTATTGCAGCACAGGAGCAATGCTACGGATGCATCCTGCTTTTAGCGAAATGCCTTTCAAAAATAAATATAGTATTTGTGACCCGTTAGCACCCGAAAGAGTAGCAATTGACGCTAAAAAGATCAAAATTCGTGGCCTTATTCAACTTTCATCTATCTATGATGCATGGGCACCGGAAGCCCAAAAGCATCAGCTTGGAAGAAGATGCCTTCAGGCAATCCTATCTGAACCAGGCTGGTCTGTCAGGATTCTCACGAAAAATTGTGCGGTAAGAAATGACTTCGACATTATTGAGCAGCACAAAGACAGAGTGCTATTCGGCATAAGCATCACAGCCACTCCTGAAAAAGCAGATATTATTGAAATCCTCGAACCGAATGCCTCTTCTATCACACAGCGAATATCAGTCATGATAAAAGCAGCACAATGCGGATTCCGGACCTATGCTATGTTCTGCCCAATAATGCCATCGATTGCAGATGATCCATCTTCCATAGACAGGCTAGTTGAGTTTGCTGCCAATATCAATGCTGGGGAAATCTTTGCTGAGCCCATCAATCCTCGCGGTCCGGCCCTGAAACATTGCCAGAAAGCTTTAGATCTCTGGGGCTATGAAAAAGAAGCTAAAGCATTTGAAAACATCCGGAACAGGAAGAACTGGTCCCGGTATGTGGTACACCTTGTAAAAAATGTCCAACAGTCTGTCCGGAAATATTCCGATATCCAGAAGCTGAGGTTCCTTTTATATCCCGCCGGCCTGACACTGGAAGATAAAGCTGAAATCCAGAACGATGATGCTGGAGTGATCTGGCTAAAAAAAGACTGCTATGGCCAATAAAGAAAGCAAAAACCGACTCACGGTCAGCCTCAAGACACTCTCCGCCATACTTGATGCCCACCGCTCTTCTATCAGACGGTGGCTTAAAGAAGCCGGCATCAAACCCATTGCAATCGGCAGGGGCAAAAACGGAGCCATCCGCTATAAATGGAACGATATTGAAACATGGCTCGATTCACACGAATATGTTGACTAAAACTCCTATTGATTTTCTTGCTATTAATGGTAGAATATAGGCGTTTGTTCTACAAAAATTATTGAGAAAATCTTAGTAAAGGGATTAATAGGAGCACGAAATGGATGGAGTTCTTATCGGACCAATCAATGCCAAACAACACCTTGAACAAGTCATATCTCTTGGAGACTCCAATTCAAAAACACTTGGCTTTTTTACCCGCGACGCATTTCAAGCAAGTGCCGATAAAGGCCATATTCTAACAGCAATCGACCCAAACAATCAATGTGTCGGATATTTATTATACAGAATTGCCAAAGAAAGAGCTGTCATAGTTCATCTTTGCATCTCAAACTCATATCAGGGTAAAGGATTAGCTAAAAAGCTTGTTGATTATTTAGCCGAGCAAGTAAGGCATTTACGCGGAATCAGTTTAAAATGCCGGAAAGACTATAAAGAAAACTCGTTATGGCCAAAATTAGGATTCACTCCGCAAGGTGAACGGCCTGGTCGTGCGAAAGAAGGATCCACCCTGGTATCCTGGTGGATGGACCTTGACAATCCTTCCTTGTTTTCATATGCCGCCACCAATATTCTTGATTCCAAAACCTGTGTTGTCATTGACGCCAATATCTTATTTGATTTAGCGGATGATGTCTCAGATGTCAACCGGCCTTCACATGCATTATTTGCTGAATGGCTTGAAGATGTCGAGTTTTGCCTTACAAAAGAAATCGACAATGAAATCCAAAGGCAAGCAGACCCATCAATAAAAGCCAAAAGCAAATCCATAGCTGCAGGATTTCATATCCTGCCATATTCAGACAGAAAACAGTTTCTTGATATCTATGATAAACTAAAACTATTGTGGCAGAATAAATCACTCTCTGAGTCAGATGAATCCGACATCCGCCAAATTGCATGGGCAATATGCTCAGATGCTCCTTACTTTATAACACGTGATGAGAATCTTATTAAATGTGTTTCCGAAGCGGCTGAAGATAAGTACAATCTTAAAATACTGCATCCTACAGAATTCATTATCCATATGGACGAATTGCTCTGCGCCAATAAATATCAGCCTGTTAGATTTGCAGGCACCACCTTTAGCCTGAAGGCAATTACAGAAAGTGACTTTAAATCTGTGGCCGAATATTTCCAAAATGCCAAATGCGAAACAAAAAGCGAGTTTTTAAAAATATTAAGAAGTTTCTTATCCGGTCCGGATTCTTATGATTGCGTGATTGTAAAAGATTCATATAAGAACCCCCATGCAATGGTTGTTTTCGGCAAAAACGAACAAGCCGATGGTATTTTAAATATACCTATGATCAGGATTTGCACAAGCCCTCTCGCCTCAACTATTTCTTATCAAATTGTATACAGGATCATCTTGCGGGCATGCAAATCCAAACTGCCAATAATAAAAATAAGCGACCGGAACATGCCTGGAATTATTGAAGACGCTCTTGTCCGGTTTGGTTTTTTTGAAACATTCAACGGATGGACAAAAGTTGCTTTATCAATAGCAAACACATCAGATATGATAGCAAAAGAACTTTTATCCCTTAGTTCCCATATTGATGTTGAAGCAGAAGGGATTACCGAATGGGTAGCCTTTCTTCAAGACCCGAAAAATATTGCTGACAACAGTTTTGTGTATGACCATGAAAATTATCTATGGCCAGCAAAGTTCAGCAATTCCAATTTACCTGCTTACATTATTCCTATTCAATCCCAGTGGGCTGAAGAACTGTTTGATGAGGGTCTGTCAAGCCAGGGGTTGTTTGGGAGAAAACACGAGTTGGCTTTAAACGTCGAAGCGGCATACTACCGGAGTGCCAGAGGAAATATTGAATTTCCCGGCCGGATACTCTGGTATGTCAGTAAAAGTAAAGAAAGGATAGGAACCGGCCACATCCGTGCTTGTTCCTGCCTGGACTATGTTGACATAGACATTCCCAAAACACTCTATAAAAAATATAGACGTCTTGGTATTTTCGAGTGGGACGATGTATTCAAAACAGCTGGAAATAACCTCTACAAACCTATAATGGCCATTAAATTCTCCGGTACAGAATCGTTTGTAAAACCTGTATCCTGGTCTGAAATGCAACTAATACTGGAGAAAAATGGAATAAATTCACAAATTCAGCAACCGCAGCCGATATCTAACAGTATATTCTTTAGTTTATATAAAAAGGGTATGCTATTACAATAAGGTCCTGAATATGATGGATAAAACATTGTTGCTCTCCATTCACCCTGAATATGCCGACAAGATATTTAGCGGCCATAAGACGGTGGAACTAAGGCGGATAAGGCCTCAAGTGTCAAACGGGGATATTGTGCTTGTCTATAAAACATCTCCTTATATGGCTTTGTCTGGAGCATTCAGGGTTTTTGGAGTATTGGAACACACACCAGGTTATCTCTGGACCAAGGTCGGCACACAATCAGGCATTAATCGCAGAGATTTTGATACCTATTATTCAAATGCTTCAAAAGGATACGGGATACTGATTGACGAAGCATGGACATTCGAAGAAGAAATATCGTTAAATGAACTCAGGCAGGCAATTCCCGGATTTCAACCCCCTCAGGGTTATCGCTATTTAGCCAGCGAAGAATTGGAACTGCTGGGCCTTACCGAAATCCTTTCAGAACAATGTGAATCCCTGCTAGCATAAATATTTCCTGGATGTTATGCTGGCCTTAGCCCCTTTGAAACAGAGGCAATTGAGGGATTCCCTTTCTCTTCACTACTCTGCTTCTTTAGCATCTCCTTTATTTCCTTCATCTGGAGCATTAGTTCGTTTATCCGGTTTTCACCAGAGGATTCCTGATCCTGCCGGACAAATTCAACCGAATCCCGCATCCGTTCCGGTATCAATGCGGCATAGTGTTTCCGGCAGATTTCTGGCGAGTTGCCCATCAGTTCGGAGATTTTGTAAAGAGACTCGCCTTTCTGAGCCAATTGGCTGCCAAAGGTATGCCGGAAATCCAGACAGGACCATACCAACCCTGCTTTTTTATTGAGCTCACGGATATCCTGTGAGACATTATCCGGATCCCAGTGATTTCCTGTTGGAGACGGGAAAAACCAAAGGCTGTTTTTAGGACGGCGATAATTGCTTAAAATCTCAAATAATTGGCTGCTTATTGGCACAACACGGTTTCGCTTGGTTTTCGGCTGCCAGAATTGCCCATTGACTGTTTTGGCCTGGATCCGGATAAACCGCATCTGCAGATTAACGTCTTCTAGCGTCAGCCACAAAGCCTCTTCGCGCCTAAGGCCTGCATAGATATAGGTTGCAACCAATGCGTGGACCACATGAGACTCTTTCACTGCTTCTAATTGAGTTGTTATCTCTTCAAGCTCCAGATACCGGATGTCAGGAGCAGGCTCTTTCATCCGCTCCACTCCTGTCACAGGATTTGGATATCTCCTGTCACGGGAGCAAAAACCATGATGTTTGATTGCATATGAAAATAATTTATGGAGCGTCTGCCTCATCAGATTGACAGTTTTTGGCTTCCATTTATTATACTCAACACGGTCTGACAGAAATTTATTTATTGCCAGATGGGAGATATCCTCAAGCAGTTCAGCCCTGACATGGACATGTTTATACTTATCCTTTGTCCTCGACCGGCACTGCCCTCCCCCCTTCCCTCCCGGCGGACTTGGCTTCAGGCTGTTGCTGATTGGCCCGAAAAACGTCCGCAGGCGACTGATATCATTCTTGTATGACTTATAAGTCCGTGTCGACCTAAGATACTTGCTGAAATCCTCCAGGATCACCTGCAATGGAATTTTAGTGGCTTGGTGAAGATCTCCCAGAGCCATCTCATATTCAATCTTTTTGACCTTATCCCGGGCAACCCGCTCATTACTGGTTTTCAGGGACTGCTGGATACGTTTGCCATTGATATAATAGCACACCCAAAATTGACTTCGCCGTTTGAACAAAGACGCCATAACAATCTTCCTTTCAAATATACAATTTAGTATACAGAAGATTGTCTTTGTGAAGCTGTCGGGAGAATGATGTGTGCGTGACAAAATGATGTTTATCTACATTTTATCTACACGCCCTTATTCAAGACGTGCAAGTGCTTAATTTAAACTATTGCAATTAAAGCACTTATAAACTGGCGGGGAGTGGATTCGAACCACTGACCTCCGGGTTATGAGCCCGACGAGCTACCAGACTGCTCTACCCCGCGTTCAAGAATATACTAATGTAACACAGAACGAAATAATACGCAACCTTTTGCTGGCTATTTTTTCAAGTTTTCTATAATTTTTTGACACAGCATGTCGGCTTTGCCCTCTGGATATTTAAAGGCCGGCCACTGCGTCAATACGCCGTCTTTTTCGTGTCGCGGGATAATATGAAAGTGCAGATGCCTGACGACCTGCCCGGCAGCAGAGCCATTGTTGCATAAGATATTAAACGCCGGGGCATTGACCGCGGCGGAAACGGCGCCGGCAAGCTGCGGAAGGACTTTGGCTGTTTCCGCCAGGATATTCGGGGAACACTGGTCAATGCGGTCCACGTGAGTCCGGGGGATCAGCAGCGTATGGCCTGTGCTGATGGGGCCTATGTCCAGAAATGCCAATACATTGTCATTTTCGAACACTTTGTAACAGGGGATTTGTCCGGCCACAATTTTACAAAAGATACAATCTGTTTGCATCATGGGATTGACTCTCCAGATTTATTGTATTGCGAACCTTATTCTCACTCTTGCAGGATACGATTTTATCACTATTTGTCGGCCGGCCCAATAAAAAAAGCCCGATGAAAACCTGATCATCGGGCTTGGATTGCATAGGGCAAGCAACTACTGGGCCTCTTTGGCTTTTTTAGCCTTTTTTTCCGGAGCAGGTGCTTCTTCTTTCTTTTCCTGTCCGACCAATTGCAGCAGGACCAACTGACCATTGTCGCCCAGACGTGTCTTGGCCAGCTTGATGATGCGGGTATAGCCGCCGGGACGATCCAGATACTGCGGGGCGATATCGCTGAACAGCTTGCCGATGACAGTGCCCTTGCGGACATTCTGACCATCTTCTTCAACATAAATGGCACGATTATTCAGCGTGGAGATCGCCTGGCGACGTGCATGCAGTGTGCCCGCCTTGGCCGTGGTAATCAGCTTTTCGGCAAACCGCTGGACTTCTTTGGCTTTTTGAATCGTGGTTGAAATGGTTCCGTGCTCGAACAGCGAAGCGGCCATATTACGCAGCATCGCTTTGCGGTGTTCACTGGTCCGATTCAGACGTCTTCTGGCTCTTAAATGACGCATATTAAATTACCCTTAACTTTCGGTTAGCTTGTACTTTTTATTTTAATGCACCTGGCCCATACCGAGCGACAAGCCCAGGTCTGCAAGTTTCTGTCGAACTTCACGCAGGCTTGTTTTGCCGAAGCTGCGAATCTTAAGCAGGTCTGCTTCGGCCATGCTGACCAGTTGGCCTACTGTTTGAATATTGTTGGATTCCAGACAGTTACTGGAACGAACCGTCAAATTCAACTGTTCAATCGGCATGGCCATCTTGGCGGCCAGCTCTTCATCAACGGCGCCTGTCTCAGCTTCCGGAGCTGCCGTTTCCTGTTCGACGGTTTCCTCTTCAAGCTCGGAATACTGCACGAACGGATTAATATACTTGCGAAGAATCTTGGACGCTTCCACGAGAGCAATCTGGGGAGCCACGGTGCCGTCGGTCCAGATTTCCAGAATCAGCTTGTCGTAGTTTGTCCTCTGGCCGACGCGGGTATCTTCGGTCTTGTAACGCACCCGCAACACCGGCGAATAAATCGCATCCACTTCGATCAGACCCAACTGCTGGTCAAACCGGTCCTTCTGGGCAATTCTTTCCGCGGCGGTTGTATATCCGCGTCCGATCCCAATGCCCAGTTCCATTTCGAACTTGACATCCTCGGTCAGCGTGGCGATAACCAGTTCGGGATTGAGAATATCAACCGTCGAATCGCTTTGAATCATCCCGGCAGTAACCGGTCCGGCCTTGCTGGCAGACAGTTTGACAGTCCTGGGAGCATCGCCCTGCATCCGGACAATGACCTGCTTGATATTCAGAACAATATCGGTGACATCTTCCATCACGCCCTTGATGGTCGTGAATTCGTGATCGGCACCGGCGATTTTAATCCACTCGATAGCACAGCCTTCCAGTGAAGACAGCAGAACTCGACGCAGACTGTTGCCGATAGTAGTACCGAAACCGCGTTCAAACGGTTCCACAACAAATTTTCCGTAACGATCGTTGGACACCTGTTCATCGCGTACAATGCGAGTCGGTAATTCCAATCCTCTCCAGGTTATTCTCATAATTTCTTAGCCTCCCACAATAGGACAGATGTTCTCAGCGTTTGAAAAGGCAGGCAAAATCCAACACGCTATCCGGTATCCGTCCGCTGTGACTTTCTCTATTACGTTAACACTTATCTTGAACAGAATTCAACAACAAGCTGTTCTTCCACAGCCAGTTGGACATCATCCCGAGTCGGCAGTGCAACCACGGTCGCCATCGGCTTGGCAGCATCAAACTGAAGCCATCCCTGAACGGTATAATTAGGATTGCTATCAAGCTGAGCCTTGACCAGCTTGCGGGTCTTTTCGGAATTCTTCAGCGTAATCTTGTCGCCGACTTTGACCATGATGCTGGGAATATCCACGCGACGGCCATTCAGATAAATATGACCATGCGAAATCAGTATCCGGGCGGCCTTGCGGGACGGGGCAAAGTTAAGCTTATAAACCACATTGTCCAGCCGGCGTTCCAGCATTTCCAGCAGGCGCTTGCCCGTGTCGCCTTTACCCTTGAGAGCCAAGTCAAAGATTTTCATGAACTGTGTATTGAGCAGTCCATAATAGCGTTTGAGCTTCTGCTTTTCGCGAAGCCGAACCGCATAATCACTGCCGCGGCCTTTCCGCCAGCCGTGCTGGCCGGGAGCCATACTTTTCTGACGCTTTTCAATGGCGCACTTTGCGGTTTCGCAACGGGTGCCCTTGAGCAGCAGTTTCATTCCTTCTCGACGGCAAAGTCTGCATGACGGTTGAAGATAACGTCCCATATTCGCTCGTATTCCTTATCTTTATCTGTTACGTTTATAATCGTATTTATACTCTGCGGCGTTTCGGAGGCCGGCACCCATTATGCGGGATCGGGGTCACGTCTTCAATGGACGAAATCCGAAGCCCGGCCTGCTGGATGGCAGAAATGGCGGATTCACGTCCGGCACCGGGGCCTTTAACACGAATTTCCACTTCTCGAAGTCCGACTCGCATCGCATTTTTCGCACATTTCTCGGCAGCTTTCTGAGCTGCGAAAGGAGTGCTCTTACGCGAACCTTTAAATCCAACCGAACCGCCGGAGTCCTGACAGATCGCTGCACCGTCTGCATCGGTAATCGATATCAGAGTGTTATTGAAACTTGCTTTAATATGAACGATACCTCGAACAACACTCTTTTTAACTTTCTTTTTAACGCCTTTTGCCATTTCGCTTGCAATCCCAAATCGTTTTTCGTTTGTTTGATTTGTTCGCCGTTTATCTTTTACACCTTACCAGCCTCGTCGAACACGCAGTCTTTGAACCTGCTTATCCGGCCCGGCTCAGCAACCAGGCCTCAAGCGGCCAGTCGACTAACGCATTTCCTTGACGCTTTTCTTTCCGGCCACAGTCTTGCGTTTGCCCTTACGGGTTCTGGCATTACTCTGGGTCTGCTGGCCGCGGACAGGAAGACCCCGTTTGTGGCGGATGCCCCGGTAGCAGTTGATTTCACGCAGACGCGCGATATCCTGAGCCACCTTGCGGCGCAACTGACCTTCGACCAGAAGATCCCGGTCGACAATCTGACTGATGCGGCTGACTTCATCTTCGGTCAGCTTCCCGGCACGGACCTGGGGGTCAATGTTCGCTTCCTTGAGAATCTTTTTGGCCATATAATAGCCGATTCCATGGATATAAGCCAGCGATACCCAAGCGGGCTTATCATTCGGAATATCCACACCAACAATACGAGGCATATAATCTCCTGAGTTTCTAAGGGTTTTCTAACAATCAGCCCTGGCGCTGCTTATGACGGGGATTGGTCGAGCAAATCACCCGCAGGACGCCTTTGCGCCGAATCAGTTTACAGTTTTCACAAATTCGCTTTACGGAGCTTCGTACTTTCATAATCTCACCGTAGTTCCATCAATATCATTTAGCTTCTTAGAATAATCCGCCCTCGGGTCAAATCATAAGGGCTCATTTCAACGGTCACCTTGTCGCCGGGAAGAATACGAATAAAATGCATTCGCATCTTGCCGGACACATGCGCCAGGATTCGATGGCCGTTTTCGAGCTCCACCCGAAACATCGCGTTCGGCAAAGCATCAATCACTTTGGCATCGAGCCTGATAGCATCTTCTTTCGACATAATACCTTTTAATTACTGGTCTTATTTACTTTGGTGGCGTCGGTTAAAACGTCACAACCATTTTTTGTTATTGCAATCGTATGCTCATAATGAGCCGAACAGCTTCCATCGCTGGTCACAACCGTCCATCCATCCGCCAGGGTTCGCACAGCATATTTACCGGCGTTGACCATCGGTTCAACTGCCAGAACCATCCCTTCCTGAAGCAGGATGTCGTGCCGCAGCAACTCTTTGCTGACAAAATTGGGAACCTTGGGGTCCTCATGCATTTCCGTACCGATCCCGTGCCCCACAAAATCACGAACGACCGAAAACCCGGCCTGCCTGGCACACTCTTCCATCTGGGCGGCCACGGTACTCCACTTGACACCCGGAGCGGACTGTTCGATGGCAATATCGAGCATCCTTCGCGTCGTATCAATCAGCCTCTGCTTGTGCGGGGCAATCGAACCAATCCCGAAAGTCACAGCCGCATCCCCGCAATAGCCATCCAGCTTGACGCCGAAATCCACGCTGAGGATATCTCCCTGCCGCAAAATCACTTTAGGTGAAGGAATCCCATGAACGAGCTGTTCGTTAATCGACGCACAAATCGCACCCGGAAACGCCCTGCCGCCGTACGGACAAGGTACCCCTTTAAACAGGGCCTTTGCACCCGCCGCCGCAGCCATCTCCAGTGCCAGCTCATCCAGTTGGGCGGTACTCACACCCGGCCTGGCACACTCCTGCAATTTTAAAAGAACTTTCGCAACAACCGAACAGGCCTTGCGAATCATTTCAATTTCACGGCTGCTTCGCAGCGTTATCGCCATGAGCAACAACCTATTTCTTCAGGGAATCAAGCTTCTGTAAAACCGCCTGGGTAACCTGATCAATTTCCTGCGCCGCGTCAATATCCAGAATCACGGCACCTTTGGATTTATAATAGCCCACCACCGCAGCAGTCTGCTGATGATAGGTCTTTAAACGATTGCCCACCACGTCGGGTGTATCATCCGCACGCTGAATCAGGTCGCCGCAGCCCTTGTCGCATTTGCCTGCCACTTTGGGTTTGAGCGTCTGAACATGATAGACGGCACCGCACTTGGGACAACTGCGACGACCCGTCATACGGGGCAGAATCAAAGCGTCATCGACAACCAGATTTACAATCGCGTTAATCTTTTCGCCGGCTTTGGCCAGGGCTTTATCCAAGCCTTCGGCCTGAACGGTCGTGCGGGGGAAACCATCCAGAACGTATCCCTTTGACGCACCGGTCATAGCCTTGACCATCATATCAATGATTAAATCATCCGGAACCAGCGATCCGGAATCCATATAGCTCTGTGCCTTTTTGCCCAAATCACTTCCTGCAGCCCTCTCCGCACGAAGGATATCACCGCTGGACAAATGGGCTATTTTGTACTTGTCAATGATGCGTTTGCATTGGGTGCCCTTGCCGGCACCGGGAGGTCCGAGCAGAATCAGTCTCATCGGTATGCTCCTTTGATTCGTCCAGCATCCGTGAAGCCTTCGTAGTTGCGCATCAAGAGGTTCGCTTCAATCCGCTGGACCAGATCCAGCGACACACTGACGACAATCAACAATCCCGTGCCGCCCAGATAGGACGTTACGACATAATTTACACCCAGCATACCCGACACCACACTCGGAATCACCGCGATAATCGCCAGAAACGCCGCACCAAAGAATGTGATTCGAATCATCACGGTTTCCAGGTATTCGGCGGTTCTCTGCCCGGGACGCAGGCCGGGAATAAAGCTGCCGCGGTCACGGAGATTCTTGGCCATGTCTTTGGGCTGGAACTGAACCGTGGTCCAGAAAAACGCAAAGACAAAAATCATGATAATATAGACCACATTGTACGTGTACGCAGTCGGATTAAAGGCGTTATATAATGTATTGGTAAACAGATTGGGGAAATGATTCATTATCTGTCCCAGAATAATCTGCGGGAACATCATCAAGCTGGAGGCAAAGATGATGGGCATCACGCCGCCATGATTGACCCGAAGCGGAAGGTAATGGCGCTGACCGCCATACATGCGGTGCCCGCGCATCTGCTTGGCCTGCTGAATCGGTATCCGGCGCTGCCCCTGTGTAATCAGAATCGCACCGGCCACAACAAATACAAATGCCGCAACCAGGAAGATAATCGTTCCCGGACCATACTGACTGGACGAGCCGCCGATTTGGAAAGTGGTATTATCCAATACATCTTTAATGGCTTTGGGAAAACGAGCCAAAATGCCGGCCATAATCAACAGACTGATGCCGTTTCCGATACCATATTCATCTATTTGTTCACCCAGCCACATCAGGAACATCGTGCCGGCCGTCATGCCGACAATCCCCATCATGATAGCCTGGGTTTTCATGCCGGTAAATATCTCCAGAGAGGACATTCGCATATACATCATCGCCTGAAGGATGCACAGCGGTACCGTCAGGTAGCGGGTGTATTCCTGAATTTTCTTGTAGCCGGTCGCCCCTTCCTGCCGGAGTTTGCGAAGCGAAGGAATCACTTCACCCAGCAGCATCAAAATAATGGAGGCCGAGATATACGGCATAATACCCAGGCCGAACAGACTGCTTCGACTCAGCGTTCCACCGGTAAACATCTCCAGATAATCCGTAGCCCGGCTGAGCGGACTATCGCCCTGCTGCTGTGCTGCAGTGGCAAGCTGATTGAATCCCGGAACCGGGATATAGAAGCCGATCCGATAGATGCACAGCAAAGCCACCGTGAACAGAATCTTGTTCCTAAGATCCGGTATCTTGAAGATATTGACAAATGTTCCCAGCATCTGAAAATCCTTTTCCGTTATGATTCTCAGGCTACGACTTTAATCGTACCACCGCAGCCGGATATTTTTTGCTCGGCACTCTTGCTGAACTTATGGGCCGACACGTTTAATTTCTTGGTCAATTCGCCATCGCCTAAAATCTTCACGCGGCTGGCCTGGCTGTCGAGTAATCCGGCGACATACAGTTCCTGTACGCCGACTGCGGCACCGTCTTCGAACAGTCTTTCCAGCTGCGATACATTAACGACTTCATAGCGGGTTGTAAAATTGGCATTGTTAAAGCCCCGCTTGGGGAGACGACGGAACAGAGGCATCTGTCCGCCTTCATACGTCAGCGGCAGAGCAAATCCCGAACGGCTGCAGTCACCTTTGTGACCGCGTCCGCAGGTCTTGCCGTGTCCGCTGGCTTTGCCGCGTCCAACCCGTTTGCGTTTCTTATACGCTCCGGCTATTGCAGTAATTTCATGCATATACATAATCGCACTCACGTCCTTTTTTAAGCTTCAATCTGTACGCCGCGAAGAGCTTCGATTGTTTCTTTGTTCTGGAGCTTTACCAGCCCGGCCATCACGGCCTTGACCACGTTCTTGGGTGAACGGCTGCCGTACACCTTGGTCAGCACATTGCGAACACCCGCCAATTCCAGCATCGCACGAGCGCTGGAACCGGCAATGACGCCCGTCCCAGGGCCGGCCGGCAGCATAATGACATCCGTCGCACGGCATTTGCCTCGGACCTCATGCGGGAGGGTGTCATTGACCACTGTAATTCTCTTCAGATTCTTCTTGGCGTCTTTGATCGCCTTTTCCACGGCCGGGGGCACTTCATTTGCCTTGGCATAGCCATACCCGACGGTCCCGTTACGATCCCCTACTACGACCAGAGCCGCGAAGCTGAAGCGTCTGCCGCCTTTGACAACCTTGGCGTTACGATAGACCTTAACCACCGTCTCTTCCAGCGGCTGCTCGCCGTGCATTTCTGTTCTGATTGCTTCCTCAGCCAACTTTGCTCTCCGTTATCAAAAACCTGTCTATGGTTTATCTTTAATCCGATTAAAACGCCAGTCCCGCCTTGCGTGCCGCATCAGCCAGCGACTTGACGCGTCCGTGATACTTGTATCCGTTACGGTCAAAGCAAACCGCCTTGATTCCGACTTCCATCGCACGTTTGGCCAGCGCTGAACCAACGGCTGCCGCGGCTTCTTTGTTTCCGGTCTTTTTCAGCGTTTCCTTGACTCCCTTGGCCAGGGTGCTTGCCGAAGCCAGCGTTAATCCCGCCACATCATCGATGATCTGGGCATAAATATGCCGGCCTGAACGGAACACCACCAGGCGCGGACGCTCGGGCATGCCAAATACTTTTGACCGGGACCGCCAGTCACGCCGGGATTTTGTTTTTTGAATTCGATCTCTGAGCATATCAATATTTCCTGTATTCTTTCAAGCGGCTGTCAGGCCGTGAATAAATCCTGTCATCTGCACCGGTTGATTAACCGCCGGAAGCCAGCGCCTTGCCTTCTTTGCGTACCACGTGCTCATCCGCATAACGAATACCCTTGCCCTGGTACGGCTCAGGGGGACGAACACGACGCACATTCGAGGTAAACTGCCCGAGAGCATGCTTGTCGGCACTGCTGACTGTGAAGACAGCCGGGGTTTCATTGCCTTTGGTGGCCGCCACTTTGATTTCCACTTTCACACTTTTGGGAATCGGGACTTCCACGGTATTGCAGTACCCGACGGTCAAAACAAGCTTGCCGCCCTGCTCTTTGACGTTATAACCGGTACCAAAAATCTGCATATCCCGCTGATACCCTTTGGACACGCCAACTATCATATTCTGGATCAGCGCCCGGGTGGTTCCATGCAGAGCCTTTTTCTGTCGGTTATTGGCGTCATCATTGGACACCACGACCTGGTTGTTTTCCACGCTGACGGTAATATCCGGATGAATGTTCATCTGAAGCGTACCCTTGGGGCCGGTGGCCTTGAAGGTAGTACCGCTGTGTTCAATCTTGACGCCGGCCGGAACTGGTATTGGTTTTTTTCCTATGCGACTCATTTAGCTCACCGTACAAATAATTTCGCCGCCGACATTTTCCTTGCGGCATCCTCTATTGCTTAAGATCCCCTTGCTGGTGGACACGATGGAAATTCCCAGTCCGCCGAGCACCTTGGGCAACTCATCCACGCTGCGGTAGATTCTGCGACCGGGCTTGCTGACCCGCTTGACCTCGCTGATCAGATGATCACCGCTGGGTGAATATTTCAGGCGAATTCGCAGCAATCCCTGCTTACCGTCATCAATCCGGTCAAAATCGCTGATGAAGCCTTCCTCTTTCAACACGGAAGCAACCCCCTGGCACACTTTGCTGCTGGGCACTTTGACTTCCTGACGGCCGACTCTGCCGGCGTTCCGGATTCTTGTCAGCATATCCGCAATCGGATCACTCAGACTCATTCAATCTACTCCAAACGGTTGTTACTGTTGTTTTAGTTTGTTTCTTACCAACTGGCCTTCTTGACGCCCGGAATCTTGCCCTCGTTTGCCATCTTGCGGAAGCAGACGCGGCAGATTTTGAACTTCCTGTACACCGCTCTGGCACGCCCGCAAATCTGACAGCGTGTGTATCCGCGGCTTTTATATTTTGGTTTCTTTGCGGCTTTGTTTTCCCATGCCTTGGTTGCCATACTTTACTCCAATTTTCTTCTCTTGTTTTCCGGATCAGGACTTGAACGGCATCCCAAACAACCGCAGCAGTTCCCGGCCTTCATCGTTCGTTTTGGCGCTGGTTACAAAGGTAATATTCATACCCTGCTGATGTTCTATCTTGGCCGGATCAATTTCCGGAAACACGCTTTGTTCGTCCAGACCCATCGAGTAGTTGCCCATGCCGTCAAAACCATGCGGGCTTAAGCCGCGAAAGTCCTTGACGCGGGGAATCGCAAGGTTGATTAGGCGATCCAGAAACTCATACATCCGGTCCTTGCGAAGGGTGACTTTCAGGCCGGTCTTGTCGCCTTCACGCACTTTGAAGTTCGACACACTCTTTTTGGCCTTGCAGACCTGCGGCTTTTGTCCGGTAATGGTAGTCATGTCCTTGATTGCAAGATCCAGGTACTTCTTGTCCTGAATGGCCTTGCCCAATCCCATGGAGACCACAATCTTCTGAAGCCGGGGAACCGCCATCACGGTTGAATAGCCATACTTCTCTTTGAGCGAAGCCGCTATCTTGCTTTTATATAAATCTTTTAAGCGAGCCATAATTTACCTTCTCGTTACTGTTTCTTTGCCTTGGTCACAACACTGATTTCGTTGCCGGCCCTGGAGACGCGTTTCTTGGATTTTCCATCCACGACCATGCGAATCCGCGTGCCTTTGCCCGTTTTCGGGTCCAGCGGCAGCACATTGCTGATGTGAATGGGTTTTTCCACGCGAATACGTCCGCCCTGCGGATTCTTCTGCGACGGACGGACATGCTTGTAAGCCAGGTTCACACCTTCCACAACCACGCGTTCCTTGTCCGGAATGACCCGCAGGATTTTGCCGGTTACGCCCCGGCTGTCTCCGGAAATGACCTTTACTGTATCGCCTTTTTTAACATGCATTGCCATATCTGTTATCCTGACACAGGCCTTAGACTACTTCACTGGCCAGCGAAATAATTTTCATGAAGTTCTTGTCACGCAGTTCTCTCGGCACCGCACCGAAGATACGTGTTCCGACCGGGTTGTTTTCGGCGTCGATAATGACCGCCGCGTTGCTGTCAAAGCGAACATAGCTGCCATCCGGACGACGGACCGGGAATTTGGTGCGGACGATAACGCATTTATACACTTTTTTTCGATCCAACTGGCAGCTTGGCAGGTACTTCTTGATTGCCACGCAGACAATATCACCGACCGACGCGGTAACCCGGGTATATTTGCCTTTTCGTGCGCTGCTCTTGCCGAGAACGCGAATACATTGCGCTTCTTTGACACCGCTGTTATCGGCGATTTCCAACATTGTTTCTTGCTGTATCACGGCTCACCCTTTATTCTACGACAGCCTTTTGAACCACGTTCAACAGACGCCAGCTTTTATTCTTGCTGATGGGTCTGCACTCTGTAATTTCCACCACATCACCCACCGCGGCCAGATTCTTGGGATCATCTACGGCCAGCCGTGTCCGGCGGCGAAGGAATTTTCCATACTTGGGATGACGCGCCAGGAAATCAATCTGGACCTTAATGGTCTTGTCGGTACTTTTGCCGATGACCACGGCACGCTGTGTTTTTACTTTTTCTTTTTCCATGTTCAACCTTTGTATCACCTGGTCCGCCACAGTAAGGCGAAATTTGGTTTATTCTTCAATCGCTCAGCCTTTAATTTGATCCTGACGCATGAACGTCTTGATGCGGGCAATATCCCTGCGAATATTGCGAATCGCATGACGGTTGGGAAGATTTTCCGTGACCGCCTGACAGCGAAGTTCATACAACTTTTTATTCAGCTCCAGGAGCTTTTCCTGGCGTTCATCATTTCTCAGATCGCGGATTTGCGAAGACTTCATAGTATTCCTTTCTTATCCGAGAGCATGCCGCCGTGTGACCAGACGACATTTAATAGGCATCTTGTGAGCTACGCGGAGCAACGCAAGTTTGGCGACCTGCTCATCCACCCCGCCGATTTCAAACATCACCGTTCCGGGTTTGACGCGGGCTACCCAGCCTTCGATTTCGGCCTTACCCTTACCCATTCGGGTTTCGAGCGGTTTGGCCGAATAGGAATGATTGGGAAATATCCGGATGTACACTTTGCCTTCGCGATGCAGAAAGTGTGTGGCGGCTACACGACCGGCTTCAATCTGCCGGCCGGTAATCCAGCTGCCTTCCACAGCCTGCAGGCCGTACTCTCCGAAAGCGACATAATTGCATCGGCAGGCATTGCCGTGCATTCGACCGCGCATCTGCTTGCGATATTTAACTCTTTTGGGCATTAAAGCCATAAGTACTTCCCTCTATCGTATCTGTGTTGCGATTAGCTGTTTTCCGTGCTATTGTCCTGGTCGCCGGCATCTGCGATGTCGGTCTCATCCTGGCCGGCTGCGGTACGAGTCTGCGCGACATCATGGCGGGTCTTGCGGCTCTTGCTCCGCTGCGGACGGCGGCGTTCGGCCGGACGCGAAACCGGAATAATCTCTTCGCCGAATTTGCCTTTGTAAATCCAGACCTTGATGCCGATGCTGCCATACGTGGTAACCGCAGTGGCCACGCCGTAATCCACATTGGCATCCAGAGTCTGCAGCGGTATGGAACCCATCTTCTGGGCCTCGCTGCGGGCGATTTCAGCACCGCCCAGACGACCGCTGATAATAATCTTGACTCCCTTGGCTCCGGCATTCATCGCGTTCTCACAGGCCATCTTCATCACGCGGCGGAATGAGGCACGCTTTTTCAACTGCTCCGAAATCCCTTCGGCAACCAGCTTGGAATCCAGAGCAGGTTCCTTGATTTCAATCACATTGACGCTGACTTTGCGGTCAATCAGGTTCTCCAGTTCTTCGCGAAGCTTGTCCACTTCCGCTCCACGGGGACCGATGACCATGCCCGGGCGAGCGGTATGCAGTGTGATTTTCACCTCATTGCGGGTTCGTGCAATTTCAGTCTTGGCAACCGCAGCATAAGGAGGCTGCCGATTGAATTTTTTGTCGACGAACTCGCGAATCTTATAATCTTCAATAAGAAACTCGCCGTAATTGGCTTTCGGTGCGAACCACGTACTCTGCCATCCGAGCGTTATGCCCGTTCTGAACCCGACTGGTGATGTCTTCTGACCCATATATTACCCGTTATCCATGAATTAAAATTCTGAGACTGTAACATGTATATGACTGGCTTCTTTGCGAATCGCATGAGCCCGACCGCGATCTTTGGCTCTGAAACCCTTGGTGCCGATTCGCCTGCCGGCCCCATCAACCCGAATTTCCGAAACCACCAGGTTGTCCATATCCGCTTCGTTTTCATCCGCATTGGCAATCGCCGCTTTGAGCGTCTTGCGAACCGCCTCGGCTGCCCGTTTGCGGGTAAATGTCAGGATATCGATCGCATCCTGCACATCACGACCGCGTATCAGGGACGTCACCAGACGAACCTTGCGCGGCGACATCGGGGCATAGTTATAAGACGACTTCCATTCGGAAATCTCGTTCACATTCACGCCCAGCGCATCAGCCAGACGTTCGACGTCCTGCTTGCCGGGCTTCGGGGTAAACAGGCCCTTCTGCCAGTTCTTCACCGCCGCCACTGCCGTATCCTTATCCATCCCGCCGCGGACAAGATAGTCGGCCAGTGTTTGTACGCTTACGCTTCGTTGCTGTGCCAGCTTTGTAAATTTTTTCGAACTTAACATCGTTATTTAACCTCTGAACGCTCAACCTGCATGGCTGATGGTCTTGATTTCTCCGTCGATGACGCTTTACGCCTTGGCTTCCGCCTTGTTGCCTGAATGACCGCGGAAAGTACGAGTCAGTGAAAATTCACCGAGCTTGTGGCCCACCATGTCTTCCGTAATAAACACCTTGTGGAACATTTTGCCGTTGTGAACCATGAAGGTGTATCCCACAAACTCAGGGATAATCGTACAGGCGCGGGCCCATGTCTTAATCGGTTCTTTTTTGCCGGTCTGTATCTGCTTCTGTACTTTCAGATACAGCTTTTCATTCACAAAAGGCCCTTTTTTCTGAGAACGTCCCATTGACTTTCCTCTATCTATTTCCTAAGAATTTCTGCTCTTGCTATTTGACGTTAGAGAACAAGCTGAATACCGCGATTGTTCTTGCGACGGCGAATAATGCGATTGTTGGTAACTTTTCGTGGATTACGCGTCTTGCCGCCCTTGGCCGGAACACCGGTCGGCGAACACGGATGGCGACCACCGTTGGACCGGCCTTCACCACCGCCCATCGGATGCGCCACAGGGTTCTGAGCCTTGCCGCGAACGTGCGGACGAAGCCCCATGTGCCGTGAACGTCCCGCCTTGCCGATGCTGACATTCTGATAATCCGAGTTGCTCAACTGACCAATGGTCGCACGGCATTCCTTGCGGATGACACGCATTTCACCACTGGGAAGGATAATGGTCGCCCAGTCGCCTTCTTTGGCCATCAGGCGGGCCACACCGCCAGCGGTGCGAACCAGCTTGCCCCCCTGCCCGGCATTCATTTCGATGTTGTGAATTTCCACGCCGACCGGAATTGCATACAGCGGAAGACAATTACCGACTTTGGCTTCGATATTATTGCCGCTTTCGATCGTCATGCCCGGCTTGAGTCCTTCAGGAGCCAGAATATACCGTTTCTCCCCGTCACTGTACTGAATCAGCGAAATGAAGCAATTGCGGTTGGGATCATATTCAATACTCATGACTTTACCGATCACGCCGTCTTTATCACGACGGAAGTCAATGACCCGGTATATTTTGCGATAGCCGCCGCCGCGGAACCGAACCGTCGTGACACCGTGATGATTCCGGCCGCCGCTCTTTTTAATACGAACGCACAGGCTCTTCTCCGGCTCGGTGTTCGTCAGGACCGCCTTGTAATCGATCACGGAGGAGTTTCGCCGTCCGTTGCTCGTTGGTTTATATGTCTTGATTGCCATAGTCTTTTCTCAAATTCCTGCTTTGGATTCGCGTTATCTTAGAACAAATCAATTCGGTTTTCTTGATGCAGAACCACCACGGCCTTTTTCCAGCTCCGTGTCGTCCCGAAGAACCGACCTCTGCGGCGAACTTTGCCTTTAACATTGGCCGTGCGAACATTCAGTACTTTGACGTTATACAGCTTTTCAACCGCATCCCGTATCTGAATCTTGTTGGCATCCTTGTGTACTTCAAAGGAATAGGCATTTCTGGTATTGGCAAAATGCATCCCCTGCTCGGTCACAATCGGCCTGACTATTACATTGTATTCGTTCATCTTGGATACCACCTGCGTACGAAATTAATTGTTTTGTTCCCGGTTCAACAGCGTCAAAAATGCGTCTTTGGTAAACAGCATCTTGACCCGGTTGCAAATGCTTCCCGCATTCAAGTCCGCAACCTGCATCAGTTCCACTTTGGGCACGTTCCGAACCGACTTGATCAGATTGTCATTGCGGTCCTTGACGGCAACCAGGCAACTGCGATCAATCTTTAAATTCCCCAGCACCCGGGCAAATTCCTTGGTTTTGGGTGCATTGAAATTCAGTTCATCAACCACGACCACATGACCGCTCTGCAGCTTGGCCAGAATCGCCGAATCACAGGCCAGCCGACGCTGCTTTTTGGGCATGTCTTTGCCAAAGTCTCGCATTTTCTTGCCGAATGCGACACCGCCGCCGACGCGGGAAGGAGTACGAACCTGACCCATACGGGCATTACCGGTCCCCTTCTGTTTGTACAGCTTGCGAGTCGACCCTTCGACCAGACTTTTCTGCTTGGTTGCGGCCGTACCAATCCGCTTGTTGGCCTGGTACATCACCACTGCCTGCTTGATCAGGGCGTGACGAACCACGCCGCCAAACACGCTTTCGTCCACCTTCAGGCTTTCGACTTCCTTACCATCTTTATTATATACTGCAATGTCAATCATATTTTGTTCCAGTCGGAATCTGCTGCAATCTTACTTTTTCGTTTTAGCCGTCCGGACTTCCACATAGCTGCCATTGGCGCCGGGGATATTCCCCTTGACCACCAGCAGATGATTTTCCGGATCGATAGAAATCAGTTTATGATTTTTCACCGTAACGCGTTCATTGCCCATCCGTCCGCTCATGCGTTTGCCGCGTTTGGGCTTACCGCTGTTACCACGGTTGGTTGCATGACTGGCGATGGATCCGCCGGCACGGTGCTTGCGTTCGGTACCGTGCGAAGCCGGGAAACCACCAAAGTTGTGACGTTTCATCACACCCTGATAGCCCTTACCCTTGCTTGTACCGATCACATCCACGTACGTGACACCTTCAAACAGGTTGACATCCACCTGATCACCGGCATTGAATTTCGGCTCCTCGCCGTCCATCCGCCATTCCCGCACAAACCGCTTGGTCACCGTATTGGCCTTCTTGGCATGACCTTCTTCGGGCTTGCGTACACGGCAAGGCTTCTTATCATCAAATCCAAGCTGTATCGCGGTGTATCCATCGGTTTCCGGCTTCTTCACCTGCATCACAGTGCAGGGGCCGGCCTGAATCACCGTCACCGCTGTCATACGACCGGCGTCATCATACACCTGTGTCATGCCGATCTTTTTTCCCAGCAACATTACCATTGTTTATTTCCTTCGAGTCCTACTCTTACTGTTCCCGATTCTTTCCCAATCACTACCAGCGTGCGTTTGATTATCGGACTAAGCCTTAATCTTAACAAAAACACCCGCGGGGACAACCAGCCTGTTGAGGGCTTCTACCGTGCGGGCATTCGCATCATAGATATCAATCAAACGCTTGTGCGTTCTCATTTCGAACTGTTCACGTGACTTTTTGTCGATATGAGGACTCCGCAATACCGTGTAACGCTCAATACGTGTCGGCAGCGGAATTGGACCGCTCACCCGTGCGTTGGTACGACGGGCCTGCTCGACGATTTCTTTGGCCGAGCTGTCCAAAGCCCTGTGATCATAGGCTTCCATTCTTATTCTGATGCGTTCGGTTTCCGTCATGGTTAACCCTTAATCTGTACTTACAGTATCTACTACCAAAATATAGAAAGTTTAGAAAAATAACAATTTCACATAGAAAACACAAGGAAAAAAACGGAATTTTTCATCCAGATACAAACAAACAACTTGAGTTTCCGGATAATTTCCTTTTTTTCTATTTTAAAGGCAGGAAAGGCTTCAGATTCGCCTGACCTTCATGTTTACAGGAGGTTTAAAAAATAAAACCATCCTTAATGCCAAAATACGCCGTGGTACTTTTTTATTTCTGCACACTACTTGTTGTAAGTCGTTGTACAGGACTACTTTGGCGCTTTTGCCCTTTCGGGCATCCACTGCCGTCCTTGAAATCTCACTCTGAGATGACAGCCCAACTCGAATCGCACAGTATCCAATTTCACCGTGCTCGCTCGGCCGGAAGCGAGGACTATACTATAGTCCAAATGCTTTGTCAATAGCTTCCCATAAGAATTTTTTCGGAAACTTGCTCCGGGACACGTTCATAATTTAAAGGCTCCATCGTAAAGGTCCCGCGTCCTGCCGTAGCGCTGCGAATCTGGCTGGAATATCCAAACATTTCACCCAGGGGAACCTTGGCATCAATCACCCGTACACCACCATGCACATGGGAATTGGTGATTTCGCCCCGCTTGGAGACCAGATTGCCCTGCACCGCTCCAAAATACTGCTCTGGTACAATCACCTGAACACGCATTACCGGCTCCAGTAA
The DNA here is from genome assembly GCA_964630775.1 of uncultured Pirellulales bacterium. Lineage (GTDB taxonomy): Bacteria > Planctomycetota > Phycisphaerae > Sedimentisphaerales > Anaerohalosphaeraceae > Anaeroglomus. The sequence goes on along the minus strand of CAZVYY010000031.1, from coordinate 21,454 downwards.
TACCGGTTTCGCCTTCGGCAGTAAATCCCGCAAGGCAATAATAGCCGCTTGTTCAAAGGCAAGTTCTGAGGAATCCACCGTATGGAATGAGCCATCCAGCAACGTAACCTTAACGCCCACAACAGGATAACCGGCAAGGCTGCCGCTGCTAAGACCTTCCATAACACCATTTTCAATGGCCGGGATATATTCCTTGGGAACAGTACCGCCAATAATGGCGTTTTCAAATTCATTTTCTTTGGCGTAGTGGCCATCCTCTGCAAACAGGGGTTCAATCCGGATAACCACATGTCCGTACTGCCCCCGTCCGCCGGTCTGACGGATAAACTTGCCTTCGCCTTCTGCCGCATTCACAATGGCTTCTTTGTACGCAACACGGGGTTTGCCAACCCGTACTTTGACACCCAGGTCTCGAATCAGCCTATTCTGGAGAATCTCTAAATGCAATTCACCCATACCGCTGATAATCGTCTGTCCGGTTTCCGTATCATATTTACATTTAAACGTGGGGTCTTCCTTGCGCAGCGTAGTCAAAGCCTCACCCAGTTTGTTTCGTTCGGCGGCCGATACCGGTTCAATCGACATGCTGATAACCGTCTCGGGGAATGTAATCGTCTCCAGCATGATATCTTCTTTGCTGTCGCACAGGGTATCGCCAGTCAGGGTATCTTTCAAACCCAGGGCTGCAACAATATCCCCTGCCTCGGCACTGTCGATCAGCAGTCTGTCGGAAGCGTGCATGTGGAACAGGCGAGTGACGTTCTCTTTTGTTTTGCGGTTGGGATTATATACCCGAACGCCCTTGGATAAAGTCCCCTGATAAATCCGCAAAAAGTACAAGTCGCCATGTTTATCGCTGACAACCTTGAACGCCAGAGCCACCAGCGGTTTCCGCGGGTCACAGACCACCTCAATCTGCTGATTTTTACTGCCGCCATGAAACCCCACAGCCGGGGGCTTATCCAGCGGCGACGGAAGATAATACACCACTGCATCCAGAAGCCTGCGAACCCCCATATTCTTCAGCGCCGAACCCACCAGAACCGGATTGATTTTATTGGCCACAGTTCCCTTGCGAATCCCCCTGCGAATCACGTCTTCCGGAATGGGCTTGTCATGCAGATACAAGTCCAGCAATTCTTCATCAAACTCAGCGACAGCCTCGAGCATCGCATGACGGGAGTCGGCGGCCTGAGAGGACAATTCCGCGGGGATATCCTCTTCCCAGAAGCTGGCCGCTTTGTCTTCCTGTTGAAAATATACCGCTTTCATGGTGATTAAATCCACCATGCCCTGAAAAGACGATTCCTGCCCGATGGGCATCTGCACCGCAACCGGATGAGCCAGCAGCTTCTCCCGGATACTCTTCATGCACATCTCAAAATCAGCGCCGATTTTGTCCATCTTGTTGATGAAGATCAGGCATGACAGATGATATTTCTGTCCCTGACGCCACACGGTTTCCGATTGAGCCTGCACCCCTTCGGACGCATCAAAAACAGCGACCGCCCCATCCAGTACCCGCAGCGACCGTTCGACTTCGGCGGTAAAATCCACGTGGCCGGGCGTGTCAATCAGATTGATATCGTACCCCTTCCACGGGCACTTGGTCGCAGCCGATGTAATCGTAATGCCCCGCTGCTGTTCTTCTTCCAAATAATCCATCACAGCCGTACCGTCGTGTACCTCGCCGATTTTGTAGGTCTTTCCGCTGAAGAACAAAATGCGTTCCGATACGGTGGTCTTGCCCGCATCAATATGGGCCATAATGCCGATATTTCTTACCTGTGTCAGATCGTCTGCCATAGTCATTCAATGATTGAAATACTTAACAAGTCTCATTTTGCCGCGATAAAACGAAAACAGCCTTGCCCGCAGCGATGACATACTTGAACTCGAATGTCTCAGTCGGACTGGCTGTCTCTATATAGAAAACTGCCACGGTTGCTTGCGCCGACCGTGGCAGGATTTTTCAAACAACTTGTTACCAGGCAAAATGCGCAAAAGCCTTGTTGGCTTCGGCCATACGGTGAACATTTTCCCGTGTGGTCATTGCAGCACCTTCACGCTTGAACGCATCCAGCAGTTCGGAGGCCAGACGCTGAGCCATGGGTTTGCCTTTCTTGCCGCGGGCCGCGGCCAGAATCCAGCGAAAAGCCAGCGACTGCTGACGCTTCGGACGAACCTGCATTGGAACCTGATAACTGGCGCCGCCGACACGCTTGCTGCGAACTTCCAGCATCGGCTTGACGTTTTCAATGGCCGTCTCAAAGACTTCGATTGGCGTGTTGTCGGTTATCTGTTTGGCAATGATATCCATTGCATCATAGAAAACCTGCTGTGAACGGCTCTTCTTGCCATCCCACATCATGCAATTGATGAACTTCGAGACCAGCTTGCTCTGATACCGGTGATCCGGCACTAAATATCGACTGTCAGCTTCTACGAATTTTTTTCTTCCCATTCAAGCACCTTGCTATAGTTAAGGTTTTACAGGCTCTTTTATTTATGGCTTATCTGTATCCATATACTCGGATACAGGACAAATCCTTACTTACCTCTTTTGGCGCCGTACTTACTGCGGCCTTGTTTACGTCCGTTTACGCCGGAGGTATCGAGCGTTCCGCGTACAATATGGTAACGAACGCCAGGCAGATCACGAACACGGCCGCCGCGAATCATCACGGTGCTGTGTTCCTGCAGGTTATGGTCGATACCCGGGATGTAGGCGGTCACTTCAGTACCATTGGTCAATCGCACACGGGCGATTTTTCGTAACGCCGAGTTGGGCTTCTTGGGCGTCTGTGTTCTGACGATCAGGCACACGCCGCGTTTTTGAGGACTTCCGGTAATATCGGAAACTCGCTTTTTGCCTGCATTTTTACGGCCATTACGAACTAACTGATTAATTGTCGGCATAAATTCTCCAAACCTTTGTTAAGCGTTTGTAAATAAACAAGTTATATAACTTTTCATCACCTTATTCAAGACCCAGCGCCGCCTTGACCGCCTTATCTGCGGCCGCCTCGGCTTCCTTGGCCTGACGCAATTCTTCAAGCTGCTTGGGAACCGGAGGTTCGCCCATGTGCTTGACTTTGGCATCCAGATATTTCTTGAACGCGGTACCTGCCGGAATCAAGTGTCCCAGAATCACATTTTCTTTCAAGCCAAGCAAATCATCGATTTTACCTGACAACGCCGCTTCCGTCAAGACTTTTGTTGTTTCCTGGAAGCTGGCCGCGGAAATAAAGCTGTCTGACTGCAGCGAAGCCTTGGTGATACCCAGCAGCAGCGTGGTTGCCGTTGCGGGTCTGGGCTTCTTGCCTTTGGCGGGAGTACCGCCCAGCATTTCGACCTTTTCGTTGGCTGCCTCAAGCTGTTCCTTGGTCACCAGTTGTCCGACCTTCAAGTCGGTATCGCCGGGTTCACTAATCCGCAGACTGTTGGACAGCTCCGCATTGGCCCTGCGGAAATCCAGTTTATCCACCACTTCACCGGGCAGGAACTGGCTGTCGCCGACGGATTCAATTTCCACCTTATTCATCATCTGAGACAGAATAATCTCAATGTGCTTGTCATTGATGGTCACGCTCTGGGCACGATAGACGTTCTGAATTTCCCGGAGCAAATACCGCTGCAGGGCTTCTTCACCCTTAATACGCAGGATATCGTGCGGCACCAGCGGTCCATCGGTCAAAGCATCGCCCGCTTCCACCCGGTCGCCGGTATGGAAGTTCAGGTGACGGTCACGCGGCACGTGGTGTTCTTTTTCCATACCGCTTTCGTTGCGAACGATAATCGTCATCTTGCCGCGGCGCTTGTCGCTCTTGAGTTCGACAGTACCGGAAATTTCCGCCATCGCGGCCGGATCTTTGGGCTTGCGTGCTTCAAAGATTTCAGTCACACGCGGCAGACCGCCGGTAATATCCTGCGTACCGCCGCCGCCGCGAGGCAGACGGGCCAGCAGTGCACCTGCGGCGACCTGCTGTCCTTCATCCACTTCGATACGGGCCTTGGCCGGCAGATAGTGAACATCCAGAATCTTGCCTTCGCCGTCTTCGATGATGACCTGCGGATGCTTGTCGCCTTTGTGTTCGACGACCACCGGGCGACCGCGCTGACCTTTGCGCTCTTCGTCCACTCGCATGGTCTCGCCTTCGATCACATCCACCAGGCGGACAAAACCCGGCACTTCGGCCAGAATCGGCACACGGTGCGGGTCCCAGGCATACAGCCGTTCGCCGCGTTTGACCTTCTGACCGTCTTCGGCGACCACAATTCCGCCGTACGGCACCTTGAACCGTTCCAGTTCGCGTCCTTTATCATCCACCAGGGCCATCTCACCGTTACGACGCAACGCAATTTTCTGCAGCGTTCCCTGATGGTCGGCCTCAACCACATTCAAATCAATATATTTGACCACACCGTCACGGGTTGCCTTCTGATCAGTCTCGATCAGGGACACCGCCGCAATACCGCCGGTATGGAAGGTTCTCATGGTCAGCTGCGTACCCGGCTCACCGATGGACTGGGCGGCCATAATGCCGGCAGCCAGGCCTTCTTCAGCCAGCATCCCGGTACTCAAATCCCAGCCGTAGCATTTGGCACACACGCCCACCTTGCTTTCGCAGGTCAGCGGACTGCGAACACGAATCGCATCCAGTCCGAGCTGCTCAATCTTGTCCGCCGCTTCCGGGGTGATCACTTCGTTTTCACGAGCAATCATCTCGTCGGTAATCGGATTGCGGATATTGTCGCGGGCGGTTCTGCCGATAATCAGGTTCTTCAGAGCGATATCCACCGTCTCACCTTTGTACACCGTACTCTTGGTGATACCCTGCAGTGTTCCGCAGTCCGGTTCGCTGATCATGACATTTTGTGCGACATCCGCCAGCTTACGAGTCAGATAACCCGAGTCAGCCGTCTTCAGCGCGGTATCGGCCAATCCCTTGCGGGCACCGTGCGTCGAACTGAAATATTCCAGCACGTTCAGGCCTTCGCGGAAGTTCGACTTAATGGGCGTTTCGATAATTTCACCACTGGGCTTGGCCATCAACGCACGCATACCGGCCAACTGCTGAATCTGGTCGATACTGCCGCGGGCACCCGAATGCCTCATCACCCAGATCGGGTTCAGGTACGGTTTGCCGTCGCGGGTGTCATTTTTCATCGCGTTCATCATGGCATTGGTCACGGCCACACGGGCGTGGGTCCACGCATCGATGATCTGATTGTAGCGTTCCCCTTCGGTCAGCACGCCGAGCTGGAAGTTTTTGACAATCTTGTCGCACTTTTTCTGAGTCAGATCAATAATATTTTGTTTTTCCGGCGGAATCCGCAGGTCAATCAGACCGAAACTCATGCCGGACAGGGTGGCCCGTTTAAAGCCCAGTTCCTTCATGTTGTCCAGCAGTTCCAGGGTGGCCTTGGCACCGGCGTATTCGTAGCAGTCCTGAATCACGTTGCCCAGCTTCTTCTTGTCGAGGGTCATGTTGTAGAACGGCATCCGTGAATCAAGAATGTCGTTAAACAGGCACCGGCCCGGAGTCGTCGTAATGACAGGGCCTTTTTCCAGGCCGTTTTCACCAAATATCTTCTTGCCTGCCGGGATCCGGACCTTGACTTTGGCATGGATGGCAACCTTGCGCATATCCAGCGCCGTGATCGCTTCATTGATATCACGGAAGACCATCCCCTCACCAGGCTGCTTGTCGGCGATATGGGTGATATAGAAATTGCCCAGAACCATATCCTGTGACGGGCCCAGCATGGGGGAACCGCTGGCCGGCGAGAAAATGTTGTTAGTCGCCAGGATCAGGGTGTGGGTTTCAATCTGGGCTTCAATGCTCAGCGGCAGGTGAACGGCCATCTGGTCACCGTCAAAGTCGGCGTTGAAGCCATGACAGACCAGCGGATGCAGCATAATCGCATTGCCTTCCACCAGCACCGGTTCAAAGGCCTGAATACCCATACGGTGCAGGGTCGGAGCACGGTTCAGCAGCACCGGGTGCTGATGAATGACTTCTTCCAGAATATCCCAGACATGCTCCTCACGCCGCTCCAGCATCCGCTTGGCGCTCTTGATGGTGTCGGCATAGCCGCGGTCTTTGAGTTTGCGGATAATAAACGGCTGGAACAATTCCAATGCAATGCGCTTGGGCAGACCGCACTGATACAATTTCAGATGAGGACCAACGACAATGACCGAACGGGCGGAATAGTCCACCCGTTTACCCAGCAGATTTTCACGGAAACGCCCCTGCTTGCCTTTGATCATGTCCGTCAGGCTCTTGAGGGGCCGGTTATTGCTGCCCAGAACCGGACGACGGCAGCGGCCGTTGTCGAACAGGGAGTCCACGGCCTGCTGCAGCATGCGCTTTTCATTGCGAATAATGACTTCCGGCGCATTGAGGTCAATGAGCTTTTTCAGACGGTTATTGCGGTTAATGATGCGGCGATACAGGTCATTCAGGTCGCTGGTGGCAAAATTGCCGCTTTCCAGCATCACCAGGGGCCGCAAATCCGGCGGAATCACCGGAATCACATCCTGAATCATCCACTCGGCCTTGTTTTCACTGGTTCGAATGCTGTTGACCAGTTTGAGCCGCTTGCTGAGGTCTTTAATTTTCTGTTTGCTGCTGGTTTCGGTGATTTGAGTGCGCAACTCAACCGACAGGGTATTCAGGTCCAGCTTGCCCAGCAGTTCCTTGACCGCTTCGGCCCCCATCGACGCCTTGAAGCACGGGCCGTATTTGTTGATGGCATCGCGGTATTCATCTTCGGTCAGAAGCTGCCGCAGCTTCAGCGGACTCTGACCCGGATCAACCACAACATAATCCTGGAAATAAACGATCTTCTCGATATCCGAGGTCTTCATCCCCAGCAGTGTGCTCAGCCGGCTGGGCATCGCCTTGAAAAACCAGATATGCACCACCGGGGCGGCCAGATTGATATGCCCCATGCGTTTGCGACGGACGCGGCTGTGGGTCACTTTCACACCGCAGCGGTCGCAGATAATCCCTTTGAACTTGGTGCCTTTGTACTTGCCGCAGGCGCACTCCCAGTCACGTTCCGGGCCGAAAATACGCTCACAGAACAACCCGTCCTTTTCCGGACGATAGGTTCGATAGTTAATCGTTTCAGGCTTCTTGACCTCGCCAAACGACCAACTGCGTATATCGTTGGGGCTTGCCAGCGTAATCTTCACCGAACCGTAATCATTTATTCGATCGTAAATCGATTCCACCATATCAGGACCAACTCCAATCTATAGTTTTCCCTTAATTTCACCCGCCGGGGCTGCGGCGGCCTGTCAACACATCAGACCTTTACAGGTTTTGTCCCGGCTGAAACGCATGGGATGCACGTCTTTTATTTCCACTCACCAGCCGGCCGCGGTTATAACTGAGGCATGCCGACACGTTTCTTTTCCAACTGGATATTCAAACCCAGTCCGCGAATTTCATTGCATAACACATCGAACGAAATCGGCGTTCCGGCTTCCAGCGTATTAGTGCCTTTGACCATCGACTCATAAATCTTGGTACGGCCTTCAATGTCATCGCTCTTGACTGTCAGCAGTTCCTGCAGGGTATAGGCGGCGCCATACGCTTCCAGCGCCCACACTTCCATTTCACCGAAACGCTGACCGCCTGTACGGGCCTTGCCGCCCAGCGGCTGCTGGGTAATCAGGCTGTAGGGTCCCGTCGAGCGGGCGTGAATCTTGTCGTCCACGAGGTGGTGCAGTTTCATCACATACATATAACCCACGGTCACATTCTGATCAAACGGCTCACCGGTACGGCCATCGTAAATCCGCGACTTGAGGCCATCCAGCGGAACCCGGGCAAAGATTTCTCTGGCCGGCGGAACCTGCTTTTTGGCTTCCAGGTCTTTCATCCGATTCGTCACGTGCTCATTGGCTTCACGCGTCAGATTGATGATGTCCTCTTCAGTGGCCCCGTCAAAGACCGGCGTAATGGCATTGAAGCCAAGCACTTTTGCCGCCCAGCCCAGGTGTGTTTCCAGAATCTGGCCGACGTTCATACGGCTGGGGACGCCCAGCGGATTCAGACAGATATCCACCGGTGTTCCGTCTTCCAGGAACGGCATATCCTCTTCGGGCATAATCTTGGCGATAACGCCCTTATTCCCGTGACGACCGGCCATCTTGTCGCCGACCGACAGCGTGCGCTTGGTCGCAATATATACCTTGACCATTTCCAGCACGCCGCTGGGCAGCTCATCGCCATGCTTCATCCGTTCCAGTTCGCGTTTCTTTTCGTCCTGGAGCTGGAGCAGCCGCGGCCAGAATATATCAACGATTTTCTGGGCCGGGTCACGCATATTCGCCGGCTTGATCCAGCCGATATCGAATGTCTCAATCTGTTCGTAAATCACGTCGATATCATCACTGGCGCCAACTTTCTGGCGGGTGTTCGGATCGACCACATCCAGACCCAGTTCGTTCTGAATCTGCGTCATCATATCCTTGAACAGGGTGCATTCCTTGACAATCATGTCCTGTTCGTATTTCTTGATCTGATCCTTATAGGCCTTGCGCTGTTCTTCGGTGCCGGCGCCCTTTCGCATGAAGCGGCGGGTCTTGATAACCACACCTTCGTAGCCGCTGGGCACTTCCAGCGAATCATTTTTGACATCTTCGCCGGCCCGGCCGAAGATGGCATGCAGCAGTTTTTCTTCCGGGGTCAGTTCCGTCTTGCTCTTGGGTGAGACCTTGCCGACCAGGATATCGCCCGGCGCCACGCGGGTACCTTCCCGCACGATGCCGTTCTCATCCAGATTCCGCAGCGCCTTTTCACTGACGTTGGGAATATCCCGCGTAAATTCTTCGCGGCCCAGCTTGGTTTCACGGACTTCCACGCTGAACTCATCGATATGAATGCTGGTGAAGACATCGTCCTTGACCAGCCGTTCGCTGATCAAAATGGCGTCCTCAAAGTTGTACCCGTCAAACGGCACAAACGCCACCAGCACATTGCGGCCCAGAGCAAGCACGCCATTCTGGCTGGCACCGCCGTCGGCGATAATCTGGCCTTTCTTGACCTTCTGGCCCAGCGTCACAATCGGCGTCTGGTTCAAACAGGTCCGCTCATTGAGACCTTTGAACTTCAGCAGTTCATATTCATCCGCACCATCGATAACAATATGCGTCGCATCCACCGCCGTAATCGTACCGTCTTTGCGTGCCCGAACGACCATGCTGGAGTTGCGGGCCACCGGTTCTTCCATACCGGTTCCCACCAGCGGAATTTCCGTCTTGAGCAGCGGCACCGACTGGCGCTGCATGTTGGAACCCATCAGCGCGCGGTTGGCGTCGTCGTGTTCCAGGAACGGAATCAATGCCGCAGAGACGCCCACCATCTGCTTGGGGGACACATCCACATACTGCACTTCCATGCTGTCAACCTGGGTCAGTTCGCCGTTTTTCCGTGCCAGCACCATCCCGTCATGCAGGGTATTTTTAACCGGATCCACCATGCTTGGCGGTGCGAAAACCGCTTTCATCTCCTCGTCGGCACGCATGTAAACGATTTCTTCCAGCACTTTCTTATCTTTGACCTTTCGGTACGGCGTGACCAGAAAACCATATTCATCCACCTTGGAGAAAATTCCCAGCGACACAATCAGACCGATGTTGGTGCCTTCGGGCGTCTCAATCGGACAGACACGACCGTAATGGCTGATATGAACGTCGCGGACCTCAAAGCCGGCACGTTTTCGGTTTAACCCGCCGGGGCCCAGCGCGCTCAGACGGCGTTCATGGGTCAACTGGCTCAGCGAGTTGGTCTGATCCACTACCTGGCTCAGTTCACCGCGGCCAAAGAAAAATTCAATGCTGGACGAGACACTCTTGCTGTTGACCAGGTCAGCAATACGGGCCACTTCTTCGGGACTCTTGGAACTCATGCGCTCCTGCACCGTGCGACGCAGCTTCAGCAGACCCTTGCGGATTTCCGCGGCGGCCAGTTCATCAATCGTACGCAGGCGGCGATTGCCCAGATGATCGATATCATCCAGATCACCCTGGTTGTTGCGCAGACCCAGGATGTATTTCATGGTATAAAGGAAGTCTTCCGGCTTCAGCGACATTTCATCTTCTTTGACGCTCAGACCGAATTTGCGATTCAAACGGAACCGACCCACCGCTCCCAGACGATAGCGGTTCAGGTCATAAAACTTTTCGTCAAACAGCAGCTTGGCCTTTTCCAGATTGGCCGGGTTGCCGGGACGCAGCCGGGCATAAATCTTCATCAGCGCCTCTTCATGACCCTCGCAGGCGTCTTCAGAGATCGTATTCAGGATCAGACTGTCCCCGACTTCGGTAATCACTTCCACGCTGTCAAGACCGCTGGCCTGAATCTTGCCAACCGCATCGCCCAACTGGGTGCCGGCTTCTACCAGGATTTCCCCGGTTTCGGTGTCCACAATCGGGCCGACCGCCCACATCGTGGGTTCCAGCTTCTTGGTCTTGACGCTCTGGGTCGGGTAAAACAGCCGCAGCAGCACATCGGTCCGCCCATAGTCCGGACTCATGGCACGCAGAAACGTCGTCGCAGGAATCTTGCTGGACTGATCGATACGAATCACCAGCACGTCCTTGCGGGTCACCGACATTTCAATCCAGCTTCCGCGTTCGGGAATGATACGCGCCCCGTGCAGAACCCGGTCGCCGTCTTTGCTGTCAATCACAAAATCCACGCCGGGGCTGCGGTGGAGCTGATTGACAATCACACGTTCCGCCCCGTTAATTATAAATTCGCCGCCGCCGATCATCACCGGGATTTCACCCAGGTAAATGGCCTGCTCGGCGATATCTTCCATATCCTTGCGTTTCAGGCGGCAATGCACCTTCAGCGGATACCCGTAGGTCAACCGCAATTCCCGGCACTGCTCGATACTGTAACGCGGCGGCTCCAATTCATAGCCCAGATATTCCAGCTCCATCGTCTTGTCATAGCTGACAATCGGGAACACTTCACGGAATAAGGCCTCAAGGCCCTTATGAGGGCGGGTATCCCAAGCCTGATCCTGCTGAAGGAACCGCTCGTAACTGGCAAGCTGAACCTCAATCAGATTCGGGACCTCAACTGCATCGCCGATTTTGCCGAAATTACGAAAATGACGGATGTTTAATGATGTCATTCGACAACTCTCCGTTGGCTTTATTGCCTTGATTATGACTCCGCTTAAAGCTGGAGTCAACACGTCCGATATTATTGCATCTACAAACAAAATCCTTTCGGTCAGGCGAACCCTGTTTTCAAGGTTCGCCTGCCGCAGGATTAATTATATGTTCAATTTTTTTTCAACCGGTTTTGAAAACCATTTCAAGGCCAATTCCATTCGCCTCACTGCATCGTTTCAAACCGAATCAAAGCTGCTTGACTTACTGAATTTCAACCACAGCACCGGCCTCTTCCAACTGCTTCTTGGCGGCTTCGGCTTCATCCTTGCTGACATTTTCCTTGACCGGCTTCGGTGCGCCATCGACCAGGTCTTTGGCTTCCTTCAGACCCAGATTGGTCAGAGCACGGACTTCTTTGATGACCTGGATTTTCTTGTCGCCGGCCGTCTTCAGAATGACGGTAAAGCTGGTCTTTTCAACAGCCGCAGCAGCTTCACCGGCACCACCGGCGGGCGCTGCCATCATCACAGCACCACCGGCTGCCGGTTCGATGCCATGCACTTCTTTCAGATAGTCAGCCAGTTCTTTGGCCTGCATCAGGGTTAACGCAACAATCTGATCACCCAACTGCTTGATTTGATCGCTAAATTCACGAGACATTTTCACATACTCCTGTAGGATTATGGCTTCGGGGTAGTGAGGACTCCGCCGTCCCTTTTAACCCGCTGCTGCGGGACAACCACGATAACCGCATTTAATTTCTTTTTTTATGCTTCCCGAAACGGATATTATGCCGCTTCTTTTTCTTTCTTTTCGATCAGCGTCTTCACGCAGCCGGCGATAACACTGCCGGGACCCACCAGACAGCCGGCGACATTCGCACCAGGTGTCATGGCGATGCGGACAATCTGGGCCTGCAGTTCGGCCCGTGTCGGCATCTTGGAAAGTCCCTTGGCCCCGGCGGCATTCAGCACTTCGCCTTCGACATAAGCTCCCTTGATTACCAGCGTTGTATTCTTTTTCTTGAGCCATGTTTCCAGCGTCTTGGCGACATCGACGATACTGTCACCGCCGAAAGCAACCGTACACGGGCCGCTGTCGAACAACTGGCCGCCCTTGGGATGTCCCAGCGACTCGAGGGCGCGACGCATCAGGCTGTTCTTGACAACCATCAATTTCACGCCTTTTTTCTTCAGTTCACCACGCATCTTGTTATTATCAACACCGCTGATGCCGATCGTTTGAAGCACGATAAACGAACTGACGCCGTCAAAGCGTTTGATATATTCGTTTTGAACTAATCCTTTTACTGCATAACTCATAGTTCACCTCTTGATTTATTGGGATAGGCTGATAGCCTGATTGCCTGGTTTATATGTTTTCCAACAGCACGCCGGGACTCATCGTCGCCGAAAGGCTGATCTTCTTGATGTACACTCCTTTGACCGACGATGGCCGCAACCGCTTGATATGGTCAATAAACGCCTGGATATTCTCGGCCAGCTTGGCTTCATCAAAACTCAGCTTGCCGACCACAGCATGCACATTACCGCCGGCATCATTGCGGAATTCGACCTTACCAGCCGCAAACTCCTTGATGGCGGTAATAACATCCGCGGTGACTGTGCCGTTTTTGGGAGAAGGCATTTTGCCCTGAGGTCCCAGCACCTTACCGAGCTTGCCGGCCTTGCCCATGATTTTCGGGGATGCAATCGCCACATCAAAGTCAGTCCAGCCTTCGCTGACTTTCTTGATCAGCTCATCGGCACCGGCTTCGATTGCGCCGGCCTTTTTGGCGGCTTCACTTTCACTGTCTTCACAGAACGCAATCACCCGACGGGCCTTGCCGATGCCGTTGGGCAGGCTGATGGCTCCGCGAATCCCCTGGTCGGCCATCTTGGGGTCAATGCCCAGATGCATGACAATATCCACCGACTGGTCAAACTTCGTGGATGCAAATGATTTGAGTTTCTTGACGGCCTGCGGAAGGCTCTGCGGTTCCCGCACCGCCTTCTTGGCGTCATTGTTATAGCGTTTACTTCGTTTCTGCATTGTTATCCTCGCGAATTATTTTTAGGTCACTTCGCTTCCACTGTTTCGCCGTGGTTAGCGTATCTTTTTAAACATGAATTCACGGCCGCAATACCTCGTCCAGATGTTTTCCAGACGCAATCCGCTGACACAGAATCCGGTTTTTACAACCAGCTAATCAACTACATCAATACCCATGCTGCGGGCGGTACCCATGATGATCCGGTCCGCATGGTCCAGATCATAGGCGTTCAGGTCCTGAATCTTGGCCTGAGCAATCTTGCGAATCTGAGCCTTGGTCACCTTGCCGACTTTTTCTTTGTTGGGAACACCGCTGCCCTGGGCAATCCCGGCTTCCATTTTCAGAAGCACTGACGCCGGAGGGCTTTTTACGATGAAATCAAAACTCCGGTCGCTGTAAACAGAAATTTCAACCGGAACCACCGTTCCGTTCATTTCACGCGTGCGCTCGTTAAACTGAGATACAAACTGACCGATATTGACACCGTGCTGACCCAGCGCGGGGCCAATCGGAGGGGCCGGCGTCGCTTTGCCGCCGGGTGCCTGCAGCTTAATTACTTTTACCAGTTCTTTGGCCATAGTTGGTCCTTACCTCTATTCTATACTGAATCGTACTTGATTTTTTCCGTTTATCGCGGCTAAGTACAGCAGCTTAAACCACATACCTCATTTTGCTCGAAGAACAATCATACCCTCGGGTATATTAGACTTTTTCAATCTGCCAGTATTCAATATCCAGCGGGGTACTGCGGCCAAAAATCGTCACAATGACACGCACCACACCACGCTCGGTATCAATCGAATCCACAACGCCCTCGAAATTCTCAAACGCCCCTTCGCGAATCTTGACCACATCCCCCTTGGCGAATTCCACTTTGATATTGGGCGTATCTTCGGGTTTTTCGGCCTCTTTCAGCATCTTGGCCACATCCGTGTCGCGCATCGGAGTCGGTACGCCTTCGGTACCGATGAAATCTCCCACGCCGCCGGTTTCCTTGATGATGAACCAGACATCATCCGGAATCTTCCCGTCGTCTTTGGGCTCCAATTCCATAAAAACATAACCCGGGTACAGCTTCCGCTTGATCACACGCTGCTTGCCGCCGCGAATGCGCTTGATCTGCTCGGTGGGCACCATAATCCGCCCGACACTCTTGACCCCGTCAACTTCCATCTTGCGGGCCAGCGTATCCCGAACCTGTTCTTCTTTATTGGATGCTACTCGTAATACGTACCAATACATAATAATCCTCGGTGTTCCTGCGGGGATTGTTTCGATTAATAAAGCCCTATCTTATCAAACGTCCAAACAAATCCCATATCCACCAGATACAGGAAAATCGATATCGTCAGCATCACGACTATCACTACCGTGGTGGAACTGACGATTTCCTTGCGGGTGGACCAGCTGACTTTCTTAATCTCTCCTTCCGAAGAAATCAGAAAATCCGCAACCGAAGGCTTATTCATCAGCCATGCGATCAGTCCCCCCAACACGGCGCAAAGTCCAAACGGCACCAGTGTCTCCACCCAGATGTTATTCATCGCCGCCAGTTTCTGATGAAGCACATAACACCCGTAAGCACAGATCACAAACGCCGATATCGCCGTCCAGAGACGAGTATTCTTCGCCTGGCCGCGTTTGTATATATTCAGATTCTTCATCGTCGTATTGTACCCTTAACCGTTTCGTACCTGTTCAATTCAGTCGGCGTGCAATCCTATGCAAACCGCTGTCGGTTGCCCTTGTCCGCCGGACAGCCGTCTCAACAGGTCAGGAGGGAGTCGAACCCCCAACCTGCGGTTTTGGAGACCGCTGCTCTGCCAATTGAGCTACTGACCTATAACCCATGACCCTTCCGATATCGGAATCGTGAGTGTATCGCGGTTACTTCCTGCGGATCTTATGAACGGTACGCTTCCGTTCGCGTTTGCAGAACTTGACCAGTTCAATTTTCGGTGTTCCGCCCTGCACATTGACCGGCGTACGATAATTACGATCGCCGCACTCTTTGCACTCAAGCCACACCCATTCTCGTTTTTGCTGCTTTGCCATTATGCTATGCCTCTCTAAAACACAATCCTTAACGGACGTGACTGCCCGGCAAGGATAAAATGGGGCGCCGAGACTCTCGACGCCCCATGATTGTGTCGTTCAATTATGCAAGAATCTTGGTTACAACACCGGCACCGACGGTTCTGCCGCCTTCGCGAATCGCGAACCGAAGACCTTCTTCCATCGCGATCTTGGAGCCGATTTCCACTTCCATTTCGATGTTGTCGCCGGGCATACACATTTCCGCGGCCTTGCCTTCACGGCTGCGGATGGCGGTAATCGAACCGGTGACGTCGGTTGTCCGGAAGAAGAACTGCGGACGATAGCCGGGGAAGAACGGGGTATGACGACCGCCTTCTTCCTTGGTCAGCACGTACACTTCGCCGATGAACTTGGTATGCGGAGTAATCGAACCGGGCTTGGCAAGAACCATACCGCGTTCGAGGTCTTTCTTTTCAACACCACGCAGCAGCACGCCGACGTTGTCGCCGGCCTGACCTTCATTCAGCGTCTTGTTGAACATTTCTACGCCGGTTACCGTCGTCTTGCGGATGTCTTCCACCAGGCCGATGACTTCGACTTCGTCGCCGACTTTGACTATACCACGCTCGATACGGCCGGTACCCACGGTACCGCGGCCTTTAATGCTGAACACGTCTTCAATCGGCATCAGGAAAGGCTTGTCAACCTCACGTTCCGGAACCGGAACATAATCGTCAAGAACCTTCAGAAGCTGCTTGAGGGGCTCGCAGGCCGGGTCATCGGCGGTTTCGGCCTTCATGGCCTTCACGGCGGAACCGCGGACAATCGGGGTATCGTCGCCGGGGAAGTTGTACTTGTTCAGCAGGTCGCGAACTTCCATTTCCACCAGGTCAATCAGTTCCGGGTCATCGACCAGATCGACTTTGTTCAGGAAGACCACAATCTTGGGCACGTTAACCTGACGAGCCAGCAGGATGTGTTCGCGGGTCTGAGGCATCGGGCCGTCATAAGCACTGATCACCAGAATCGCACCGTCCATCTGGGCGGCGCCGGTAATCATGTTCTTCACATAGTCGGCGTGACCGGGGCAATCGACGTGTGCATAGTGACGCGTATCGGATTCATATTCCACGTGAGCAGTCGCAATGGTTAAAATCTTGGAATCATCGCGGCGGCCCTGTGATTCGGACGCCTTGGCGATATCATCATAAGATTTAAACTTCGACAAGCCCATCAGACTGGCCACTTTCGTGATCGCAGCAGTCAGCGTTGTTTTGCCATGGTCCACGTGACCAATCGTTCCGACGTTTACGTGAGGTTTCTTTCTTACAAATACGTCTTTAGCCATCTGTTAATAACCTCCTGATATTCCTGGTTCTGGTTACAATGTTCTAATATTCGTTTTTTTACTTTTTCGTTATTCCGAGCGATATCTTCATGGCCTCACAGACCCGCTCGGACACGCCAATTTACTTTAGCTGCTGATGGGATTTGAACCCATGACCTCGTCCTTACCAAGGACGCGCTCTACCGGCTGAGCTACAGCAGCAACTCACATCAAGATCATACGAGCAGGCCGGTCACAGACCATGCTGACCTGGTCCCGCTTCAGAAAACGACACAATCCATCCTGCCGCCTCGCTGGGCCGCAATGGAAACAGGGACTCCCTGCGCCGCCTCTATGGTAAAGGAAAGAGTATATAAACCTGATCGCAGAACTGCAATCAGAAAAATCGTAAAAACATCAAAAATTATTATTTTTTATGTCAATATACACCTGATTGCAGCTCGGATACCTCTTATATTGAATATAAAAACTTCACCTGCAAAGATAGTGACACGCCAAGCGAAGGATTTTGAATATGACTTTGTACGTAAATCAAACATTGCCATAAAAAAATTAAGCCGCCTTTAAAGCTATCATCCCTCTCCATTGCTCTATTTTATCTTGCCACCAGCGTTGCTGAGCAGTAATGGATATTTCAAATAGGGAATTAAGAAGACTTGATTTGTCTTCTGCAGCAATCTTTTCAGAAAGAAAATAGGCATTGATCATATCTAATATTTCAGATTTATCGTTCAACGTATTCTCACGCAGCATCCCGCTGATAACGTCGGCAGTTTTTGTATATTGCCGCAATTGCAGATAAGCTTCCACTGCATAAGCATTCGTTTGAAAGATGGCACTCTTCTTAACCTCAATACTCGCGGTATTATTAAGCACAAGCTTTTCGCGATATGCGGCAACATGTTCATAAGACCCCTTCCCAAGATGCCATTTCAGCAGCCGAACCTGCAAATCGCACAACAAAGCCCCTTCTTTCTGGGCCTCGGCTTTCTGCTCAGCCAATTCCAAAACTTCACGTATCTGGTCCCCCACCGACGGATTCTGCTCAAGACGAACCGACCAGTCAGCTACCACCTTTGCATCCTGCCGCTTCAATACATCAATGATGGCCGTCCAAGCCAGCTCTCCCTCACCATTCGAACCCAATTGGCCTGTCAACCAGGTCAAATCTTCAATCGTCCCGCTTTGTCCGGCCAGATAAATCATAATCAATCGAACCGTGGGACTGCTGTCCATATTGATGTTCAATTCTCGGAATAATTTCATCGCAGCCGTTGGATCAACATTGACCATCCCTGATGCTGCGGCCTGTCGAACAAGACTGTTTTCATCGCGATTACGCAAAACATCTTCAAATATTTGTCGATACAGTTTTACTGCTATTGTATTTTGACTACCCTGTTTGCACAAACGGGCCATGATGGCCAGTAAATCCCCACGAACCGGACCTTTTTTGTCCGTCTCCAGCAGGTACCGAGTTCGGATAGTCTCAAGGTATTTGGTTGCTTCTTTTGGAGTCAGCCCATCAAGTTCCAGCAGCTTACGCAAGACCTCGGCACCCTTTTTAGCCATTTCGGGGTCATCTTTCGAGGCATAGCTGTCGGCAATCAGCATCGTCTGGGTCTTGAATTCAGGTGATAAAATCACCCTCGAACCCGGCGAAAAGGCAAAAAAACAGGCCTCACCAAGGGCTTCAAAAAGCGCCACGGCCACCTGCGGATCTGTTTCCTCTTTATAACGTTCCATCAGCCTTTCAGCGGGATTCAGCGCACTCATCGTACTCCAGACTTTCGCAGTGGCAAGCCTGACCTGACGGTTTTCATCGGCCAACATCTGCAAAAGTCTGTCACGCAATCCAGCCGCAGCTTCTGTTTGAAATCGCTGGACTTTATCCAAAGCCCACAGGCGAATGGCAGGCAAATCCGAACTCAGCTTATCCAGTAAATACGTGGTCTTGGTCGCAGCTTCAACCAGCTCAAATTCCTTATCGAGAGCAGTCAGGTACAATTTCTGCCAGCGGTCACGTTCCGCCTGAACCTCACGAAGACGGGTCTCCTGACGCAACAGACGTTCCCGACGAATGTCCGCGGGATCTTTCTGATTGATTTCCTGGAGGATTTTTTCCCAGACTTGTTTACCCGTCCCAACCGGTACGCCAAACACTTCCTGCAGCGCCAGTTCCGCCCCTCGAACAATTTCAGGGTCGCTATCGTTGAGCAATTGAATCAAATACCGAAGGGCTTCAGGCTCCGTACGAAGCTGGAGGGCATAAATTCCGCTTAAACGGGCCTGTTTATCGGCAGTCGTCGAACTGACCAGGTCAAACAGCGGAGTACCAACCTGATCAAACCGATACACCAGAAGTGCTTCAGCTCCAAGGCGGGCCAGTGCAACATCGGTACTTTTCAACGTATCGATTAAGAGCGGCAGAAACATATCCAGCGAGCCGGCAGCCGCCCCAAGACTGCGCCCCTTAATCAGGGCCCGACAAACCGCCATCCGAGCCGGAATATTCTCCCTGGCCCCAAGAGCCTCAATAAGCACATCACGAGACTCCTTGTCTTTGCGGATCAGAAGCCCCATCGCCGCATCCAGGCGGATGGTATCGCTGACCCCCTGCATCAGGGCATCGCTGTATATCCGTAATTGCCGGGCATTTTCGTTTTCGATAATCACTTCATTGAGATTATCAATAAACAGATCTTCCTCGGCACTCTGCGCAAAACAAGCTGGGCAGGCCAAACCTGTCAGCAAACACATCCTGATTATGAGACCTTTACAGCCCTGCAAAGGATTCTCCTGCATTACAAATATATTAACTTATTGTTGCAAAACAACTTCCATCAATCCAACAGGCTCCGGCGTCAGCCGCTTTATTGTGTATTACAAGCTGGAGCTGTAAATGATACATATTATGTTATGGGTTTAAACCCGTCAAACAATTCCTGTCTGAAATTGCACTTTCAATGGATTTGGGGCAAAAATTCTTTACTGATAACTCACACACAGATTATCCCTGTGTAGTTCTACAGTTTTAAATCTCGTTTGTTCTTATCCAAACAGCACGGCTGCCGCATTTTTATATAAATAGACTATCCCTGGTTGACTTTTGTTGCTGGAAAACAGCCCCAACACAGTTTTATTTTTCAGGACCGCTCTGTTTTCAGGAACGCTTTGGGCAATCCCTCAATTATGTCGGCTGCCATCAGGCTGATTTGACCTGTATCCTGTGCTGCGATGTCCCCCGCCAGGCCATGTAGATACACCCCCAGAACTGCTGCATCAAAATCACTTAAGTGCTGGCCGGCCAAAGCCGCAATGACCCCGGTCAGCACATCCCCCGCCCCCGCCGTCGCCATGCCGGGATTACCGGTGGTATTAACATAGACCCGCTTGCCATCGGTTACGACGGTTCCGGCTCCTTTTAAAACAAGGATACTCTCGACTGCATTGGCAACTGCTATAGCCTGTTCGGTACGACTCTCCGGAATTGCCTTGCGGAACAGGGACTTCCACAGCCTGGCCATCTCGCCGGGGTGCGGGGTCAATATCATCGATGCCTTTTTCTTCTGCACCCAGCCTTTGCCCAGTCCGGCCAGAGTATTCAGACCATCTGCATCCACAACAAGACGTAACTCATCCATTTGAATAAGTTCCATCAGGACATCCGACACCCCCGGCCCAAGCCCTGCCCCCGGACCAAAGGCCGTCACATCATTCTGCCCGGCCTGCCGAAGAACCATTCCCGCTGCCTCCGAGGCTATTCGCCCATCCACCTCCGCAGCCAGTGGAATCGTCGTATAGCAGGGTTCCAGCGAAGCCACCACCGGCAGAATCGGCTCCGGCACGGCCACACGCACCAGACCCGCCCCGCTGCGCAGGGCTGCCCTGCCCGCCAGGGCCGGCGCCCCCGAAAATCCCACCGACCCGCCGACAATCAGAATCTTGCCAAACAACCCCTTATGCCCATCCGCAGGTCGGGGGTTCAACTTCGGAATTTCGGTTATGTGCTGCATAATAATGTCTTCCTGGGCCATGACTGTTGCAGTTTTTTTCGTTCACAAAGTCGGACTATAATCACGGAAACGATAATAGTACAAGCCAGCAATATCGTCCCACCGACGGGCAGTAAACATATAAAAATTACCAATCAGACTATAAGCATTGCCATACAAATCGGTCGAAAAACCGACATCCTCCGTCAGCCAGTTGCCATCCGAACCCGCACTGGTCATCCGGTTTTCACAGTCATAGCTCATGAATACATTGTATATTTAGTACTGGTCACATTACCGCGGTTGTCATAATTGACTGAATCCATGCCCGCCTGGGTATACTGGTTCATCGAATTTTTACCATACATAACACTTATATTACCCTGCGTGTCATACCATGAGGTACGATTGTACACGCTGTCATAACTGAAGTCAACAGAACGATTTGTGGCACTCCCCTGATCAGCCGAGGTGACCTGGTAAATATTGTCATAACCATAGGTCCAGGCGTATCCGCCCCCTGGATTGATTGTGATCACATTGCCAATATGATCATAGTCTTACCGATAGAAATATATTTTATGTCCAAAAATCCTCCAAGTGTCATAAAACGGATTCAAGGCATTCAAGGCATATATTGGCTTGTTTTCGTAATTCCTTCTTTTTCAAGTGGTTACATCAATGGAGCCAATGAGATTCGAACTCACGACCTCTTGCATGCCATATAGACCTTCTGACTATAAGTGCTTATAAACAATAGATTTAAGGCTGCATTTTGTAGTCTAAAAATAGAACCATACTGGTTCCAGGATAGAACCGAAATAGTTCCAGGTTAGTTCCAGACTGGGCTTGGACTACATTTGGACGACAGG